>NZ_JBTLRJ010000009.1:0-1273 GCF_054482695.1 Devosia sp. CAU 1758 | reverse complement strand
GTGACGTTGCCCCCAACTTCTATCCAGCGTGAAGTAGACTCGGGCGGTTGGTTTGGCCGATCTGGCCGGTGTGAGCGACGGGGGCTGGCGCGGAGCTGGTCATTGAGCGGAGCGGCAGATCCCGTCGCGGGTTGAAGGTGTCGGCGTATTCGGCAGGCGTCATCCAACCCAGCCGCGAGTGAGGCCGGTGCAGATTGTAATCGGCGCGCCAGGACGCCACGGTGGCCCGGACGTGAGCAAGCGATGGGAAGAGCGTCTCATTGAGCAGTTCGTCCCGCAGCCTGCCGTTGAAGCTCTCGATGAAGGCATTCTGGATCGGCTTGCCCGGGGCAATGTAGTGCCAGCCGATCCCCATCCGGTCAGCGAACCCCAGGATGGCATTGGACGTGAACTCGGTCCCATTATCGCTGACGATCATCTTGGGTCGCCCTCGGCTGGCCATGAGGGTCTCGAGCTCCCTGGCAACGCGCAGGCCAGACAGCGAGGTGTCGGCCACCAAGGTCAGGCATTCGCGTGTGCAATCATCGACCACCGTCAGCACCCGGAAGCGCCGGCCGTCCGTCAGCTGGTCGGAGACGAAGTCCAGGGACCAGCGTTCGTTGGGCGCCATTGGGATCAGCATCGGCGCCCTGGTGCCCATGGCCCGCTTGCGGCCGCCACGGCGGTGCACCATCAGCTTCTCCTCGCGGTAGATCCGGAACAGGCGCTTGTGATTGACCTGATATCCTTCCCGCCGCAGCAGGACGTGCAGCCGCCGATAGCCGAACCGTCGCCGCTCGTGGGCAATGGCTTTCATCCGATCGCGCAGCACGATGTCATCGGTCCGAAGCGCCTGGTAGCGCATCGTCATCCGGCAACATCCCAACACTCGGCACGCCCGCCGCTCGCTCATCCCATAGGCAGTCTGGAGATGGGCGACAGCATCCCGCTCGGCGGCGGGCGCTACCATTTTTTTCCAAGAAGATCTTTCAGCGCGGCATTATCGAGCATGCTGTCGGCCAGCAGCTTCTTGAGCCGGGCGTTCTCGTCCTCAAGAGCCTTCAGGCGCCGGGCCTCGCTGACGTCCATGCCGCCATACTTGGCCTTCCACTTGTAGATGCTGGCATTGCTGACGCCGTGCTTGCGGCACAGGTCGGCAACTGGAACGCCGGCCTCCTGCTCTTTCAAGATCGCAATGATCTGCTCTTCGGTGAACCTGGTTCGCTTCATCTCTGGTCCTTCTGATGGGGCCAGAGCCTACTTCAAACTGGATTAGGCGCAGGGGGCAACGTCA
>NZ_JBTLRJ010000008.1:0-1557 GCF_054482695.1 Devosia sp. CAU 1758 | reverse complement strand
GGGGCGGGTTCCCCGCAGACCCCGGTCGTGGACTGTTAAACCCTAGTCCGCGGATGTCGGGGTGCGCGAAGTTTGTCAGCGGTCCTGCGACCGCCTCGCATCAACTTACACCCCTTTTCGTGCAAGCTCGTTCGGCAGCTAGACCCTGGGACAACCGGGGCGATAGCAGAGGCGAGCTTTTCCGACTACTCGACCGAATCTATGCCCGAGTAACTTTACACACGAGTCATTTTATAAAGGCATACAGCTCCTTAACGCGAAGGCCGGCGTCGCTGTCAGGCAGCTTATCCGTAATGATCGAGAAGTTGGCCAGAACTGCCGACCATACGTTTCGATCCACCTCGGCCATTTTTTCGAGGATGCAGGCGTTCTTCTCGGCACCATCTCCGACATGTAGACGAAGCTGTTGCTCACCTTCGTCGATCTGAGCAGACAGTTCCCCGCAGACAAGATAGTCCGCGCTTCGACTGGCGGGATCTTGGAGAACGTTCCGGCGGAATACCAGGCGGAAGAGCCGTAAGTTTGCGACTTCATCAGAGCCGCCCGAGAAGTCAGTAAAGAGGCTCATCGCTGGTATTTCTACCTCCTCGCCGTCGATAGCGCTCCCCCTTAACCTCAGCAGATACTCAACGAAATTTTGATCTTCATACTGAGTGCTGACTAGGGCTCTCGTGACGTCAAAGGTGCTCTCACTGACGACATCGCCGATGCCGGTGGCGATCGGAGCACTGGCAATGCCGTCGTCTACCTTTGGGAACTTCGCTGTCACAAGCGCGGTGGCCGATTCAACAGCTTCTGGCGTCATGTCGAATGGACGGTAGCAATTTATGGGATATGGCACCCAGGTTGACGCCATCATATCGCGATCCACTCGGTCCACCGTGTCGTTCATGGCCAAAAGATAGCGGATGCGGCTTGCATTCTCGGCGTCGGGATAGTTGGAGAGATAAAAAATCATCCACCAGTAATGTTCGGCGTTCTCGCGGTAGAAGCGGGTCTGGGTCGATCCATCACCAGGATTGTTGAAACCCTCCCGAGCCAGTGGCGCAATGAGAGCAATATCGCGGTCTGCATCGAGCATAAACTGAACCGCACGCTGGAACTCTTCCTCGATATCTGCCGGTATGCGGCCACCCTGGTTCTGTACGATGTCCAGCACGGCAGCGATGGCGAGCAAACCTTGGCTTTGATAGTGCAGCGCCCGGTCGCCTCGATTAGCGTTTTTGAGGATGGCACCGGAATCGCTAACTACCTCGCGGATGACATTGTAATAGGCTTCGACATGGGTCCGATAAGCGTCCTCGTCGCCGTCGAGAATAGCCTTGGCGAGTAGTGGCCGACCTTCTAAGCGCCAGATGCCATTGGGAGATTGACTGAAAATGGCGTCTCCTATCGGTCCGCCGTACTTACCTACCAGAGCATCTGCCCAGTTTCGGACAGGCAGCAACCGTTCTGCCGGCATCCCATCAAGCATCGCCAGCGCATAATAGACGGCGTATCCAAGTTGAGCAGCATTCTCCATGTCGAGCACCGGAGCAGATGCTGAAGGGCGGTAGT
>NZ_JBTLRJ010000007.1:2500-5355 GCF_054482695.1 Devosia sp. CAU 1758 | reverse complement strand
TTGGCATCGTTGTTGAGACTTAGGTGTTTTTTGCAGACCTTGCAGTGACCTACTCTCCCAAGTCTTGAGACTTAGTACCATTGGCGCGGAGGGATTTGACGGTCGAGTTCGGGATGGGATCGGGTCCTGGGCCCCTCGCAAGAACCACAAGGTCAGCGAAAAACACATAAGGTGAATTTTGGTCTTTTGTAATTTTGATCTGTGCTTTCCAAGCCATCGGTTTGGCTCCCGGAGGAGCTTAGCGACGACCCCGGCCAAAGTTGGCCGCCCCGCCAGAGGGTCAGTTGGGAGCATAGCGGCGGCTTTAGCCGCGTCATGCTCTCAACGGTACGACCCGTGAGGCAAGGAGAAAGAAGCAACGACGCAAGTCGTTGCGGACATTGACTAATGAGAACGATCAAGCCGATCGAGCTATTAGTACCGGTAAGCTTCACACATTGCTGCGCTTCCACACCCGGCCTATCAACGTGGTGGTCTTCCACGGCTCTGATAGGGAATACTCGTTTTGAAGGAGGCTTCCTGCTTAGATGCTTTCAGCAGTTATCCCGTCCGAATTTAGCTACCCTGCAATGCGGCTGGCGCCACAACAGGTCCACCAGAGATTCGTCCAACCCGGTCCTCTCGTACTAGGGTCAGCTCTTCTCAATATTCCAACACCCACGGCAGATAGGGACCGAACTGTCTCACGACGTTCTGAACCCAGCTCACGTACCACTTTAAATGGCGAACAGCCATACCCTTGGGACCTGCTCCAGCCCCAGGATGTGATGAGCCGACATCGAGGTGCCAAACAATGCCGTCGCTATGGACGCTTGGGCATTATCAGCCTGTTATCCCCAGAGTACCTTTTATTCGTTGAGCGATGGCCCTTCCACACGGGACCACCGGATCACTATGACCGACTTTCGTCTCTGCTCGACTTGTCAGTCTCGCAGTCAGGCAGGCTTATGCCATTGCACTCGACGACCGATTTCCGACCGGTCTGAGCCCACCATCGCGCGCCTCCGTTACTCTTTGGGAGGCGACCGCCCCAGTCAAACTACCCACCATGCGCTGTCCCGGACACTGTTATGCCGCGGTTAGACACCTATGACGATAAGGGTGGTATCTCATCTTGCGGCTCCACCGAGGCTGGCGCCCCGGCTTCAAAGCCTACCACCTATCCTGCACATGCCGACACAAGTGCCAGCGCAAAGCTATAGTAAAGGTTCATGGGGTCTTTCCGTCTGACCGCAGGAACCCCGCATCTTCACGGGGAATTCAATTTCGCTGAGTCTATACTGGAGACAGTGGGGAAGTCGTTACGCCATTCGTGCAGGTCGGAACTTACCCGACAAGGAATTTCGCTACCTTAGGACCGTTATAGTTACGGCCGCCGTTTACCGGGGCTTCAATTCAAGGCTTTCACCTCTCCTTTTAACCTTCCGGCACCGGGCAGGCGTCAGACCCTATACGTCGTTTTGCAACTTCGCAGAGCCCTGTGTTTTTGATAAACAGTCGCCACCCCCTCTTTTGTGACACCTTGACACCGGTTGCCCAGTGCAAGGTCACGCTTATCCCGAAGTTACGCGTGCAATTTGCCGAGTTCCTTCAGTATAGTTCTCTCAAGCGCCTTGGTATACTCTACCAGTCCACCTGTGTCGGTTTAGGGTACGGTCAATATTGGTGGAGCTATTTCCTGGAACCGGCTCACTGCACCCCCAATCCGATAAGGGGATACAGACCCGCGCGATCCGTCACTACCACCTGGCCCACGAATATTAACGTGGTTCCCATCGTCTACGCATTTCTGCCTCGACTTAGGGGCCGGCTAACCCTGCGCTGATTAGCATTGCGCAGGAACCCTTGGACTTTCGGCGAAAGTGTCTCTCACACTTTTTGTCGCTACTCATGTCATCATTCGCACTTCCGATACCTCCACCACCCCTCACAGGTATGGCTTCACAGGCTTACGGAACGCTCCGCTACCGCTTGCAACAAGTTGCAAACCCTAAGCTTCGGTGCACAGTTTTAGACCCGTTACATCTTCGCCGCAGGATCGCTTGACCAGTGAGCTGTTACGCTATCTTTAAAGGATGGCTGCTTCTAAGCCAACCTCCTGGTTGTCTAAGCAATCCCACATGCTTTCCCACTTAACTGTGACTTGGGGACCTTAGCTGTAGGTTAGGGTTGTTTCCCTTTTGACGATGGACGTTAGCACCCACCGTCTGTCTCCCAGATAGTACTCTCGGGTATTCGGAGTTTGGTTAGGTTTGGTAAGTCGGTGAGACCCCCTAGCCCATCCAGTGCTCTACCCCCCGAGGTATTCGTCTGAGGCGATACCTAAATATCTTTCGCGGAGAACCAGCTATTTCCGAGTTTGATTGGCCTTTCACCCCTAGGAACAAGTCATCCCCGTCTTTTTCAACAGACGTGGGTTCGGCCCTCCAGTAAGTGTTACCTTACCTTCAGCCTGCTCATACCTAGATCACTCGGTTTCGGGTCTAATCCGTCTAACTTCACGCCCTATTCAGACTCGCTTTCGCTGCGCCTACACCTAACGGCTTAAGCTTGCTAGACAGACTAAGTCGATGACCCATTATACAAGAGGTACGCCGTCACCCTTGCGGGCTCCGACTGTTTGTATGCATCCAGTTTCAGGAACTATTTCACTCCCCTCGTCGGGGTGCTTTTCACCTTTCCCTCACGGTACTTGTTCGCTATCGGTCGTGTGCGAGTACTTAGGCTTGGATAGTGGTCTACCCATGTTCAGACAGAATTTCACGTGTTCCGCCTTACTCGAGGACTTGCATGCTTTCTACCGGTACGGGGCTGTCACCCACTATGGCAAAGCTTTCCAGCTTCTTCCCGTTCTT
>NZ_JBTLRJ010000006.1:0-218882 GCF_054482695.1 Devosia sp. CAU 1758 | reverse complement strand
TGCCGCCAGCGTTCGTTCTGAGCCAGGATCAAACTCTCAAGTTTGAAATCTGACATGGTCGCTGAATGCACATTTGCGTTTGACGAGGACACACATCAATCGCACCAACCAAAGTCGGCGCGTATTAAAGAGTGTACCTCAGAAACGTGCACCCATCGAAAGTCTAACAACTTCCACCGGAGTAAACCCCAGCTTCAGCCCGCAAGAACCTCGCCGTCCACGTTTCTCTTTCTTCAATCTTCACAATGTCAAAGAGCTGACCCAGTGCCCAAAAGGAACAAAGCGTCGGTGAAGGCGGAGCCTTCGTGTTCTTTCAGAGAAACGCGATCCGGTGTCCGGTTGCCCGGCAGATCGTCTGCCCTGTCAGATTGCGCTGAACTGTGGGAGCAACAAGTGCTCGCGTCGTCAACGCTGGCGGGTTGTAGTCGAGACGTTTTCGTCTGTCAACACCCCATTTTCTCTTTTCCGCCGAGACCGAAATTCGAAAACCTGAAACCGAAAATTGCTCACGATTTCAGAGGTTTGCTTCCGAACTCGCCGCCGTCTGGCGCCGCGCTCTTCAGCGATGGGCGGGTTATAGAGACCGCTTGTGCCACTGGGAAGCCCCCTTATGGCAAAAACGCCATTTTTCTTGGCCGTCCAATCAGGACAATGTGGAAAACTCGACCAGACCACCAGTGATTAAAGGGGTCTCCGCCGACACTTCACCAGATGGGTGTTGGCATGGCAAAGTTCAAGACCGCCTTTGGTCGCCCTCCGAGGCAAGCGACTCCCAGTTTCGCCGCATTTATGCGGGATAGGCCGAAAGCATTGCGAACGCCTGCGCGCGTACGTAGGTTACGCGCGACGCGCAAGCGTCCATAGCCGGATCAACCGGCGGGGGAACCGATCCCGTCACGCATCTGAAGGATGGAGCGTTGAACGCGACGCAAAGACGACGGCATGTAGCGCTGCTGCACGCCACCGGCTACGAGGACAGCCCGGCACTGACCGTGCAATCCACGGATGGCGAGATTCCACAGGGGCGCGAACTCAGCTTCGCCTGGCTCAGCGGCACGGTCATGACGGGCCTGACCAGCGTGCTGCTGATGGGCGCGGCACTCTATGTCTCGTTTCAGGGCCAGGACACCTTCTCCACCGCCTATGCAGCGCTCAACCTTGCGGCCCCCCGCATCGACCAGCCTCTGGCCACGGACCTGACATCCAAGACCTCGCGCCTGCGTCCGGTCGCGGCCACGCGCTCCGACCGTGAAATCGTCGAGGCCGCAATACGCCAGACCGTTGAGGGCCGCGAGATCATCCGCAATCAGCCTTTTGTCCGTATCACCGCCACGCTGGCCACGACCAGCACGTCCCTATCCGCCGATGTGCCGGCCTACGATCCGGTGGCCATCCTCAACAAGACCCAGCCTCTGACCAGTGCAACTCTCGACATCGCCACCGATGTTTATGGCACCGATATTGACGGTGAAGTCGCCGTGAGCCAGACCGGCATGCCATCCGGCTTCGTGCCGGTGCGGTCGGTTTCAGACCAGAGCGCCGCCGATTTTGTAAGAAACACGGCCGGCGCCCAATTCTCGGTCGACGGCGGAACCCCGGTGCTGGCCTACGCCGCCCTGGCGCCAACCCTGCGCGACCTGGCCGGTTCCGAGGCAGCGAGCATCAACGGCGTCGCCGAGAATGTCACTGTCGTCCCCAAGACCACGCTTGCCTCCGGCGAGGGGCTGGGCCGCACAGAGCGGTTCCTCACCGTGCGCGAGATCGGACCGCTGCGCGACACGCTGGAGCGCAACGGCTTCTCCCCGGCCCAGGTTGGCATGGTTGAAAACACACTGGCCAATCTCATCCCTGCCGCCGGGCTGCCGGCTGGCATCAGGCTGCGCATCCTCTATGGCCCGCTCTCCCACTCCGCGGACAGCCTGGTTCCCTACCGCATGTCGATCTACCGGCCTGATGGCGCGCCCGGCGACCGGCACATCGCCACCGTGGCACTGTCCGACAATGGCCAATATGTCGTTGGCCTGCAGCCCGACTGGGTGGATTTCCCCACCGAGGACGTCGAGCAGATCAATGTGGGCAATTTGCCTACTATCTACCGGTCCATCTGGGAAACCGGCCGCAAGCACGACCTGAGCGCCGAGACCATCGAGCGCATCATCGGCATGTTCGCCTATGATATCGACATGACCAAGCGCATCACCGCTGGCGACACGATCGAAATCCTGGAAGCCGGCGACGTCGATGAGATGTCGGCAGACGATTTGCTCTATGTCAGCCTCACGCTCTCGGGCACCAAGCGGCAGCTCTATCGGTTCACCACCGAAGACGGCGTGGTGGACTTCTACGACCCCGACGGCGAGACCGGGAAGCGCTTCCTCAACCGCCGGCCGCTTGAAGGCGGCGGCACCCTGCGTTCCCGCTTCGGTTATCGCATCCATCCGATCTTCAAGACCAGGCGGCTCCACACCGGCGTTGACCTTGCGGCCCGGTCGGGCACGCCGATCTATGCGGCTGGCGACGGCGTCATCTCCTACTACAAATGGCAGTCGGGCTACGGCAACAAGGTCGAGATCCAGCATGTCAACGGCTACGAGACCGCCTATGGCCACATGTCCCGCTATGTTGACGGACTGGGCGTGGGGTCCAGGGTACGACAGGGTCAGCTCATCGGCTATGTCGGGTCCACCGGCCAGTCCACCGGCCCGCACCTGCATTTCGAAATTCTCATCAACGGCAATCTGGTCGATCCGCTCAGCGTCAAGCTGCCCAAGGACAACGTGCTTGCCGCCCAGTATCGCGAAGAGTTTGACCAGACCATTGCCCAGATCAACGACCTGATGGCCCGCGAGCCTGCGCCAGTCTCGGTTGCAGAAGCCAACTAAAGGCTTCTATTCAGGTCGACTGACATAGACGGCCAGCTCGTTCCCTCCCGGCTCGCGAAAATGAAAGCGCCGTCCGCTCGGAAAGTCGAACTGCGCCCGCGTGATCGCGCCGCCGGCAGCCAGGACGCGTCTCTCGGCATCGTCCAGGTCGTCCGTTCGGATGACGGCCATGGTGGCCTCTACCCGGCCTTCCGCCTGATCTACCCCACCGTCGAGACCCGCCCCCTCGACGCCGTCATAGTCGGGGCCATAGCTGGTGATGCCCCAGCCAAAGGCTGCGCGAAAGAAATTGCTGGTGTCCGACCGGCTGGTCGATGGAAATTCGATATAGTCGATGCGCTCCACCGTGAACTCGCTTCTCCCTGGATGAGGGGCCAACTGTCGGCCGATCATAAGATGTTCTTATTATGTTCTAGCTGGACCCGGGCCGACCTGCAAGGTCTTAGAGATCGGGGCTGATGGTAAAACCGCTCATGCGGGAAAGGTGCTCAACCAGCACTGTGCGAAAAGCGCGCACATTGGGGCTGTCGCGAAGATGCTCACGGGTGACCAGGTAAAGCGGCTTTGGGACCGGTGCGTAGCCCGGCAGCACATCCTCCATGGCACCCGCACGCATCTGGTCCTCGATGAAAAACCGCGGGGCCTTGGCGAAGCCCATTCCGCCCAGCACGGCATGGAGTGTCAGATCGGGATGTTGCGCAGAAAATGACGGCGTGACCGCGACCGACAGGGTCTCCTCGTCATGCACCATCGCAATCGCGTGCTCCTCGGGATCTTCGCGATACTGCACATAGCTCAGCCGTGCCAGATCATCGGGGGCAGAGGGTCGTCCTACCGCCGCCAGATAAGCGGGCGACGCTACAATCGCGCCCTCCATGGTGGCAATGCGGCGCACCAAACCCCGGCCTGAACCTTGCGTACCGCCACGCAGTGCCACATCGATGTCTTCGGCCTCCAGGTCCACCACCTTGTCCGTCGGCAGCACGATGACACGCAGCGCCGGATAACGGCCTCGCATGTCGGCCAGCATCGGGCCCATGACCGCCTGACCGAACAGCATGTTGACCGTCACTTTTAGCCGTCCGGCCACCTCGCCGCGCATTGCATCCAGCGCCGTCTGCATCTCGGCCAGCGACGAGAGGATGCGGTTCGCATGGTCCAGCACCACGTCTCCGGCGGGCGTGGGAGACACACCATTGCGCGAGCGCACCAGCAATTGCTGGCCCAGCGCGGCCTCGAGACTGGCCAGCTTCTGGCTCACCGCCGGCTGTGACACCGACAGCCGCCTGGCGGCTCCGGAGATCGATCCGGCATCCACCGCCGCAACCAGGCTGCGGAGCGCGATTACATCCATAACCACCTCTTATATCTACAAAAAGCTATTCCGGAGTTTTCCGAGAACAGATTATACCTAAATCGGGCAGGTCGTCACTTCTTCTGGGATAAGACCATGACCGAACACCTGCCCCATCTTTCTCGCCGTAGCCTGCTCGGCGCCCTTGCATTGGCCCCGGCGGCCCTGGTCATGCCAGGCCTTCTGGGCTCCAGCGGCGCCCGGGCCCAATCTCCCGCTGCCATGTCCGCGCCTGCCGGCGCCATCGCCCGCCACCGCATTGGCGAGATCGAGGTCATCGCCCTTTCCGACGGTTTTGGCGCCGTACCCACCGGGGTCATGGTGGGCCTTGAGGACGGCGCTGCGCGCCTTGCCGCGACCCAGGCCCACAAGCCGCATGACCCGGACAACATGACCATTTCCATCAACGCCTATGTGATCCGCACCGGCAATCGGATCATCGCAGTGGATTCCGGGGCGGGCAGCGCCATGGGTCCCACACTCGGCGCCTGGCAGAACAGCCTGGCGCTGGCGGGCATTGCGCTCGAGGAGATCGATACGCTCTTTCTCACCCATGCCCATACCGACCATGTCGGCGGCCTGAGCGACAGCGTTTCCACCCGCATCCTCCCCAATGCGCAATTGGTGGCAGCGGAGGCCGAATGGTTCTTCACCCATGACGAGGGCGTGTTCGCCTCCGTTCCCGACGCGTTCAAGGGCAACTTTCTTGCGTCCCGCGCCCTGTTGGGGCCCTATGCCGAGGGTCGCAACATGCTGTCCATGACCCGGGAGAGCGACATTGCGCCCGGCGTCACGGCCGTGCCCATGCCGGGGCATACGCCCGGTCATATGGGCCTGCGCATTGAAAGCAATGGCGAAAGCCTGCTGATCTGGGGGGACATCGTCCATGCCCCCGCCTATCAGTTCAGCCATCCGGACTGGTCGGTGGCCTTCGATGCCGATATTCCCACCGCAATTGCCAGCCGCCAGCGGCTCTTCGACATGGTCGCGAGCGACGATCTGCTGGTGGCCGGCATGCATCTCGACTTCCCGGCCCTGGGCTATGTCGAACGCCGTGACAACGCTTACCGCTATATCGCCGCCCCGCCCGATTTCAGCGCCTGAGACAGGCTTGGGGGCCGGTCGCCTGACCGGCCCCCATTCCATCTTGAGTTACGCCTAGGCGGCCGCTTCGGCCTCGGCATTGCCGCCCGGCTGCAGCACGATGCCGCTGTCATCGGCGTCGACCAGCACCCTTCCCCCGTCGCTGACCGTGCCCGAGAGAATGGCATCGGCCAATTCGTCCTGCACTTCACGCTGGATGACGCGCTTGAGCGGTCGGGCGCCATAGGCCGGGTCATAGCCTTCATTGGCCAGCCACTCGCGGGCCTTGGGCGTCAGCTCCAGGGCAATGTCGCGATCCTTGAGCAGGGCTTCGAGCCGCCCGAACTGGATATCGACAATCGAGGCCATGTGCTCGCGCCCGAGGCGATGGAACAACAGGATCTCGTCGATGCGGTTGAGGAATTCGGGCCGGAATGCCGCCTTGACGGCATCGAGCACCTTGCCCCGCACCAGTTCCACCGGATCACCATCCTTGAGCTCAACCAGATATTCCGCGCCCAGGTTCGAGGTCAGGATGACCACCGAATTGCGGAAATCGACGGTGCGACCCTGCCCATCGGTCAGCCGTCCATCATCGAGCACCTGCAAGAGCACGTTGAACACATCGGGATGGGCCTTTTCGATCTCGTCGAACAGGATCACCTGATAGGGTCGCCGGCGCACCGCTTCGGTCAGCACCCCGCCCTCGTCATAGCCGACATAGCCCGGAGGGGCGCCGATCAACCGCGCCACCGAGTGCTTTTCCATGAACTCGCTCATGTCGAGCCGCACCATGGCGGTCTCGTCATCGAACAGGAACTGGGCCAGCGCTTTGGTCAGCTCGGTCTTGCCCACGCCCGTGGGGCCGAGGAACATGAACGAGCCGATCGGCCGATGCGGGTCTTGCAAGCCGGCCCGAGAGCGGCGAACCGCCTTGGCGACGGCGCGGACCGCTTCGGCCTGGCCGATAACGCGGGCGCCCAGCGAAGTCTCCATGTGGAGGAGCTTTTCCCGCTCCCCTTCCAGCATCCGGTCAACCGGAATGCCGGTCCAGCGCGACACCACCTGGGCAATGTCGGTGGCCTCGACGGTTTCCTTGGCCATGCGCGGATCGGCCTTGCCATCGCCATCGGGATCATCGGCCGCAGCCAGCCGTTTTTCGAGATCGGGAATAACGCCATAGGCAAGCTCGCCCGCCTTGGCCAAATCCCCCCGGCGTTGCGCGATCTCGAGTTGGCCACGCGCCGCATCGAGCTCTTCCTTGATCCTGGTCGAACCTTGCAGCCGCTCTTTCTCGGCCATCCACTTGGCCGATAGCGTCTGGGCCTGTTCTTCGAGGCCCACAAGATCCTGCTCCAGCCGTTCCAGCCGCGTGCGCGAACCCTCGTCGGTTTCTTTTTTCAGCGCCTCGCGCTCGATCTTCAATTGCATGATCCTGCGATCCAGCTCGTCCAGCGCCTCGGGCTTGCTGTCGACGGCCATGCGCAGGCGAGCCGCGGCCTCGTCCATCAGGTCGATGGCCTTGTCGGGCAGGAAGCGGTCGGTAATGTAGCGGTTGCTGAGGGTCGCTGCGCTCACCAGCGCCGAGTCGGCAATCCGGATGCCGTGGTGCAACTCATACTTTTCTTTGAGACCCCGCAGGATCGAGATGGTGTCTTCGACCGTCGGCTCCGACACAAAGACCGGCTGGAAGCGCCGGGCCAGGGCCGGGTCTTTTTCCACATGCTTGCGATATTCGTCGAGCGTCGTGGCCCCCACGCAGTGGAGCTCACCGCGCGCCAAAGCGGGCTTCAAAAGATTGGACGCATCCATGGCGCCCTCGCTCTTGCCGGCGCCGACCAGCGTGTGCATCTCGTCGATGAAGAGCACGATCTGCCCTTCGGCAGACGTGACTTCGGAAAGGACCGATTTCAACCGTTCCTCGAACTCGCCGCGATATTTCGCACCGGCAATCAGTGCGCCCATGTCGAGCGCCAGGAGGCTCTTGTTCTTGAGGCTTTCGGGCACGTCGCCATTCACGATGCGAATGGCCAGGCCCTCGGCAATGGCGGTCTTGCCCACGCCCGGTTCGCCGATCAGCACCGGATTGTTCTTGGTGCGACGGCTCAGCACTTGGATGGTGCGGCGGATTTCCTCGTCGCGCCCGATCACGGGGTCGAGCTTGCCCTCGCGCACGTCCTGGGTCAGGTCGCGGGCATATTTCTTGAGAGCATCATAGGTATTTTCGGCCGAAGCGCTGTCGGCGGTACGGCCCTTGCGGATGGCCTCGATGGCCGTATTGAGGCCCTGCGCGGTCACGCCGGCAGAACTCAGGATCTTGCCGGCATCGGTGTCCTTCTCAATCACCAGCGCCAGCAGCAGCCGCTCGACCGTGACAAAGCTGTCGCCGGTCTTCTGTGCGGCCTGTTCGGCCGTGTCGAAAACCCGCGCCAATTCACGGCTGAGATAGAGTTGGCCGGCATCGCCGGAAACCTTGGGAATCTTGTTGAGCGCGGCTTCCACGCCCGCCCGCGCCGCCTTGGCGTCGCCCCCGGCCTTGTTGATCAAGCCGTCGGCCATGCCCTGGTCATCGTCGAGCAGGACCTTGAGCAGGTGAATGGGCGAAAACTGCTGGTGGCCCTTGCCCAGGGCCGCCGTCTGCGCGCTCTGGATGAAGCCGCGCGACCGTTCGCTGTATTTTTCAATATTCATGCAACTCTCCTGGTCTCGCCCGCCATGCGGCCCATCAAGGCACCGGCATGACGGCGGAAGCGTCGTTTGGACAATGCCCGGATCGGCGCATCGTTCGCACTAGATGTAGGTATCGCAACCCCGAACAAAAGGGGGGCACGCCGCACAATCGTCGCTGCCCGCACGGCCCGCTCGGGCAAGCGGCAGCGGCGAGGCAGCGGCCCTACTAGACAAGGCAAGAGAATAGCGCTTGTTCGGCAGGGACATATTCGAGGTTCCCCTGGCGCACTGCCTTCGAGGGTGGAGAGGCCAGTATGCCGCAGCCCGCGGAAGCGAGGAAAACAAAATGCCGGGCGCTGGGCCCGGCATTTTTCATTCTGGTCTCTGCCTACTCGGCCACATTGCCGGTGAGGAAGGCCGGCAGGTCCGGCACGTCCGGCTGCGGGGCATTGCCCGGATCGGATCCGCCCTCACCACCCGCCGGGCGACGACGGCGCGGACGCCGTTCACGCGGCTTGCGCGGTGTCTGCTCGCCATCGCCTTCGGCGGCATCGGCAGCAGCCTCTTGAGCCGGCAGTGCCTGGTTATCGCCCTGCGACGATTCGGTCTCGTTCTCATTGTTCTGCTGCGCGTGTTGCGCTGGCTGCGGAGAGGAGAAACGCGAATTGACGTCATTGGCGTCATCGTCGAAATCCACCTCGTCCTGGCTCTGCCCGTCGCGCGGACCGTTCAGGGCCTGCTGGGCGGAGGAGACGATGCGGAAATAATGCTCGGCATGCTGCAGGTAGTTTTCGGCCATCACCGAATCGCCCGAGGATTGGGCGTCGCGAGCAAGCTGCAAATATTTCTCGGCCACATGGGCGGCGTTGCCGCGCACCTTTACGTCAGGGCCGTTGCTCTCATAGTTGCGCGACAGCGGATTGACATGCTTGCGTCCGCCGTTCCGGCCACGCTGCCGGTTCTTGTTCTGGTTTGGTCTCATCGGGTCGCTTTGTCTAACTCTGAAAGTTAAGCGTCACATCATGGGGGCTGACCGGTACAAAAGGCCCGATCCGGCCCGTGACCCCGGCGGTGGTACGAGCGCACCGTGCGGGATTTATATGGCTTCATGAAGACCGAATGCGGTCGGCAGCGACCTACGGAAAAGTCCGTCCCGTCCCTCGCGTCGTTCCGGCTCGCCGGAACCGCGCTGCTTTCGGCAGCTCAATGCATTTTGGATCGGGTGTGATCGCTGCGGCGCTCATGATGCGCCACTGACAGCACCAACAAACTAACCGCTTCGCTCCGGCTTGGCCAGCACAAACTGCGTTTTGGCTTAACCGGGCCGTCTACTCCTTCCCCAAGTGGTGCGCCAGAACCACACGATCAAGCCCGTTGAGGTCCTTGTGAACGGCAATATCGTCAAAGCCCTGTTGACCGAATAGCGCCGGCACACTGCCCCCCTGGTCGTGCCCGATCTCCACCATCACCCAGCCATCTGGCCTGAGGAAGCGCGCCGCTCCAGTGGCAATGACCCGGTAGGGCCCCAGCCCGTCAGGTCCGCCATCAAGCGCCAGGCGCGGATCGAAATCCTTGACCTCTGGCGCCAGCGCCTCGACTACAACGCTGGTGATATAGGGCGGATTGGAGAGAATGAGATCGAACTTTTCGTGCTCTGCTACCGTCGGCAAGGCGAGAGCCAGCGCCTCGAACCAGCTTCCTTCGGCAAAGCCCAGCCGCTCATCCACGCTGTGCCGCGTCGCATTGCGTCGCGCCATGTCCAGCGCATCGGGACTGAGGTCGGTCGCCAACCCGGTCGCATCGGGACGGTTGGCCAGGATCGAAATCGGGATACAGCCTGTCCCGGTCCCCAGATCGAGCAGGCGTCCGCCCTCAGGCAGCGCCTTGAGCGCCAGATCGACCAGCAATTCGGTATCGGGCCGCGGCTCCAGCGTTGCGTGAGTGAGCCCGAAGGCAAGGCCATAGAATTCCCGCTCACCAATGATGCGGGCTACCGATTCTCCACTCATCCGCCGCTGCATCAGTTCGGCGACCGCATGGGCGGCTTCGGGCGAAACCGGCGCCTGCTCGCCCGTCGCCAGTCCCAGCGCATCCAGACCCAGCGCATGGCTGGTGAGCAGCTTGGCGTCGAGCGCCGCTGTGTCGAAGCCCAGCCGTGCCAGCACATCGCGCCAGCCGCGCCACAGCGCGCCGATGCTGACGTCCTGGCTCAGTTGACCTGCTCCATGGCGGCCAGCTGGGCAGCCTGGTTCTCGGTGATCAGCGCCTCGATGAGCTCGTCCAGCGCTTCCCCGGCAATCACCTTGTCGAGCTTGTAGAGCGTGAGATTGATCCGGTGGTCGGTCACGCGCCCCTGCGGGAAATTATAAGTGCGGATGCGTTCGGAACGGTCGCCCGAGCCCACCTGTCCCTTGCGCTCGGCCGAGCGGGCGCTATCGCGCTCCTCGCGCTGCAACTCATAGAGCCGCGAGCGCAAGACGACCATTGCCTGGGCCCGGTTCTGGTGCTGGCTCTTCATGGCAGAAGTGACCACAAGTCCGGTCGGCAAATGGGTGATGCGCACCGCCGAATCGGTGGTATTGACGTGCTGGCCGCCAGCGCCAGAAGCCCGCATCGTGTCGATGCGGATATCCTCGTTGCGGATCTCAATGTCGATGTCTTCCACTTCCGGCAACACCGCCACCGTGGCCGCCGATGTGTGGATACGCCCCGAGCCTTCAGTTGCTGGCACGCGCTGCACCCGGTGCACGCCACTCTCATATTTCATGCGCGCATAAACGCCCTTGCCCGAGACATTGGCGATAATTTCCTTGAAGCCCCCCATTTCGCCGGGGCTTTCTTCCATCACCGTGACCTTCCAGCCGCGCCCGGCCGCATAGCGCTCATACATGCGGAAGAGATCGCCCGCAAACAGCGCCGCCTCGTCGCCGCCCGTTCCGCCGCGGATTTCCAGAATAATGGATTTCTCGTCCGCCTCGTCCTTGGGCAGCAGCATGATGCGGATCGACTGTTCGAGCCGCTCGATGGTGTCGTCCAGCACCTCGATTTCGGCCTCGGCCATTTCGGCCATGTCCCTGTCGCCGCTTTTCAGCAGCGCCTCAGCTTCGGCGCGGTCGCGCTGTGCTTTCTTGAATGCCGTGATCTCGCCCACGATTTCGGAAAGGTCCGAATGCTCCTTGGAGAGCCTGGCCAATTCGTCAGGTGCGGCGCCACTGGACAGCGCCGCTTCGATATATTGGAAGCGCGTTTCAAGGGCGTCGAGCTTGTCCTGGGGTAGAGCGGGCATGGGCGGGCTTTCGGGGCAATTGTCAGCGTGGCTGTAAAGACCGCAAGCATCAAGTTCAAGTGGCCAGGACCCAACCCGGCCCTGGAGGCATGCCCATGCGCCAGACGGCATCGCTGCTTCTGGTTCTGAAACTGGACGTATCCCGAGGCGCGTGCGTCTCAGTAAATTTGAATAGATAGAGACGTCGCCGCCTCGGGACACCGGTTTTTCGTAGAGGACTCCGGTCCCCATTGAACGCTCGTCGCAGGGTGACCGCTTCCTAGACGCACAACTGGAGCGACCCAGCTATGCCCGGCTCCCCCCGCAAAGTTCGCTGCAGTCCGTCCGCGCGGGAGTGATGGGTGGGAGTATAGGGGCGGACTGAGGGGGCGGGGATATCTTTCCCCAGCCGCTACCCCATGGGCAGGTTCTGCTTGTCCACCCATTCGGTGAGCAATTGGCGGATCGAATGGCCATTGGCCCCGACGCTGAGCGCCGCCGACACTGCCTCCTGGATCGGCTTCAATTCAAGGTTGAGGATCATTTCCTTGATCGGCCCGATCGAGGCCGGCCCCATGCTGAGCCGGGTCATGCCGATAGCCATCAGCGCCAGCGCTTCTATGGGCTTGCCGGCCAGTTCACCGCACATGGTCACCGGCTTGTTGTGACGCGCGGCAGCTTCGACCACGAGGCGTATGGCCCTGAGGCGCGGCAGCCCGATAGGGTCATAGGCCTTGGAGACACGCGGATTGGCGCGGTCAGCCGCTGTCAGGAACTGCACCAAATCGTTCGAACCAATGGAAACAAAATCGCTCTCGGGCATGATCTGGTCAAGCTCGAACAAGAGCGAAGGCACTTCCACCATCGCCCCGATCTCGACCTTTTCCGGTACCGGATGTCCTGCACGCCTCAGCCTTTCCATCTCCTTGGCGAGCACGAGCTTGGTCTGCCGGAACTCGAAGGTCTCGGTGACCATGGGCACCAGGATCTTGAGCGGCCGGCCCCCCGCCGCCAGCAGCAGCGCTCTGATCTGGGTACGCAATAGGCCCGGCCGATCCAGCCCCAGCCGGATCGAGCGATAGCCCATGGCCGGGTTCTCCTCGGCAGCCGAGCGCAGATAGGGCACCACCTTGTCGCCGCCAATGTCGAGCAGCCGGAACACCACCGGGCGGTCCCCGGCGATCTCCATGGCCTCGGCATAGAGGGCGACCTGCTCCTGCAATCGCGGCAGGCGGCTGGCGATCATGAACTGCAATTCAGTGCGGAACAGCCCCACCCCGACCGCACCCGTATCGTCGAGCATGGGCAGGTCCGCCACCAGCCCCGAATTGTGCAACAGCGTGATTGCAACGCCGTCCTTGGTGACGCTGGGTTTGTCCTTGAGCGCGGCATAATGCGCCCGGCGCCGGGCCGAGATGCGCACCTTGTCGATATAGATCTGCTCGATATCCGGGGTGGGTCGCAGATGCACCTGCCCCAGCGGCCCGTCGATAATGATGTCGTCGCCGCTCTCGCACATCGACACGATGGACTGAGCCTGCCCCACGGCCACCAGGCCCAGCGATCGGGCGACAATGGCTACATGGGCGGTGGCACCACCCTCTTCGAGCACCACGCCGCGCAGCTTCTTGCGGTCATATTCGAGCAGTTCCGCCGGCCCCATATTGCGGGCCACGAGAATCGCATTATCGGGAAGTTCCTTCCGGCCCAGTGCATGTCCGTCACCGGTCAGCACGCGCAGCAGCCGGTTGGCCAGATCGTCCAGATCATGCAGCCGATCGCGAATATAGGGGTCGGTCTGCCTGAGCATGCGGGCGCGGGTATCGTTCTGTACCCGCTCCACAGCCGCTTCGGCGGAAAGGCCGTTGTCAATCGCCTCGGTCAGCCGGTTCACCCAGCCCCGGTCATTGGCGAACATGCGATAGGTCTCGAGAATTTCGCGATGATCCGAGGTCGGCTGCATATCGCCATGGTCGAGCATGGCGTCGATGGAGACGCGCATTGAGGCCAGCGCCACCTCGAGCCGCTGCTTTTCCGCATCGGTGTCCTCGGCGATGAAATTGGTGACCACGACGCGCGGATCGTGGAGGACCACAGTCCCCAGCGCGACGCCATCGGTGAAACTGACACCATTGAACATACGGGGCCGCCTGAGATCGATATCCGACCCGGGCTTGATCAGATTGTCGAAATCGCTGGTAGCGATCATCTCGGCCAGGATTGTGGCCGTGGTCAGCATGGCCTCGGTTTCATCCTCGCCGTAATGGCGCCGGTCGGCATTCTGCACCACCAGCACGCCCAGCATCTGTCCGGCGCGCAGCACCGGCACGCCTAGAAAGGAATTATACTTGTCCTCGCCGGTTTCCGGGCGATAGGCAAAGGCCGGATGGCTTGGCGCATCGTCGAGGCTGAGCGGCTCGGCCTCGGCCGCGATCAAGCCCACCAGGCCCTCGCCCAGGCGAAGCGTCGTCAGGTGAACCGATTCGGCCTTGAGACCGCGGGTAGCGAACAGTTCCAGTGCGCCATCATCGCGCAGCACATAGAAGGAGCAGACATCGGCCCGCATGTTTTCGGCGATCAGGCCCACGATCTTGTCGAGACGGTCCTGCGACGCCAGAGGCTCCGCCATCGTCTCGCGCAATTGCCGCAGCAGCACCCTCGGGCCGCTTATGGTCGCCACCATCGCCTCTTCAAGGCAGCTCGCAAGGCCGCCTCCCTTCTTAAGGACGCGGCCCTTGTCCCCTCGACTGGGTCAGGCGTCCTGTCTGTCCAGACCGTAATAGGTGTGGAGCGCCCGAACCGCAAGCTCGGCATATTCTTCATCGATCAACACCGAGGTCTTGATTTCCGAAGTGGTGATCAGCTGGATGTTGATGCCCTTGTCGGCCAGGGCCTTGAACATCGAGGCGGCAACGCCGGCATGCGAGCGCATGCCCACGCCCACGACCGAGACTTTCGCCCCACCGCGCGAACCGGAAAGCCGCGCATATTCGAAGCGCCCGCCATTATCCTCGAGAGCCCTGGTGGCTTTTTCATACTCGCTGTCCGGCACCGTGAAGGTGATGTCGGTGGTGGCGCCATCATCGGCAATGTTCTGCACGATCATGTCGACGATGATGCCTTTGTCCGCCAGCGTACCAAAGATTGCGGCGGCCACGCCGGGGCTGTCCTTGACGTCGCGCAGGGTGATCTTGGCCTCGGCCTTGGCGAGCGTCACACCCGAAACGATCTGCTTTTCCATGATCTCATCCTCATCGCAAACGAGCGTGCCCGGAACACCAAGCGTACCATCGGGGGCGATCTGTGGCGCGTCCGGATCATCGAAACTGGAACGAACAGTCAGGCGCACCTTGTAGGCCATCGCCATTTCCACCGAGCGGATCATCAGCACCTTGGCGCCGAGCGAGGCCATTTCCAGCATTTCCTCGAAGGAAATCTTGGTCATGCGCTGCGCCTTGGGCACGATGCGCGGATCGGTGGTGTAGACGCCATCGACATCCGTATAGATGTCGCAGCGATCCGCGCCTACCGCCGCCGCAACCGCCACCGCCGAAGTGTCCGAACCACCCCGTCCCAGTGTCGTCACCCGGCCATGTGGCGAAATCCCCTGGAAGCCGGTGATCACCGGCACCCAGCCTTCCTTCATGCGCTTGTCCAGCTCGGTCGGCTCGATCTCGGTGATGCGCGCCGCGCCATGGGCGTCATCGGTATGGATCGGCACCTGCCAGCCGGCAAAGCTGCGCGCCTGGATACCCATTTCCGAAAGGACAATGGCCATCAGGCCCGCCGTCACCTGTTCGCCCGAGGCGACCACGGCGTCATATTCGCGCGCATCATGGAATTTGGAGGCTTCATTGACCCAGCCGACCAGCTCATTGGTCTTGCCGCTCATGGCCGAAACCACCACGGCCACCTCATTGCCGGCCTCGACCTCGCGCTTGACGTGGCGCGCCGCATTGCGGATGCGCTCGACATTGGCCACCGACGTGCCACCGAACTTGACGACGATACGGGCCACTCTGTTTCCCCGTTGACTCACCGAACCCGGCGGTACGCTTAGTGCTCGGCGGGGACATGCCACAAAGCCGGTGCGCAATCAATGGGTCTGCTCCCTCCGGTGCCCGATTCTGTCCTCCCTCATTCCGATATGATGGTCTGTATGCGTCGGCTGAGTTCCTCCATCTGGAACGGCTTGGTTATGACCTGCATCCCATGGCCCAGATGCCCATGATTGAGGACCGCATTTTCGGCATAGCCTGTAACAAAAAGCACCTTCAGTCCGGGCCGGATTTCCCGCGCAGCATCGGCCACTTGCCGTCCGTTCATGCCATTGGGAAGGCCAACATCGGTGATCAGGAGATCGATCCGCGCGTCGGATTGGATCACCGTCATGCCGGATGGTCCATCGCCGGCTTCAATGGCTGTATATCCCAGCTCCTCCAAAGCATCCACGACCAACATCCGCACCAGCGGCTCGTCATCGATAACCAGAACGGTTTCCCCGGCCATTGCTCTTTCTACGCTGGGCAATTCGGGCTCCTCAGCGATACTGTCATTCTCGCCAACATGGCGCGGAAGGTAGATGCAAACCATCGTGCCCTGATTGAGTTCGGAATAGATTTGCACGCCACCGCCGGACTGGCGTGCAAAACCGTAGATCATGGACAAGCCCAATCCGGTCCCCATGCCGATAGGCTTGGTGGTGAAAAAGGGATCAAAGGCTTTCTCGATGACATCCCGCGCCATGCCCGTGCCATTGTCGCTGACACACAGGGAAACATATTGCCCCGGCGGCAGGTCACGCATGCTCGCTGCCTTGTGGTCTAGCCAGCGATTGGCTGTCTCGATGGTGATGTTTCCACCATCGGGCATTGCGTCACGCGCGTTGATGCACAGGTTCAACAAGGCGTTTTCCAGCTGGTTCGGATCCACCAGGACACTCCACACGCCGCCCCCGGCAACGCTTTCCACCGCAATCGATGGGCCGACAGTCCGGCGGATCAGATCCTCCATCCCACCGATGAGCGCGCCGACATTGGTCGGCTTGGGATCCAGCGTTTGTCGGCGCGAAAATGCAAGGAGACGATGGGTCAATGCGGCCGCGCGCTTGGTCGCACCCTGCGCGCCGATGAGATACCGTTCGACATCGGCGATCCTGCCTTGAGCGATGCGGTTGCTCATCAATTCCAGGGAGCCGGAAATGCCTGCGAGCAAATTGTTGAAGTCATGGGCCAGCCCGCCGGTGAGTTGACCCACGGCTTCCATTTTCTGGCTTTGGCGCAAGGCTTCCTGAGCCCGGCCCAGTTCGGCTGCTGCTTCCTTCTCTGCGGTAACGTCGCGTCCGATTGCATAGGTTACCTCGCCGGTCGGCGCCGCGACCCAGGAGATCCAGCGAGTGGAACCGTCACGGTGACGGTAGCGATTTTCAATTTTGGGCCGCCCACCGCTCGCCGCCAGTTCGTAGGCGTCTACGGTCGAAGAATGGTCATCAGCCAGGACAAACTCGTTGACGTGGTGCCCTACCAATTCGTCTGGCGCATAGCCAAGCAGCGTCGTCCAGGCAGGATTGACGCGGCGAAAATAACCTTCGAAATCAATGACACACATCAGGTCTGGTGACGTCTCCCAGATCCGATCGCGCTCTGCTGTACGGGCCAATACCTCCGCCTCAAGGGTTTCGTTGAGGACCCGCAATCGCTCCTCGGCATTTCGCCGTGCCGAAATGTCGTTGAATAGGATGGCAACGCGATTGTTTTCTGCTTTGCCCAGAGGAAATGCATAGACGTCGAACCATCGCCCCAATGCCTCCGAGCCTTGCTCGAAGCGCTCCGCCTGGCCAGTTCGCGCGACCCGCCCATAAATCTCGTACCAATGCTCTTCAAGCAGCGGAGCCGCCTGGCGGAGCCACTGGCCAAAAATGGATTCGTGAAAACCAGTCTGGCGGTAGAACGCCGGATTGGCTTCCACCACCCGATAATCGACTTGTCCTTCCGGGCTGTGCAAGTCCACTTCCACCACGCAGAATCCGGACTCGATCGAGGTAAAGAGAGTGCGATACCGCTCTTCGCTTTCCTTCAGTGCTGCCTGGCTGCGGCGCTGCTCAGTCAGGTCCAGCATCGCCCCGATCATTCTGGTCGCCCGGCCTGTGGCGTCTCTGATCACGTGACCCCTGTCGAGCACCTCCGCATAGCTGCCATCGGCGCGCTGAAAGCGGTAGCTATCGGTCCAGCTTTCCGTGACGCCGTCAATCGCGGCATGGATGCTGTCGTCGACACGCTGGCGATCTTCAGGATGAATATGATCTATCCACCAATCGCCTGTCGGCTCGACGTCCTCGGGCTTGTGCCCGTAAGCAGACTCCAGTGCTTCGTTCCAGAGCACATCGTTCGTTGAAAACTGCCAGTCCCATATCGCATCATTGGTGGCCTTGATCGCCAGGCGATAGCGCTCAGCCGTTTCACGAGCGATCGCGTCGGTCCGTTTCTGCTCGGAAATGTCGCGAAAAAAGACGGCCAGTCCCTCATCGACAGGATAAGCCCGCGTTTCCAGCCAGGACTGGCGCCCGTCGGGCCAAGTGTGTTCATATTCGAGCGATACCGTCTCGCGCAGCTTCATGGCGCGCTGCAGATGCGCTCCCAGGTCTGTATCTTTGCTGCCCGTATAAATGTCCCAATAGCTCAGGCCATGCAGCTGAGCGCGGGACCGCGTGTCATACCAAAGCGCGGCGACATTGACGTCCAGAAGACGGAAATCGGTGTCCAGAAGCCAAAACCCTTCCGCCATGCCATCAAGCACACCCTTGGCACGGGCCTCGCTTTCACGAAGGCGCCTGTCGGCCAGGACCTGCCCGGTTATCTCGTTGCAGGGACAGAAAAAGCCAGCGACTTGTCCAGTTTCGTCACGGACCGGCGTGTAGGAAAAGCTGAAATGCGCCTCTTCCAGATAACCCTTGCGCATCATCAGCAGGGTGATGTCGTCCATATGAACTGGCTCACCCGCATAAGCCTTCTCCACGATGGGCACCAGATCCCCGCGAATTTCCTGCCAGACCTGCAGAAAACCCGTGCCGAGGGCCTGCGGATGCTTGTCCGCCAATATATTCGAATACGCGTCATTATAGAGGAGAGTTTGGTCCTTGCCCCAGGCGATGAACATCGCCTGGTTTGAAGACAGCATCACCCCTACGAGGGTGGATAGTGCTACTGGCCAATCTCTCGGGTCGCCTAAAGCGGTCCCAGACCAATCATGTGTCCTGATGCGTTGCCCCATTTCTCCGCCCCCAGCGAGAAAAAGGGAATGAATTGCCACATCTTTAGCGTCCAATGCGAAGTCCTTAGCCCCGGATATCAATTGCCATCGAACCTGGCGAACAGGACCCCACGGCAGAACGATCCCGGTCAAACCAGGCACCGTCTCATCTTCGCTAAATGGCTCACTTACCTGCGAAGTTCCAGGCAGGACTGCCAAAAGGTGTCTCCGTGCTCTCTTTTTTGTGACACCTGGCTATCAGCGAGTGGTTACATTCTCGCGTCCGATCGTCTGTCTTTGTCTTGCCCCAGAGCGTTACCCGGTTCATATCTCGCCAGATGGAGCCGCCCATGAACAGCACGACCACCACAGTCAATGACGCCGAAATTGCCAAGTTCACCGCCATGGCCGAGCAATGGTGGGACCCCAAGGGCAAGTTCAGGCCGCTGCACAAGTTCAACCCGGTGCGCCTCTCCTATATCCGCGAGCATCTGGTCCGCCATTTCAACCGCGACGCCACTTCCATCCGGCCCTTCGAAGGCTTGCGCATTCTCGATGTCGGATGCGGCGGCGGGCTGCTCTGCGAGCCGCTGACCCGGCTTGGGGCGAGCGTGACCGGCATTGACGCAGCCGAGCGCAATATCGCCATTGCCAGGATCCATGCCGAGCAATCCGGCATCGCCGTGGACTATCGCGCCACCACCAGCGAGGCCCTGGTTGCGGCCGGGGAAACTTATGACGTCGTGCTCAACATGGAAGTGGTGGAACATGTCGATAATGTGCCGCTCTACATGAAGAGCTGCGCCGACCTGGTTGGTCCCGGCGGGCTGATGTTCACCGCCACGCTCAATCGAACCGCCCGGTCCTGGGCACTGGCCATTGTGGGCGCCGAATATGTACTGCGCTGGCTGCCGCGCGGCACCCATGACTGGAAGAAATTTTTGACCCCCGAGGAGATCAGCGCCCAACTGCGCCGCAACGGTCTCCGCGTCATCGACCAGACCGGAGTGAGCTTCAACCCGCTGGCCGATGACTGGCGCAAGTCCACCGACATGGGCGTCAATTACATGGTGCTGGCCGAACGACCCGCCGCCTGATGTAACTTGATGCGAAAGACCGGCTGCCCTGGGGAAGACAGCCGGCCCGCTCTACGGCCTGATCGGAGGCAGGATCAGAACACGTAGACCATCAGCGTCGACCCCTGCCGGTGAACGCCAAGCACATGGCCTGGCCGGTACTGGGTGCGGCTGAGGGCAGCGTTGATCAGGGGGTCCTGCGCCACGGCGCCGAGCAGCCGGTGATAGTCACCATTGCCCTGGAGCCAATTGGCCATCTGCCGCCGCAGATCGGCACAGACCCTGATAGGAATGAGCTGAATGCCAGTGGCGCGGTTCCAGCCGCGGACGGTACTCTTGTTGAACAGGGCCAGAAGCTGGTTAGAACTCTGACCAGCGCAGACCGCGGTGATGGCCGAGCTTGAGCTGGAGCCGCCATTCGAGAAGATCGAAACCTGGCCGTTGCCACCATTGGAGCCATTGGACCCGTTAGAGCCATCGGAGCCGTTTCCACCGCCGCCATTACCATTCCCGCCATTGCCGCCATTCCCGCCATTGCCCCCGTTCCCGCCATTCCCGCCATTCGGCAGATCGAGGGTGAGATCGATGAGATTGGGCCCGCCGACATTCACATTGGCGCCGACATCGCCCAGGTCCACATCGACATCCACGATGCCCTGCGGGCCGAGCGCCTGAGCCCCGATCACCGGATCATTGGCCCCGACATTGGCGGTCACCACGCCGTCGCTGCCACCGAGGCCGACATTGAGCAGGCCCGAAGTGCCGGCATTGGCCGATTCGACGGTCACCAGGGCGCCGCTATTACCGTCGCCAATGACGCCGAGCACGCTGGAGCCGTCCGAACCGCTCAGCGCGCCACCGAGGAGGCCGCCATCATCCGAGCCGCCGCCTAGGACCCCGCCGAGCAATCCATTGGCCGAGGCCAGTGCCGGCATCAACACGACCGACACCATGACGGCCGCAATCATACGCTTGTACAACATGATCATCTCCTAAAAAGGCGATGGCGTGTGCCACCGTTATTGGGATGATCAGGCGAACGACCGGCGCCGAAATCCGGCCTTCTACCTATTCGGCACCGGCTAAGCGCAAGGGTGGTAAACCCATGTGGTTAAACGCAGTTTCGGGTGTTGAAAATCCACGTTTTTCTTCCGGTAACCATATAAATCGAGCCTGTTCCAGTGAGCTCCTATTACGCCTTGAGCAGGTCTTCCTTGCAAACCGAAAGCACCAGTTGGTCGCTTTCGACGCGGTCGATATGCTCGGGGAAAATATAGCGATCCGCCGCAAATAGGCCATCGGCGTCGAGACGCACGAAGCCTTCGCGTAAGGCCTTTTCCTGCATTTCTTGCGGCAATTCCTCTTCCCCGCTGAACACATCGGCGAGCAACGCTGCAAAATTGTTCCGCTCCGTTTCGAGCGCGGGGCTGACTCCGGCGGCGTCGATGTCGGAATTGCCGGGCGCCTTGTCGGTCACGCGGAACGTCTCGACGGTGCCGATATCGTGCATGGCGCTGTCGAGTACCTTCATGCCTTCATGAACACTATTGGGAATGGCGTGCATGTCTTTCTCCTTTTGTTGTGGAGGCAAAACGCCTCGCAGCCGGGCCCGTTCCCACGCGCTCCCGCAATCGCGGGGGCTGGAAGTGCTCGCAGAAAACGTGATCGCGCCAGCGTGAACCAAAACCCATGGCAAACCATTTTCTCTCTGAGATAGCATGAGAAATTGCCGATGATTCCCCTCCCCCGCGCGCTTGCCTGCATGGGTGCAGTATGGCTCTGCGTTGCCGTGCCCGCGCTCGCCCAATCCCCCGAAATATCGCAATCCCGGTCCGGCCAGAACGTCTTCCTCTTTGGTGGGCCGATGACGAGCGGGTATTTCAGCGACGCTATTCAGCCCTGGGCGTGGCAGCTGGAATCCAATGCCTTTGTCGGCGTCGGCTATCAGCGCTTCTTTTATGAATATGAGAGCTTCCAGCTTGGCCTCGAAGCCGGGCTGGGCGTACGCATTGGCTCCCCCGTTTCCGGCGAGGCCTGGGCGGGCGTAGTCGGGCGGCTGACCGAATTCGAATTTGGCCCCATCAACATCACCCCATCGGTGACCGGAGGCATCTCGGTGGTGACCGACACCATCGGCGTCGAAACCACCCGCGCTGCCGCATCCGGGCAGAGCGCCACGCTGCTTTACTATCTGGCCCCCGAAATCGCCGTGTCGCATGACGAACATCCCGAATGGGAGGCCTTCGGCCGCATCCAGCATCGCTCCGGCGGTTTTGGCACGATCGCCCATATCGACGGCTCCAACGCCTTGACCATAGGCCTGCGCTACAAGTTCTGAGGCGCGCCCTTGATATCGAAAAACACGGTCCGTCCTCTGACCCGATCCAAGGACGAGTAGTGGCGCACGCGTAAACCGGTGCTTCTCGAAAATGGCCCTCGGATCGAGCCCGAGGGCAGCACGCTGGGTCAGCCGGAAGCGCCATCCTGCCGTTGCAGCCAGTCGAGAATGACCTTTGTAGTTTCCTCCGGCTTTTCTTCCTGGATCCAATGGCCGCAATCGAGGCTGGCCACGTCCACATTGGGCACGAAATCGGCCAGATTTTCAGATTTCGGGATAACATCCCGCTCGCCATAGATCATGAGCGTGGGTTGATGGATGATTGGGTCCACCTCCCCCAGCAGATGCCAGTTGCGATCGAGGTTTCGGTACCAGTTAATGCCGCCTGTGAACCCGGATGTCTCGAAGGCCGAGACATAGACGGCCAGGTCGCTATCGATCATCACCGGCTCACCGAGTGGCGTTTCCGCTCTGGCGAGGTTGATCATGGTCGTGCCCGGCTCGGGCGGCAGGACCGGCACGTTCTTCCGGTAGAGGTTGCGAAGAAACCGGAATGTATTCTCGTCGAGGACCGCGTCCGCCACGCCTGGCTGCCGGTTGAAGTGAACGAAGTAATAGTCACTGCCCAGGATCAGCTCCAGGAATTCGATCCACGGCATTTCCCCGCGCTCCTGATAGGGCAGGCTCAGATTGATCACCTTGTTGACCCGGTTCGGATGCAGCAGGGTCAACCCCCAGACGACCGCCGCACCCCAATCATGGCCGACAAAGGTCGCATCCTGGTATCCGTAGTGATCCAGAAGGGCGACGAGATCGCCCGCAAGATGCTCGATGTCATAGTCCGTCACCTCGTCCGGACAGGACGAGTTGCCATAGCCGCGCTGGTTCGGGACGATGACATGGTAGCCAGCTGCAACAAGGGCGGGCATTTGATGTCGCCAGGAATAGGCATGCTCGGGCCAGCCGTGACAGAGCACTATTGGTTTTCCCTTGTTTTCGCGACCTGCCTCGAAGACTTCGAGTTCCACACCATTAACCGCGATAAGGGTGGGCTTGGGAAAGTCGGTTCTGTTGAGCATTGATCATTCGCCTTGCTGACATGTACTGGCGCTGCCTAGAGACAAAAGGTGCCAAACTTTGACACCATTAATCGGCAGGGTTGCCCAATGAATGCTCGCCTCCGACAAGACGCCATCGTGCGCAGCCTTCGACGCAACGGCACTTCGACAATCGCTGATCTGGCCGAGGGGGTCGGCGCGTCGAGGCGCACCGTGTTGCGGGACATCAGCGCGCTGCGCGATGCGGGTTTTGTCATCCATTCCGAACCCGGCCGTGGGGGTGGCCTGCAACTGGACCCACAATCGGTCCAGACCACCACACGCCTCTCGGTGGTCGAAATATTTGCGCTTCTCATCAGCGTGGCATCCATGCGGGCTGCCGGAAACCTGCCCTTCTCGGCGCTCGCGGATGCCGGGCTTTCCAAAATCGAGAAAGCCTTGCCATCGGACAAATTGCGCGACCTGCGCCGGTTTCTCGATTGCCTGTTCGTCGGGCAATTGTCGTCGCAGGTGGACATCTCGGACCTCGGTGAGATGGACGCCGGGCTGCTCCCCGCCTTCGAGACAGCTTTTCTTCAAAAGCGGTGCCTGCGATTCCGCTACCACGACGCGAAAGGAGCGGTGACCAGCCGGCATGTCGAGCCGCAAGCCATGCTGATCCTGCCGCCGCTCTGGTATCTGGTGGCCTGGGACCCATCGCGCGAAGGCTTCCGCCATTTTCGCATGGACCGGATCAGCACGCCGGAAATCGGTGAGAACACATCTTTTCAGCGACGGCACGTGCCGTTCGAGGATCATGTCCGCCCCATTCGTGATCTGTCCCGCTGACCTAAGAAAAACTGGAACCTGATACGGCGAGGCCTAACCTCGTCCACAGCCTCTTGACGCGCAGCACCTTGAGTTCAAGACCGCGTATGAGGACCGGTGGATTGGACGGGGGTGGCACAGATGAACTGCCCTCAACCGCTTCTGGCGTCCTCCCTTCATAAAGCACTTTCGATACACCGCCTCCGGTGAACTCCCTCAAACCATTCCAGTACCGTACGGTACGGTACGGAAAATTCTTGCCGCCGTTCGGGAATGGGTTTATTGAAGGGCAACACAAATTCCGGCCCCACCGGCATTAGACCGAGGAAATCAGCCATGCCCGTCTACCGTTCCCGCACCACCACCCATGGCCGCAACATGGCCGGCGCGCGTGGCCTCTGGCGCGCCACCGGCATGAAGGACGGCGATTTCGGCAAGCCCATCATCGCGGTGGTGAACTCGTTCACCCAGTTCGTGCCTGGACACGTGCATTTGAAGGATCTCGGCCAGTTGGTCGCCCGCGAGATCGAAGCGGCCGGCGGCGTCGCCAAGGAATTCAATACCATCGCGGTCGATGATGGCATCGCCATGGGCCATGACGGCATGCTCTATTCCCTGCCCAGCCGCGACATAATCGCGGACTCGGTGGAATATATGGTCAATGCGCATTGCGCCGACGCCATGGTCTGCATTTCCAATTGCGACAAGATCACCCCCGGCATGCTGAACGCCGCCATGCGGCTCAATATTCCGGTGGTCTTCGTCTCGGGCGGCCCGATGGAAGCGGGTAAGGCCATGCTCAAGGGCAAGCTCCAGGCGCTCGACCTGGTCGATGCCATGGTGATGGCCGCCGACGATCATTACACCGACGAGGAAGTGCAGGCCGTCGAGGAAGCCGCCTGCCCCACCTGCGGCTCCTGCTCGGGCATGTTCACCGCCAATTCCATGAACTGCCTGACCGAGGCGCTGGGTCTTTCCTTGCCCGGCAATGGCTCGACCCTGGCCACCCATTCGGACCGCAAGCGCCTGTTCCAGGAAGCCGGGCACCTGATCGTTGATCTGGCGCGCCGCTATTATGAACAGGAGGACGAAACCATCCTGCCGCGCAATATCGCCACCAAGGCGGCCTTCGAAAACGCCATGTCGCTCGACATCGCCATGGGCGGTTCGACCAACACAGTGCTGCACATCCTGGCGGCGGCCCATGAGGGCGGCATCGACTTCACCATGGACGATATCGACCGGCTGAGCCGCCGCGTCCCGGTGCTGTCCAAGGTCGCCCCGGCCAAGGCGGACGTGCATATGGAAGACGTGCACCGCGCCGGTGGCATCATGGCCATTCTGGGCCAGCTCGACCGCGCCAACCTGATCAACCGCTCCGAGCCCACCATCCATGCCGCCACCATGGGCGACGCGCTCGACAAATGGGACATCTCCCGCACCAATTCGGAAAGCGTCCGCCAGTTCTTCATGGCCGCGCCCGGTGGCGTGCGCACCACCCAGGCCTTTTCGCAGTCCAACCGCTGGGCCGACCTTGACCTCGACCGCCAGAACGGCGTCATCCGCTCGGCCGAAACCCCCTTCTCAAAGGATGGGGGCCTGGCCGTTCTCAAGGGCAATATCGCGCTCGATGGCTGCATCGTTAAGACGGCGGGCGTCGACGAGTCCATCCTCAAGTTCACTGGCCCGGCCCGCGTCTTCGAGAGCCAGGACATGACGGTCAAGGCGATCCTCTCGAACGAGATCAAGGAAGGCGATGTCATCGTCATCCGCTATGAGGGTCCGCGCGGCGGTCCCGGCATGCAGGAAATGCTCTATCCCACGAGCTATCTGAAATCCAAGGGACTCGGAAAGGCTTGCGCGCTGCTGACGGACGGTCGCTTTTCGGGCGGCACCTCGGGCCTCTCCATCGGCCATGCCTCGCCCGAAGCGGCCGAAGGCGGCGCCATCGGCCTCGTGCGCGAAGGCGATATCATCGAGATCGACATCCCCAACCGCACCGTCAACGTGCTGGTCTCCGATGCCGAACTGGCCACGCGTCGCACCGAGCAGGATGCCAGGGGCTGGAAGCCCGTCGAACCGCGCAAGCGCAAGATCACCACCGCGCTCCGGGCTTATGCCTCGCTGGTCACCTCCGCCTCGACCGGCGCCGTGCGCGATGTGAGCAAGCTCAGCGACTAAGGCTTGCGACAATCGCGTGACAATTCTCTGGCCCGGTGTTAACACCCGGCCCAGCCACTCGGCGGTCTGCCAAGACTGTCGAACTGGTCAGGTCCGATAGCGGGGATTCCACCCTCCCTATCGGACCGACCCGAACCCCCAAATTGTCAGCTAATGCCCAGTTCCGCCCGGAGCTTCCTGGTCAGCCCCTTGGCGATCAGGGCGTGAGATCGGCCGGCATAAGCGAGAAGATCGGCCTCGCTGAGCTCCGAACCCTCTGTCACGCTCACCCATTGCCGTTTGGCGAAATAGGCGGCCTGCTCGACCCCATCGAGCGCTGTCAGGATGTCGAAACTCTCTTCGCCGCACTTGAAGACGAGCTGGTGCGGCGCCTTGTCAGAGAGCAGGCAAAACAACTTGCCGCCGACCTTGGCGATATGGGCATCCCACTGGTCGACAAAGGTGACGCCCGGCAGCGCGCCGAGGCTCCGGTCAAAACTGCCCTTATCATAAAGGCTCAATTGTCCTCACCCACGTCGGGCAGGGGCAGAAATTCGACGCCATCCTCGATCAGACCGACGACCTCGTCATGCGTCGCCTCGCCATAGATGCCTCGGGCCTCGGCCTCCTCGAAATGAATCTTGCGAGCCTCCTCGGCAAACCGGGGCCCGACATGTTCGGCTTCCCTCATCACCTTCTGGCGATATTGACGCAGCATGGCGCGGATATGCGCGGCATCCGGATGGGCGGCGCTGAGCGGAACACGCTGGGAAGCGGCGCGGGCCACATTGGGGGCCATCGGCGCTTTTTCGACGTGAATGTCGCCACACTGGGCGCAATGCACAATGCCGCGCGCCTGCTGCTCGTCATAGGCAGCGGCGCTCTTAAACCAGGCCTCGTAACGATGCCCCTGCGAACATTGGAGTGAATACTGGATCAATGGTCTTGTCGCTTGTTGGTGGGCTATGGCGCGTGTTCGGCACCATATAGGCGCTTGGCTCAGCTGTGCAAACCCGGCGGGGCGAAGTCGCGCGCATTGAGAAGGGCGGGCACCCGACCCCGCGCGTCGGTGACTGCCTCCGGGTCGATCTCTGTCACCAGCACGCCGGGCCGGTCATGGTCGAGCTCCGCAATCACCTTGCCCCATGGGTCCACGATCAGCGAATGGCCATAGGTGGCGCGGCCGTTAGGGTGCTGCCCGCCCTGCGCGGCGGCGATGACATAGGAGCCCGTCTCGATGGCCCTTGCCCGCAAGAGCACATGCCAATGCGCCTGCCCCGTGGGTACGGTGAAGGCCGCCGGCACCGCCATCAGCGTCGCGCGAGCATTGGCGAGCGCATTGTAGAGGCGCGGAAAGCGCATGTCGTAGCAGATGGAAAAGCCGAGCATGAACTCATCCACCGCCGCCGTCACCGCCCGCTCGCCGCCGCGATAGGTGGCGCTTTCGCGATAAGCGTTGAGCCCGGCAATATCGGCGTCGAAGAGGTGGATCTTGTCATAGGTCGCGATCTGCGCCCCATCCGGTCCGAACAGCACCGAGCGATTGGCAAAGCGCCCGTCCTCGAGGGGGATGGGGAGTGAGCCAACCTGCACGAACATGTCATGCTGGCGGGCAAGTTCGCCCACTTTCGCCAGTTGCGGATGGCCCTCGAACGGCGCGGCCACCGATTTGAGCTGGTCGCGGTTTTCCGGGAAGATCAGCGTTACTTCCGGGGTGAGCGCATAGCGCGCGCCCTGCGCCGCAGCCTCGGCCAGCAGCGGCGCGAGCGCGGTCAGGTTGGCCTCCGGATCGAGGCCGGAACACATCTGGATGGCGGCGATTTTCATAAGATTTATTGCGCCAGCAAGGGGTCCAGCCCGCCACGCCGATCAAGTGCGGCCATGTCGTCATAGCCGCCCACATGGGTGTCGCCGACAAAGATCTGCGGCACAGTGCGGCGGCCATGGGCACGCTGCATCATGTTTTGACGCAGATCGGGATCGAGCACGGTGATCTCGGTATAGTCCACGCCCTTTTCGCGCAGCAGCGACTTGGCCGCGTGGCAATAGGGGCAGGTTGGGGTAGTATAGATTTCGACCTTGGGCATGGCTGTCGGGCTCTCGGAAATCAGGGTGTTGACCCCTTATATGGGTGAATCCTGGCCAATGACAACGCGGGCAAAGGTCAGAACGTTCACTGCCTCGATACCGGCGCGCCTGAGCACCCGCGTCACCGCCTTGACCGTGGCGCCTGTGGTATAGACGTCATCGACCAGCACCACTGACCGCCCCCTGAGCCGCTCGAGCACCAGGGGATGCACCTCGAACGCGCCCTGCACATTGCGCAGCCGCCCATCGCCCGAAAGGCCGACCTGCTGCCGCGTCTTCCGGTGCCGTCGCACCAGATGCGCATCGACATCGAGCCCGGTCAGTCTGCCCAGTTCACGCGCCAGCAGCATGGATTGATTATAGCGCCGGAACCGCAACCGGCTCGCATGGAGCGGCACCGGCACGATCAACGGTCCGCTCTCCCAGAACTCCCGTCCTGCCGCCGCCATCAGCCGGGCACAGAAATGCGCCAGCTCCGGTCGGTCACCATATTTGAGCCGGGAAACCAGCGTGCCGGCCACCGCGCCATAGGCCCACGGCGGCGCGGGCGCGAGCAAAGGGCGGCGGATCGGCCAGCGCCTCGGCCGAACGCATGTCCGGCCCCATATCTGTTTCGAATGGAATGCCCAGCACCGGACAGAGCGGCGCGCTGATCTGCCTTAAGTCGCCAAAGCAATCGGGGCATAGCCCATCGTGACCCACCAGCGGCGCATTGCAGGCCGGACAGCCCGGCGGGTAGAGCTCGTCGAGCATGACCCGGCCAAGCCCGGCCAATCGCCGCCCGAGCTGCGCCATGAGGCCGATCTCTTTGACTTCCCCTGAACCCGTCTCCATAAGGGCCATATTGCTCCTGATCCCTGCCGCGCGAAAGCCCCGGCCCCGGCGAAGGCCCTATCGATGAACAATCCTCCCCCCCTGTTCGATCCCCGACAGCTCGCCCGCAATCTGGCGCGTCGCAAAAGCCTCGACAATTTCGTGCGCGGCCTCGTGCTGGAGGATCTGGCCGACCGGCTCAGCACCTATAGGCGCGATTTTCCCCGCGCCGTACTGATCGGCCCCGATGCCCAATCCCTGCCCGAAACGCTCGCCACCGCCAATGGCCCGGTTCGGGTTCACCGTGTCGAGGCCTTTTCCGGCGCGGAGTTTCCGGACCTGCCTGAGGGAGAGCATAACCTCATTGTTTCACTCCTGCATCTGCAAGTGATCAATGACGTGCCAGGCCATCTGGCGCGCCTGCGCCGGGTGCTCAAACCCGATGGACTGCTGCTGGCGGCGTTCATCGGCGGCGAAAGCCTGACCGAACTGCGCGAGGCCTTCCTCGCCGCGGACCTCGCCGTCTCCGGCGGCGCTTCCGCCCGTGTGTCGCCCATGGCGCAGGTGCGTGATGCCGGGGGCCTGCTGCAACGCGCCGGATTTGCGCTCCCCGTGGCCGATGTGGAAACCCACCGCGTGCGCTATGCCAATCCCTTTGCGCTGATGGCTGAATTGAAGGCGCTGGGCGCCGCCAATCCCCTCTCCGACCGGCCCCGCCGCTTTGCCACCCGCACCCTGCTGGCCGCCGCCGCAGAGGCCTATGCCCAGCGCGATGCCGACCCCGATGGACGGGTGCGCGCCACGCTGGAAATCATCTGGCTGGCCGGGTGGGTGCCGCATGAAAGCCAGCAAAAGCCATTGCGACCCGGCAGCGCAACGGTCAGCATGAAGGACATGCTGGGCCAATCTGGTGGGGACACGCCGTGACCCTCAGGGTCTGGGGTCGGACAACCTCGTCCAATGTGCAAGCGCTGATGTGGTGCATTGGCGAACTGGGCCTCGATTTTCAACGCCACGATATTGGTCAGCGTTTCGGCGGCAATGACACGCCGGAATTCCTGGCCATGAACCCCAATGGCACCGTGCCGGTGCTGTGCGACGGCGATGGACCTGCCCTGTGGGAGACCGGAGCGATCCTGCGCTATCTCGCCGCCCGCTACGGCACCGACAGCTTCTGGCCCGTCGATCCGCTGACAAGGGCCGGGGTCGACAAATGGGCCGAATGGGCCAAGATCAATGTCGCCATGGCGTTCACAGCGCCGATCTTCTGGCGCGTGGTGCGTACCGCTCCATCACAGCAGGATCCGGTTGCGATTGCCCATGCTCTGGCAGGGTTCGAGCGCGTTCTGTCCATTGCCGAAGCGCAATTGGCGGCCAATGACTTCCTCGCTGGCGACAATTTTACCCTGGCCGATATCCAGTTCGGCCACGTGCTCTATCGCTATTTCGACATTGCCATCGCCAGGCCGCACTGGCCGCATATCCAGCTCTATTATGCGGGCCTCACGCAGCGGCCGGCCTTTGCCGCCCATGTCATGGTCTCCTACGACGATCTACGCGTGAGGGATTGAACATGCTGGAACACCTGGCAGGTCAGATAATCATCCTCTCCGGGCATCCCGGCTCGGGTAAGACCACGCTGGCCGAAACCCTGGCGCATTTGCCTGGGACGCCCAAAGTGCATCTGCATTCCGACGATTTCTGGGGCTATATCAAGACCGGTAAGATCGACCCCTGGCTGCCGCAGTCGCACACGCAGAACACCATGGTCATGCAGATCGCCGCGGGCGTGGCCGGTGCCTATGCAATCCATGGTTATGTCGTGCTTCTCGACGGCGTCATCCGCCCATGGGCCCTGTCCGCATTTACCGCGCTCGAGCTGCCGCTGCACTATATTGTGCTACGCACTTCGCAGGAGGAAGCCGTCGCCCGTTGCGCAGAGCGGGGCGGCGACAGCCTCACCGACCCGGTCGTGGTGGCGAGCCTTCATGCCGAATTTGCCGAACTTGGTGATCATGAGGAATTTGCGCTACCTGTGGGTGAACTGGACCGCGCCACGGCTATGGAAACCCTCGTCGCGGCTCTGGACAGCGGGCGTCATCGCCTGCTTTCACTGCGCGTCTGAGCACAAAAAAGGGCCGGTATTGCTACCGGCCCTTGATGCTTCTGACGAAACCTCTGCTTAAGCAGCAGCTTCCTCGTCGCTTTCGGTATCGGCCGCATCGGCCTTGGTGCGCCGCGGGCTCTTGGCGAGCTGCTTTTCGATCAGCTGCACGGCCTCGGTGAGGGTGAGCTTGCGCACGGCGCCGATTTCGCGGCTCATGCGATCCATGGCCTGCTCAAACAGCTGCCGTTCCGAATAGGACTGCTCGGGCTGTTCATCAGAGCGGTATAGATCGCGGACCACCTCGGATATGGCGATAAGATCGCCCGAATTGATCTTGGCTTCGTATTCCTGGGCGCGACGCGACCACATGGTGCGCTTGACGCGGGCGCGACCGGTGACGGTCTCAAGCGCGCGCATGACTTCTTCATCTTCGGCCAGCTTGCGCATGCCGACAGATTTGACTTTTGCGACAGGCACGCGAAGGGTCAGCTTGTCCTGCTCGAAGCTGATGACGAACAGCTCCAAAACCAGGCCAGCGACTTCCTGCTCATCGATGCCGACAATCATGCCGACGCCATGGGCGGGGTAGACGACATGCTCGCCCGTCTTGAACCCGAGCCGCTGCTGCTGCTTCTTGGCTACCATATGCTGGAACTCCTTGTTGACGCCCCAATGGCTGGTTCCTTGCGGCAAGGACCGGCCACTTCTACTCGTTTGGCACCCGACCCGGGCGCGTGAGCACAGTCAAACCCCACGTCGTTCCGGGTCCGCTTTTCCGGAACGTCATGCAACAGCTCTGTCTGGTGTCAAAAAAATCGTGCCTTGCGGCACGGGCTGGGTGATGGGCTCAACTGCATATGGTGACACCATAGCACAATTTTTCAGCAGAATCAAAAAGAACGAATCAAGCCAAGCCCCAGCGGGCCGCCCGGCAAGCGGCCGCCTGTGACGAAACCATGACAAACCCTTGTCATGCCTATGGTTTTAGAGCGGTACGACGAGCCTCAGTCGCCCTCGCCAGGCGCCTCGGAAAAGTACTTGCCCAGCTTGCCGTCCTCGCCGTCGCGCTCCTTGGCTTCCGGCAACGGCTCGCGCCGCTCCGTCAGGTTCGGCCAGACGGAGGCGAACTTGGTGTTGAGGGCGAGCCATTCGTCCAGTCCGCTTTCGGTGTCTGGCTTGATGGCTTCGGCGGGGCATTCGGGCTCGCACACGCCGCAATCGATGCACTCGTCCGGATGGATCACCAGCATGTTCTCGCCTTCATAGAAGCAGTCCACCGGACACACTTCCACGCAGTCGGTATATTTGCAGGCGATGCAATTGTCGGTGACGATATAAGTCATCTAGGAGGCGATCCCATCTCGTTGCGGTCCGACCCATGGCGCAGGTCAGCCCGCCTGTCTCAACGGGTCCGGTGCTAAACGGTTTTCCGTTGCATCGCAAGGCCGTCAGGAGGGACGGTTTGGCGCAGTCTGTCGCCCAACCGGAAGACTTGTCTAATCCTCGCGGTCGCTGCGCAAGTGGTCGGTTTGGCGCCGCTCCTTCTTGGTCGGACGCCCCGCGCCGGCCGGCCTTTCGGCAATGGCCGCGTCATAGGGGGACAGCTCTTCGCGGGGCATCGGGGGCGGGGAAATGTCCTCATAGAGCCCCTGCGCCTCGCTCGCCGGACCGCGCCGCGTGCCGCAATCGAGGATACGCCAGACCACGATGCGATTATGCAACGCCATGGTCAGCACATCGCCCGCGCCGACCTTGATATCGGTCCGGTCGGTCCGCTCGGAATTGACGCGCACCGCGCCGCTTTCGATGATCTTCTGGGCCAGCGTGCGCGACTTGACGGCGCGCGAGAAGAACAGGAACCGGTCGAGCCGCTCCCTGCGAAGCGGCGTTTCGCCCGGCCCTACCAATCGCTACTCGGTCTTGCCGCGCAGGGCGGCAAGGGCGGCAAAGGGGCTGTCGGGATCGAATGCAACCTTGCGCTCCTCCCGCACCGGGCGGTGATCAGGACGCTCCTGCCGGTCGCCCTTGTCGGGACGCGGGCGTTCATTGCGGCCTTTGGCATGTGCAGGGCGTCCGCCATTGGGACGCGACTGCTGCTCTTCGCCCTCGGGACGACGCGGACCCTTGCCGGCTGGACGCTGTCGGTCATTGCGGCGCGGCGGCTGGCCCTCGGCATCGCCATCGCGGCGCGGCCGTGCCTCATGGCGGCGGTTCTCATTATGACGGCGACCGCCGGGGAACCAGACTTCATCGAATTCGGGCTCGGCAGGCGTCTCGGCAATGGCCTCTACAGGCGCCGCGTCGGGCACGGCGCCTTCGGCCGGATCGACAAGGGCCGCTTCGACTGCTGGCGCTGCATCCACGGGCTCGGCAATCGCCGTCGCTTCTGCCGCCACGACATTGGCCGGCGCAGCCTCCAGCGACTGTTCCATTGCTGGAGTTTCGGACGATGCATCGGCCGGCATCACAGACGCAGTTGCCTTGGGCGTGCGGCGCAGGCGATAGCCCAGCGAGCTGAGGATCGAGGAAAAATCCTCGCCCGAGCAACCCAGGAGGCTCGTCATTTCCACGGTAACGCGGAAGCCATTGCCCTCGGCGGCCCCGGCCGGCAATTCGCCCTGATAGGGGCGCCCGGCATCGAGCCCGATCAGTGGGCGGATGATGTCGGCCAGCCGCTCGAGAATATCGACGCGCACCGCCCGGCTGCCGGCCACCTTGAAGCCGGCTATTTCATAGAGCCGCGTATCGACTTCCGGATCGACCACGAAAGAGGTGCGGCCCGAGAGCACGATATGGGGAATGTCGGTAACACCGGCCTGGCGCACGCCACCATGTTTCAACGCAAACAGGATCAGGGCCAATTCGCGCGGCGCCGGCTTGAGCGAAAGCGGCAGATAGATGTGATAGGCGCCGAACTTGATGCCGAGCTTGCGCAGCTTGCCGCGCACATCCTGGTCGAGGCTCTTGACCTCATCGGCCACCGCCGCCCGCGGCAGGAGGCCAATATGTTCAAAGAGCTGATAGGCCAGACCCCGCGCCGGCCCTTCGAGATCGGCCGGCGCTTCGAGCGCCATGACCTGTTCGAGCACGGTGTTGATATGATGGCGCAGCCACAGCGAAAGCCGGTCCTGCACCTTGTCCAGGTCCGGTCCGGTCAGCGTCTCGTCGGCCAGCATGATGATGCGGGGCCGGTAGAGACTGTCGCCCTCGGCCAGTTCAGCGACGATCTCGCCGCGCCAGCGCAGGCGGCCATCGGTCGCCAACACGAATTCTTCATTTGGCGAACCGGCCAACCGTTCGGCACGATGGACTATCTCCGGGGCAACTGCCGAGTCGGCCGCGCCACGCAGCGCCTTGGCGTCCGTATCGCCATCATTGCGGGCCAGGGTGAAGCGAAAGCCCTCGATCGTGCCGATGAGGTGACCTTCGATCCGCACTTCGCCTTGGCTGTTGATTTCGGGAGATACCATACGTTTGTCTTTCAGATGGCGGAGCAACACGCTGGTGCGCCGGTCGACGAAGCGCTGGGTGAGGCGCTCATGCAGAGCGTCACTCAGGCGGTCCTCAATGTCTCGCGTCTTTTCGCGCCAATAGCCGGGGTCTTCAAGCCAGTTTTTTCGGTTGGCGACAAAGGTCCAGGTACGGATCTGCTTGATCCGGTTACTGAGTGTGTCAATGTCACCCTCCGCATTGTCGCAAAACCGGACCTGCTCGGCAATCCAGTCTGACTTGACCGCTCTAATTCGTCTCAAATCCGAATAGATGCGGGTGACGATCTCGCCATGAGCCGCCGGTGAAATCCCCTGATAGTCGGGAATCTGGCAACATTCCCAAAGCAGTTTGACCGCATCGTGGCCACGCGCCAAGGCTCCGGCCTCGTTGCGCATGAGAAATTCGAGCGCGTGCTGGTCGGTGGCAATCGGCACCCTTGTGAGCGTGCGGTCCTGCGGCACGATTTCGAGCGAATTGCGCAAAGCCTCGACCGAGCTGAAATTGAGGTCGGAATTGCGCCATTGCACCTGCTTGACCGGCTGGAAATCATGGGTTTCCAGCGCCACCACCGTCTCTTCGTCGAACCCTTCGGTGCCGCCGGTGACGCCGAAGGTACCATTTTGCTTGTGGCGGCCGGCGCGACCGGCGATCTGCCCCAGTTCCGAGGGCGTCAGTGGCCGGCTCTGGTGGCCGTCGAACTTGCTGTCATCGGCAAAGGCGACATGGTGGATGTCGAGGTTGAGGCCCATGCCGATGGCATCGGTGGCCACGAGGAAATCCACATCGCCATTCTGGTAAAGTTCGACCTGGGCATTGCGCGTGCGCGGGCTCAATGCGCCCATGACCACGGCGGCACCGCCGCGCTCCCGGCGGATCAACTCGGCAATGGCATAAACCTGCCGGGCCGAGAAGGCGACGATGGCCGAACGCGCCGGCTGGCGCGAGATTTTCTTCGATCCCGCATAGGTCAGCTGCGAAAAACGCGGCCGGTCGATGATCTCGGCATGGGGAATGAGCTTGCGCACCACCCCCGCCATGGTCGCGGACCCCAGCAGAAGGGTTTCATGCAGGCCGCGAGCCTTGAGGATGCGGTCGGTGAACACATGGCCCCGGTCGAAATCAATGGCGGTCTGGATCTCGTCCACCGCCACGCAATCGACATGGATATCCATGGGCATGGCTTCCACCGTCGCTACCCAATAGCGCGGCCTGGCCGGGACGATGCGTTCTTCGCCGGTGATCAGCGCCACCGCCTGCTCCCCCACCCGCTCGACCACGCGTTGATAGACCTCGCGCGCCAGCAGGCGCAGCGGCAGGCCGATCATCCCGGTGGGATGGGCCAGCATGCGCTCGATGGCGAAATAGGTCTTGCCGGTATTGGTCGGGCCGAGAATCGCCTTGACCGAATGGGAGGGAGAAAAACTCATTGCCCCTATTTAGGGCGTCATCGCCTTGCTTGCGAGAGGCTCTGAACATTGTCCCGACAAAGCACAGTTTTGTCGTGTTTTTGCCACGCCCCTTAATGGCCGGAACGGAGGCCGAACGAAACGGAACCGAATCAGCGCGACTCACCCAGTCCGGGTTTGTTCACGGCTAGATGTGGGGGCGCTGGGACCCGATTCTATACAAGCAAGTGCGGACTGCTGAAATTGCCGTGGACACAGAAGGTTTTATGCCGTTCAGCATGCTTGTCATCTGGTTAACGCCTGCTCAAAACGGACAACTGTGACCAAGAGGTAAACATCTGTTTCGAAAAGTTTTTTACCGCCTTCACCGCGACACATCAGTGAGTCCTCGGTTCTTACAGCCAGTGTTGAGGATAAACAGCGTTGACGTGCCGGATTGGGACAGAGGCTGCTGACAGGGTCTGTCGCGGGTCTTGCCACAGAGATTGTCTCCAAGTCTTCCAAAAGGAACGATGATGACCAAGATCGATCTCGCCAAGCTGCCCGCACCCCTGCCCGACTATTTCGACGCCGAAGATCACCGCGCTACCGCGCCGCTCTTTGCCGACAACGCAATCGTGCGCGATGAAGGGGAGACGCATCGCGGGCGGGTCGAGATCGGCGCGTGGCTTGATCGCGTCGAGGCCCGGTACCAGCCGCGCTACCATGTTCGAGCCGCAGAGATGGATGGCAATCAGATCGTGGTGAGCGTCGAAGTCTCCGGGACCTTCCCCGGCAGTCCTGTAGTGCTGCGCCAGGCCTTCATCCTCAACGGCGACGCGCAAATCGAGCGGCTGGAAACTCTCTAGCCATCCCGATCCGGCACAGTTTTGCCCGGACCATCATGTGCTGGTTAACGTCCGGACCAAAGCTGGAACGAACAGGGACAGAATCGGGCGAATCCCGCAAATGCGGCTTTGTTCTCCACCATATCTTGTGGCCGCCACGCGCCAGACCCACCAGGCCGGTCAACTTCCTGTAAAAACGAGCAAAATCCCGTTCACACCGATGAAGATCGGGTTAATTTTGGTGCTTTTGGGGTCTTCCCTGCCGAGCCCTTACTGGGACAAAATGCAAATGGCGCCCACCCGTTAACCGGAAGACGCTGCCTTTGCGGCAATCGCAGAGACAAAATTGTCAAAAAAGGCTTTGACCGTCACAAAGCGGGACAGCCTCAGGTGTCGGCGCGGGTCAGAACCATCGAGAGATCGCCCATGGAGGTGCCGATGATCACCCGATAGGGGATGAAATAGCCGGTCTGCCCCAATGGCGCGTACCAGAGGATCATCCGGCTGGTCTCGGCCAGGTAGGTGGTCATTTCTGAGCTCTCGAAATGGCCCGAAATGGGCTGGTATTTGAGCGCGCACGCCACCAGCGGCCCCTGATAACCAGTGCGGGGCGAGGTGGCTTCGTCATTATCGAGGTAATCGAGCCGGATATTGAACCGTTCGACCCCCGTAAAGATTTTCAGGGTCCGGTCACAAAGGCTCCGCTCAAGACCATTGCCCTTGAGCACGAATGCGGAAAGGAAATCGCCCACACCGGTCAGTTGCGCGCGTTCGAGCGGTACCCGATCGTAATTATCGAGCATGGGCGGCTCGACCTGGAAACCGCTGACATTGCGGCCGGCATAATTGACGCTGGCGGTGAACACCTCACCATTGGCCCGGGTCTCGAGGGCAAAATCCTGCGACTGCAGGGTCGGGCCGGCCGAGGAACCCGCAGCGCGTGCCGTGGCCGTTCCGCTGGCCACCACCGTTCCGAGGCCCGCCACCCGCGCCGCCAAGTCCAGCGCGTAGCGCGCGCCATCATCTTCAAGGTCGATATCGACCAGTGCCACATTGATTCCGCCGACAGTGACCACATAGCTGGCGCGCGCGTCGACAGGCGCCCCCTGGGCTGTCTGCACAAAAAGCGGGGCAAGCACGGCGCAAAGCGCAAAGGCAGTACGGATCACGTGTGGTCTTCTCGGCTGCAAATGCCCGCACGAGGCAAGAACGCGGCGGGGCGAATCACTGGATAGCTCCAAAGTGCCGTCCACTCCGGGCACAAGCAAGGCACTCGCGCCCCTTTGAATCGCCGCTTGGGTTGACGGATGGAGCCGTTTTCTCTAAAGACCCGCGAGATTTCATGACAATCGAGGCCCGTCGCGGGACACCCCGCCACGTAGGACCTTTACACAAATAGGATATCAGCCAAATGGCACGTCGCTGCGAACTCACCGGCAAGGGTGTAATGATGGGCAACAATGTTTCCCACGCCCTCAACCGCACCCGCCGCCGCTTTCTCCCCAATCTGGTCAACGTGACGCTGATCTCGGACGCGCTCAATCGTTCGGTCAAGCTCCGTATCACCACCTCCGCCCTTCGCACCGTCGAGCACCGCGGTGGTCTGGACGCCTTCCTCGTCAAGCAGGACGACGCCGACCTCTCTCCGCTGGCCCTGGGCCTCAAGAAGGAAATCCGCGCAGCCCTCGCCGCTGCCTGATCGACTTCCCCAGCATTGAATTCTGGCCGCGTGGATGCCAAGTCCACGCGGTTTTGTTTTAGCGGTGTGCCACAACACGCCATGACGTCCCGGGGACGGAGTGATATTCTGCCCCAATCCAATCCCCCGCTCCGGTCTTTTGCCGGCTTGCGGTTACATGAAGGTACAGTCTGATGCTGTCTCGCTTGCTGGTGGCCTTGGCCGCCATGGTGGCCGTTGTCGCCGCCTCCAATGTCCTCGTTCAGTTCCCGGTCGATGTGACGCTTGGCGGCGTCCATATCGGTGACATCCTCACCTGGGGCGCTTTCACCTACCCGGTGGCCTTCCTTGTCACCGATCTCTCCAACCGCGCCTTCGGGCCTCAGCGCACGCGGCTCGTCGTGGTCGCAGGCTTTGCCGTGGCCGTGGTGCTCTCGATCTGGCTGGCCACCCCGCGCATCGCCATCGCCTCGGGTTCGGCTTTCCTCGTCGCGCAACTGCTCGACGTCTCTATCTTCCACCGCCTGCGCAACGGCGCCTGGTGGCATGCGCCCATCGTGTCCTCGCTGGTCTCGTCCGCACTCGACACCATTCTCTTCTTTTCCCTCGCCATGGCGCCGGCCTTCGCCGGCATCGATGCGCTGTTCGGCATGGCTGATTCCTCGCTCGCCTTCCCCGCGCCTCTGCTCGGCGTCGGCGCCGAAGTCGAACTCTGGCAGTCCCTGGCGTTGGGCGATTTCCTGGTCAAGCTGGTGATGGCCGTGGCTCTGCTCGCCCCCTACAAAACCGTCCGCGACCTGGTGCTCAAGCGCATTCCTGTAGCGGTTTAGCGGCCGCTACCAAAACCTGTGCTCCGCACCGGCGATGGTCAGAATGCAGTCAGGGCAAGCCGAGAGGGCTGGTTTCCGAGAACCGGCGCGGAGCGCACATCGGTACGTGAGCGCCGGAAGCGCAAGAAACCTGCTCTCGCACGCGGCCCTCACTGCGTTATGGCCGTCTCCGGGATGGAAAACTCCAGCAGCATCGTCCGCTGCCAATCATTGAAATTATTGTCCGAGCCGATGAGGATGCGCATCTCGCCGCCGGGCGTTTCATGCACCATCAGGCTTTCCATATTGTCGATCTCGCCGCCCTGGGCCGAGAGCAGCAGTTCCCCTTGCATCAAATTCCCCGGTCGCACTTCGGCAGCCGGAATGCGGCGCAGGTTCATGACGAAGGCAAAAAGCGACACGCCGCGCTCCAGCACCAGCAAGTCGCCATTGGGCAGGAATTTGCAATCGGTCGGATTGACGATCGGGCTGTTGGCATAGCCAATCGGCCCCTTGTCGTTCACCCCCAGCAATTCGCCCCGGTGATTGCCATTCGCATCCAGCGCTTCTTCGGCCAGCAGCAGAGTGGACCCGGCAATGGGCGAGGCCGGCGGCGCGATGCAGACCGATTCCAGCGTCTCATTGGTCCTGAGGTCGGTGAGCCATTGCGGAATGGGGATCTCGCGCGCCGCACCGCCCGGCTTGCCATCGTTGATGGCGAAATCGGCCACCCGTGTCAGATTCTCGAACCCGACGCGCACCGCAACCGGCTCGCCACTGCGCCAGACCGTGTCCATGCCCTCGGCGTCGCGCGCATATTGGCGGGGCAGGATGTCACCGCCCGAATTCTGCATTGGCTCGATGGTCACCCCAATCAGCCCAATAAGCCGGTCCGCCTGATCATAGGCCAGTTGCCCCGCGACGAAATTGCCCCGGTCGGTGACAAAGGCAATACGCTGATCCGGCCCCGTCCGGGCGAGGCTGGAGAGGCCTCCGAACATATCGACGGGACTTTGCAGCGTCAGCCCACCCCGAAAGATCAGCCGGTCAACCGGTTCGTCGAGTTGAGCACCCCTGAACTGGGTCACCGGCGCCGCGCTGACGGTCGCCTCCACCGCCCCGGCCGGCGAACCCACGAACAGCAGCGCAGCGGCAAGGGCGGCCCGGAGCATCATCCCCGCGCCCGCCGTCGCGTCTGGGCTGGCAATTCCTCGTCGAACAGCGACGCCAGTTCATCGGTCAGCGCCCCGGCCAGTTCCTCGGCATCCAGCAAAGTCACGGCGCGACGGTAGTAGCGGGTCACATCATGCCCGATCCCCACGGCCACAAGCTGGATGGGAGAGCGCGTCTCGATGTCCTCGATCACCTGCCGCAGATGGGCTTCGAGATAATTGCCGGCATTGACCGACTGCGTCGAGTCATCGACCGGTGCACCGTCGGAAATCACCATCATGATGCGGCGCTGCTCGGGCCGGGCCATTAATCGCTTCCGCGCCCATTCGAGCGCCTCGCCATCGATATTTTCCTTCAGCAGCCCCTCGCGCATCATCAGCCCCAGATTGCGCCGCGCATGGCGCCAGGGTTCATCGGCCGCCTTGTAGATGATGTGCCGGATATCGTTGACGCGGCCCGGATTGGCCGGACGGTTGGCCTCGAGCCAGGATTCGCGGCTCTTGCCGCCCTTCCAGGCGCGCGTGGTGAAGCCGAGGATCTCGACCTTCACCCCGCAGCGCTCCAGTGTGCGCGCGAGAATGTCGCCGCAGATCGCCGCGATGGTGATCGGGCGGCCGCGCATCGAGCCGGAATTGTCGATCAGCAGCGTGACGACGGTATCGCGGAATTCGGTGTCGTTCTCGACCTTGAAGCTCAGCGCCTGCATCGGATCGGTGACCACGCGGGTCAGCCGCGCTGTGTCGAGCAGTCCCTCTTCAAGATCGAACTGCCAGCTGCGGTTCTGCTTGGCCATAAGCCGGCGCTGCAGCTTGTTGGCCAGCCGCGCCACGGCGCCAGCCAGGTTCTCGAGCTGCTTGTCGAGCAGGGCGCGCAACTGGTCCAGTTCATCGGGCGGGCAGAGGTCCGCCGCCTTGACGATCTCGTCATATTTCTGCGTGAAGACCTTGTAGTTGAACTGGTTCGTCAGCCGTTCGCCGCCATCCTTGGCCGGCGGCGGCATGGGTGCATCTTCGCCCGCCTCGCCCTCGGAATCCTCGTCGGCATCGGCCATGTCGGCTTCCATGCCTTCGACATCACCTGTGTCTTCGCTTTCGCCGGCCTGCTGATCGTCTTCGGAATCCTGGCTCTCGTTCTCGCCATCACCCTGTTCGGGCGACTGGTCCGACCCCTGCGCCTGTTCAGGCTGGTTGTCCTCGTTGGCGTCCTCGTCGCTGTCGGACGGGTCCTCCATGTCGCTTTCAGCGATCAGGTTGAGATCGCGCAGCACCTTGCGGGCGGCACGGGAAAAATCTTCCTGGTCCTCATAGGCGTTGAGGAGCGTATCGAGCGAGGTGCCGGCCTTGGCCTCGATTTCCTTGCGCCAGAGCTCGACCAGCGCGTGGCCTGAGGGCGGCACGTCGACCCCGGCCAGCTTCTCGCGCAGGATCAGTCCCAGGGCTTCGGCCAACGGGGCGTCGCCCTTGTCGTCGACTTCGGCGAAATTGGCGCGGAACAGCCGGTCCTCCAGCATTTCATGGATATTGCCGGTCATGCCGGGCATGCGGATACAGCCCAGCGATTCGACGCGCGCCTGTTCAAGCGCATCGAAGGCCGCCCGCGCCTGCGGGTCCATGGGCGAACGCTTGCGATGGGCTTCCGGATCGTGGCTGGCCAGCCGCATGGCCATGGCGTCGCCCTGACCGCGGGCAATGGCGATGTCGCGCTTGGTTGGCAGGCGCGGCAGATTGGCCAGCCGTGCCTTGTCCGAGGTGAGCAATGGCCTGTCGGCCGTGAAAGTTACTTCCAGCTCGGCCTTGCCCCCGATGGCGCGCACCGTCGCGCCCATGGCCGATTTGAAGGCCTGGGTTTGGTCGGGCTTGTTGGGCTTGCTGCGCGGAGGATTTGCCATGGATCAGTTGCCTTGGTGGCGGCGACCTCGTGGTTCGACAAGCTCACCATGAGGTCTACGAGACGACGCAGAATTCACAGTAGACCTCGCCCTGAGCCTGTCGAAGGGCGAGGTCGTGCGCGCTGGATTAAGCCATCACTGCCAGATTGGCGGAGCTTTCCGGCAAGTCTTCGCCGAACACTCGCTGGTAGAACTCGGCCACCACCGGACGTTCGAGCTCGTCGCACTTGTTGAGGAAGGTCAGCCGGAAGGAGAAGCCGATATCGCCATTGAAGATCTGGGCGTTCTCGGCCCAGGTGATGACGGTACGGGGCGACATGACGGTCGAGACATCGCCATTGATGAAGGCCGAACGGGTGAGGTCGGCCAGACGCACCATATTGGCAATCTGCTTCTTGCCCTTCTCGGTCTCGCCATAGGCCTTGTTCTTGGCCAGGACGATCCCGACTTCCTTGTCATGCGGCAAGTAGTTGAGCGTCGTCACCAGGCTCCAGCGGTCCATCTGGCCCTGGTTAATCTGCTGGGTGCCGTGATAGAGGCCCGACGTGTCGCCCAGGCCAATCGTATTGGTGGTCGAGAACAGCCGGAACGCCGGATGCGGGACGATGACGCGGTTCTGGTCGAGCAGCGTCAGCCGGCCCGACTGTTCCAGCACGCGCTGGATCACGAACATCACGTCCGGGCGCCCGGCATCATATTCGTCGAACACCAGAGCCACATTGTTCTGCACCGCCCAGGGCAGGATGCCGTCACGGAATTCGGTGATCTGCTTGCCGTCCTTGAGCACGATCGCGTCCTTGCCGACGAGATCGATACGGCTCACATGGCTGTCGAGATTGACGCGCACCAGCGGCCAGTTCAGCCGGGCGGCGACCTGCTCGATATGGGTCGACTTGCCGGTGCCGTGATAGCCCTGCACCATGACGCGTCGGTTATGCGCGAAACCCGCCAGGATCGCCAGCGTGGTGTTGCGATCGAACAGATAGTCCGGGTCGATCGGCGGCACATGCTCGGAGCGATCCTTGTAACCCTTGACCACCATGTCGGTATCGATGCCGAAAAGGTCCCGAGCCTTGTACTCGGTGTCAGGCAGGTTGGCGAATTCAGTCATGGTCGGGCTCTTGGAAATGCGGAAAGAAAATCTTGGAAGGCGGTGGCTCTATAGCAGCAATGTGACGGTGCGGGTAGCCTTGGGATGGCGGCGCGCCGATGCCCACCGGGCATGGGTCAGCGCACCACGAACCCCATCTTTTTCAGGTGCGTATAGGCCGCGATCACCGAGCGCAGGCGCTCTTCCGATGAAGCATCGCCCCCATTGACGTCTGGATGGTGCTTCTTGACCAGGCCCTTGTAGGCCGCCTTGATCTCGTCGGACTTGGCATGACCCATGATCCCCAGCGTTTCCAGCGCCCGCCTGTCCGGCTCGTTGAGAGGCTTCACTCGCTCGGCGGCAGGACGCTTGGACTGCTGGTAGCGATAGCGGGCGAAGACGCCGAACGGATCGCCATACTTGTCGCCAGTTGCGCCTCCCTGCCGCCCGGCGGCCCGCGCAGTATTGGGATTGCCGGTGGCAAAGCTCGAACGGGAATCGGCCTTAGGCGGCGCGTGCAGCGCCTCGTCCAGCTCGTCCGGGCTCATGCCGGCAAAGAAGTTGAAGGCCTTATTGTAGTGCCGCACATGCTCAAGGCAGAAATTGTGATACTGGCCCTCGGAGCGAACGCCCTTTGGCGCCTTGTATTCACCCGGCTCCTCGCAACCTTCCCAGTCGCAGGTTACACTGGCCTCTGCGGGCTTTTCCTCGCGGCGCGACCGGATACGAATATTATCGAAGAGCTTGGATTGCGTTTTCATTGCGCCTAATTAGGTCTCAAAACCAGTCTCGGAGCCGACTACCATGTCCATGACGGACACGATCCACGCCAAGCTCAGCGAAAAATTTGCTCCCCTCCACCTGGAGGTGATTGATGAATCTCAAAGCCATCACGGCCATGCCGGCTGGCGCGAGGGTGGTGAAACCCATTTTCGTGTCAGAATCGCGACCCGTGATTTTGACGGCCTGAGCCGCGTTGCGCAACACCGGGCGGTGATGAGCGCGCTTGACGATGAATTGAAGGCCAGTGTGCATGCCCTCGCCATCGAGGTGCTGCCGTCTGCTTCCATATAGTCAACTCGCCGAAGCTCCGCCACCCTGCTGTTGCGGGGTGATCCGAACCTTGGAAACGCGCTGCCGGTCCCGTTCCAGCACGCGGAAGGTAAAGCCGTGCGCGCTCACTTCGTGCCCCGGCTCGGGGATCAGCTTGGCTGCGTTGATGACGATGCCGGCCAGCGTGTTGGCCCTCTCGTCGGGCAGATCCCAGTCAAGCAGGCGGTTGAGATCGCGAATGGCAATGCTTGCATCGATAATGAAGCTGCCATCGTCCTGCTTGTCGATGCCGAACACCGCCTCGTCATCGGGCTCGTCATGTTCGTCGGAAATGTCGCCGACGATCTCCTCGATGATGTCTTCGAGCGTGACCAGGCCTTCGAGCACGCCATATTCATCGAGCACCAGCGCCATATGTGAATGGCGCTTGAGAAAGGCCGTCAACTGCACCTGGACCGCGGTCGATTGGGGGATGAACCAAGGCTTGGTCATGATCTGGCGGATGTCGACCTTGCTGGCATCGCCATTGGCCGCCATCAGGGCACGCAGCACGTCTTTCGCATGGATGATGCCGACAATGTCATCCGTCTCGCCCTGGTAGAGCGGGATACGGGTATAGGCGCTTTCCAGCACCGCCTTGACCAGGTCGTCGGCGCCCATGGTGACATCGAGCGCCAGCATCTGGGTGCGGTGCACCATCACGTCGCTGACCACCAGGTCACGCAGGTCGAGCAGCCCGCCCAGCATGTCACGGTCGCCCTTGACCACTTCGCCTTCGGAGTGCAGCAGGTCCAGCGTGCCGCGGATTTCGTCATGCCCCGAAATGGCGCTGACATTGCTGGCGTCGAGGCCGAACAGCTTCAGGATGGCGTTGACGATGGCCTGGACGGCCAGAGTGACCGGCGCAAAGATCACCACCACCACCCGGATGACAGGCGCCACGCCCAGCGCAAAGCCATCGGGTCGCATCAAAGCCAGGGTCTTTGGCAGCACTTCGGAAAAGACCACCACCGCCGCTGTCATGGCGATGGTTGCGTAAGCGATTCCGGCCTCGCCAAAAAGCGCGATCAGCACGCTGGCGGCAAGGGTCGAGGCGAGGATGTTGACGATATTATTGCCCAGAAGAATGGCCCCGATCAGCCGCTCCTTGTCGGCGGACAGCCGTTCCACCAGGGCCGCGCGCTTGTCGCCGGAGCGCGACAATTGGTGCATGCGGGCACGCGAAGCGGCGGTCAGCGCGGTCTCCGAGCCGGAAAAGAAGAAGCTCATGGCCAGGAGAACGAGAATCCCGGCCGAGGTCAGCCACAATGCAATGCTCATGATGTGCGCATCTCCTCAAGATAGCTCCGAACCGCGTCCGGGCTCACATTCTTCTCGATAAACGCCTGGCCAATGCCACGGGTCAGAATGAAGGTCAGCGCTCCGCGCGAAACCTTCTTGTCCTGGGCAATGGCGGCCATCAGCGCATCGGTGGACCCCAGCGCGCCGGGAATATCGTCCAGCCGCGTGGGCAGGCCGGCAAGTTTCAGATGCGCCGCGACCCGGCCCGTATCCTGTCCAGGCGCCAACCCCAGACGATTGGAAAAGCCATGCGCCAGCACCATGCCCACGGCAACGCCCTCGCCATGCAGCAGCCGGTCGGAATAGCCGGTGTCCTTTTCCAGCGCATGCCCGAAAGTATGGCCGAGATTGAGAAGGGCGCGAACCCCGGTTTCCTTCTCGTCTTCGATCACCACGCGTGCCTTGTGGGCGCAGCAGCGCGCCACGGCCTCGCCTCGTGCCGGTCCCCCTGCAAAGATCTCGGCGCGGTTGGCTTCGAGCCATTCGAAAAAATCCGGGTCGTCAATCAGCCCATATTTGACCACTTCAGCATATCCGGCGGCAAACTGGCGCGGCGCCAGCGTGTCAAGCGCCGAAAGATCGGCCAGCACCAGTTTAGGCTGGTGAAAGGCGCCGACCAGGTTCTTGCCATGCGGTGAGTTGATCCCAGTCTTGCCACCCACCGAGGAATCCACCTGCGCCAGAAGCGAGGTAGGGATCTGCACGAAGTCCATGCCGCGCCGCGTCACCGAGGCGGCGAACCCGGCCAGGTCGCCAATGACCCCGCCGCCCAGCGCAATCACCAGGTCGCCGCGCTCGAGCTTGGCTGCGAGCAGGCCCTCGACCACCTTTTCGAGCATGGCATAGCTCTTGGTTGCCTCGCCCGCGGGCAGGACTATGGTGTCATGGGAGAGGCCCGCAGCATCCAGACTTGCAACAAGACGCGGCAATTGCGCTGCAGCGACCGTCTCGTCGGTGACGATGCCATAGCGGCAACCCGGAAATTTTTCTCTGAGGATAGCCCCGGCTTCGTCGATCAGCCGGGGACCGATGAGAATGTCATAGGCCCGTGCCCCGAGCGCAACGTGAACTGTGTGGTCGATGCGGGCCATGGTCATGCCTGGGTTTTGAGATGATCGAGCAGCGCGACAATCACATCGCCTGCAACATTGTCCTGCGGCACATCGCGGCTGATGACCGTAATGTCTGCCTCCTGATAAAGCGGGTAGCGATCCGCGATCAGCTTTTCGAGCGTTCCGCGTGGATCGGCGGTTTTGAGCAGCGGCCGGTTGGCGCGGCGCGATACCCGCTCGAACAGCACCTCGAGATCAGCCTTGAGCCACACCGACACCGCTGCACGCTTGACCAGGGCCCGCGTGTCATCGTTGACGAAGGCGCCGCCGCCCGTAGCCAGCACGACATCCTTTTCCTTGAGCAGCCGCGCGATCACCCGCATCTCGCCGGTACGGAACTCGCTTTCGCCCCGCTGCTCGAAGATCTCGGGAATGCTCATCTGTGCGGCGCGTTCGATTTCCTCGTCGCTGTCGATGAACTGGCGGCCCAACCGGCTGGCCAGGCGCCGGCCCACGGTGGTCTTGCCGGCCCCCATCATGCCCACCAGCACCAGCGGTTTTCCACCCAGCCGGCTGGCCAGCGCCTTGGCCCGGCCCTGCCGTCCGCCGCCATCGCTTCTGCTCACCTGCCGCGCCCTCCGCTCATCGCCGCTATCAACCGGTCCGGGCCCGGCCTGTCAAGCGCAGCACACCCGGTTGATCCCGTACCCCGATTTGCGCGACACTGCGCCCAACAACAGAACTGCAACCATTTGGCCCTAGTCTTGCGCCCACAAGACCTCTTGGAACGACGATGCCCTCCCTGATACGCCTGTTCATCACTCTGATCTTTCTGGCAGGCCTGGCATTTGCCAGCATGTTTGCGCTGGTCACATTCGTTAAACCGACCCCCAAGGAGGTCAGCCAGCGCGTGCCCACCCGCGAACTGCTGGGCGAAACCGAGGCCTCCCGTCCCGGCGCAGCCGCCGGCCTGCCCCAACCCAATGTCACCTCCGAGCCCAGTACCGGTCAATGAACGGCGGGCACCTGATCGCCGGTTTTCTTGAAATGATGAGCGCCGAACGCGGCGCCGCGGCCAATACCATTGAGGCCTATCGGCGCGATCTCACCCATTATTCTGCCTTTGTCTCCAGCCAGGGGCAGACGCTGCTGACCGCCCCGCGCGATACCGTCACGGCCTGGCTCGATGATCTCAAGACCGAGGGGCTTTCGGCCTCCTCCAGCGCCAGGCGACTTTCGGCGGTGCGCCAGTTCCACAAATTTCTCTGCGCCGACGGATTGCGCGTCGATGATCCCACCCGCATCGTCTCCAGCCCAAAATCCCGTCGCGCCCTGCCCAAGGTGCTCTCGCTGGCCGAGGTCGACCGCCTGTTGACCCTGGCCGAAACCGAGGCCAATGCGTCCGACAGCCCGCAGAAGCAGCTCGCGGCCCAGCGCCTCTACGTGCTGCTCGAAATGCTCTATGCCACGGGCCTGCGCGTCTCCGAACTGGTGAGCCTAAGGCGCGCCGCCGTGATGCGCGACAGCGCCTTCATCACCGTCATTGGCAAGGGCAACAAGGAACGGGTCGTCCCTATGAACGACCGCGCCCGCGATGCCGTGCGCGCCTGGATCGCCAATCTACCCCCCGGCCCCTTCCTCTTTCCGGCCAAGGGCGAGGATGGCTATCTCAGCCGCCAGGTCTTTGCCCGCGACCTCAAGTCACTCGCCGCCCGCGCCGGAATTTCAGCGGCCCGCGTGGCGCCCCATGTGCTGCGCCACGCCTTTGCCAGCCATCTGCTGGCCGGTGGCGCCGACCTGCGGGTGGTCCAGATGCTACTCGGCCATGCCGATATTTCCACAACCCAGATCTACACCCACGTCCTCGATGAAAAGCTGCGCAATCTGGTGGAAAGCCACCATCCGCTGGCCAATGGCTGAACCATCGTCACGAAATCCCAACCATTTCGGCTCCAAAGCTTGACTTGCCATTGCTCCCTCGCCACTTTCCGGCCACTTTAAGGCGCAAGAGCAGCGGGCCATGATGCATGGGCCGCAGGCCTGTTGCCAAAACAATGACCCTTACGGGCGGTGGGATGCAGTCTTATCTCGATTTTGAAAAGCCGGTCGCCGATCTTGAAGCCAAGATCGCCGAACTGAAGTCAATGGCACAGGGCGATCAGGCCGTGTCCATCGACGAGGAGGTGAACCGGCTCTCAGCCCGTGCCGATGAGGCGCTGGTCGAGATCTACCGTAAGCTCACGCCCTGGCAGAAGACGCAGGTCGCCCGCCATCCGCAGCGCCCGCATTTTTCCGATTATGTGCGCACGCTGATCACCGAATGGACACCGCTTGCCGGCGACCGCAAGTTCGGCGAAGACGCGGCCCTCCAGGCCGGCTTCGGGCGCTTCAACGGCGTGCCGGTCGCCATTCTCGGCCAGGAAAAGGGCAATTCGACCGAAACCCGCCTCAAGCACAATTTCGGCATGGCCAATCCCGAGGGCTATCGCAAGGCCGTCCGCATCATGGACATGGCCGACCGCTTCTCGGTCCCCGTCATCTCCTTTGTCGACACCGCCGGCGCCTATCCCGGCATTGGCGCCGAGGAACGCGGCCAGGCCGAGGCCATTGCCCGTTCCACCGAAAAGGGCCTCGAACTGGGTGTGCCCAATATCGCCATCATCATCGGTGAGGGCGGCTCGGGCGGAGCCATTGCCATCGCCACCGCCAATCGCGTGCTGATGCTGGAGAACTCGATCTATTCGGTGATTTCCCCCGAGGCAGGCGCCTCCATTCTCTTCCGTGACGCCGCCAAGGCGCAGGATATGGCCACCGCCCAGAAGATCACCGCCCAGGACCTGCTCGGCTTTGGCGTCATCGACGCCATTATCCCCGAGCCTGCCGGCGGCGCCCATCGCCACCATGGCGTCATCATGGACGCCACCCGCGCCGCCCTCGACAGGTTCCTCAAGGACTTTGCCGGCAAGTCGCGGCTGGAAACCCGCGAGCACCGCCGCGAGAAGTTCCTGGCGATCGGCACGAATCTTTAGGCTCAGGCCTCGACATCTCCTCAAATCGTCACTCTCGGCCCGAGGTCCGAGGGCGACGTCCGGTACTGAGCGCCGAAACCCTGACCACACATCGCCGTGATCACCGCCCGCTTCCGGCGCCTAGCGCGCCGTGGTAAAGGCTTCCTTCACCGCATCGGCTCATATTGCGCTAACCTATTGCCCGGGACCGGGCGTTCCTTTGTGACGGGCTGAACCTTTTTGACTGCCACCCTTTTCCATCGCTTTGGCGCCATCGTCATCCTGCTCTGGCTGGCTGTTGGCCTTGCCGCCTGCTCCAATTTCGTCAAGGGCGGCGACAACCGCCATAATGTCCCGCTGGCCGGCAGCGTTGTGCAGGGTCTGCGCAATATGGGATCATCGCCCAATGAGGGCATGGTGGTACGCATCTTCAAGGAAGAATCGATCCTTGAGGTCTGGAAGAAGACCGCTTCGGGCACCTACAAGCATTTCAAGACCTATGAGATCTGCGCCTACTCCGGCGATCTGGGTCCCAAGTTCCGAGAAGGCGACCGCCAGAGCCCGGAGGGCTTCTACACGATCACGCCCGGCCTGATGAATCCGCGCTCGAACTATTTCCTGGCCTTCAATACCGGCTTTCCCAACAAGTTCGACCGCGTCCATGGCCGCACCGGCTCGGACTTGATGGTGCATGGCGATTGCTCCTCGCGCGGCTGCTACGCCATGACCGATGCCGGCATTGCCGAGATCTATGCTCTGGCACGCGAGACCTTCAAGGGCGGCAATACCAGCTTCCAGCTCCAGATCTTCCCCTTCCGCATGACCACGGCAAACATGGCCAGGCATGCCACCAGCCAGCACATGGATTTCTGGAAGGACATCAAGGAAGGCCACGATTATTTTGAGCTGACCAAATCTCCGCCTGTTTGGGACGTGTGCGAGAAGCAATATATCTTCAATCCCGCCGGCTCGGGCGCGCTCAACGCCGCCGGCGCCTGCCCCCCTTCGGTGCATAACGCCGCCCTCTCGGCCAAGCTCCAGGCAGACGAGGCCGATCTCGCCGCCAAGGCGGATGCCGCGCAGAAGGCAGCCGAACGCAAGCGCGCCGAGGAGGCCGCGCTCAAGGAGCGCGAAGCCGCGGTCAATGGCTTTTTCAGCGGCATCGGCTCGGGCATTGGCGGCCTCTTTGGCGGCAAGGCAGGCCAGGATCCCAATATTGCCCCAGTCATGTCCGGCAAGCCGGCCACCCTGCCCACGCCGGCCAGCCAGCGCCCCTGAGGTTCCGGCAAAAAGTGACGGACCCGGTGTCGCGATAAGGACGCCCATGCCCTAGACTGACCCGGCCTTGCGGCGGCCCCGCTTTGGCCCCACTTGGGTGGGAAGGCGATAATACCCCTATCGGAGACATGTCGTGGATCAGCCCCAGAGCGCACAATCTCAGGACGGCGCCCGGATCACGCTGACCCCCGAGATGCGTCCCTCACGCCTCGACGGTGCTGCCGGCCGGGATGTGCCGGAGCGCGAGCCTGGCGCCCCTGCGACCGCCAGCCACCCCATGGCTCGCTGGCCGCTGCTCCTTGCAGCAGGAGGTCTGGTACTGGGGCTTGGCGCCCTTGGCTTCAGCATCTGGACCTATGGCGAAGGGCAGCGCGAAATCCTGCGTCTCTCGACCGAACTGGCGCAATTGCGGGTAAGCCTTGATCTCTATGCCCGCAACGGCACAGGCAGCGCCACAGACCTCACCGACCTCGAAACCCGTCTCACCGCGCTTGAAACAGGCGCGCGCGGCGATAGCGTCCCCATGCCGGGCACCGACCCGACGGCTCCCCTGTTCCCGCCGACTACATCGACCAGCGCCCCCGAGGATTGCCTGCCCGACGGCATGCGCCTGCTGGTCGCGGCCGGCGACAGCTATCCCATCTGCGGACAGTCCGCCGAAGTCGCGGTGAGCGTCGTCGACAATGGCTATATCACCCTTGCCGACGGCACCTCGGTGGCCTCCGGCGGCACCACGCCGCTGGCCGGCAGCGCCTGTATGCTCTCGGTCACCTCCGGCGGCGACGAGGGATTGACCGGCTACGCTGAAATCCGGGTCAGCTGCTGAGCCAACAAAAAAAGGCGGCCCGAAGGCCGCCCTGTCGTTTCATCGCAATCCCGCTCAGGCAAACGCGCCGTGGCAGTGCTTGAACTTCTTGCCCGAGCCGCAGGGACAGGGTGCGTTGCGCGACACGCCGATCAACAGCTTGGGGTCAACCGGCGGCAGCCCGTCAAAATTCGCCACGGCCTCGCCGGCGGCGTCATTTTCGCCGGTCAGCGGATCGATATGAGTTTCGGTGAGCTTCGACACGTCCAGCGCCGGCGGCGGTGGCGGCTCCTGCTGGCGGATCTGCAGCTCCACATGGCTGATCTGGGTGGTCACCAGTTCGCGCAAATTCCCCAGCATGGCCTGGAACAGCTCATAGGCTTCCTGCTTGTATTCATTGAGCGGATCGCGCTGGGCGATGCCGCGCCAGCCCACCACCTTGCTGAGGTGATCAAGCATCACTAGGTGTTCGCGCCAAAGCCCGTCCACCGATTGCAGCAGAATGGATTTTTCCACCTGGCGCATGATCGAGGGCGAGTATTTCTCTTCCTTGGCGGCAATATGGGCGTCAGCCACATCGCGCAACCGGTCCTCGACCGTTTCGGCGTCTATGCCTTCTTCCTGTGCCCATTCGGCAGCGGGAATTTCGACATTGAGATAGGTCTTGGCCGCGGCGGCCAGTTGTTCAACATTCCACTGCTCGGGGAAGGAGCGCGGCGGGATGGCCTTGCTGACCACATTGGCGACGACGCCATGGCGCATCTCGGTGATGGTCTCGCTGACATCCTCTTCATCCATGAATTCAAGACGTTGCTCGAAGATCACCTTGCGCTGATCATTCATCACGTCGTCATATTTGAGGATGTTCTTGCGGATATCGAAATTGCGCGCCTCGACCTTGCCCTGCGCCCGCTCGATGGCCTTGGTGACCCAGGGGTGGGTAATGCTTTCGCCCTGCTCCAGCCCCAGCTTGCCCAGCATGGAATCCATGCTCTCGACCGGGAAGATGCGCATCAGGTCGTCCTGAAGCGACAGGAAGAACTTCGAATGCCCCGGATCGCCCTGGCGCCCGGAACGGCCGCGCAGCTGGTTGTCGATACGGCGGCTTTCATGCCGCTCGGTGCCGATCACCATCAGGCCGCCGGCTGCCAGTGCCTTGGCCTTGTCCTCGGCGATCTTTTCCTTGATCTGGGCAATCTTGGCATCGCGAACCTCGCCTTCGAGCTCGCCCGCCTCGCGCTCGATGCGCATTTCGAGATTACCGCCCAGCTGGATATCGGTGCCGCGGCCGGCCATGTTGGTGGCAATGGTAATGGCGCCCGGCAGGCCGGCATCGGCCACGATAAAGGCCTCCTGCTCGTGATGGCGGGCATTGAGCACGTTCATCTGGCCGACATTCTTCTTGCGCAGGATATCCGCCAGCATTTCCGATTTCTCGATCGAGGTCGTGCCCACCAGCACCGGCTGGCCCCGGTCCTGGCATTCCTTGATCAGGTCGGCGATAGCGTCGAATTTTTCCTCCGCAGTGCGGAAAATGGCGTCGTCCTCGTCGATGCGCTGCACCGGCACATTGGTCGGCACAGTGGTAACGCCCAGCTTGTAGATGTCGGCAAATTCCTCAGCCTCGGTCAGGGCTGTACCGGTCATGCCGGCCAGCCGCTTGTAGAGACGGAAATAGTTTTGGAAGGTGATCGAGGCCAGGGTCTGGTTCTCGGCCTGGATCTTGACCTTTTCCTTGGCCTCAAGCGCCTGGTGCAGCCCTTCCGAATAGCGGCGGCCCGGCATCATACGGCCCGAAAACTCGTCGATGATGACCACTTCGCCCCCTTCGGGGGTCTCGCGCACGATATAGTCCTTGTCCTTGCGGAACAGCTTGTGAGCCCGCAGCGCCGAATTGGCGTGATGCACCAGGGCGACGTTTTCCACGTCATACATCGACTCGCCCTTGAGCATCCCGGCCTCGGCAAAGGCAGCTTCCAGCTTTTCCACACCCTGGTCGGTGAAGGTCGCCGAGCGATGCTTTTCCTCGAGCTCGAAATCGCCCTCTTCGATGATCGGCATCATCGCGTCGATTTTCATATAGAGCTCGGAGCGGTCCTCGGACGGACCCGAAATGATGAGCGGCGTCCGCGCCTCGTCGATCAGGATCGAGTCAACTTCGTCGACAATGGCGAACTCATGACCCCGCTGCACCATCTGGGCGCGGGTATATTTCATATTGTCGCGCAGGTAGTCGAACCCCAATTCGTTATTGGTGCCATAGGTGATGTCGGCGGCATAGGCCGCCTTGCGCTCGGCATCGGTAACGCCGTGCACGATGATGCCATAGGAAAGGCCCAGGAAATTGTAGATCTGGCCCATCCACTGCGCATCGCGCCGCACCAGATAGTCGTTGACGGTGACCAGATGCGCGCCCTTGCCGGCCAGCGCATTGAGATAGAGCGGCAGGGTGGCCACCAACGTCTTGCCTTCGCCGGTCCGCATTTCGGCGATCGAGCTGTCGTTCATGACCATGCCGCCGATCAGCTGCACATCGAAGTGCCGCATGCCCAGCACGCGCTTGCTGGCCTCGCGCACCGTGGCAAAGGCCGGCACGATCAGGTCGTCCAGCTTGGCGCCCTGTTCGATCTGGGCCTTGAACTCTGCCGTGCGGGCCCTGAGCTCTTCGTCGCTGAGTTTGACCAGCTCGGGCTCCAGCGCGTTGATCGCTGCCACCTTGCCCTGATACCGCTTGACCTGCCTGTCCGACGGTGACCCGAATATTTTCCGGGCAAGCGAAGCAAGTGCCATTGTTTGTGGTCCTTTGTTTGTGAGCGGCGGGGCAATGGGGCGGGCGACCTGCAAGTGCAGGCGCTGGCGGGCCTCGTTTCGCCTCGTCACAACTTGGGGAACCCTTCTCGGTTCCCGAGAGCGGAATTAGCGCATGGCCTGTGAACACTTATAAAGGCGCAACAGCAGTCTCATGCTCAATGAAAAGCGGGTGAGATGTAAGAGTGGGTGTCAGGCTTGTCAACGTATCGGAAATGGGCGACACCTTCCCGACCCTCTGGCTCGAATGGCATGGCGGTCCCGGATGACAACTGGGTGATCGCCTCACGGGCTGGCACATTTTGGCCCCCTTGCCATGCCAGCGGAGTGCCGGAGATTTTCAGACCATGCTGGCGAGCCCGTTTCTGGCCGGCCAAGGAGACAAGTGATCCCATGTCGAACACGACCCAGCGCCTGCTGCGCGCCGCCAGCCTCGCCGTCCTGCTCACTGCCGCTCCGGCACTTTCGGTCTTCGCCCAGGACAGCACCGCGCCCGCAGTGGCAGCCGAGGCGGTGGACCCAGGCACCGTCGTTGCAACTGTCGGCGATGAAAGCATCACCGAAGGAGACTTGGCCTTTGCCGCCGAGGACATGGCCCAGGACCTGGCCCAGATGCCGCCCGAGGAGCGCCGCGCTTTCCTCGTGCGCATCCTCATCGACATGAAGGTCATGTCGAAGGCCGCCCGCGAAGCCGGCATGGACCAGACCGAGATCTTCGCCCAGCGCAAGACCTATCTTGAGGAACGAGCCCTGCGCCGCGCCTATTTTGCCGAAGCCATCGCCGGCTCCGTCACCCAGGAGGCCGTGCAGGCCGAATATGACGCCTATGTCGCCCAGTTCGCGCCGGTCGAGGAAATTCGCGCCAGCCACATCCTGGTGGAAAGCGAAGACCTGGCCAATGACCTCAAGGCCAAGGTCGACGGTGGCGCCGATTTTGCCGCGCTGGCCCGCGAGCATTCCATCGACCCCGGTGCTGCCAATGGTGGCGACCTCGGCTTTTTCGGCCGCGGCATGATGGTTGAGCCCTTCGAGGAGGCCGCCTTTGGGCTCGCCGAAACAGGCGACGTTTCCGCGCCCGTCCAGTCCCAGTTCGGCTGGCACATCATCAAGCTGGCCGAAAAGCGCCAGTCGGCGCCGCCGGCTTTCGAACAGGTCGCCCCCCAGATCCAGAACCAGCTGCTGATGGATACCTTCACGGCCAAGGTCGACGAGCTGATGTCGGGTGTTACGGTTGATATTGTCGATCCCGACCTCAAGGCCAAATTCGACGCCCAGGAAGCCGCCGAGGCCGGTGCGGCAAGCACACCCCCGACCGAGTAAGCCGGCTACTGCCGAACGGAAACCAGGCCCGGCCATCGCGCCGGGCTTTTTCTTTGCTATCCATGATAGACCGGCACGCCACGAAGGATCATGTCGACCACGTCAGGCGCCTTGCCGAGCGCCTCTTCCAGCTGTCCCAGCAGCAATTGGTGCCAGGCATAGGAGACGACAAGGTCGATCACCAGCGCCGCATCGGTCTCTTCGGGCACCTCGCCCCGCGCCCTGGCCCGCTCGATGATGCGCGCCGCGTAAAGCTTGCGTTCATGCTGATAGGCCAGGAGTACCTCGGCGGCCCCGGCATCGGTCTGGGCTTCGGCCACCACTGCCCGATAGACCGTGCCGCAGAGACTGTCCTTCCAGAAACCGAGCAGGTGATTGACGAGAAAATCGCTGAGATCGCCGCGCAGCGTGCCGGTATCGGGGAAGCTTTTGGCGTTTTTGAAGCGCTTGTAGACGTCCAGCATCAGCGCCGTGCGGTGCGGCCACCAGCGATAGATGGTGGGCTTGCCCGCCCGCGCCCGCCGCGCCACTGCCTCGATGGAAAAGCCGGCAATGCCGCTTTCCCGCAGCAGCGCCTCGGCCGCATCCAGGATCGCCTCCTGGCTGGCCGGATTGCGGCGCGCCCCGATGGAGCGGCGGGCATTGTCCTCCTCGTCAGGCGCGACAGGAATAGTTTCAGCGTCTGGTTTCATGCCCCCAACATGCCCCAGAACATCCTCGAAGAAAAGACTTGAACGAAACGGCTCGTTTCGGTTATAAAACGAAACGTAGCGTTTCGATAGGAGTTTCCGATGTCCCTCCCCGCCCGCCTTCGCCTCACCCTGTTGATGACCCTTTCGGTCTATCCGGTGGTGACCCTCTATCTCTATGTGCTGATGCCCCTCACCAATGGCTGGGAAATTTGGCAGCGCAGCCTGATCCTGGTCCCGATGATGTCGGCGACAATTGTCCTGCTCGTCGTGCCCTTCATCAACAGGCGCTTTTCTGAGTTCATTGCCGGCCGCAAACCGCTCCCGGTGTGATGCAACCGGTTACGCCGGGCGCGCGTTGCGCTCTCCCGCCAGGACGCAATTTGGAACTTCGGTGCCCCTCATGCTTTAGTCACTGAGCGTCATGAGGGGGGCACCATGTTCAAAAGCTTCGTTATCAATCCGCCGGTCTTTTTCGGCTCGGTGATCATCATCGGCCTCTTTCTGGCCGTTGGCGTGGTTTTTCCCAGTGGCGCGAGCGAGTTCTTCAGTGCCTTGCAAGCGGGCATCCTCACCAGCTTCGGCTGGCTCTACCTCCTGTCCGTTGGCATTTTCCTGGTCACCGTGCTGCTTCTGTGCCTGGGCCGCTTCGGCCGGCTGAAGCTCGGCCCAGACGATTCCACCCCCGACTTCAAGTTCACCTCATGGATTGCCATGCTCTTCGCCGCCGGCATGGGCATCGGCCTGATGTTCTATGCCGTAGGCGAGCCCATGACCCATTTCATGGCGCCCCCGACAGCCGAGCCGCGCACCGTGGAAGCCATGCGCGAGGCGATGAGCGTGACCTTCTTCCACTGGGGCATCCACGCCTGGGGCATCTACGCGGTTGTCGGCCTGTCCCTGGCCTATTTCGGCTATCGCTACAATCTGCCGCTCACCATCCGCTCGGGCCTCTACCCCCTGCTCAAGGAGCGCATCAACGGGCCCATCGGACACGCGGTCGATATCTTCGCCATTGTCGGCACCATGTTCGGCATTGCCACATCCCTGGGCCTTGGGGTTTCCCAGATCAATGCCGGACTCAACTACCTGCTCGGAATGCCCGTGGGGCCCATGGTACAATTGCCGCTGATTGCCGGCATCACCGCGCTGGCCACGGTCTCGGTGGTCACAGGCCTCGACAAGGGTGTGCGCATCCTCTCCGAGACCAATCTGGTGGTGGCCATCCTGCTCATGATCTTCGTGCTGGTCTTCGGCCCCACGGCCGATCTCTTCCGCGATTTCGTGCAGAATCTGGGTCTTTATCTCGACACGCTGGTGCTGCGCACCTTCAACATCTACGCCTATGAACCCACGCCCTGGATCGATGGCTGGACCCTGTTCTACTGGGCCTGGTGGATTTCCTGGTCGCCCTTTGTCGGCATGTTCATCGCCCGCATCTCGCGCGGCCGTACGGTGCGCGAATTCGTCACCGCGGTGCTGTTCATCCCCGCGGGCTTCACCTTTTTCTGGATGACCGTCTTCGGCAATACCGCCATTTTCATCGATACCGGCGTGGCCGCAGGCGAACTGGGTACCGCCATCGCCAACGACGTCTCGGTGGGGCTCTTCCAGTTCTTCCAATACCTCCCCTTCCCAGCCGTCACCTCAACCCTTGCGATCCTGCTGGTGGCAATCTTTTTCATCACCTCCTCGGATTCTGGCTCCCTGGTCGTCGATTCCATCGCCGCCGGCGGCGAGACTGCCACCACCACCGGCCAGCGCGTCTTCTGGTGCGTGCTCGAGGGGGTCGTGGCCGCCTCGCTGCTTCTGGCCGGTGGATTGGGGGCCTTGCAATCGGCCACCATTGCCAGTGCCCTGCCCTTCACCTTTGTCATGCTGGCGCTGGTCTGGTCGCTTTACATCGGCATGCGCGCCGACCTGGCCCAGCAGACCACCCATGCCAATGCCGGCTTCGCCCCCGCCCAACCGGCCGCGGGCATCACCTGGCAGCGGCGGCTGGGCCTGATGCTGCGCGCGCCTGGCCAGGGCGATGTCGATCAGTTCCTGGCAAAGGAGGTGCGTCCGGCCCTTGAACAGGTCGCCAGCGAACTCACGCAGCGGGGTCGTCCTGCCGAGGTGATCGAGGAAGAGGGCGGCGCCATCGCCCTTAGGGCGCCCGCTGAGGGCATGCGCGACTTTGTCTATGGCGTCAGCACCAGCAGCCAGCCGCTGCCCATCCTGGCACCACTGGACGCCGGCAAGCCGGATCTGCGCTATGAGGCCCGCACCTATTTCTCCAGCGGCGGCCGCGGCTATGACATCATGGGCATGCACCGCGACCAGATCATCGCCGATGTCCTGGTGCAGTTCGAGCGCTACCTTCACCTGGTCCATTCCCCCGATTCCCAGATACTGCATGCCGCGCCGGAGCATCCCAGCGGCACCTGATCGAGCGGAACTGCTGTCTGCGGCGGGCGTCTTGCGCCTGCCGCAGCTTTGGGGCACACCCTTCCCACCGCGTTTTGCCCGCTCAAGGTTCGTCTCATGGCCGCCCATCCGGTTTCCCCCCTCGCTCCAAAATCCTATCCGGACCTGCCCGCCATCGCGGGCGTGCGCTTTGCCACGGCCGAAGCCGGGATCAAGTACAAGAACCGCACCGATGTGCTGTTGATGGCCTTCGATGAGGGCACGGTGGCCGCTGGCGTTCTGACCCGCTCGAAATGCTCCTCGGCCGCCGTCGACTGGTGCCGCGCCAACCTGCCGGGCGGCAAGGCACGGGGCCTAGTTGTCAATTCAGGCAATGCCAATGCCTTTACGGGCATCAGGGGCAAGGACAGCGTGCAGCAGACCGCCGAGATCGCCGCCAAGGCGCTGGACTGCGCTACAGGCGAAATTTTCCTCGCTTCCACCGGCGTCATCGGCGAGCCGCTTGATGCCAACAAATTTGCCGGCGTGCTGGACCAGAGTGCCACCCGTCTCGGTGCCACGCCCTGGATTGAGCCGGCCAGGGCCATCATGACCACCGACACCTATCCAAAGCTCTCCGGCGCCGTGCTGGAGATCGACGGGGTCGAGGTCAAGATCAACGGCATCGCCAAGGGCTCGGGCATGATTGCCCCCGACATGGCCACCATGCTGAGCTTTGTCGTCACGGACATGCCCATCGCCGCCGATGTGCTGCAGGCGCTTCTCGCCAGGCACAACCAGGCCAGCTTCAATGCCATCACCGTGGACAGCGACACCTCGACTTCCGACACGCTCCTGGCCTTTGCCACCGGCAAGGCGGCGGTCGAACCAATCCTCAGCCTCGATGATCCGCGTGCCGAGATTTTTGGGCAGGCGCTGTTCGATGTTCTTTTCGAACTGGCCATCCATGTGGTGCGCGACGGCGAAGGCGCCACCAAGCAGGTGTCCGTGCATGTCGAGGGCGCCGTCACGGACCAAAGCGCCTTCCGCATCGCCAAATCCATTGCCGATAGCCCCCTGGTCAAGACCGCCATTGCCGGCGAGGACGCCAATTGGGGCCGTGTCGTCATGGCCGTGGGCAAGGCCGGCGAACCGGCCGACCGCGACCGGCTTTCCATCCGCTTCGGCGATCTGCTGGTGGCCAGGGACGGCGAGCGCGTCGCCGGCTATGACGAGGCCGCCACCAGCGCCTATATGAAGGGCGAGGATCTCGAACTCACCGTCAGCCTCGGCCTCGGCGAAGGCCGCGCCACGGTCTATACCTGCGACCTGACCCATGGCTACATCACCATCAATGGCGATTACCGGAGCTGACGTGAGCCTGCCCGACGCCCAGACCATTGAACGGGCAGGCCTATTGGCCTGGCCCGGTATCGAGGAAAAATGGGATGGCGCCTGGGTGCGCCGGGCCGCAGGCGGCTACACCAAGCGCGCCAATTCCACCCAGTGTTTTGATCCTGACGATTTCGAAGACGCCGACCTGCGGGTGATCTCTGCGTGCTCATGGATGGTGATCCGCAAGATCCGCCCGGTCTTTCGCATCACCCCGCTTTCAAGCGCTGAACTCAACGCCACCCTGGACGAATCCGGTTGGCAGACGCTTGATCACAGCCACCTGCTGGCCATGGAACTTGCAGAGCACCAAGCAGACGACAATGCCGAAATCCTGCCCGTGCTCGACCCGAAATTCCTGGCCGTGGCCCAAAGACTGCAAAACTATGACGCTGCTGCCATGACGGGCATGACCAACCTGCTTGCCGTGCTCAAGGTGCCCGCAGTGGGCGTGGTCCTCACCCGCGATGGGGTCGCTGTCGCCTCTTCCATCATGGCCATTGCGGACGGCATCGTCGTGACCGGCAATGTCGTGACCGACCCGCAGCGTCGCCGCCAGGGCCTTGCAGCGGCCATGATGCGCTCCGGCCTGGCCTGGGCCAGGCGCGAAGGCGCCAGATTTGCCGCCCTCAATGTGCAGGCCGACAATATTGCGGCCAGGGCGCTGTACCAGGGCCTTGGCTATACCCATCAGTACGACTACCACTATCGCGTTCCCGGAGCGCAAGCGTGACCGACAAGCCCATCCTGCTCGTCGTCGCCTGCGCCCTGGTCGATGCCGACCGGCGCGTGCTCATTGCCCAGCGCCCCGAGGGTAAGTCCATGGCAGGCCTATGGGAATTCCCCGGCGGCAAGGTCGAACCGGGGGAAACGCCGGAGGCAGCGCTGATCCGTGAACTGTCCGAGGAACTGGCCATCGAAACCCGCGAGGCCTGCCTGGCGCCACTCTCCTTTGCCAGCCACGCTTACGAAAGCATTCACCTGTTGATGCCACTTTACGTCTGCCGCAAATGGCAGGGAACTCCGGTGGCCCGCGAGCACATGGCCCTCAAATGGGTCCGCCCGCAGGCCCTGCGTGACTATCCGATGCCGCCGGCGGACGAGCCACTGATCGCAGCCCTTTGCGATCTACTCTAGAGCGTGATCAGCAAAAGGTGCAGACTTTTGCGGTTCGATCACGCGACATTAAACAGCTTGGAGCCCATTTCGATTCTATCGAGATGGATACGGCTCCGACGGCCAGAAGGCCGCGATGCATGGAGCAGAAATGCTGGCGCAGAACTTGCGGCGTTTTGCCGAGGACACTTCCGGGGCGACCGCCATTGAATATGCCTTGCTCGGCACATTGATCGCCGTCGCACTGGTCGCCAGCTTTACCCTCGTGGGCGACAGTGTCGCCAACATGTTCGGCTCGGGCACGACCGGGGCCACCGGCACCATCAACAACGCCGTCAACAGCCTCTGAAACAACCTGTCAGCAACGCCGCCCGACTCAGGGCCGCGCGACGATCTTGTAACGCTGCCCGGGTACCACGGGGTCGCCCGGATAGAGGTTGTTAAGGATATAGAACAGCTCTCGCGCGCCGGAAATATCGACCATCTGCTGGGCCAGCCGGTCGGCTGAATCGCCTGCCCGCGCGGTGACCAGGCGGATGGCCAGCTGCCGGATCTGGCTCAAGTCTGCCGCGTTGGTCTGGCGGAAGCTCTGGATCGTGGCCTCGGCGCCCTGCCGGAAGCGATCGCTGTCGCTCTTGGCGGCAAAGATGAAGCGATAGACATCGCCATTAAGCCGCATTACCGCGACCCGGAAGAACCATTGGTCCGTCTGGGCCAGGCCCGAGGCCATTTCCAGGCCATTGTGCTCCTGTGCCACCACCGTATCGACCTTGAGCCCGGCAATCCATCCGGACTTGAGATAGTCGGTGAGCGACATGTTCTCCTGCACCTGAGCGCTGTCGAAGCGCACCGCTTCGCCATCGCCCGCAACCCCGACAACGGCGCTTTGCGAGGTTTGCAGCGCATAGCCCTGCGGCACGGTAAAGGTGAACCTGTTGGCCGGGTGAATGAAGCGCTGGCCCACAACAGAGCCCTGAGCCGGGCTGTCGCCAAAGCTCATCCCCGAAATGGCCGAGAGATAGGCTTCCCGGTCAGATTCGCCGATCTCGGTCGCTCCGAACATGCCGCGCGTCGTCGACATCGCCGTTTCGATGCGCGCCGGTGTCGAGGGATGGGAAGAGAGAAACCCTTCGCTGCCGCTGGCGGCGCCGGCCGAGAAGGCGGCAAACCGGCTCATCACGCCAAGGAACCGGGCGGCGGCCTGTGGATCATATCCTGCCTTGCCGGCAAACTTGATGCCTTCCTTGTCGGCATCCAGTTCCTGGTTCTGGCTGAACGCGGCGAGTTGCTCGCGGGTGCGATTGGCGGTGGCATCGGTTGAGGTGTCGCCCCCGAAAATGCCGGTAATCACCCGGTCAACGATCTGGGTCTGGCGCGTCCTGTCGGTGCGCGCGCGCGCATGGCGCAGCGTCACATGCGCGATCTCATGAGCCAGAACCGCTGCCAGTTCGCTGGTGTCGGAGGCCAAAGCCAGGATACCGCGCGTCACATAGATATAGCCGCCAGGCAGCGCGAAGGCATTGACCTCGGACGTGTCGAGAATGGTGATCTGGAACTTGGCATTGGGCTGGTTGGATGCGGCCAGCAGGCGCCCCACGATCCGGGCCACCATGATCTCGGCCGGTCGGTCCTCATAGACCCCGCCATAGGCGGCAATAATGCGCGGATGCTCACGCAGGCCCAACACGGCGTCATCGGGTTCGGTACCCTCGGGCACCACATTCGGCGCCCGGTTGTCGCCGGTGCGCGCCACATTGACGCCCGAGCCGGTCAGCGAGGTACAGGCCGACAGCGCCAGAAGACTGACGGCCAGAACCCCGATCCGAAATGCCCTTTTGCCCAATTGCGCACTCATCGCCTGGCCAGAACCTCGATCTGCTCGGGATGAGTGACTTCGATGCGCGGACCATCCCGGTCGTCCACCCATCCGCGCACCCTTATGAGCGCGCCCTCCAGCGTCAGCGGATCGAGCCCGTCCTGGGCAAACAACCTCAAGGCCGCAGCTTCGATCACCACGGTGAAGTCTTCCTTCCAGAACCGGCCGAAATTGAGATAGACCCGCGAGCCGCTGCGGTCCGCCAGCAGCACGCGCCCTTCCACCAATTCGTATTGTCCTGCCCTGCCAATCAGTTCGTCCGGGCGGTCCGCCGCCTGCACGCTGTAATAGGGATCGGCCCAGATGCCAAGCCGCTCCGCACGCGCCTGGGCTTCGCCCGCCAAGAGTTGATCAAGGCATTTCCTGTTGTCGGGAAAGGAATAGACCCGCGCCAGCCCGTTCTGCACCATGCGCAATTGCGCCCAGACCTGTTCATCAACGGGCTCCTGGACGAACACATGCGCCAGGGCCCGCTCATAGCGGTCCACTTCCTCGCCGCCATAACCCAGCAAAACGGGCTTGTTCAGCACCAGCGTCTCGAGTGCTGCCTTGGCCTCGGGCGCCAGCGGCCAGGTGGGAAACCCCTCCCGTCCCAGCGGCAGCTTGGGGGCCTGCGTGCCGATCATGCGCACCACCAGCCCCGAATCAAGCACCACCGTGTCGCCATCGGTGACCTGGGTAACCACGCCGCCCGGCGCCATTCGCAAAGCCTCGCAGGCCAGCGCAGCAGCAGGGTTGAGACCAATCAGCATGGCGGCTGTCACGGAAGCGATAGTGGTGCGACGCAAGTGAAAGCCCCTTTGTAATTTCGCGTTCACCATGCACCCAAATGCGGCAAAAAAAGATTACCGGCCGGCAGGGCGCGCCGCCGGGGTCCCGGCCCCACCCTACCCATTGCCAAGCCCGCCCGCTACGGCCAAGCTCACGGCCTTCGGAGGGCGCCATGAGCAAGAGCGGAACAGTCAGGACCGGAACAGCCGGCTGGGTCTATGAACCCTGGCGCGGCACCTTTTTCCCACCGGGCCTGGTGCAGAAAAAAGAGCTGGCCTATGCCACCAGCCGCCTCACCAGCATAGAGATCAACGCCACCTTCCGCGCCAACCAGAAGCCCGCCAGCTTTGCCCGCTGGGCCGGTGAGACGCCCGAGGGCTTCCAGTTTTCGGTCAAGGGTCCGCAATTGGTCACCCATATCAAGCGGCTGAAGAATTGCGCTGAGCCGCTGGCCAATTTCTTTGCCTCCGGCCCGCTTGCCATGGGCGCAAGGCTCGGGCCCTTTGTCTGGCAATTGCCGCCCAACCTTGTCTATGACGCCGCCAGCTTCGCCGCCTTTCTCGAGCTTCTGCCAAAGGATATCGATGCCTATCTGGCTCTCGCCGGTCAAGCCGATGGGGCCAAGGGGGAGCCCTTTCTCGACGCCAGCCATGTCGGTCCCATCCGCCATGCCATCGAACCGCGTCATCCCAGTTTTGACGCCCCCGAGGTCAACGCCCTCCTGGCAAAGCACAATATTGCCCGGGTCGTTGCCGACACGACAGAGAGCCCCGCTCGCGACCTCACCGCTGATTTCGCCTATTGCCGCCTGCAAGGTCCGGCCCGGCCGGATGCTGAGGGTTATGGCGCTGCGGACATCCAGGATTGGGCCAGGACTATCGGCAAATGGCGCGATGCGGGCCACGACGTCTTCGCCTATTTCGTGCATGAGGACAAACTGCACGCCCCGGCCAATGCCATCGCCCTGCGCCAGGCGCTGGGGGTCACCCTGCCCGGCGACTGATCACAGCTAAGTTTGCATCTGGATTTCGCCACAGCCGCATCCTATTCCCTTCCCATCAAAAGCGTCACCACGAGTTATCCATGTCTTCAGCCCGCCCCCTCGACAAGATCGCCGCAGGCCTTGCCTTCATTCTCGGCCTCGCCACCATTCTGGGCGCGCTCGGGTCGCAATTCATCGGCGGCTTGCAGCCCTGTGAGCTCTGCCTCGAACAGCGCCTGCCCTATTATTGGGGCCTGCCGCTCCTGGCGCTGGTGCTGATATTGTGGAACCGGCTGCCGCTGCCGGTCTGGTATCTGGCCATGGGCATTATCACGGCGCTCTTTGCCTGGGGAACCTATATGGGCGGGTTTCATTCCGGGGTCGAATGGGGCTTCTGGCCTGGCCCGACAGCCTGCACCGGGGTCGGCGAGGCCCTCTCGATGGACATGCTCGACAACCTCCAGCCGGTCATCGGCTGCGATGTGGTACAGTTCCGCTTCCTTGGTCTCTCGCTGGCCGGCTACAACGCCCTGGTGTCACTTGCCGTCGTCAGTCTGCTGATTGCGGCAATGGTGTTTCAGCGTCGTAGCAGCCGGGCCTGAGCTCACGGCTCCAGTTCGATGTCCCAATAGAGATAGTCGAGCCAGCTCTGGTGCAGATGGTTGGGCGGGAAGGCTCGGCCGTTATTGTGCAGGTCATGCACGCTCGGGGCATAGGGCGCCTGATGCGGGAACATGCGGATTTCGCTCGGCAGCCGATTGGCCTTCCTCAGATTGCATGGCGCACAGGCGGCCACGACATTTTCCCAGGTGGTCAGGCCGCCCTTGGAGCGGGGAATGACGTGATCGAAGGTCAGGTCATGGGTGCTGCCGCAATACTGGCACTGGAAGCGGTCGCGCAGAAACACATTGAAACGGGTAAAGGCCGGATGCCGTGCCGGCTTCACATAGTCGCGCAGCGACACGACGCTGGGCAGCCGCATCTCGAAGCTGGGCGAGTGGATGACCGTGTCATATTGCGAGACGATGTTCACGCGATCCAGGCACACAGCCTTGATCGCATCCTGCCAGGACCATAATGACAGGGGATAGTAGCTGAGCGGCCGGAAGTCGGCGTTCAGTACCAGGGCGGGACAAGCCTCAGGCGACACATGGATAGTCACTTGAGTCTCCCAAAACGGGAATCGCGTAAGTCCATAGCCCTCTTATACTAAGCCCTTTGTGTCGGGCATGTGAAGCCGGGGCACTAGGCTTATTTTTGGCTCACCCGCGCGATGAAATCGGTTGCGAAGGCGAGACCATCCGGGGCAATGCCATGGGCCACGCCGCGACTGACGTGGTAGCTGACATCGAACCCGGCCTCTCGCAGGACCGCATCGGCTTCGGCGCTGAGATTGGGATCGACCGTCCCATCCATGTCGCCATGCACGAGGCAGATCGGCGGCTGCGCCAGGTCCTCGCCACCAAATTCATCCGGCGGCAGGAACGCGCCGGAAAAGCCGATGATCCCCATCAGCCGCTGGCTGGCCGGCAGGGATGTACCCACATGCAGCGCCATCATCGTCCCCTGGCTGAACCCCGCCAGGATGGTGCGGTCAGGCGCTATGCCGGTCTGCGCCCAGAGCTCGGTGAGGAAATCGACAAGCACCGGACGCGCCCGTGTGACCCCGGTCTGGCGGCTCGCCAGCCGGTCGCCATTCAAATCGACGGCGAACCATTGATGGCCGAACCCGGTCATCGCCGCCGGCTCAGGCGCATGCGGCGACACGAACAGCGCGCCGGGCAGCAGGTCCCGCCAATGCGGCGCCAGCCCGATCAGGTCATGGCCGTCGCTGCCATAGCCATGCAGCAGCACCACCGCGGCATCGGGCGTCTGGCCATTGGCGGGCGGCAGCATGGGTCCGGACAATCTGGTCATAAAAGGCTCGATTCCCTTTGCTTGAGCGCCGCGAAATAGCGCCAGAACAGCAGGGCCGCCGCCGAACGATGCGGCGACCAGTCCTGCGCGAGCCCGACCATCTCCTTGATCGTCGGGCGAGCGTCAAGGCCAAGACCATGATGGGCGGCCTTGAGCAGCGCCAGATCCCCGGCCGGAAAGATGTCCGGGTGCGCCGCGCAGAACAATAGATAGACCTCCGCCGTCCAGGGCCCGACCCCCTTGAGCGCCACCAGCCGTGCAATCGCCTCTTCGGCCGGCAGGATATCCACGTGTGCAAAATCGAGCTCGCCGGCCGCCACGGCCTCCGCCACCGCCCGCAGCGCCAGAAACTTGCCGCGCGAAAAGCCCGATCCTCGCACCATTTCCTCGCTCAGATCGAGATAGCTTTCCGGCTCCAGCGCTCCGGGCAGCAGCGAAAACCGCCCCCAGATGGCTGCGGCACTCTGCACCGACAATTGCTGGCCGCAGATGACCTTGGCCATGCCGGCAAATCCCCTGGGGTTGACCCGTGGCAAGACCGCACCGACCGCCTCATGCATGGGCCGCAGCGCCGGAACCAACCCGGTCAGCGCTTGCAGATGCCAGGCTACCCCCTCGGGAGTGTCGATACGCGGTGTCGCCGCAGTGGTAAAAATGCTATTGGCCGTCAACCCGAAACCGTTCTGATCCATGTCAAGACCACTTCTCCGCTTCGCACCCAGCCCCAATGGCCATCTCCATCTCGGCCACGCGCTCTCCGCCCTCGTGACCTGGAGCGCCGCGGACCTGCTCGGCGGCACCGCCCTTCTGCGCATCGAAGACATCGACCTCAACCGCTGTAAACCCGAATTTACCGAATCGATCTCCGAGGACCTCGCCTGGCTCGGCCTCACCTGGCCTGAACCGGTCCTGGTCCAGTCCGAGCGTTTCGAGCTCTATGCCGAGGCCGCTAACCACCTGCGCGACGCCGACTTGCTCTATCCCTGCTTCTGTTCGCGCGCCGATATCGCCGAAAATGCCACCGGTACCGACCCCGACGGCGCCCCGCTCTATCCCGGCAGCTGCCGACACCTCTCCAATGCCGAACGCATCGAACGATTGCAACGCGTCGATCCGGTGCAGTTCCGGCTCGATACCCAAGCGGCCCTCAAGCGCACCGGCTTTCTGACCTTCTCGGTCATCGGCCCCACACTGCACGACCGCCCGCAGATCCGCTACGCACGCCCCGAGCGCTGGGGTGATGTGGTGCTGCAGCGCAAGGACACCCCCACCAGCTATCATCTGAGCGTCGTGGTCGATGACGCGGCACAGGGCATCACCCATGTCACCCGCGGCCGCGACCTCGAAGCGGCGACCGATATCCATGTGCTGCTCCAGATGCTGCTCGGCCTGCCGAGCCCCCTCTATCATTTCCATCGCCTGCTGCTGGGCAACGATGGGGGGAAACTTTCCAAGTCAAAAGGCTCGCGAAGCCTGCGCGATTTACGAGCCCTGGGCTGGACGCCCGAGGATGTACGCCGCGCGGTGGGCCTCTAGCGCGTCTTCCCGATCCGCCCCAGATGGGTGTCCTGAAAGCTGGATGTAGATTTCAGCCCATAGCCCAGCATGCGGTCAAAGCCTGAATGGGCCAACCACAACGCCCCCAGGGCAGCGACAAGCGGCAGGCCCAGCACGCCGCCCAGGGCAAGCAGAACCGCCCCGAACGCATAAACATGCACGCCATTGTAGATCACCGATCCGATACGCGGCCCCAGCCCATAGGCGGCAAAGCTGAGATCGGGCACGAAAAACAGCAAGAGCGCACCCGACCAGGCCAGGTCAGCTCCGGCCAGCCCATAAAGGCCCAGCCCGGCGGCAAACACCAGCGCGCCTTCGACGCGCTGCCAGATAACAAATTCACGCATCTCGATGATCCTTTCCTGCCCGCTCATGCCGCTTTCCGGCTCTCGACCAGCTCGTTGACAGTTGCCGCCACGGCCGTCTCGAATGGCGTGGTGAACCCCTCGCCCAGGAGCGCATCGAGCCGCGGGTCGACCAGTTCCATCTCATGGGTCCACAGATAGCGCATGCGATAGATATCGCGCACCACCGGGTCGACAAGGCCCATGGCCCGCAGCATCCACCAGGGAAGCGGCGCCACCTTCATCTGCCGGCCTAGGCCCTCCTGGATCGCCGCCATCAACTGGCCATGCGATACCCAATAACCGGCAAAATGGAAATTCTCGAAGGCAGCAACGCTCGCGCGCTGCTCGGCCACCGCCGCAAAGGCCCGGGCGAGATCAGGCAGATAGGCCCAGCTATGGCGCAGCTGGAGATCGCCCATGTGATAGAGCCGCCCCTTGTCCTGGTCCATCAGCATGGCGCTTTCGAACCACTCGCCGCGATTGCGCGGCCCGAAGAAATCCCCAGCGCGAATGATGATCACCTTTATGCGCCCCGAGGCCGCTGCGTCCGCGAGCATCTGTTCAAGCCTGATGCGGATTGCGCCACGCGGCTTTTCCCCGCTCTGGCGCAGGCCCGGTGAAACGGTGCGGTCGCCGGCCCGATAATTATAGATCGTGCCGGGAAACAGCAGCGTCTTGCCCGAATTACCCATGGCGTCGAGCACCACCTGCAATTGCTTTTCGGCCCGTCCCTCGCCCCATTGGTCATAGCGCAGGTGCAGGCCATGGACGACCACATCGGCATCGGCGATGGCCGCCCGCACCACCGCGACATCATCGGCATCGCCGGCGACGAATTGCGTGCCATTGACTGGCTTGCGATTGCTCCGCCCCAGGCCCGTCACTGCCCAACCCGCTTCGTGAAACGCGATCATTGCCGCATTGCCGATATGGCCATTGCTCCCCAGAACCGTAACCTTACCCTTGGACATGCCATGCTCCTTTGCTGTTGCTGGAGCCCAAGATCGTCGATACAACGATGAATATCGATTGGCAGATAATCTGGGTTTGACATTCAAAAATGAATAGGGAGCCGGATTGGGCGCTGTGGCGCAGCTTTGCCGCTGTCATCAGCGAAGGCTCGTTGTCTGGCGCCGCCCGCAGTCTCGGCCTCAGCCAGCCGACTGTGGGGCGCCATATTGAAACGCTCGAGGCCGATCTCGGCCTCAGCCTCTTCGAGCGCAGCCTCACCGGCCTCAAGCCCAATGCCACCGCCCTGCGGCTCTATGCCCCCGTGCAGTCCGCACAGACGGCTCTTGCCGAGGCCGCAATCCTCGCGGCCGGAGCACAGGACGAGAGCGGCGGCACGGTGCGGCTGACCGCCAGCACCATGATTTCCAACTATGTGCTGCCATCCATCCTGGCCAGCGTCCGCGCCCTCCATCCCCGCATCGCCATAGAAACCGTGCCTTCGGACTCCGCCGAGAACCTCCTCATGCGCGAGGCCGATATTGCCGTGCGCATGTTCCGCCCCACCCAGCTTGAACTGGTCACTCGCCATCTGGGCGATATCCCGCTCGTGCCGGTGGCGCATGAACGCTATCTGGCCCGGCGCGGCCGCCCCACCACCCTCACCGAACTCTGGCAGCATGACATTCTCGGCTTTGACCGCTCCGATGCGGTCATCCTCCATGCCCGAAACCTCGGTTTTGACATCTCCCGCGAGCAGTTCATGTTGCGCTCGGACGATCAGCCGCATCTGTGGGAATTGCTCAAGGCCGGGCTCGGCATCGGCTTTGGCCAGAAAAACCTGGCGCAGCGGACGCCTGGCCTCGTCATATTGCCTCTCGACCTCGCTGTCCCGCCGCTGCCGGTCTGGTTGACGACACACAGGGAATTGTTCACCTCGCACCGAATCCGTGCCATCTATGATGCTGTGGCGGAGGGCCTCACCGCCTATATAGCAGGCGAACCCTCCGCCTCCTCTTCTCGACAGGGCTGACATGCAGACCATTTTCAATATCGGCATCGCCTTGGCGCTGCTTTTTGTCGTCATCGTCCTGGGCATGGGCCTTTGGAACATGCTCAAGGGCGGCCCCGGCAATACCAGCCAGCGCCTGATGCGCCTGCGCGTCATCGGCCAGGCGGTTGCGCTGGTCCTGTTGCTCGGCGCCCTGTTCCTGTTCGGGCGCGGTTAGGACCAAGCCGTTGGTCAAGCTCAACGTCATCTACACCCGCACCGGCGATAGCGGTACCACGGGCCTTGTCCGGGGGCCGCGCCGGGCCAAGCATGATCTGCGCATCGAGGCCTATGGCACCACCGAGGAGGCCAATGCCTTTGTCGGCCAGGCCAGGCTCTCGACCACCACCCAGCCCCGCATCGACATGGTGCTGGGCCGCATCCAGAACGATCTCTTCGATGTCGGCTCGGACCTGGCAACGCCCGGAGCTGACGATCCCGACGCCGAATATCCCAGCCTCCGGGTGCGCCCCGTCCAGACCGATTGGCTGGAAAATCAGATCGACCACTTCAATGCCGATCTCGCCCCGCTGACCAGCTTCATCCTGCCCGGTGGCACCCCGCTTTCGGCCGCGCTGCATATTGCCCGCACCGTCACCCGCCGCGCGGAACGGCTGGTGGCCGCGCTGCTCGAAGCCGAGCCCGACACCAGCCCCGAGGCCCTGCGCTATCTCAACCGCCTCTCCGACCTGCTCTTCGTCCTGGGACGCGTGGCCAATGCCAATGGCACACGGGATGTCTTGTGGGTCCCGGGCAATTATGGTGACGTCAAGAAGGCCGATTGATCCTGGATCAAAAACTCGGGCCGTCACCCGCGGGCTTGACCCGAGGGTGACGCGCGGCGGTGAAGCGGCAATGACGCCTAGCATTGTGCAGGGATGAAAAAGCGAAAAGATGTTCCTGCCCCTGCATGACAGCAATCCCATCCGCCATGTCGATTTCCCCTTCGTGACCTACGGGCTGATGGGGCTGACCGCGCTCATCTTCCTGGTCCAGGCCGTCCTGCCGCCCACCGCCTTCGATCAGGCCACCATTGATTTCGGGATGATCCCCATCGTGGTGCGCGATCTCTATCCGCAGCCCGTCGCCTGGCTGCCGGATTGGGCAAATCTGGTCACCTATGCGTTCCTCCATGCCGACTGGCTGCATATGCTCACCAACATGCTGTTCCTCTGGGTCTTTGGCGACAATATCGAGGACGCGCTGGGGCATTGGAAATTCCTCGCCTTCTATCTCGCCTGCGCCGTTTTTGCGGCCCTGGCGCATCTGCTCTTCAACCTTGAAGGCAATGGTCCGCTGATCGGCGCATCGGGCGCCGTGGCCGGGGTGATGGGCGCCTATATCCTGCTCTATCCCCATGCGCGGGTCTTCGTGCTCGCCCGGATTGTCTGGCTCATCCCCCTGCCGGTGCCGGCCTTCTGGATGCTCGGCTTCTGGATCGCCACGCAGCTTTTCTATGTCGTGATCGGCTCGGACGAACCCGTGGCCTGGTGGGCCCATCTGGGCGGCTTCGCTGCCGGCCTCGTACTCGCGCCGCTCCTCAAGCGCTGCAACGTTCCCCTCTGGGGCGGGCGATAGGAATAATTTGAAGACAAGTTGCACCGCCGGAAAAGCTTGCGTTAACGCGGGCACATTAGGATTCAATGACCTTCAACCCGTTTGGGTTTGCAAATGAACTCCGACCTGTCGACGAATTTGCTGACGGCGAGCACGGCGGTGACGCAGAATTCCGTGCAGATCGCGGTGCTGAAGAAGACCCATGAAATGGAGTCGAACCTGCTCAATTCATTGATGCAGACCGCGCTGAGCCCGCCCCCGCCGGGCCAGGGCACCAAGGTCGACAAGCAGGCCTGAGGCTGGCGCCATGGGAACGGGCATCGGCATTGCTCCCTCCATCATGGTCAACCGCATGGTCCACGAGGCCAATGTCCCGAAGGCCGGGCATTTGCTGGAGGTCGCGCGCCTGCGCGCCGAGATGATGCGGACGCAGTCCGAAAACGCCGCCTCGCCCTTGCCGACCACAAGGCCTATCGAGACCCCAATCAACGGCGCCGAAGTCGATCTGCTGATTTAGCCGGGCTTAATGGCCAGCTGTTCTCACCCGCCGCATGTCGGCTTTCCATCTCCATGCGGCTAAACCAATAGCGCCACACCCGGCCTCTCCCTGAAGAAGGGAGACCTAGCCCCTCAATCCGATCAGCGCCTCGATCACCGCCTTGCCGTCATCGCTGTACCATTCGGCCGGTCCCTGCAACACTGCCAGCTCACACCCTTCCGGATCGAGCAGCAGCGTCGCCGGCAGACCGATGGCCACCGCCTCGCGCTTCAACCGCTCAAAGGCGGCAAATGTGTTGTCGGCATAAAGCGGCAGATTGGCGAACTGCCCCTCGTCGAGAAAATCCTGCGCCTTGTCCAGCCCGCCCTCGCCGATGTCGAGATTGATCGGCAGCACCATGAATTTTTCCGAATTATATTGGGTGGCAACGGCATCGAGCGCCGGCATTTCCTCGCGGCAGGGCACGCACCAGCTGGCCCAGAAATTGACCAGCAGCGCCTTGCCGGCAAAATCGGCTACGCTCATATCGGCGCCGCTCTCGTCCTTGAACGCCATGTCGGCATAGCCGCGCCCCTCGCCGGTGCCTTTGAGCGCGGCCAGTTCACCTACGGCGGCGGCATCGATGATCTGGGCGACAGCGGCCTGCGCCGGACATTCATTGGCGGTGCCGGCATTGCCCAGCAACAGCCATGCCGCTATAGACCCAGCAACAACGACCACCCCCGCCGCGACGGGCAGTGCCCAGGCAAGAGCGGATCGGGGGCCTTTTGAGCGGGTATTTTCCATGGTGTCTCCGGACAAGGCTCTGAGCAACAAGATGTGGGGCGGCCGCTTCGCCGAGGCGCCCGACGCCATCATGGAGGAAATCAACGCCTCCATCGGCTTCGACCAGCGCCTCTACCGCCAGGATATTGCCGGATCGAAGGCGCATGCCACAATGCTCGCGGCCACGGGCATTCTGACGCAGACCGACCGCGACGCCATCCTTGCTGGTCTAGATGAGGTCCTCGCCGAAATCGAGGGCGGTCAGTTCAAATTCTCGCGGGCACTCGAAGACATCCATATGAATGTCGAGAGCCGCTTACGCGAAAAGATCGGCGATGCCGCCGGGCGCCTGCATACCGCCCGCTCCCGCAATGACCAGGTGGCCACCGATTTCCGCCTCTATGTGCGCGACTATATCGACAATCTGGTCGCCCAGATCCGGGCCCTGCAACTGGCCCTTGTCACCCGCGCCGAGGACGAGGCCGAAACCATCCTGCCCGGCTTTACCCATCTTCAGAACGCCCAGCCGGTGACCTTTGGCCACCATCTGCTCGCCTATGTCGAAATGCTCGGCCGCGACGCCGGGCGGCTCGAAGATGCGCGCAAGCGCCTCAACGAAAATCCGCTCGGTTCGGCCGCGCTTGCCGGTACGCCCTATCCCATCGACCGTGACATGACCGCCAAGGCCCTGGGCTTTGACCGGCCGACGGCCAATTCGCTCGACGCCGTCTCGGATCGCGACTTCATCCTCGAAACTCTGGCCGCCGCGTCGATCTGCGCCATGCACCTCTCGCGTTTCGCCGAGGAAATGGTGATCTGGTCCTCGGCCCAGTTCAGCTTCGTAAAACTCTCGGACAAATTCACCACCGGCTCCTCCATCATGCCGCAGAAGCGCAATCCGGATGCTGCCGAACTGGTGCGCGCCAAGATCGGCCGCATCATGGGGGCGCTCAATTCCCTGCTCGTGGTGATGAAGGGCCTGCCGCTGGCCTATTCCAAGGACATGCAGGAAGACAAGGAAGTCGCCTTCGACGCCCTTGACGCCCTGTCCCTCTCTCTGGCCGCCATGACCGGCATGGTCAAGGACATGGTGCCCAATCGCGAGCGCATGCACGCCTCGGCCTCAGCCGGCTTCTCGACGGCCACCGACGTGGCCGACTGGCTGGTGCGCGAACTCAACATCCCCTTCCGCGATGCCCATCACATCACCGGCCAGGTCGTGTCGCTGGGCGAGCAGAAAGGCTGCGGGCTCGAAGGCCTCACCATCGAGGATTTCAAGCTGGTCGATCACCGCATCGACAGCCGCATCCACAAGGTGCTGACGGTCGAGGCCTCGGTTGCCGCCCGCGCCTCTTATGGCGGCACCGCCCCGGCTAATGTTCTCGCTCAGGCCGCTCGCTGGAAAACGGCGCTGACCGGCGAGCACCACGAGCCGCGCCCCCTCAAGGCGAAAAAGCATGGCGGCCATGGCGACGGCGGGATTGCCTAACCCCAGCCATTACGCCAATCTTCCTCTCTCTCTTGCGGAGAGGGAATACGGAGACGATTGTGCACCATGCCAAGCGACAGATGCGCCTCAGCGCCCGTCATGTCGCCTATCTCCAGCCCGAAGAGGTCTTCGAGGCCCTGCCACCGCCACCGCCCGGCATGCGCGAGGCGACGCCTGATGACCACGCCGCGACCATCCGCACCCTGTTCGCAGAGCCCGACCATCATGACGAGACCTGGGTCTTTGCCTATGGTTCGCTGATCTGGAAGCCGGCCTGCGACTACGTCGAGGTGCGCGCCGGCTTGTTGCATGGCTGGCACCGCGCCTTCTGCCTAGGATGGAACACCCGCTTTCGTGGCAGCGAGGCCAATCCGGGCCTGATGCTGGCGCTCGACCGGGGCGGCGCCTGCAAGGGCGCTCTGTATCGCCTGCCGCCCGACCGGCGCGACGAATGCCTGACAAAACTGTTCGAGCGGGAAATGGGCTGGGCGCCCACCGCCTTCCCGCCGCGCTGGGTACGGGTGCGCACCGGCGAGCGGACCATCCGCGCCCTCACATTCTGCATCGACCGCCATTCGGGCCGCTATGTTACCGGTCTCAGCGAAGCCGAGATCGCCGATGTGCTGTCCAGGGCCGTCGGCACGCGCGGCTCCATGGCGGAATACCTTCACGCCACGGTCGACCACCTTGAACAGATGGGCATTCACGACCCCCATCTCTGGCGGCTCCAGCATCTGGTCGCAGAGCGCATCGAAGCCGCTTATGAGGCAGATCGATAAGTCTGGCTTTCGTTTTGACCGTGCTTGGCTTAGAGGTGCTCGCACCGAATGACAGCACAAGCTATCCCCGTCACTTTCCGTGATGGCGTAGTGGCTGTATCGACCCAACGGGGCTTATCGTGGTGCATCACTTTCAACATCGGGACGGTGTTCTTTTTGCCGAGGACGTCAATCTCAATGATTTGGCGCGCGAGGTAGGTACGCCCTTCTACGTCTATTCCAGCGCCACCTTGCGCCGCCATGTGCGGGTGGTGCGCCAGGCCTTTGACGGCATTCCCATGCTCATGGCCTATGCCATGAAGGCCAATTCCAACCAGGCGGTCCTGAAGCTCATGGCCGCCGAAGGCTGCGGCGCCGACGTGGTCTCGCTTGGCGAACTCGAGCGCGCCCTTGCAGCCGGCATCGCGCCGGAAAAGATCGTTTTTTCCGGTGTCGCCAAGACCGTGACCGAAATGCGGCGCGGGCTCGAAGTCGGGATCAAATGCTTCAATCTCGAAAGCGAGCCCGAGCTTGAACGCCTCTCGATAATCGCTAGGGACATGGGGCTGACGGCACGCGTCTCGGTCCGCATCAATCCCGATGTCGATGCGCGCACCCATGCCAAGATTTCCACCGGCAAGTCGGAGAACAAATTCGGCATCCCGTACAAGCGCGCCCACGAGGTCTATGCGCGCATTGCCAGCCTGCCCAATGTCGAGGCCGTGGGTGTCGACATGCATATCGGCAGTCAGATTACCGATCTTGAACCCTTCGGCAATGCTTTTGGGCTGATGGCTGAATTGGTGAAGACGCTGCGCGCCGATGGTCACAACATCGAGCATGTGGATATCGGCGGTGGGCTGGGCATTCCATACAATGTCGACGAAGACGCCCCGCCCCATCCGGAGGCCTATGCCTCGGTGGTCCGCGACAAGGTGGGGCAACTCGGCTGCTCGCTGGTGATCGAACCGGGGCGGCTTCTGGTGGGCAATGCCGGCATCCTCGTGACAAAGGTCGAATATGTGAAGCGGGGCGAGGCTGACTTCATCATCGTCGACGCGGCCATGAACGACTTGATCCGCCCAACGCTTTACGAGGCCCATCACGACATCCAGCCAGTGAACCCCTCCAACCTTGCGCCGATCACCGGCGACATTGTCGGGCCGGTCTGCGAAACCGGCGATTACCTGGCCAAGGGCCGCACCCTTGCCGGGGTCGAGGAGGGCGATCTGCTCGCGGTCATGAGTGCCGGCGCCTACGGTGCGGTCATGGCCTCGACCTATAATTCGCGGCCTCTGATCCCCGAAGTGCTGGTCGATGGCGTTCGCTGGCACGTCATCCGGCCGCGCAGGTCCATCGACGACCTGCTCGCCCTCGACAGCTTACCCGACTGGCTTTGAGGTCTATTGGCCAGTCGACCGCCGGGCCAGCGACACCACTTCGACAGGCCGCCCATTGAGGGCATCGTCCACCTTGGCTAGCAGATCGGCCAGGCTGAAGGGCTTGGCAATGACATCATAAATCAGCGCGTCCAGGCCATGGGCACGTTCGCGTTGGTCGGCAAAGCCCGTCATCATCAGGATGATGACCTGGGGATAAGCAGCGCCCACATGCAAGGCCAGCGCGATCCCGTCCATGACCGGCATCTTGATATCGGTCAGCAGCAGGTCAAACCGCCCGGCTTCTGCATCGATAGTCTCGGCGGCCAGTCCCCCGTCCTCCTCGGCCACAACTTCATGGCCCTTCATGGTGAGGGCGCTGACGACAAAGGCACGGACCGAAGGATCGTCTTCGGCAACCAGGATGCGGGCCATTGGCGCTCTCCTACTGGTGTTCGCTAACCGCCGCCGGCGCGTGGTCCGGCTGGGCGGTTTGGTTATCGGAAGGTGCGACGGGTGCCGCCGGGCCGGTTGACTCGACCGGCACCAAAAGGGTGTCAATCAGGCCGGGCGGCGGCTGTTCGGGGACGACGCCCGTGCCACGCTCGCTAGCGCCCCCACTGGCAAAGCTCAGGCGGACCCGCACAGCCTCGCTGGGTGGCAACGAGAGCCTTGTGTCAAAGGTTGCGCGCTCGCCAGTCATCAGGTCACGCACCCGCGGGGAGACGCTCCACTCATAGACAGCCCGGCCGTCTGCATCGAGCAGGCTCACCACGACCGGCGGCACCGCGACCGGTCGGCTGGCCCGGCCTACGATCTGCGCCGACACCGTAAGCACGTCATTGCCGCCCGACAGCTGCTTGAGCGTTGCGAGATCGGAGAATTCCAGACCCACCACATTTACCCCCAGGCCAATCGCATCATAGAGGCCGGCCAGGTCCGGATAGCGCTCGACGATCGGGACCCGCCCGAAATAGGCGCCACCGACCAGCCCGACCAGTATGGCGACTCCGACAAAGCGGGCCGCCCGGCGCAGGCGCGCCAGCGGCAGGCTCGAAATCATGGCATTCTGCCGGCGGAGAAACGCCATCTGCCGCTTTTGCAATTCGGCTGCTTCGGCGCCTGAAAGGGGTTGGGGCTGGCTTCCTGCCGTTGCCGCCGGCCCGTTCCGTCCGCCTGCTGCGCTTTCCTCGGCGCTCATGGCCTCGTCCAGCGCATCCTCGGCAATGGCATCGAAAAGCTTGTCGGCCTGCTCGCCATCATTGATCTTGGCGGTTCCGCTAGCGGCGGCAGCAGCCGTGGCATCCTGATTCCAGGCCTGATGGCAATGAGCGCACTGCACCTTGCGACCGGCCGAGCCGATGGCCTCATAGGTCACCTGGTACTTGGTCTGGCAATGCGGACAGGTGATGATCATGAAGGTGGTGCGCGCAGTCCCGTGATGGTTGCCGACCCTATCCTCTGCAGGGTTAAGACTCCTCAAACCCCGGAGTGACCAAAATTATGCCGCTTTCCCCCGGCCAAAGACCGCCACATGCCGCGGCGAGCGCTTAGCGCTGCTATGATGCCTCGGGGCTGATTCGCCTCACCGCCGCCAAAGCCACCGGACGAGCTGGGGAGCACCCGTTCTTGATCGAGTTTTCCGATGTGGGCCTGCGCTACGGCAACGGCCCAGAAATCCTCAAGGATCTTTCCTTTTCCATCGAGCCTGGTTCATTCCATTTCCTGACCGGGCCGTCCGGCGCGGGCAAAACCAGCCTGCTGCGCCTGCTGCTGCTCTCGATCAAGCCCAGCCGCGGCAAGGTCACCATGTTCGAAGAGGATGTGGGCGATCTCGACCAGGACAGTCTGTTGCAGATGCGCCGCCATATCGGCATCGTCTTCCAGGAATTCCGTCTGCTCGACCATCTGACCACATTCGAAAATGTCGCCCTGCCGCTGCGCGTACTCGGCCAACCCGAAAGCGAATACCGGCCCAATGTCATCGAACTGCTCGAATGGGTGGGGCTTGGAGAGCGCATGCATGCCCTGCCGACCCTGCTTTCGGGCGGCGAGAAGCAGCGCGCGGCCATCGCGCGCGCCGTTATCGCCCGGCCCAAGATATTGCTGGCCGACGAGCCGACCGGCAATGTCGATCCGGACCTCTCCAGCCGCCTCGTGCACCTGTTCGCCGAGCTCAATCGCACGCTGGGCATGACCATTATCCTCGCCACCCATGAATTGCCGCTGCTCGATCGTTTTTCCTATCCGCGCATGGTGCTCAACAAGGGGGAGTTGACCATTCATGATTAGGCAACTGCTTTCCCTCCTGCCCCGCCGCGGCGGACCGGCGCCCATCGTGCCGGAAAGAAGCGTCGCCGGACGAACCCTCCTCCTGCTCATCACCATCATGGCCTTTTTGTCAGCCGTGACCCTGGGCGGCGTGGTGCTGGTACAGAAATCGGCCATTGCCTGGTCCGCCGATGTGGGGCGCGAGCTGACTATCCAGATCCGCCCCGTCGAGGGGGAGGTGATGGAGAGCAATTTGCGCACAGCCGTGTCTCTCGCCCAGTCCACCCCCGGCGTCGGCGCCGCCCGGGCCCTCACCATCGAGGAAAGCCAGGCGCTACTCGAACCCTGGCTCGGCGCCGGCCTCGATCTCTCGGCCATCGCCATTCCGCGCCTTGTCGTAGTGCAACTCTCCGATCCGGCTGAAGCCGATATCGAACAATTGCAGCGCAATCTTTCCGCCATCAATGGCGCCAGCCTTGATACCCATGCCGCCTGGCGGCAGCAGCTCAACACCATGGCCGGCACTGTGGTGCTGTCGGGCCTTCTGGTGCTGGGACTGATCGGCGTCGCCACGGTCCTTGCAATTGTCTTTGCCACTCGTGGTGCCATGGCCAGCAACCGCGAAATCGTCGACGTGCTGCACTTCATCGGTGCCTCCAACAAGTTCATCGCTGGAGAATTCCAGGGACGGTTCCTCTCCATAGGCCTGCAGGGCGGGTTCCTGGGCGCGCTGCTGGCCATCCTGTTCTTCGTGCTCATCGGCGCGGCCGCCGGCAGTGTCCTGCCCAGCGAAGCCACGGCACAGGTCGGCGCCCTTTTTGGTCGGCTCCTGCTCGGATGGGATGGCATGATCGTGATCCTCTGCGTCGTGCCGGTGATTGCTGTGCTGACCGCGGTAACTTCGCGCGTCACAGTGCGCCGCTATCTCAGCGAAGCCTCGTAAGGTAATGGCCTCGCCAAGTGCGCCTCGTCCCGCTATGAGGGACTTATTGTCGGGTAGGCGGGGGATTTCATGTCGATAAAGGCCGCAATTCAGGCGATCCGGACCGCCCTGTTCTATTTCGTGTTCATCGGCCAGACGGCCCTGCTGGCCTTCACGGCGGGAATTGTGGGCCTCATTTTCGGCACGACGTCTTTCGGTCAGGCCATTTCGCGCTACTGGTGCCGCTCCAACATATTCTTCCTGCGCTACCTGACCGGGGTTCGTACCCTGGTCGAGGGCGATGAGAACATCCCGCCTGGCGGCTGCATCATCGCCTCCAAGCACCAGTCGGACTGGGACATTTTCGCGATCTTCCCACATACCGGCCGGCCGGCCTATATCGCCAAGAAGGAGTTGATGCGCATTCCCTTCTTCGGCTGGGCCGCGCGCTCGCTCGACTGCATCGAGATCGATCGCCAGCGGGGCGCCCAGGCGATACCGGAAATGATTCGGCAGGCCCGCGCCGCCATCGACCGTGGCTGCCGCATCGTCATCTATCCCGAGGGCACTCGCAGGGCGGCGCTCGCACCGCCCGACTACCGCCAAGGCATTGTGCGCCTCTATACCGAGTTGAACGTGCCGGTCGTGCCCGTCGCGCTCAATTCCGGATTGTTCTGGGGCCGGAACAGCTTGGTGATCTGGCCTGGCACCGCCACGGCACGTTTCCTGCCCGCTATCGAACCAGGCCTCAGTCCAGACGTGTTTCAGCAGCGCCTCAAGACTGCCATCGAAGCCGAGTCGACGCGCCTGTCCATTGAGGCCATTGACCAGGGCATTGGCCGCCCGCTTGACGACCGACTGCGCGCCCGGCTGCAGGTACTGCGCCCAACCGACACCCACTAGATATTGACGCCACAGGCAAACGCTACCATAGATGTAGCATCAAGCTCCGGAAGGGGTTGACGCAAGGGACGTTTTGTTCTAATTTTGTTCTTCTTCTGGGGACGCAGGGGAAACAGGGATAATGGTGCATTACAGCGATCTTGAGCGCATGGGACTGCCCAAGCGGGGCCTCTCTAAATGGCAGGGCCAGTCGGGCCGCGCTTATGGACTGAGTGCTGAAAGCCTCGAAAGTTTTGCCATGGCCGAATCGGACTTGTATCTGATTACCAAGGGTACGCATGTGCTTTGGGTTGGTTCGACCGAAGACCTGGTGGCTGATCCGATGAGCCGCACCCGCTTTCGCCTCGCGCTGGACTGCGCCACCTCCGTTTTCCGCCTCGATGCACCGGAAAACCGGCTCTCCACGATCTGGGATCTCGAACAGGCCGTGCCGGCGCCTGAACTGGTGGCTCACGCCGCCTGACCGTTTCCGGGCACCGGTGCGTCACTCGCCTCCAGCGCCCTGGCCAATGCCATGAGAGCCTTGTCTCGAATGCCCAGCTGCGCCAGATGTCGGGCCGTGTTGAGCACATAGTCCACATTGCGCCCCGAGATGCCTACTCCCGCGCGGATCATCGCCAATTGCGCGTCGACGCTGAGTTGCCCCGCAAATTGCTCATGGGCTTCGTCCACCACATAGGTCAAGGCCGTCACACGCCGCCCATCTGCCAGAGTCACCGGCCGCCAGACATCGCGATAGACCGCGGTCACCAACTCGCGGGCATCGAGATAGGCGCGTACCTCGGCCCAGGCCTCCTGCCCGACCTCGAATGCCATGCCGCGACATGAACCGCCCCGGGTCAGGCCGAAGACCAATCCCGGCGTATCGCGGGTCCCACGATGATGATGCGAGATGATCGAGAGTGAGCGGTGCGCGCCGCGGAGCAGACCCAATTGTGCGCTGCAAAAAGAAAACCCAGGATTCCAGATTAATGACCCGTAGCCGAACACCCAGTGGGTGGCCCGCCTACCATCTCTCTCCGCGTCTTCCGCCATAGCACAACCACTTTCTGGGCTAACTTAGCCGCCTTGGCACAATGTCAGGCAGCCGCAGATTAGCGCAACCGCTCTGGTCCGGGGATAAATACCGATCCATCCACAGCAAGCAAACCCGCTTCTGGCAGCGGCGCTTCACAGGTAAATAGAAGCCATGAAGAAGCGAATCATCATTCTGGGCAGCGTCGTCCTGCTCGTCATCCTGGCCTGGACGGGCGGATGGTTTTTTATCGCCGGGCAGATCCGCCAGCAGATCGAACTGCTGGCGCTGGCCGACGGCGAAACCACGCCCCAATTGCACTGCGGCACCCTCAATCTCGGGGGTTTCCCGTTCCGCTTCGACATCGACTGCACGAACGCGAGCCTGGTTTCGGGCGATCTGCTGGTTGAAATTCCGGGCATCAGGGCCAGCGCCATGGTATATCGCCCCACCCATTTAGTGGCCTCGGCTCTTGGACCGGCGCAATTGTCCGACGCTTTTACGGGCCTCCGCCAGGAAGTCACCTGGAGCACTCTGGAAGCGAGCCTCCGCCTTGAAGACTGGCGCATCGGCCGCCTGTCGCTGCTGGGCAGCGACCTGGCCTGGAGCGACCGCCTGTTCGGCGACACCCTGATTGCCCAATCTCCCCAGGTCGAAATGCACTTGCTCGACATGCCCGAGCAGCACCCCCCCGATTCTGATCGCTCTGCCTTGGCCGGCTACCTGCGCGCCCAGGACGTGGAAGTGCCCTCCATTGCCCCCGCGCCCACCAATGCGGAGATCGAGATCGAGGTGACCGCCTTGCCCGATGACGTCCGCAATTGGGGCGCCATGCCACTATTGCCCGACTGGCAGCAGGCCGGCGGCCAGCTCCGCATTGTCGGAATCCGCGCCAATGACGGCAGCGCCGACCTTAATGCCACCGGCGAACTGAGCCTTGACGCCCAAGGATACCCGACCGGCAGCATTACAGTGGATTCGTTCGGCGTGGCCGAACGCATTGGCCCCTATCTCGAGGAACCCTGGCGCACCCTGGTGCTGGGTGTGCCTGGCGCCGATGGCCGTCATGCCAACCAGCTCAACTTCGGCGGCGGCAGCCTATCCTCGGGTCTGGTTCCCATCGCATCTCTGGCGCCACTGTTCTAGGGCCGTATCCATTTCGATTAAATCGAAATGGAGCTCTAATTCCCTCTAGGCATCGTCTCCGCCGCCATGTTCGCGCACCAGCGGCGTCTCGGGCGCCGGAGGCTGTTCGTGCGGACGGCCGAAATCGGGGGCTGCTGTTTCCTGCCCGGCGCTGATGATCGAGCGGCGAATGGTCCTGGTGCGGGTGAACAGCGCTTCCAGCGTCGGCCCGTCCCCGGTCCGCACCGCCCGCTGCAGGGCCGACAGATCCTCGTTGAAGCGACCCAGCATTTCGAGCACTGCCTCCCTGTTGGTGAGGAACACGTCGCGCCACATGACCGGATCGGAGGCGGCAATGCGGGTGAAGTCGCGAAAGCCCGAGGCCGAAAACTTGATGACTTCGGACTGCGTCGCGGTTTCAAGGTCGGCCACGGTGCCCACGATATTGTAGGCGATCAGATGCGGAATATGGCTGGTAATGGCCAGGACCATGTCGTGATGGGCCGCATCCATGCATTCCACCATCGAGCCCATGGCCTGCCAAAAGGCCACGAGCCTGTCGGTGTCGACCTGCGGCACGCCGGGCGTGGGCGTCAATACGCACCAGCGCCCCGCAAAGAGTTCGGCAAATCCCGCAGCGGGGCCCGAATGCTCGGTGCCGGCGATGGGATGGCCGGGAATGAAGCTGACCCCCTGCGGCACATGCGGGCCCACGACCTTGACCACATGCTCCTTGACCGAGCCGACATCGGAGAGAATGACGCCCGGCTCCAGCACCGGGCCAATGGCTTCGGCCAGCGCTGCATAGGCCCCGACCGGCGCACAGAGGATGACCAGGTCCGCCCCCCGCACGGCCTCGGCCGCGTCGAGCGTATAGATATCGCCCAGCCTGAGATCCCTGGCCTCGTCCAGCGTCTCCTGTCTGCGGGTGGCAATGGATATGACCTCGACCAGACCCTGCCGCCGCGCGGCCAGGGCAATGGACGAACCGATCAGCCCGATACCGACCAGGGCCAGCTTGCGAAAATGTACACTCACCGCGCCGCCCCCATGTATTTGAGGACTGCGGCCACGCCGCGCATGGCCTCTTCGCTGCCAATGGAAATACGAAGACCATTGTCAATGCCATAGGAGTGGCCGACTTCACGCACGATATAGCCGGCGCCCATCAGCGCCTTGAAGGCGTGGCTGACGCTGGCAGCATCGTCGAAAAGCGCCAGGACGAAATTGGCCTGGCTCGGCAGCACCCGGATATGGTTGCCGGCAAGTTCGTTGCTCAGCCAGTCGCGCCACCGCGCATTATGGGCTTTGAGACGCGCGTTGAATTCGGTATCGCGCGCCGCTGCCGCGGCTGCCATCTGGGCAGGCAGGTTCACGTTAAACGGCCCACGGATGCGGTGAATAGCATCCACCACATGGGGCGGCCCGACCATCCAGCCGATACGGGCGGCGGCAAGACCCATCTTGGAGAAGGTGCGCACCATGACGACGTTTTCTGCCGCGCTGACGAGTTCGATCCCGGTGCTGAAATCATCCGCAGTGACATATTCGGCATAGGCGTTGTCAATGACCAGCAATATGTCGGGGCGAAGGCCTGCATGCAGCCGCGCGATCTCGGCTGACGGCAGACAGGTACCTGTCGGATTATTGGGATTGTCCAGCCACACCAGCCGGGTCCGCTCGGTCACTGCAGCAAGGATGGCATCGACATTGGTTACATAGTCGCGCGCCGCGGTTTGAACCAAGTCCGCTCCGGTAAACCGGGTTGCGATTGGATAGAGCGAAAAGGCGTACTGACTCATGATCGCTTCTGTGCCCTCGCCCAGATAGCACTGGGCGAGCAGGTACAGGATGTCCCCCGACCCGTTGCCACAAACGATGCTGTCCGGATTCACGCCATGCACTTCGCCCAGGGTCTCTCGAAGATCCCGAGAAGAACCCTCCGGATAGATCTCAAGATGCTGCGCAGCTTCTGCGAAGGCAGCCAGGGCATGAGGACTGGCACCAAGCGGGGACTCGTTAGCCGAAAGCTTGACCGCCGACTGGCCCTTGTCGGCAGACTTGCCGGGTTTGTATGCGGCAATATCGAGAATTCCGGGATGGGGCGTGGGACGCTGTGTATGGGACATGATGCTTCACGAAGGCAGGAAAAGCCGCGCGGACCATAGTGAAAGCGCGTGGTAAAGGCAAAGCCTGTCTGATCGCACCAGCGCCACCAGCCGCCCGGCCTTTCGGCTTGCGGTAAACAGAGCGGTGCCCCGAGACGGCTTTCGTCCCTAAGTAAATAAATGTGAGACGGAAGCCGCCTCGGGACGCCGGGATTTCTCGTTAGGCAGGACCTTGGTGAACTGTCCGACACGCCCACCCTGGGGCACGCGCTGTCGCTGTCGATTTGCATCGACAGAGGTCGAACTCTCATCCACCGCCCACCAGACCATGGCCGCAAGCGACTGCCCCATGCCCGGCTTTCCCTCCCGCAACCGTTCGCTGCAGTCCGCCCTTTCACGAGAGGAATGGGTGTCAGTATGGGGGAGGATTTAGACCCGGGGATAAGATTTTCTCGATTAGGAACGGCGGCCGCGCGCGGCGGAACGGCTGGCTCAGAACCGTCAGAACCCCGTCTAACCGCTACGCGCTGTCGCCGCGCTCAGGCCCGGCAATCGCACATAGCGCTCGGCCTTCTTGCGCCGCGGCACGGCAGGAAAGGCCTCCTTGCGGGCGCGAATGCAGATCACCCCGCTCATGGCCGGGCCAAAGAGGCGCCCGAAACGCTCGAAGAAGCGGGGATATTTGATCACCAGCCGCGACTGGAAGGGCGGCAGGAACAGCGCATCGCGCCACGCCTCTGGCACGAAGCTGTGGTCCCGCAACAACTTTTCGATCTGCCCGCCCGAATAGGGATTGCCCTGGCCGAAGGGCGTGTTGTCACGCTGCGCCCAGATACCCCTGCGCCTTGGAACCACCAGCAGCAGATGGCCATTGGGCGCCGTGATGCGCCAGAGCTCGCGCATCAGTTCCTCGGCATCGGCAATGTGCTCGAGCGCATGGATGGCAATCGTCATGTCGATGGCCGCATCGGTCAGCGGCATTTCCAGCGGATCGCACAATACCGTGCGCGACGGGCCTTCCCGCGGCCAGGCCGAAGCCCCCTGTCGCTCCGGCATGAAGGCCAGCACCCGCTCCGCTGGCTCCAGTGCGAAGCGCAGATAGGGCGTGGCGAAGCCCAGTCCCAGCACCCGTCGGCCGCGCAGGTCTCCCGCCAGGTCCATCACCTGTTCGCGCACCAGCGCCCGGGTCAACCGGCCCAGTGGGGACTTGTAGTAATCAATGAGGCGGGCGACATCACTGGTCATGGCCGGACAGTGCCAAAGCCACGTGAACTTGTCCAATCCCCGGTTGTCATCGCGAGCGACGCTCCCTAGCTTGCGGCAAACGCATTTCAAGGAGAGTGATGATGGGCCTGATCGTGGATGTCTTTGCCGCCCGCAGCGACAATTTCGGCTATCTGGTGCATGACGAGGCCTCTGGCCGCACCGCCGCCATTGATGCCCCCGAAGCAGGACCCATCCGCGCGGCATTGCAACAGCGCGGCTGGACGCTGAGCGATATCTTCATCACCCACCACCATATCGATCATGTCGAAGCCATCCCCGAACTCAAGGCCGAATTCGGCGCGAGGGTGGTCGGCCCGCGCGACGAGGCCGACAAGATCGAAGGTCTTGATGAACTGGTGGGCGATGGGGACACCATAACGCTGGGCGAAACCCGTTTCGCGGTGATGGCCACCCCCGGCCACACGCTGGGGCATGTCGTGTTCTACAATCAGGCGGGCGGTCACCTGTTTTCGGCCGATGCGCTATTTTCGCTCGGCGTCGGGCGCATGTTCGAGGGCACGCCGGGACCGATGTGGGAGGGGTTGAAGCGCCTCCGCGCCCTGCCCGACGCGACGCTGGTCTATTGCGGGCACGAATATACCCAAGGCAATGCCCGCTTTGCCCTGTCCATCGATCCCGGCAATGCCGCGCTCCAGGCCCGCGCCGGCGAGGTGGACGCCCTGCGGGTAGCCGGCAGGCCGACCATTCCCTTCAATCTGGGCGAGGACAAGAGGGCGAACCCGTTCCTGCGTGCCGATGCACCCGAACTGGCCCGCCATTATGGGCTTGAAGGCGCTAACCCGGCGGAAGTCTTTGCCGCCATCCGCAAGGGCAAGGACAACTTCTGAATCACAATTGGCTGTGAACCGATCATGTTTGCGGATCGAAATTCATTAACAAACTGTTACCATCTGGCACGGCGCTTGCCCCTATCGGGGTATAGCACCGCCTGGTCTGTGTCATTCCGGCACAGGGCGGCCCGAAATGGTACAGTCCATGTCCGATCTGGCTCAAAGCGAAACACTCAGCCCCGGTCTGCCCGTGCGAATTGGTCCTGCCGCGCCGCGCCCGTCGCTGGCGCGCAGCGCAGCGGGAGCCGCCTTTGTCAGCCAATTGCTGGCCGCACGGGCGCATATGGCGCCGCAGCGCGCCCGGCGTCGTGGCACCGCCGAAGGGGCTATCGGCGCTTATGGCCAGACTGCGCTGTTGTCGCAGCGTCGCATGCCGCAGGGCTATCGCAAGACGATCGTCGTCTGACGCGGCCCGTCAGTTCATCGACACATCGCGGCTGGCGCTGGTGATCGAGACGGTGAAACCGGCCACCACATCGATCAGACTCATCACCATAAGCAGGAAGAAGACCGAGCTGGAAGCCGCGCCCACCAGCAGGAATTCGACCAGAAACGCCACGAAAACCACCATGGACAGCATGTGCTCGATGATCGAGCTGCGCGCGGTATTGGTGGATTTGAGCACTTCGAAGAACAGCAGCAAGATGCCCACCACCAGGAGAAAATCCCCGGCGGAGATGGCCCATGGCATGCCCGAGGGCATGGGGATGGAAAACATCCCGGCGCCCCAATTGACCGGGTTGCCGCCGAACAGCAGGAACACCACCAGATTGTAGATCAGGAACGGGACGACCAGCAGCGGGATGATGAAGCCGTTGCTGCGGGGACGCGGCGTATGGTGGGTTGGCATCATGACGGTTTCGCTCATCTGGGCCTCCGGCTTGCTGCGGTCACCATGCCAGAGCTTTCCCATCGGCGGAAGGGCGAGCAAATTGCAAAAAAGCTGCGCTATCTGTTCAAATGGAGAATGCTCGTCCGTCGCCCCAGTGGCAGCCCTTTGTGAGCGGCCGCCAAATAGGTCTTGTGGACCCCAACCGGAGGATAGAACCATGGCAAATGCCAAGAACACCATCTGCATCTGGTATGATACGGGCGCCGAGGACGCGGCCAATTTCTATGCGGCGACCTTTCCCGATACCAGGGTCACGGCGGTGCATCGCGCGCCTAGCGACAATCCGTCCACCAAGGCCGGCGCGGTGCTGACTGTGGAATTCACCGTGATGGGCATTCCCTGCATCGGACTCAATGGTGGCCCGGCCTTCAAGCACACCGAGGCCTTTTCGATGCAGATTGCCACCGAGGACCAGGCGGAGACCGACCGCTATTGGAACGCCATCACCGGCAATGGCGGCGAGGAGAGCATGTGCGGGTGGTGCCGGGACAAATGGGGTATCTCCTGGCAGATCACGCCTCGCGCCCTCTCCGAGGCCATGCAGCAGGGCGGCGATCGGGCAAAGCGGGCCTTCGACGCCATGATGGAGATGAAAAAGATCGACGTAGCGAAGATCGAGGCGGCTATACGGGGCTCCTGAGGCCGATTCAGAATCGCGACACCACCGGGTTGTGATGGAACGGGGTCGTCTGCTGAAGTCTTGCTAAAAGACCTTAGTCAGCCCCCGTTGTGTCATGCTTTTCGAATCCGAACGAGCCTTGGTCGAATTCATCAAGGACCCGGCATTCCCCTGTGTCGGTGCCAAGTCGGCACTGGGCAAGGGCCAGCTCAAAACCTATGTCGCGCGGAGTATCGACAGCGCCTGGAACGATGTCGATATTCACGATCAGCTTATGCAGTTTGCCTGGGACTATAAGGGCGCGCCCACCCTCTACACCAGCTTTGCAGTGATTTTCGAGGGCCCGCTGGACCTCGATGAGGCCAGGTTCGAAGCCTTTTTATGGGACCGGGTGCAATCGCTCACGGAAAAGGACAGCTGGCGGGGTCAACGTTCCGATCCACGCGTTAGCACCGATCCCGACGATCCGCATTTCTCCCTCAGTTTCGGGGGCGAGGCCTTTTTCGTCGTCGGCCTGCATCCGCAAGCCAGCCGGCCGGCCCGGCGGTTCGCGCATCCCGCCATGGTGTTCAATCTGCACGACCAGTTCGAAACATTGCGAGCGCAGAACCGTTACGAGAAGCTCCGCAGCTCGATCCTTGAACGGGACGTCGAACTCGCTGGCAGCGTCAATCCGATGCTGGCGCGCCACGGCTCGACATCCGAAGCCCGTCAATATAGCGGGCGGGCCGTGTCCGAAAACTGGTCTTGCCCCTACCACCGCCAGCCAGAAAAACCTGAATCCACCGATCCCTTGGCGCAGGAGGGCCGGCACTGATGGAGGCTCAAGTCATACCCCCGAGATCGGGCAGGGCATTCGAGCTTGGACAAGACCAGATATTGACCGTCATCGATCCGCTCGGCGGTCAGGTCGCTGACCTCCTGGCGATTTCGCTGGCCGACACGGCGGAGATGTTGTCCTCGGGCCGCACCCTCGACTATGCCGAAACGATCTACCTGACGACCGGCCACAAGCTCTATTCAAACCGGTCCAATATCATGCTCGAAATCATGGAGGATCAGGTGGGCCGGCACGACTTCCTTCTCACCCCCTGTAGCGAAGCAACGTTTCGCCTGTGCTACGATAACGAGCCACCTCATCAGGGCTGCCACGGCAATCTCCATCACGCGCTCGAACCCTGGGGCATCGCCGAGGACGCGATTCCGGTTGCCTTCAATTGTTTCATGAACGTACCGGTGGACGGCGAAACCGGACGATTCAAGGTCCTGCCCCCCTTGAGCAAAGCCGGTGACTACATTCGCTTCCGCGCCCGGATGAACCTTGTGATCGGTCTCACGGCCTGCTCGGCGCCGGCAAGCAATGGCGGCACTTTCAAACCCATTCACTACCGCATCGAGGACGCCTGAGCGCGCTGACCCGCTCCAGGCAGAAAAGCGTGCGCGGGTCCGATGCTGAAACCCAGGAAGCGATCAGGCTTTGAGCTTGAGCGGCCCCACCATCTGTTCGGGCTTCACTTCGGCGTCGAACTCTTCCGCCGTCAACAGGCCCAGATTGATGGCTTCCTCCTTGAGAGTCGTGCCGTTCTTGTGGGCGGTCTTGGCGATCTTGGCGGCATTGTCATACCCGATGCGGCGGTTGAGCGCGGTCACCAGCATCAGGGACTGGTCGACCAGCTGCTTGATGCGCTTGTGATCGGGCTCGATCCCGACGGCGCAATTGTCGTTGAAGCTCTTGGCCGCATCTGCGAGGAGGCGCACCGACTGCAGGAAATTGTAGGCGATAACTGGCTTGAACACATTAAGCTCGAAATTGCCCTGTGATGCGGCAAAGCCGATGGCGGCGTCATTGCCCATCACCTGCGCCACCACCATGGTCATGGCTTCGGACTGCGTCGGATTGACCTTGCCCGGCATGATCGAGCTTCCAGGCTCGTTTTCCGGGATCACGATTTCACCAAGGCCCGAGCGCGGGCCCGAGGCCAGCCAGCGCACGTCATTGGCGATCTTCATGAAGGCCACGGCCAGTTGCTTCAAAGCCCCTGAAGACCCCACAAAGGCGTCATGCCCGGCCAGCAGCGCGAACTTGTTGGGGCCGGTGACGAAGTCGCGGCCGGTCAGCGTGGCAATCTCGGCCGCAACGGTGACGGCATAATCGGGATGCGCATTGAGTCCCGTGCCAACGGCTGTGCCGCCTAGCGCCAGTTCCTTCAATTGCGGCATGGTGGCCTTGATCGCCGCCAGCGCATAATCGATCTGCGCCACCCAGCCCGATATTTCCTGGCCCAGGGTCAGCGGCGTCGCATCCTGCAGATGCGTGCGGCCGATCTTGACCACATCCATGAAGTCATCGGCCTTCTTGGCCAGCGTGTCGCGCAGCAGCAGCACGCGCTGATAGAGATAGCCCTCGACGGCCTCGACCGCCGCGATATGCATGGCAGTGGGATAGGTGTCGTTGGAGCTCTGGCTCATATTGACGTGGTCATTGGGGTGCACGGGCTTTTTACTGCCCATGGTGCCGCCGGCCATCTCGATGGCGCGGTTGGAGATGACCTCGTTGACATTCATGTTGGACTGGGTGCCCGAACCGGTCTGCCAGACCACCAACGGAAAATGATCCGTGAGCTTGCCCTCGATCACCTCGTCGGCGGCAGCGACCACAAGGTCGCGGGTCGCTTCGTCCATCAGGCCCAGCTTGTGATTGGCGAGGGCCGCAGCCTTCTTGAGGATGCCGAAGGCCGTGATGATCTCGGTAGGCATCTTTTCCCCGCCGATATCGAAATTCATGAGGCTCCGGGCCGTCTGCGCGCCATAATACTTATCGTTCGGAACCTCGATATTGCCCATGGTGTCCGATTCGACGCGCATGCTCATGATTGCCCTGCTCCGGTTTGGCCGCCCATCCGTGGCGGCTGGAAAAACAAAACGGCCGACCCTTTTGGGGGCCGGCCGCTGAAATATCAGATAAAGCGCATCAGCGCCCGCTCGCCTTTCGGCTTACTTCTTTGCCGCGAGAATCTGGCGGCCGCGATACATGCCGGTCTTGAGGTCGACATGATGCGGACGACGCAGCTCACCCGAATCCTTGTCTTCGACATAGGTGGGGTTGGCGATCGCGTCGTGCGAACGGCGGAAGCCGCGCTTCATCGGCGAGGTCTTGCGTTTTGGCACTGCCATGGTCGGTACTCCGAATTCAAAATCGTTGCGCCGCCAAAAGCGGCCAGAGACGTGCTCTGTCAGGATTGGTGGGGTCTATAGAGGAGAATAACGGGCTTGGCTAGGGGCTTCTGCTGCGGTTTCTGCGCGAACTGGCCCTAGAGCGACAATTGTCCATTCTTGCCCACGCAGGCCGCTCGTTCCCCATACTGGCGCGCGCGGTCTTCGACAATGCCGGCAACGCGCTGGAGACCGGCATTGGGCCGCGCCGGATTACGCAGGATGGGATTGGGCAGGGTGACCGCGAGGAGGCTCGCCGTCGACCAGTCGAGGTTCTGCGGCTCGCGCCCAAAGGCCCGCAGCGATCCGGCCGCGACGCCGAATTCGCCCGCCGGCCCCCATTCGGCAATGTTGAGATAGATTTCCATGATCCGCTTCTTGGGCAGGACCAGATCGATATAGAGCGCCAGGGGCACCTCGAGCCCCTTGCGGATGGCGCTTTGCTGGTTCCAGAGAAAGAGGTTCCGCGCCACCTGCATGGTCAGCGTCGAGGCGCCACGGGTCTCCCGACCGGCAAGAAAATTATCGACTTCCTCGCGCAGCGCTGCCACGTCGACACCCCAGTGACGGCAGAACTGGCCATCCTCCGAGAGAATTACCGCGGCCTTGAGCCGGTCGGAAATCTCGTCGATATCGCGCCATTCGCGCGTCACGTTCTGGCCGGTCAGCATGCGGGACAACATATGCACCGAGACCGGCTGCACGACTAAATAGAGCGGGGTCAGCACCAGTGGAATGGCAAACAGCACAGCAAGAATGCCGAGGGGAATGCGGACAAACCGCCAGATGGTCTTCTTGCGCCGGGCCATGGTGCTTTCATTATCGCTTGAGCTTGAGGAAGTAATCCCCTCATCCGCCCTTCGGCACCTTCTCTCAACAACGGGAAAAGGGGCACCGCGTTGAACGGGCACCGGTCCACCCCTCGCCCCTTGTAGGAGAGGGTGGATCGGGCGCAGGCCGAGACAGGCGAGGGGTATTGCTCCGCTCCTCGCGCCGGGCTAGCAACATGCCCATGTACGACTTCTCTGCCGACAGCGCCGATTGCGCCCGTGCCATCGAGGCAGGGCTGACAGATTTTCTCAGCGGCGCGCGGCTTTCCGGCCCCGGTCCGGCGGCCGAGCGGATCGTGGCTGCCATGCGCCATGGAAGCCTTGAAGGCGGCAAGCGGCTGCGGCCGCTGCTGCTGCGCCAGGCCGCCGCGATCTTTTCGGTCCCGCGCGAGACAGCCCTCAATGCCGGCCTCGCCGTGGAAATGGTGCATTGCTATTCGCTGATCCATGACGACCTGCCTTCCATGGACGATGACGATTTGCGCCGTGGCCGCCCGACCGTGCACAAGGCCTTTGACGAGGCCACGGCAATCCTCGCCGGCGACGCCCTTCTTACGCACGCCTTTGCCATGCTGGCCGATCCCCAATGCCATCCCGATGCAGAGGTGCGCGTTCGCATGGTTGCCGAACTGGCCGCCGGCAGCGGCGCCGGTGGCATGGTGGGCGGGCAGATGCGCGATATCGAGGGCGAGAAGGGCGGCTTTTCTGAAGCCGACATCGCCATCATGCAGGCCATGAAGACCGGCGCACTGATCCGGGCCTCGGTGCGCATGGGTGCCATTCTGGGTGGCGCCGACCTGCGTGCGCTCTCTGCTCTGACCGCCTATGCCGAGGCCGCCGGACGCGCTTTCCAGCTCGCCGACGACATTCTCGACGTGACCGCTACATCCGAAGCCATGGGCAAGGCGACCGGCAAGGATGCAACCCTGGGCAAGCAGACCATCGTGGCTCGGCTCGGCCTTGATGGCGCCCGACGAATGCTCGACACCATCGTCAATGACGCGCTCTCGGCGCTGCGCACCTTCGGTCCCCGAGCCGACGGATTGCGGGCCACCGCGCGCTACTTCGCCAGCCGGGAGAAATAGATCATGGCCATTCTGCAAAGCATCAATATCGGCCAGCCCCGGCCTATCCCCACCAAATCCGCCATGACCGGCATCTACAAGGAACCGGTTGCGGACGACATTGAAGTGGAGATCACCCGACAGGGTCTGGAGGGGGACGCTATCCTGAACCGCAAGCATCATGGCGGGGTCGACCAGGCCGTCTATCTCTATTTTGCCGACGACTACGCCTATTGGAGCAAGGCGCTGGAACGCGACATTGCCCCCGGCACGTTCGGGGAAAACTTCACCATTGGCGGCGTCGAAGGCCGCGGCGTCTGCATCGGCGATCGCTTCGAGATCGACGAGGTCGTGATCGAGGTCACCTCCCACCGCACCCCTTGCAAGACCTTCGCTCTGCGCATGGGCAGTCCAGCCTGGGTGAAGCAGTTCTTCAAGGCGGGCCGGCCGGGCGCCTATTGCCGGGTGATCGAGGCAGGGGCGGTACGCACCGGCGAGCCGGTGCTGCACGTCCCTTTTGCGGGCGATCGCATCACTGTCAGTCAGCTGCTGGCGCTCGAGGGCGAACGCGACATCGAACCCGAGCTGATGCAACGCGTGCTCAAGACACCCATCCACTACAAGATGCGCGCCGATTATGAAGAGCGCCTGGCGCGATTGTTCTAAAGGTCACCCATGAGCCTCGATACCGTTCGCGCCGATCTGGCCACCCGCGCCCCTGACCTCGACGTCATCGTCACCGATGCGTCCACCGCCACCGTCCAGCTCGCAGCCGAGGTCCATGGCGTCGAGCCCGGGCAGATCGCCAAGACGCTGTGCATCCGGGTCAATGGCGGGGAAGTCCTGCTGGTGACACGGGGCGATGCCCGGCTGGACAATCAGAAATCGAAGGCCGCCTTGGGCGGCCGGCCCCGCATGCTGGGCGCCGAGGACGTATTGCGTCTGACCAGCCACCAGGTGGGCGGGGTTTGCCCCTTCGGTCTGCCCGCGCCGCTGCCGATCTACCTGGATACCTCGCTTCGGATTTATGACCTCGTCATTCCGGCCGCGGGCGATACCCATTCCTCGGTCAGGCTTTCTGTCGAGCGCCTTGCCGAACTCTGCGGTAATCAATGGGTCGATGCGTGCCAGCCGCCGGAGGATGCTGACTAGATGATTGCGCTGGTCGCTGCATCGCTGGCGCTTCCGCTGCAAGTGCTCGGCCACGCAGCCACCTGCACAATGGGAGACAGCGACAGCGCAGTTGCTGGCAGCTTTCTCTCGTCCCCGCTGCTTGTTCTCTGCTTCGTGATGCTGCTCAGGGCGCTGCTGCTAAATCCAAGGTGCGCCAGGCCCCTTTCAACGGGTCTGGTGCTGATGGTAACCGTAGCGCTGACCTTTGGAATCTGGTTCGACACCATCTTCTTCCAAACGCCATGTGGTCCTGACTATGCTGACTACGCCCAGAGCACTGATGTCATCTGGTTTATCCTCATCGCGTACTTGATGCTCCCTGCAATCAACATTGCGCTCTGCCTCTTGTTGTTTCTGCGCACGCGGCACCTGCAGTGAACTCCTTCGAGTTTATCCGCCAGCGTCTGACGTTGAAGCCCCTGCCTTTTCGCCCTGACATTTCCCTCTATTCCCCTACACCCCGGAGCGGCCTCAATGGCTGGCTGGCCGCAGAAGGGCATGACGAAGCGCCGCCCTATTGGGCCTATGCCTGGGGCGGCGGCGCCGTGCTGGCGCTCTACCTCCGCGATCATCCCGAACTGGTCCTGGGCCGGACCGTGCTCGACTTCGGCGCCGGATCAGGCCTGGTCGGCATTGCCGCGCTGAAGGCCGGCGCGGCCTGTGCCTGGGCCATTGAAACTGATCCTGTTGGCCAGGTAGCGCTGCGGCTCAATGCCGAAGCCAACGGGGTGGACCTGCCGCTCTGGACTGGCGCGGAATGGCCCCAGGCCGATGTGGTCCTGGCCGGTGATATCTTCTACCTGCCCGAGGTTGTGGACCGCACCCTGCCCATCCTGACCCAGTCGGCCGCGCGCGGCGCGACTGTCGTCATCGGCGACCCCTTCCGCCGCGATCTGCCACTGGACCGGCTGAAGCTGCTGACCGAATACCAGGTGCCGGACATGGGCAGCAACGGCCCGGTGCGGGCCGGCATCTTTGCCCTGCATCCCTAGGCCGTCGGATATGCCGTGCCCGGCCTTGCCCCAAATTGCGGAGCGCTCTATATCCCGGCTCAGCGAGGACGACCTCCCCCATTTCGGGTTCAGCGTTCGGGACGGCCCGGAACTCATGGAGCTTTCCATGCGAACCACCGCCGACCGTATCCGTCACGCGCTTCTATTCGAAATCATCGGCATTCTGCTGGCGACGCCCCTGGGCGCCGTCGTGTTTCATCTCCACGCCGGCGACAGCGCTATCATCGTCATCGGCAGTGCCACCCTGGCCATGGGCTGGAACTATGTGTTCAATCTCGGCTTCGACAAGCTGATGCAGGCCCGGCGCGGCACCACGCTCAAGACACCGGCCCTGCGCGTCGCCCATGCCGTGCTGTTCGAACTGGGCCTCCTGCTCATGCTGATGCCGCTGATCGCGCTCTATCTGGGCATTACGCTCTGGGAGGCGCTGGTCATGGACCTGGCCTTTGCCCTGTTCTACATGGCCTATGCGCTGGTCTATAACTGGGCCTATGACCGGCTGTTTCCGTTACCGGAATGGCAGAAGTCACAAACTCAGCAGTCACAATAAAAGACCAGCCGGTTGTACCGGCTGGTCCTGCTGACAGCATCTGCCGCGTTTACCGCACGCGGATCGACGAGATGATGTCGTTATTGCGCCCATCCAGACTGCTCCGGCTCCGATCAAGCACCGCACAGCGACCGCGGAAATTATTGTCCTCGCAAACCTGGACCTGCACGTCGCCGCGCACCCGGATGGAGGAAATGCGATCATTGAAGCGGTTCAGGCTGGTATAGCGGGTGCCTGGCGTGGCGCAGAAACTGGCGCCGCGATAGTCGAAATCTTCATAGAAGCAGACCTCTCCACTGGGACGGCCCGGGCGCGGATCGAAGCTTCCACCATTTCCGATGGAAAATGAGAAGTTCGGGGTGCTGATGCTGAAACCGATATCTGGACCATCATTCCGGTCGCCGCCGCTGCTACCGCCGCCGGTATTGGAAAGGTAGCGTGCTGATACCCATCCGTCAGGTCCGCTATGGCTGATGCGGCACCAGCCGGACTGACAGCGCTCAACCTCTACCCGCTCGCCGCGGTCCAGCACGTCCACGGCGCGGTAGCGAACACCTGGACCTGAGCGCACATTGAGAGACACGGTGGCGCGGGCATCGCCTGAGATACCTGTGTTGGAACCGGAATCCTGCTGCCCGCCATCGCCGCGATCAGTGAGATAGCGCGCCGAAACCCAGCCGTCCGGTCCGCTATGGTTGATGCGGCACCAGCCGGAGCGGCATTGTTCGACGTTTACGTTCTCCCCCTGGTAGAGAACATCGACCACGCCATAGCTGGTGCTCGGCCCGGACCGGACATTGAGTGACGCGGTGGATTGAGCAGCCTGGGCTGCCGCTGTGCCTACAAGGCTGAGCCCAAGCGCCAAGCAGGCAGTTTTGATGATAGATTTAGCTGACGACATTGTCGTTCCTCCTGGATCGGTTGCGTCCGCCCCTTAGGAGGAGCCAATTGACAAATACCGCAGGAGTTCCATCCTCACCGAAGCGTGACCGGACGCGAGAAGTCTCGGCTGTTGACCGGCGGGGTAGGTCAAAGCACGAAAGCTTATTCCGCCGCGTTCTGCCGGCCCGCGCCAAACTTCTTTTCGATGTAATCGGCCACCATGACCTTGAACTGGTCTGCCACGTCTGCGCCCCTGAGGGTCGCGACCTTCTGCCCATCGACAAAGACCGGCGCCGCCGGACTTTCACCCGTGCCAGGCAGGGAAATGCCGATATTGGCATGCTTGCTCTCGCCTGGACCATTGACGATGCAGCCCATGACGGCGACCGACAACGTCTCGACCCCAGGATAGCGCTCGCGCCATTCGGGCATCGAAATATTGAGATGGTCCTGGATGTCCTTCGCCAGATGCTGGAAAGTGGTGGATGTGGTGCGCCCGCAACCGGGACAGGCCGCCACGACCGGCAGGAACTGACGGAAGCCCATGGTCTGCAGCAGTTCCTGCGCCACCTTGACCTCGGTCGTGCGGTCGCCGCCCGGCTCCGGCGTCAATGAAATGCGGATCGTGTCGCCAATGCCCTGCTGCAGCAAGATACCGAGCGCTGCCGAGGAAGCGACGATGCCCTTGGACCCCATGCCCGCTTCGGTCAGCCCCAGATGCAGCGCATAATCGCAGCGCGCTGCCAGGTCCTGATAGACCGCGATCAGATGCTGGACGTCCGAGACCTTGGTCGAGAGAATGATCCTGTCGCGGCCCATGCCCAACGCCTCGGCCCGCTGCGCCGAGAGCAGCGCCGACTGGATGATCGCCTCGCGTTGCACGGCGGCGGCCGAGATGGGATTGGGCGAGACGGCGTTCTCATCCATCAGTCTGGTCAGCAGCTCCTCGTCGAGCGATCCCCAGTTCACCCCGATACGCACCGGCTTGCCGTAGCGATTGGCAATGTCGATCAGGGTCGAGAACTGCGTATCGCGCTTGGCCTTGAAACCAACATTTCCCGGATTGATGCGATACTTCGCCAAAGCCTCGGCACAGGCCGGATGGTCGGTGAGGAGCTTGTGGCCGATATAGTGGAAATCGCCCACCAGCGGCACGTCATAGCCCATGGAGGCGAGGCGGTCGCGGATAATGGGGACGGCGGCAGCACTCTCGTCGCGGTCGACCGTGATGCGCACGATTTCCGAGCCGGCGCGGGCCAACTGCATCACCTGCTTGACCGTCGCATCGATGTCGGCGGTATCCGTATTGGTCATGGATTGCACGACCACCGGGGCGCCGCCGCCCACCGCGACGCCACCTACATCCACACCCACTGATTGCCTGCGCAGCGCTGGCCCCGCCATAACAACACCTCGTCTTTGCGCCACAGATAAGCCCCCAAGACTAGAGACGCAATGTTACGCTTGCGTGATCAGGGAGGGAGGGCCCTTGCGCCAGATTTTCATTCGCCTGCTGCTTGCCGCAATTCGACAATGCCGGCATCTGCCCAAAAGCTCACCGGCAACATCGCCATCCACGCCGATCGCGCTCCACGAGGCGGGATGGCCCGGGATTGCCCTGCCGCACTTGTGATCGGGCGACCTTGAACCGAGGTACAGGCAGGGCCATTTAGGAGACATGATGAACATGCTCCTCCCCCGCCTCATTCTGTTCCGCAAGGAAGTCGTGCAGCTCTGGAAGGCCTTCTGGTCGCCGCACACCCCGCTTCATCTGAAGGCCGCAACGCTGTTTGCCGCCTTCTATCTGGTGAACCCCATCGACATCATCCCCGACTTCATCCCGCTTGCGGGCTGGATCGATGATATTGTCCTGGTCCCGATGATGGTGAGCTGGATCGTTTCCCGCTTGCCAGTGCCAGCCTATGCCGAAAAGCACGGCAAGACCGTCGATGGCAATGCGCGGCGGCGCTGAGGCGCCAATGAAGCCTTATTCACCGCGCCGCCCTCGGATTTGATCCGAAGGCCTATATCGACGCGAATGACGTGGCGCTGTCTGTGGTCCTCGGGTCAAGCTCTAGGACAGCGCCGCGTTTTAAGGCAGAAGGCTCGGATCGCTCAGGACCTTTGTGTTTTCAGTCCAACCGCACCAGCAAATCCTTGGCGTCGATCTGGTCGCCCGGCTTGATGAGGAGCTCTGCCACCGTGCCATCAGTCTCGGCGTGGATTGCCGTTTCCATCTTCATGGCTTCAATCGAGCAGAGTACGTCGCCGGCCTGGACCGACTGACCCTGCTTGACGGCAAGGGTCGAGATGACACCCGGCATCGGCGCGCCGACCTGTTTCGGGTCGCCCGCGACGGCCTTGGCCCGCACCGTGAGCTCGCCCGCCGTCAGCCGGTCCGGCACCACGATGGTGCGCGGCTGGCCGTTGAGATCAAAGAAGCAGCGGACCTCGCCCTTTTCATTAGTTGGCGCGCGGCCCTGATAGGTCACAACCAGCGTCTTGCCCTTCTCGATATCGACCAGCAGTTCGTCGCCCTCATTGAGGCCGTAGAAATAGACCGGCGTCGGCAGCACCTCGGTGGGGCCATAGCGATCTTGGGTCTTTTCGAAGTCTGAATAGACCTTGGGGTACATGAGGAACGAGGCGAGGCGATAATCGTCGATTTCGATGCCCGCTTCCTCGCTGATTTTCTTGCGCTCGGCTTCAAGGTCTGTGGGCTTCAAATAGGAGCCCGGACGCTCGGTGAGCGGTGTTCGTCCCTTCAGCACCTTCTTTTGCAGCTTTTCCGGAAAGCCACCGGGCGGCTGGCCGAGATCGCCGGCAAAGAAGCCGACGACGCTATCGGGGAAGGCAATGTCCTTGTCGGGGTTCTCGACATCCTTGCGCGAAATGCCGGCCGAGACCATGGCCAGGGCCATGTCGCCCACCACCTTGGATGAGGGCGTGACCTTGACGATATCGCCGAACATCTGGTTGACGTCGGCATAGGTCTGGGCGACCTCGTGCCAGCGGGTTTCGAGTCCCAGCGAGCGCGCCTGTTCCTTCAAGTTGGTGAACTGCCCGCCCGGCATTTCGTGGAGGTAAACCTCCGAGGCGCCGCCCTTCAAATCACTCTCGAAGGCCCGGTACTGGGTGCGCACGGCTTCCCAATAGAAGGAGATCTGGCGGATCGCCCTGGCGTCGAGTTCCGGGTCCCGCTCACCATCGGCCATGGCCGCGACCAGCGAACCGAGGGTCGGCTGGCTGGTGGTGCCGGAGAGGGCATCCATGGCGGCATCCACCGCATCGACCCCCGCATCCACGGCCGCCAGCACAGTCGCAGACGCCGCGCCCGAAGTATCGTGCGTGTGGAGGTGGATCGGCAGGCCGATCTCTTCCTTCAAGGTCGCGATCAGCTTCTTCGCCGCAGCAGGCTTAAGCAGCCCCGCCATGTCCTTGAGGCCGAGCACATGGGCGCCCGCGGCTTCCAGCTCCTTGGCCAGCGCCACGTAATATTTGAGATCATATTTGGACCGTTCCGGGTCCAGCATGTCGCCGGTATAGCATACCACGCCCTCGCAGACCTTGTTGGCCTCGATCACCGCATCCATCGAGACGCGCATGTTCTCGACCCAGTTGAGGCAATCGAAGACACGGAAGATATCGACCCCGCCAGCCGCCGCCTGCTTGACGAAGAACTTGACCACATTGTCGGGATAATTGGTGTAGCCCACGCCATTGGAGCCGCGCAGCAGCATCTGGGTGAGGATGTTGGGCGCGCCCTCGCGCACCTTGGCTAGGCGCTCCCACGGGTCTTCGTTGAGGAAGCGCATGGACACATCGAACGTCGCCCCGCCCCAGCACTCGAGCGAAAACAGGTTCGGCAGGCCGCGCGAATAGGCCTGGACAATGCGGGTGATATCGAAGCTGCGCATGCGCGTCGCCAACAGCGACTGATGCGCATCGCGCATGGTGGTGTCGGTGAACAGCACCCGCTTCTGCGCCTTCATCCACCTGGCCAGACCCTGCGGCCCATCACGGTCGAGAATCTGCCGGCTGCCTTCCACCACCGATAGCGGCGGAAATTCGGGCACGATCGGCGCCGCCGCATCCTCGGGCGGCCGCGGGCGATCCCGCACTTCCGGGTGTCCGTTAACGGTGACGTCGGCGATATAGCTCAAGAGCTTAGTCGCCCGGTCCTTGCGCGGCTTGAAGTTGAACAGGTCCGGCGTCGTGTCGATGAAGCGCGTTGTGTAGCGGTTCTCGACAAAGTCCGGATGGGTGATGATGTTTTCAAGAAACGCCAGATTGGTGGCGACGCCGCGGATACGGAACTCACGCAAGGCCCGGTGCATGCGGGCAATGGCTTCGTCGGCGCTGGGCGCCCAGCAGGTCACCTTTTCGAGCAGCGGATCGTAATAGCGCGTGATGACCGCACCCGAATAGGCTGTGCCACCATCGAGCCGCACGCCAAAGCCGGTCGCGCCGCGATAGGCGGTGATGCGGCCATAATCGGGGATGAAGTTCTGTTCCGGGTCTTCCGTGGTCACCCGGCACTGGATGGCATTGCCGTTAAGCTTGATGTCTTCCTGCAAAGGCACGCCGCTCTCGGGTGTGCCGATGACGGCACCGTCGAGCAGATGGATCTGTGCCTTGACGATGTCGATGCCGGTCACTTCCTCTGTGACCGTGTGCTCGACCTGGATGCGCGGATTGACCTCAATGAAGTAGAATCGGTCGGTATCGGCATCCATCAGGAATTCGACGGTGCCGGCGCCACGATAATTGGCGGCATTGCCCAGCCGCACCGCGGCGTCGGTCAATTCCTTGCGCACATCGTCGGAAAGATAGGGCGCGGGTGCGCGCTCCACCACCTTCTGATTGCGCCGCTGCACCGAGCAGTCACGCTCGAACAGATGCACCAGATTGCCGTGATCGTCGCCGATCAGTTGCACTTCCACATGGCGGGCGCGCTCAATCAGCTTTTCGAGATACATCTCGTCCTTGCCAAAGGCGGCCTTGGCCTCGCGCTTGCCCTCGGACACTTCCGAAAGCAGCGATTTTTCGTCAAGAATGCGGCGCATGCCGCGTCCGCCGCCACCCCAGGAGGCCTTGAGCATCAGTGGATAGCCGATTTCGGCCGCCAGCTTCTTGATGGTTTCGGGATCGTCGGGCAGTGGCTCGGTGGCTGGAACCACCGGCACGTCGCTGGCAATCGCCATATTGCGCGCGGCAACCTTGTTGCCGAGATCGCGCATGGTCTGGGCGCGCGGCCCGATAAAGATGATGCCGGCATCCTCGCAGGCATCAACGAACTCGGGGCTTTCCGACAAGAGCCCATAGCCGGGGTGGATGGCATCGGCACCCGAAATGCGGGCAATGCGGATATATTCGTCGATTTGCAGATAGGCCTCGACCGGGCCCTTGCCCTTCCCGATCAGATAGGCCTCGTCGGCCTTGAAGCGATGCAGCGCCAGCTTGTCTTCTTCGGCATAGGCCGCGACGGTCTTGAGACCAAGTTCATTGGCGGCGCGAAACACGCGAATGGCGATTTCGCTGCGATTGGCGACGAGGATTTTCTTGATAGTCATCGGTATCCGTTCCGAGCAGGAGGGGGCAAGGACCGCAAGGGTCCGGCTCAGCAAATGCCGACGGAAGGGACGGTTGACCGCCCAACCGCCGAAAACCTGATTTCAGTTCTGGCCGAGATATCCGGCCAGGTGGCTCATGTCATATCCCGCCTCGGCGGCCTGGGAGATGATCTGATCGGCGGGGACTTCCCCCGCCTGGCTCAGCGCCCAGAGCGTCGTCGAGCGCGTTCCCGAACGGCAGAAACAGAACACCTTGCCGTCGCTCCCCTCGAGCACGGCCTTGGTGGCATTGACGAGATCGGGGCTGACCCCCTCCCGTCCCAGCGGAATGGCATGATATGCGAGGCCTGCGGCCTTGGCAGCCGCTTCGATTGCTGCGCCCTGCGGCTGATCTGGAGACTCTCCATCCGGCCGATTGTTGACAATGGCGACAAAGCCCAGATCCTTGAGCGTTTTGACGTCGTCGGGCTGGATTTGTCCAGAGACGCTGACGTGATCGTTGATCCGCTTCAGTTCCAAGGCTTCTTCTCCCACAAGCCCCTGCGGCAATCCCTGAAGCGGTCACCGCTTCGAGAACAGATCCACAGGCAGAGCGCCGGCGCGCAATGGCCCGTTATAGCCACGCGGTCGCACCCGACGCAACTGGCAGCGGCGCAAAGCTGTCACCGAGCTGTCGCAGAACGCGGTCAGGCCGCGCAGACCGCCTGCTGTATGACCAGAGGCTGGGGCCGGCCCAGATAATAACCCTGCAATGCGGTGCAGCCGGCATCGACCAGCATCTGCAACTGCTCCTCGGTCTCGATGCCTTCGGCCACCACTTCGAGATTGAGCGAGCGGGCAATGTTGCAGACCGCCGAAACGATCATGGCATTGACCGGATTGGCGGCGAAATCGGCAACATAGGTGCGGTCAATCTTGATGATGTCGAAGGCAAAATCGCGCAGATAGTGAAGGCTCGCATGGCCTGCGCCAAAATCATCGATGGCAACGCGGATGCCCATCGCGCGCAGGGCTGCCAGATTGTCCATCTCGACGCTCCCAGCCACCAGCGGCGCGTTCTCGGTGATTTCGACAATGATGCTGGCTGGCGATGTGCCGGTCTCGATCAGGATGTCGGAAAAGCTTTCGGCAAATTCGGCCCGGCGCAATTGCACCGGCGAGACATTGACCGCCACCGGCCCCTCGAGCCGTGGCAGGTCGGCACAAGCCCGGCGTAATACCCATTCGCCCAATCGGTCGATCAGGCTGCTCTGCTCGGCCACGCCGATGAACTGGGCCGGCGCAATAGTACCCCGCACCTGATGCCGCCAGCGCACCAGGGCCTCATGCGAGCGCACCTTGAGCGTCGCGCTGTCGAACACCGGCTGATAATGCAGCTCCAGCTCGTCCATCAGGATGGCGGCGCGCAATTCGCGTTCGACAAAGCGGCGATGACGCTCATCGCCCAGCATGTCGGGATCAAAGGGCACCACGCAGCCGCGCCCGGCATGCTTGCCCTTGTAGAGCGCCAGATCGGCGATGGCGATCAGTTCATTGGGGTCATCGCTGTCGAGCGGCGCCAGCGCCACCCCGATGGTGGCCGAAAGCCGCGTCATCCGACCGGCAATATTGCGCGGTTCGCTGAGCTGGCGAAGCAGCCGGTCGCCCAGGCGGCAGAGTCCGCCCTTGTTGTCGTGGCCGGGAATGAGCACGCCAAACTCGTCCCCGCCGAGCCGGCCGATAATGGCATTAGGCATCAGGGCGCGCATCTCGCGCACCAGCGCCACCAGCGCCGCATCGCCCGCGCCATGCCCGGCGCTGTCATTGAGCACCTTGAGGTTGTCCATGTCGATTTGCAGATAGCCCAGGGCCGACAGCGACCCGCGCCGGGCAAAGCGATTGAGCTCGTCGAGGAAATAGGAGCGGGTAAAGCTGCCGGTCAGCGCATCGCGATTGGCCGAGGCCAATGCCTCGGTCATGGCCATCTGCGCTTCCGCCATGCGGCGGCGCATCAAGCGATGAGCCTGCAACAGCACCACGGGAATGGCGATGGCTAGGCCCGCCATGGTCCAGGCAATGACCGACTGGGTGCCAAAACCAAAAAGTATGGCCAGGCTGAGCCCCAGCAGCATGGTAGCAAGTAGCCCTATGGCCACCCGCAGCCATTCATAGGCCTGGTTGACGAGGGCGAAAATGGGACGGATCTGCATGGGGCAACCTGGATAGTCGGGGTTGCACCAACATGACTCAGCAATTCTAAATCAATGCTAAACACCTGATTTTTAAGTCAAAATGACAGGCATTGCACAATCGGGGCGCCACGCTAATGTCCCTCTGCGACAAGCAGATGACAAAGCGGACGCCCCGAAAGGCCAGCGTTGATGAAGTTCTAACGGCTCAGCCTTCGCCGACGCCCGGCGTATAACGGGCCAGCGCGCCGATGACGCGCTTGGCGGTCACCCGGCCGATCTGCACGCCCTCGTCATTGGTGACGCCCACCCATTGATGCTCGGCGAAATAAGGCAGCACATCCTCGCAGCGCACATTGGCCGGCACCGTATATTCGCAGGCCTCGAACTCGCCCTTTTCCATGATGGTGCGCACATGGATGGCGCGGGCCTTGTTCACCTCGCGCACGAATTCCTCGATATGCTCATTGGCCGGTTTCAGCACGATATCCTCGGGCTTGCCCTCCTGCTGCACCGCCCCATCCTTGAGCACCGCGATGCGGTCGGCGATCTTAAGCGCCTCGTCGAAGTCATGGGTAATGAAGAGGATGGTCTTGCCCAGGCTCTTCTGCAATTCGACCAACTGGTCCTGCATGCCCGAGCGGATCAGCGGATCAAGGGCCGAAAAGGCCTCGTCCATGAGTATGATATCGGTGTCGAGCGCCAACGCCCGCGCCAGTCCCACACGCTGCTGCTGACCACCCGAGAGCTGGCGCGGCCGGCTCTGTTCATAGCCGGAAAGACCAACGGTCTCGATCCACTTGGCCGCTCTTTCCATGCGCTCGGCCTTGGGCACGCCGCGCACTTCCAGGCCATAGGCGACATTGTCGATCACCGAGCGATGCGGCAGGAGGCCGAACTTCTGGAACACCATGGCCACCGTGCTGCGCCGATAGGCGCGAAGTTCAGGCAGGCTCATCTTGAGCACATCATTGCCCTCGACCATGATCTCCCCGGCCGTCGGGTCGATCAGCCGGTTGACGTGGCGGATCAGCGTCGACTTGCCGGAGCCCGACAGGCCCATGACCACAAAGATCTGGCCCCGGGCGATATCGAGCGAGACATCGTCCAGACCCACCACATGATTGGTCTCGGCCTGCACCTCGGACTTGGATTTGCCCGAGCGCAGCAATTCGAGCGCGCCTTGCGGGTTGTCGCCGAAGATCTTGGTGACCCCGCGCATGCGGATGGCGAAATCGGTATCGGTTTTCATCTCATGCATGTCAGCGCGCCTCCGTCAGGCCGATGCGGGCCTGGAGCTGTTTGCCGAAGGATTGGGTGATGCGGTCGAAGATGATGGCCAGCGCCACGATCCCGAGCCCGGCGAACAGGCCACGGCTGACTTCCAGCCGGCCGATGCCCTGCAGCACCTGATAGCCAAGACCACCAGCGCCAATCATCGAGGCAATCACCACCATGGAAAGCGCCATCATCGTCGTCTGGTTGATACCGGCCAGGATCGTGGGCAGGGCCAGCGGAATCTGCACGCCGAAGAGGCGTTGGCCGGGCGTCGTGCCAAAGGCCCGGCTGGCTTCCATCACCGCTGGATCGACCGAGCGCAGCCCCAGGTCGGAGAGCCGCACCAGAGGTGGCGCCGCATAGACGATGGTGGCGATCAGCGCCGGGATCTTGCCGGGCCCGAAGATCATCACCGTGGGGATGAGATAGACGAAGCTGGGCAGGGTCTGCATCAGGTCGAGCATCGGCGTGATCACCTGTCGCACCCGGGCCGAGCGGCTCATCCACACGCCAAAGGGGATGGAAATGACGATGGCGGTCAGCGTGGCCGCGATCATCAGCGCCATGGTGGTCATGGCGTCTTCCCACAGGTCCATGACCCCGAGGAAGATCAGCGACAGGAAGACAATGAACGGCAGTTGCCAGCGTCGCGTCGCGAGCCAGGCAACGCCCACCAGGATGATCATGATCAGCCAGAAGGGCGTGGCGATCAGGGTATCCTCAATGAACTTAAGCAGCATCAGCAACGGATAGGCCGCCGCCTCGAATTCATCGCTCCAATTGCGCACGACCCAATTGAGGCTGTCGTCGACGGCACGGCGCCAGGGGCGGGTATCGATCAGTTCTGGAAACATTTCTTCTCTTTCTTCGAAAAGAGGATCGGTTGCCGCGTGCGATCACGAAGCCAGCCAGAAAGTTGGTTTGGGGATCGAACGCACAAAGCGGCCGGGTCGAAACCCGGCCGCCGTGAGGAAAGCTGTGTGTCAGCGTTAGCCGAGTGCAGCCAGCACCTTTTCGGCCACTTCGGCCGGAACCCAATTGGTCCAGACGTCCTGCTTGGTCATGAGGAAGTTCTCGGCGGTCGCCTCGGCATCAGCCTGGTTCTCGTCACCATAAACCAGAAGCTCGCTGATTTCGGCATTGGTCAGGCCGACCTTGGAGAAATACTCGGCGACAGTCGGAGCTTCTTCTTGGATCCAGGCAGCGGCGCCGACAACGGCAGGGCTGGACGGATAGGCTGTTACGCCGGCCGGCTCATCGCATTCGGGATCGGTGTTGCACTGGTAGACCGCCATGTCGGCTTCGCCGATGTCGATCTGCACAGCCGGGTATTTGCCCAGGATAGCGGTCGGACCCCAGTAGTAGAACAGGATCGGCTCTTCGCGGGTAAAGGCGCGGGCGATCGATGCATCCAGCGCCCCGCCCGAACCCGGCGAGAACAGGTTCCAGGTCTCTTCCATGTCGAAGGCCTCGAACAGGGCCGTGGTGGAGAGCTCGCAAGCCCAGCCCGGAGGGCACGAATAGATGCGACCCTGGCTCGGATCCTCGGGATCGGCGAACAGGTCCGGTCGGGCGATCACGGCTTCCGCCGTCGTCAGCTCGGGATATTCTTCCTGGGTATATTTGGGGATGAACCAGCCTTCGACTGTGCCATCGGTGATGGCGTCGGACAATTCGACCACCGTCCCATCTTCGATGGCGGCGCCCCAGGCGTCCTCGATGGCACTGGTCCAGAGTTCGGGCGCAACGGCCGGAGTGCCACGGCTCATCATCGAGGACGATGTCGGCACTGTATCACCGGCCACGATCTCGACGTCGCAGCCATAACCCTGTTCCAGGATCGTCGCATGGATATGCGCCAGGGCTGCAGCGGAGGGCCAGGTCATTTCGGCGATATCGATGGTGCGATCAGTACCGCATGCTGCGGCATCTGCATCCTGGGCAATGGCGGGAAGGCTGGTTGCCGACAAAAAGGCAACAGCGATCGCGGCGGCAATGCCACCGGATTTCAAAATCATCAGGTCAACTCCTGCGGTTGTGGAATGCGCGGACCATAAAGATGGCAGAAATATGTGTCAAATCTGACAATAGTTGATCAGTAACAAACAACAGCGCCCGCCTATTCTTGATCAACGGACTGCAAAACTTCAAAATTTAATTGAACTGACGTTACTTCTTGATTGCCCAAACAGCAAACAGGTACAAATTCGACTTACCTCAAGTCGAAAAAATATCACGGCAATCGTGGCCGGCGCCGAAGATCAAATTGTCAGGGAACCGAGCCGACCCAGGCCTGCCAGAGATCGGCGCGCTCGGCCACGAACCGCTCGGCCACCGCTTCTGCGGTGCCGCCAGGCTCATTGAGTTGGGCCAGAAGCCTGTCCATTTCATCGAGCGGCAGGCTGGCGCGCTGGAAATAGCCGGCGACCATCGGCGTATCGGCGAACACCCGCTCGGCCAGCGCGATCACCACGCTGTCGCTGGGAAAGGCCGATGGCTGTGGCTCGGCACAGATCCGGTCGGCCAGGCATTGCGCTGCGGCCTCGTCATAGGCGCCCAGATCGATGGCGGTGAAATCGAGCTGCGCCAGGATGGCATTGGGTTGCCAATAATAGAACAGGAAGGGCTCGCGCCGGTTCAGCCCCTCGGCAATCAACTGGTCCATCTCCAGCCTGTTGGCTGGTTCGACCAGCTCGACAATCTCGGTCAGCCCATGGGCGGCGATCAGATTGCGGTTGATGATCGAACAGGCCCAGTCCACGGGGCAGGATATAAAGCGCATGCGCCCCTCGACCTGCAATTGCGGCAGGGTCAGCGCCAGCTCGGCGGCCACCGGTGTCCCAGTAAACATGCCCGCCAGCGTCGAAGGCATGTACCAGCCCTCGAACTGGCTTGGTGTATAAGTCGGCGCGGCACTGCGCACCTGCTGGCCCTCCATGGCGCCGTTCCACAGGTCCGCGATTCGGTTGATCCACATCTCGGGCGCCACTTGTGGTTGTCCGGTCGACCCCATGGAGGAGACCGTGGCGGCGAGGTCACCGGCAACTATGCGCACCTCGCAGTCAAAGGCGCCGGCAAGGATGCGGGCATGGATTTCCGCCAGGATCGCCGCCGAAGGCCAGCTCATCCGCGCAATTGAGATGGTGCGGCGGCCGCAGGGGGGTGGCGGAGCGGCTGCCTCCACCTGCGGGGCCGGCGTCTCCACCGCATCCTGGGCGCTATCGAGCACGGTGATCTGCGCAAGCGTCGATTGCACCGACAGGGCGAGTGCGACGGCAACTGGAATGGGGCGCAAAAATCTCATCATTCGCCTTGTCGATCCCTTCCGGACCACGCCCCAGTCTATGCCCAACCCTTATCCGTTAAGCAACTGTGGCAGGTAACGGATTTGGCGTGCAAATCCCGGTGACAGTGCCGCCCCGAGTGTGCAACAGTCTGGCCCAGCGGGGCGCGCATCGCGCCCCCTTTAACAGTTGTCGCGTCGCAAGAAGGAGGCCAGCAAGGCCACCCGGCGCGCAACCGAAACAGAGGGACGTCCATGTTCAAGAAAACCCTGACCCTGGCGGTCGCCGCCACCACTCTGACCATTGCCGCTCCGGCCCTGGCACAGGACAGCGGCGCCACCATCGGTTTCATCGGCGGCTTTACCGGCCCTATCGAATCCCTGACCCCGCCGATCTTTGCCGGCGCCGAACTGGTTGTCAGCCAGGTCAACGAGCAGGGCGGCATCCTGGGCGGTGAACTTTCCATCGTCTCCGCCGACGGCGCCTGCGACGCCACCGCTGCGGCTGGCGCTGCCGACCGCCTGATCAACACCGACAACGTCACCGGCGTCGTCGGCGCGCTCTGCACCGGCGAAACCATCGGCGCCTTCAACGGCTCGGGTCTCTCGGGCGGCGTGGTGTTCATCTCCCCGGCCTCCTCGGCCCCGGCACTGACCACGCTTGAGGACAATGATCTGGTGTTCCGCACCACCCCGTCCGACGCGCTCCAGGGCGTCAAGCTCGCCAACCTGCTGCTGGCCAAGGGCGTGAACGACATCGCCATCACTTATGTGAACAACGATTACGGCAAGGGTTTTGCCGATGCGCTGGCCGCAGCCTATGAAGCTGGTGGCGGCACCATTGCGGCCAATCTCGCCCATGAAGAAGGCAAGGCCGACTACCGCGCCGAGCTGGGTAACCTGGTCGCTTCGCAGAACCTGGTCGTGCTGGCCTATGCCAATGCTTCGGGTAACACTATCCTGCGCCAGGCCGTCGAAAGCGGTAATTTCACCACCTATGTGGGCGGCGACGGCATGGTCGGCGACGACCTGCTCAACGGCATCGACGCCGCTGCCGTGGAAGGCATGATCGCCACCCGCGCCGGCGCCCCGACCGGCGAGGCCGTGGACCTCTACAACGCCTTCACCGGCGAAGGTTTCACCGCCAATGCCACTTATGCCCCTCAGGCCTATGATGCTGCATTCCTGATGGCCCTTGCCATCGAGAAGAACGGCTCGACATCGCGCGAAGGCCTCTCGGCCGCGCTGCGCGAGGTCGCATCGGCTCCGGGCGAGAAGATCCTGCCGGGTGAATGGGCCAAGGCCAAGGAACTGATCGCTGCCGGCACCGACATCGACTATGAGGGCGCCGGCGGCGCGCTCGACTTCGACGACGTCGGCGACGTGGACGGCATCATCGTCGAGCTGGCCGTCGAAGGCGGTTCGTTCGTCGAAAAGGGTCTGATCGACTAACTCGGCTTCATCCGGCGCAAGGCGCCATCCAAAGCCTCCGGTGGAGGCTTTGGAGAAGCCGAGGCCCGGAGCGCTACGCGCGCAGGGCACGAAGACTCGATCTATACGAGGCCCGGGAGCGATCCCGGGCCTCTCGTTTGAAGGAGTCAGACTTGGCCGACGACGAGACACTGGGCTTTTACGCCGACAATGCCGCAGCCTATGCCGAGCATCGGAGACGCCCGACCGGCGAGCGCCTGAACGCCTTTCTCTCAACCGTGCCGCAAGGTGCCCGCATTCTCGAACTGGGCTGCGGCAATGGTATGGATGCCCAATACATGCTGGCGCGGGGCTTTGACGTCGATGCCACCGATGGCACACCTGAACTGGTGGCCGAGGCACGCCGCCGCATCGGCGACCGGGCGCGAATATTGCGTTTCGGGCAGCTCGATGCAGAGGCCGGCTATGATGGTGTCTGGGCCTGCGCCAGCCTGCTGCATGTGCCGGCGGCGACCCTGCCGGATATCCTCGGCCGCATTCATCGCGCCCTACAACCGGGCGGCGTCTTCGTGGCCAGTTTCAAATCTGGGACCGGCGAAGGCCGGGACGGCATGGGGCGCTACTACAACTACCCCACATCCGAAGCGCTGCTGGCCGCCTATGCCACCGCCGGATGGACCGACCTGGTGCTGGAAACCAATATGGGCAGCGGTTTTGATGCGCTGCCCACGCAATGGTTCTGGGTGACGGCGAGAAAGCCGGCCCTTTAGCTCCGCGCGCCCTCGCGCTTCACCACTTCCGGGATCAGCCCCCTGGGCGCGAATCTGAGCGCAATGGTGATCACCAGCCCGAGCACGAACACCCGCATTTGCGCCGAGCGCGCCTCGATTTCGGGAATGGCGCCCCAGCCGGCTTCGGTCGACCAATAGCTGACAAAGTCGAACACCACCTTGGCCAACGGCTCGGACACCACCCAAACCAGCCATATCAGGACCGCCCCAAATAGCGCGCCCCAATTATTGCCGGCCCCGCCCACGATCACCATGACCCAGATAAGGAAGGTGTGGTTGATCGGCTGATAGCTGGAGGGATCGAATATCTGGACGAAACTGACCAGCATGGCCCCGCCAATGCCCATCAGCACCGAGCCAAAGACAAAGATTTCGAGCTGCCGCGCGGTGACGTTCTTGCCCATCGAGGAGGCGGCGACGTGATTGTCGCGGATGGCGCGCATCATCCGGCCCCAGGGCCCGGCATAGGCGCGCGAGATCAGCCACATGACAAGGCCCAGCACCACCAGCGCCAGCAGCAGGTAACCGGCCCGCGCCAACAACAGCGAGGAGCCTAGATCCATGCCGCCGCCCGCATAATCCTGTGGCAGCGGCGTCGGCCAGGGGATGGGCGACACGGTCAGCGTGCCGCGGGTCAGCCAGTCCATGTTCTTGATCAGCGCCCTGATGATCTCGGAAATGCCGATCGTGGCAATGGCGAGGTAATCGGTGCGAAGGCCAAGACAGATCTTGCCAATGATATAGGCGATGCCCGCGGCCAGCACGCCGCCGAATATCCAGCCCAGCACCGGATGGGCGCCCAGCCCGCCGATCCAGCCGCCACCGGCGCTTTCGATATAGGCCGCCGCCGGGTCGAGCTGGCTGCGATAGAGCACATAGGCGACGAACCAGGCCAGGACGGTCAGCGCCGCCTTCCACTTGCCGGTCACCCCGATGCGGTCCGCCTTGCGCGCACCCAGCACCAGCAGCGCCCCGCCGGCAAAGGCCAAGAGTGCCCGCCCCAGCATCATCGGGCCGTCGGATCCCCAGAACTCGGGATTGACCGGAAAGGAGATGAAGGTCACGGCCGCGCCGCCCACCATGAGAAAGCCCATGATGCCGAAATTGAACAGCCCGCCATAGCCCCATTGGATATTGAGCCCCAGCGCGATTAGCGCATAGGCCGCAGCCTCGACGAGGCGAGAGGAGGTGAAGGGCATGCCCATGACCCAGCCGATAACCAGGATCAGTACGAACAGGCCGCCGAAAAGCATGAGGGAACGCTGGATCATGACGATGCTCCCTTGAAGATGCCGGTAGGCCGGACAAGCAGCGTCACCACAAGGATCACGAAGGCGACGGTGAGCTTGTATTCGGTGGGCACCAGCGCCAGCGTCGAGGGCAATTGCATCCAGTCAGGCAGCACGGCGTTGAGCGGACGGAACAGCATGGTCCAGTTGAACACCGCCAGCGTCTCGGCAAAGCCGATAAGCAGGCCCCCGGCAATGGCGCCATAGGCCTGGCCGAGGCCACCGACGATAGCTGCAGCGAAAATCGGCAGGATGATGTTGAAGGCGAGGTCCGGCTTGAGCGTCACGTCCAGCGCCAGCATGGTGCCGGCCATGCAGGCCAGCGCCCCGGCAATCACCCAGGTGACCCGCACCACCAGCGCGGTATTGATGCCCGACACCTGCGCGAGATCCGCATTGTCGGCCATGGCGCGCATCGCCTTGCCCAGCCGTGAGCGGGTGAGGAAGAAATGCAGCGCAATCACCGAAACGACGGTCACGAGGATCATCAGCACCTGCGGCTCGGTGATCACCAGCGGACGGGTCGAGCCGATGGCTGAAGTATCGATGCGGAAAATTTCCTTGGGTTCGTTCTCGAAGAACGAATAGGAGCCGGCGCCGAAGAACAGGCGGATCAACCCCTGCACCATCAGCGTCACGCCGATGGAGGCGATCAGCAGCGTCACCGGCTTGGCGCCACGCTTGCGCAACGGCGCATAGAAGCCCTTGTCGATGCCCAGCGCCAGGATAGCAGCCAGCACCATGGCAAGGGGCAGCACCACGAAACCGGTCGGGATCGGGGTGACGATACCCCAGGCCGCAAAGGCGCTGGCGAGCAGGAAGGCGATAAAGGCGCCGCCCGTCATCAGCTCGGAATGGGCGAAATGAGCAAAGCGCAGAATGCCAAAAATCAGCGTGATACCGATGGCCCCCAGCGCATAGATACAGCCCAGCACAAGGCCGGAGATCACCACCTGGTTGATGAAGAAAATGATTTCGGTCACGGTTAGCCCCCGAGGAAAGACTTGGCGACTTCGGGGTCGGCAATCAGCTCGGCTCCCGTGCCGGTAAAGCGGTTTTGCCCGCTGGCGAGCACAAAGCCCTTGGAGGCGAATGCCAGCGCCTGGCGGGCGTTCTGCTCGACCATGAGAATGCCCACGCCTTCGGAATTGACCCGCTTGATGGTCTCGAAAATCTCGATGACGTAGCGGGGCGACAGGCCCGCCGAAGGCTCGTCGAGCATCAGAAGGCTCGGCTTGCTCATCAGCGCCCGACCCATGGCCACCATCTGCCGCTGTCCGCCCGAAAGCTCGCCCGCCGGCTGGCGGCGTTTCTCGCCCAGCACCGGGAACATTTCATAGACCCAGGCCATGGTATCCTTGAAATCGTCCTTGCGGGTGAAGGCCCCCATTTCGAGGTTCTCTTCCACGCTCATCGAGGTAAAGACGTTCTTTTCCTGCGGCACAAAGCTCAGGCCCCTGGGCACCAGCTTGTCAGGCAGCGAATTGGCGATGTCCTCGCCGCCGAAGTCGATGGTGCCGCCGGTGACCTTCAGCAGCCCGAATATGGCCTTGAGCGTGGTCGACTTACCCGCCCCATTGGGGCCGACAATGACGCCGATATCGCTTTTCTCGATGGCCATGTTGACGCCGTTGAGGATCGGTGCGCCGCCATAGCCGCCGACGACGTGTTTGAGTTCGATCAGGGGCATGTCTATGCAGCCTCCACCGGCGTGCCGAAATAGGCTTCGACGATCGCCGGATTGGCGCGAATTTCCGCCATCGGGCCCTCGGCGATCTTCTCGCCCTGGGCCATCACGATCACTGGGTCGCAGAGGCGCCCGATCAGGTCCATGTCGTGCTCGATGACAAAGAACGTATAGCCCAGTTCCTTGTTCATCCGCTCGATATTGCTGGCCAGGTCGTTGAGCAGCGTCTTGTTGACACCCGCCGCCACCTCGTCGAGCAGCACGATCCGTGCATCGACCATCATGGTGCGTCCCAATTCGAGCAGCTTCTTCTGCCCGCCCGAAAGATTGCCGGCCAATTCGTCGCGCACATGCCCGAGCTTGAGGAAATCGATCACGTCCAGCGCCTTCTTGCGCACATCGGTCTCGCGGCTCCGGACCAGGCGCGGCCGCAGCCATGTGTCGAGCAGATGCTCTCCCGGCTGGTCGCCCGGCACCATCATCAGGTTTTCCAGCGCCGTCATCTGCGAAAATTCATGCGCAATCTGGAAGGTGCGCAGCATGCCGATGCGGAACAATTGGTGCGGCTTGAAGCCGGTCACGTCCTGGCCATCGAAGATGACCTGCCCGCTATCGGGGGTGATATTACCGCCCACCATGTTGAACAGGGTCGACTTGCCCGCGCCATTGGGGCCGATCAATCCGGTGATGGAGCCGCGCCGGACCGAGAGCGAGCAATTACTGACGGCGGTGAGCCCGCCAAAGCGTTTTGAGACGTTGCGAACGTCAATGACCAAGTCTGAGGACAAGTTGATTGGAGCCCCGGTTTCCTGAATTTCTGCCCGCCCGGTTCAATCCGGGCGATTTTGCGGCATCTGTTCACAGACGCGCGGCAAATTCAACCTTAACCAGACGGTCAAACCGCCGCCAGCACGGCGTCTGCGGTAGATTTGTTATTGGCCAGCGGCACATCGTAAAGCGTGGCCAGACGGGTGAGCGCCTTCACATCGACGTCATGCGGCTGGGCCGAGAGCGGATCGATGAAAAAGATAAGCACGTCGAGCCGCCCCTCGCAGATCATGGCGCCCAATTGCTGGTCGCCACCCAGCGGACCACTCTTGAGCAATTGCACATGCAGGCCCGTCGCCGCAGTCACCCGGCTGCCGGTGGTGCCGGTACCCCACAGTTCATGCTCACCAAGCTTGTGCTTATGCACTTCGGCCCAGCGGCAAAGATCATCCTTCTTGTCGTCATGGGCCACCAGGCCAATTCGCGCCATCCCAAAGCCTCCGCCGCTGGTCGGCGCTTTTTGCCCGGCGCGGGGCAAAAGGGCAATGGGTCAAAGGCTCCAGGCCCGCTCAGAGCACATGCCAATGCGCCGCCAATGCCGTATGATCCGGCGCCGAGAATGAGTTGCAGGTATCGGGCAGGTCCGGCTCTTGACCCTTGCCAGCAAGCATATCGGCCAGTCCGACGAGGGATTCCGCCCCCTCGATTGTCTCTTTCAAGCGCTGGTCGATACCGGCAACTTTCGCCAGATCGGCCTGCAAGTCATCTTCCAGTGCCTGCGCCAGGCCCGAAGCGGCCGCCAGGGAAGCGGCCTGCCGCTGCCCGTCGCGCTCCAGCGCTGCCATCATCCGCAACCCTGCCCCACTCTCCTCGCTGATCCGGTCCATCAGTGCCGCCACACCGTCCAACGCAGCTCCAGCATCGTCAACGGCCCGCAGCGTCCTGTCCTGCCCGGCCCGCAATTGCGCCGCCAGCTGCGCCAATTCCATGGAGAGCGCGCGCATCTCTTCGTCCAGCGGCTTGCCATCGGCCGACGGGCTCTCCCCGGCCGAAAACCGCGCCGCCAGCAGATTGGCCGCATAGCTCAGCGCATCGGCCTTTTCGCTGGCGCTATGTTCCCGATCGGCATCGAGGGGAAAAGTATCGAGCGCGGACCGGACCGCATCCAGCGCCCGCCGGCCCTTGCTGCATCGACGCGCCTGCGCCCTGCCGGCCCGTGTCAGATCGGCAAGATGACTCGACATTGTCCCGGCCGCGATGACCTCTTCGGTCAAAACCGCGGTCAGCGTCCCGGCCTCGCTCACCTGCGCCGAACGAGTTTCCACCAGCAGGCGTCCGCTCTCCAGCACCTCGGCCGCCAGGGCCTTGACGGCGCGACCGGAGACGTCGAGGTCTTCGATCAACCCGCCCACCCGATCGGCCAGTTTCTCGGCGCTGGCTCTCAGCGGCGCCAGATCGGCTTCCTTCTGCGCCATCAGCGCATCGTCGCGACGCCCCTCTGCCGCCAGTTCCAGCACCATGCTGGCCTCTTCCACGCTCCGCCGCAGACGCGCCTGCTGGGCAGCGAGCCCGGCCTGCGCCTCCTGTCGCAGCTTTTCGGCATAGCCTGAAAAGGTGAGGTCGAGATCAAGGACGATCGCGCCGACCAGCGCCGAGAGGCCTTCCGCCATAACTTCGCTGGCCGCCAGAACCGGCGCCGGGTCCGCTGCCAGCAGTCCCAGTGGACCGCGCCGCTGCCGCAGTGCCGCGGCAATGCCATCCCCGATGACACCCCTGACCAGGGCCTGGGCGATGACGGCATGGCAGCCCGCATGCCAGCGGGGATCGACGCCGATGCGGGCATGGCGCTGTCCGGTTTTCGCGGCAGCCTCGGCAAAAGCGGCATCGAGCCGGCCCGCCGCCAGCGCATGCCAGTGCGCAGCCGGGCCGCCATTGTTCCCCTCGATATTGTCCCGGCCATAAAGAAACCGCGCCGCGCTTGGCGTCGTGGCGATCCGGGCATTGAACCGCTGCAAGGCGCCATCCAGATGCTCGGCGACACTGGCCGAAATGGGCGCGAGCTTTGCTTCGACGCCTTCGCCAAGCCCGATGAAATCGAGCCGCTGCTGAAGATTGTCCTGCATCCTGATCCCCGAACCTGTGTCATTGCGTCCTTGGTCCATGAGAACGCGCCGGAGTAAATACTATGGTTAATAGGTGCTTATCGGCTTCTACGTAGGGTCCGCAGCAAGACCTCAGCTACGCAGGGCAATTGCCTCGGCAACTAGCAACAAGATGGCGTCGCGCGGAAGGGGCTGTCCCGGGTAGAGCCGCAGGAACCGGCCCTTCTTGAGATCGCCTTCAAGCAGGCCCTCTGGATCGTCGAGCATCCGGCCGTTCTCGAAATAAAGTGCAACACGATCCGCATATGGAAATGCCGCGCAGATCAGGCCGGCGCGGCTATGCCTGAAATTGACCGAACGCCATCCGAACCGCGCGACTCCCGTCATCTCCGGCACGGTGCCGAGCAAGTCCACCAGAGGCCGAAACAGCGCGGCAATGTTCTCGGAATGGGGTGCGAGCAAAGCGTCGACTTCAACCCCTGGTGGGATGCTCATGCTGTCAGCGCGATGGCGCTGTGGCGCATCACCACGCTCGTCGGCTCAATCATCGCCATGGCCGCGAACCTGCCCATCTCTTGTTCCATCCGCGCAGCGGCGGCCTTGGCGTCCTCTGCGCTCGACCAGACGATCATGTCGGTCCAGACCCCGTCGTCCCCCTCGCTCAGGGTACGGCTGACAAATCCCGCCTGCTGACGCGCCCAGTCGTTGACCTGGGCATTGGCGGCCAGAAAAGCGTCCCGGTCGGCGCCGGATAAGCGAAAAGTCACAAGTTCAGTCGTCAGCATTAGCAGTCTCCCGTTCGCGCCTCCCATGGCGCGAACTGCATTTGCGGGCGATCAGTGACAATCCATGGCAGCAGCCTCGGTCCTCAGAATGCTTCCCAGTCGCCGGCGAGCGCCGCATTGCCTGCAACCCGGCTCACGAAGCGTGGCGGCGCCCGATCCGGGGACGCGGCCGGAGCTGCTACCGTCTTGGCGCCGCTGCGACAGAACACCCCTACAATGCGGTCCAGCGCGCCGGCCTGCGCCTCGGTCTGTTCGATGGCCGCATTGGTCGCTTCGACCAGCGCGGCATTGTGCTGGGTCAGTTCATCCATCTGCCGCACCGCCACCTTGACCTCCTCGATGGCCGAGGCCTGCTCGCGACTATCGCGGGCAATGCCCTCCATCAGGCCGGTATTGGACTTGGCCGCTTCGCGCATGGCCTCGAGCTTGGAGGCCGCCTCGGCCGCGAGGCGCGTCCCCGCGTCCACTTCGCCCGATGAGGCCTCGATCAGCGCCTTGACGTCGGAGGAGGCGCTGGCCGCCGACTGGGCCAGCCGCCGCACTTCTACGGCCACCACGGCAAAACCCTTGCCCGCATCGCCGGCCCGCGCCGCTTCCACCGACGCGTTGAGCGCCAGCAGGGCGAGGCCGCCCGCGATGAGGCCGCCGGTTGCCAGAAGGAAGACGACGCCTGCTCCCAGGACCAGTTTGATTTGAATGGACAGATTGCTCAGTTTCATCGTGCCTGCCTCAGGAGCCTGACCATCCTGGCCGGCCGTTTACGCGCGTCTTTTTACGAGCCAATGCACCGCACCCGCTTCGGGGTGACGGAGTTGGCCATGTCATCAAACGGGAAAGATGACGCCTCTTCGATGTGCCAGCCGCAGGGCTGGTGTGCTGCATTCGAATCTGCGTCCACCGCCAGATTGCACAGGTCCCATTAAAGCCCGGCAAACCACGCACAGAGCCGTGAAGACACGAAAGGGGGCACACCGTGCCCCCTTTCAGACGTCAGGATTTCCCAGGAGAACCTAGAACTCGTCCCAGTCGGTCGATACCGCCGCATTGCCCTGGCTGAGGTAAGTCCGGCTGGCCTTCTGTACCGCACGAATTGGCGCGGACACTGCCCCGCGGCGCGGCGCCTGGGTCATGGCAATTGCCGGTTCATCGAGGGTGAAGATATCCACCACAAGGTCGAGTTCACCTGCTTGGGCTTCGGTCTGCTCGATGGCCGCATTGGTCTCTTCCACCAGCGCCGCATTGTGCTGGGTCATCTCGTCCAACGTGCGGACGGCAACGCTGACTTCCTCGATGGCCGCTGCCTGCGCCTTGCTGGCCTTGGCGATGGACTGCATCAGGCCGGCATTCCGGGTCACCGCGCCAAGCATGTCCCGCAATTGCGTGGCCGCGCTCGACACCAGGTCCGAGCCACCCTTGACTTCATTAGCGCTGGCTTCGATCAGCGCCTTGACGTCGGACGATGCGCTGGCCGCGCTCTGAGCCAGGCGCCGCACTTCCACGGCCACCACGGCAAAACCCTTGCCCGCATCGCCGGCCCGCGCCGCTTCGACCGAGGCATTGAGGGCCAGCAAATTGGTCTGAAAGGCGATATCGTCGATCATGCCGATGATGTTGGAGATCTTGGCCGAGGACTGGGTAATGCGCTCCATGGCGGCATTGGCCTTTTCCATGACTGCGCCGCTGCGCGCCGCGTCGGCTGACACCGAATCGGCAGAGGCATTGGCGTCGTCCGCCATGCGGGCATTCTCGGCCACGGTATTGGCCAACTGTTCCATGGCGGCCGAGGTTTCCTCGATGGTTGCGGCCTGCTTGGTGGTGCGCTCGGAAAGGTCGTTGGCGCCCGAGAGGATTTCGCCCGTGGCGGTTTTGAGCGCCCGCGAGGTCACCCGCAGCTTGCCGATCACGTCGCTGAGCTTTTCCGCGACCGCATTGGTGTCGGTCTTCAGCTTGGCAAAGGAGCCCTGATAGTCTCCTTCCATGCGCTGGGTCAGGTCTGCCTCGGCCAGCGCCGCCAGCACCGCGCCAGTTTCGGCCAGGCCCCGGTCGACCGTTTCGACCAGGCTGTTGACGCTGCCGGCGAGGCTATTGAGTTCGGCATCGGGGAACTGAGCATGCACGCGCTTGGAAAAGTCCCCGGCTATCGCGGCATCCACGACTTCGCCGAACGCGGCTTGCAGGGCCACCATCATGTCGGTCCGCTCGATGCGGCGGCGTTCAGAGGCTGCGCGCTCCTCATCGGTCATCTGGCTGACCTTAAGTCCGTTCTCGCGGAACACTTCCACGGCGCGCGCCATGGCGCCGATCTCGTTCTGCCGGGCCACGTAAGGCACATCGGTTTCAAATTGGCCCTCGGCAATGACCTCCATGGTCTGGGCCAGCCGCGGCACCGGAGCCATCAGCGCCCGCGATATGAAGAACCCGGCCACGCCCAGCACCAGCAGCGCCCCGCCACCCACGATCAGCAGCAGCATGAGCACGCCATTGACCACGCCCTCGACGCCAGCCTTGTCGACCCCGACATAGAGCAGACCCATAGGCACGCCGGCTGCTGTGACAATAGGCTGGTAGGCGGTGTAATAGGCTTTGCCCTGAATCATGGCCTCACCCATATAGAGCTCGCCCTTCATCACCGAGGCATAGGCAGCGCTGGCCTGCCCCAGCGGCGTCCCCACGATCCGCTCGCCATTGGCGTCCAGGATATTGGTGCTCAAGCGCACGAAGTCCTGGCTCGCTTCGTCCCAGCCGAAGATCGTTGCCGTCTCGCCGGTCAGGCGGACGATGGAATCGACGATGTCGTGATTGAGGAACTGCCGCGGCATGGCAAAGGTGGAAATCCCTGCCAGGGTACCATCTTCGGCCCAGCTCACATCTGCGCCAGGCAGGTTGCTGGCGAGGATGGTAGCAGCCGTCTTGAGGTTGGATGTCTGCTGCCCCACCGCCTGCGCACGCAGGGTCGAGCTCAGGCTGACATAGATGGCCGCCGAAACCAGCGATACCGACAAGAGGATGGCGACAATGACCAGGGCCGCGATGGCCGTCGTCATCCGAATATTGCCGAGAAAACGCTTAACTGCACTGACCATTGGTTGGTCCCCAATTCAGCGCCGGGTTCCCCGCGAACCGGGCGCAATACTTGGGAGAAATCCTAACCGCTCTCGATTAACCGAGTATTATATATGCAAAACGATTGCGGCCTGCTTGAGCAGGCCGCATGATTTTTGTGCATCGACAGGGACTTAAAACTCGTCCCAGTCGGTCGATACGGCTGCATTGCCCTGGGTCGGATAGGCGCGGCGGGCCTTTGGAGCCGCTCTGGCCGGCTGTGACACCGGGCTGTCCCTTCGCGCCGGCGGCCTGGCTTGCGAATCAGTGGCGGACTGGTCGATGGCAAAGATGTCCACGATCCGGTCGAGTTCGGTCGCCTGGGCCTCGGTCTGCTCGATGGCGGCGTTGGTCTCTTCCACGAGGGCCGCATTGTGCTGCGTCATCTCGTCCATGGTCCGGACCGCCGCGGTCACCTCCTCGATCGAGGTGGCCTGTTCGGCACTGTCGCGCGCAATGGCTTCGAGCGACTGGGTGTTTTCGCGGATTGCCTCGAGCATGCTGGCGAGCTTGCCGGCGGCTTCCCCCACCAGTTTGGAGCCGGTCGTCACTTCGCCGCTCGACTGCTCGATCAGCGCCTTGACATCGGAGGAGGCACTGGCCGCGGACTGGGCCAGGCGCCGCACTTCCACGGCCACCACGGCAAAGCCCTTGCCGGCATCGCCAGCGCGAGCCGCTTCAACCGAGGCGTTCAGCGCCAGCAGGTTGGTCTGGAACGCGATATCATCGATCATCCCGATGATGTTGGAGATCTTGGCCGAGGAGGCCGTGATCCGCTCCATCGCCTCATTGGCGGCATCCATCACCTTGCCGCCCTCTTCGGCGGTATGGGTGACCTTGGAGGCGCTGGCACTGGCATTCTTGGCGCGCTCGGCATTGGCCAGCACGGTGCTCGCCAGCTGTTCCATGGCGGCCGAGGTTTCCTCGATCGTCGCTGCCTGCTTGGTGGTGCGCTCGGACAGATCATTGGCGCCAGAGAGAATTTCCCCCGTAGCGGTCTTGAGCGAGCCGGAGGTGCTGCGCAACTGCATCACCACTTCGGTCAGCTTGTCGCCCACCGCATTGATGTCGGACTTGAGCTTGGCGAAGGCGCCCTCGTAATTGCCGGTCATGCGGCGGGTAAGATCCGTGTCGGCCATGGCACCAAGCACCTCGCCCACTTCCGCCACGCTGCGATCGAAGGTCTCGACCAGATTGTTGACGCTCGTTGCCAGCCCGTTGAGTTCGGCATCGGGGAATTCGGCGGTGACACGCTGGGTAAAGTCCCCGGCAATGGCGGCATCCACCACCTCGCCAAAGGCGCCCTGCAGCTCGCTCATCATCTGGCGGCGCTTTTCCTCGTCGGCCACGATGCGGGCGGCTTCGGCCTCGGTCATCTGGCTGACGCGCAGCCCGTTTTCACGGAACACTTCCACGGCCCGCGCCATGGCGCCCACTTCATTGCCCTTCTCCGTGAACGGCACGGCAACATCGTAATTGCCCTGGGAAACCACCTCCATTACCCCCGCCAGCTTCGGGATCGGTCGGGTGATCATGCGCGAAGCCACAAAACCGATCAGCCCGAAGCCGACAATGGCCGCACCACCGACAATTGCGATCAGGCCCAGCACGCTGTTGGCGGCAGCCTCGACATTGGCCATGGGCGTACCGGCGAGGATCGCCCCCATCACCTCGCCACTAGTCTTCTGAATCGGTTGCAGCGCGGCGTAATAGTTCACGCCGTCGATCTGGATCTGCCCCAGTACCATTTCGCCGGCATTGAGCCGGGTGACCACATCGCTGCCGGCGGGCAGGATACCGTCCACTGCGCGCGTGCCGTCAGGCAGCGTCAGGCTGGTAGTCTTGGCGATCATGTCGCCAGTGGCGTTGTCGGTCACATAGATGGCCGCATCCTGCTTCGTCACCCGGGTCACCGAATCGATGACGACGGTGTCGTAGAAGGGGGGAATGGCCCAGCTCTGGAAGGCGGCAATCGTGCCATCCTCGGCCCAGGTCAGCACCGAACCGGAAATGCGCCGTTCCAGGATCGTGGCGGCAACACCAAGATTGGTCTCCTGCTGTATCCGGCTGTCGGACATGGATTGGCTGTGCAGGTTCAGATAGATCGCGCACGATACGGCGGCAATCGATCCAATGATGGACAACATGACTAGCACCAGAATGCTGGTGGTCATGCGCACATTTCCCAAAAGGCGCGCAATCTGTTTCATAGCATCTACTCCCCCTCGCAGGCCCGGAATGTCTCCTGGAGTCATTCCTGGAACCGGCTCAATGGCTCGCAAGGTTATGGGAAAGTATTTACCGAAAGCTGTACGGATATTTCCGCAATCGATTTCATCGACCCTTAAGGATGAAAAAATGCGGATCCTGTTCGGATAATGGCTCCCCACGCCCTTGAGGGCCTGCGAGAAACCGGTCCAGGAAGCGATTCTTTTTCCCCGGTCCGTCCCTAGAATTCGTTCCAGTCGACATCCACGGCGGCATTGCCGCGGCTGAGATAGGACCGACCTGCCGGCGCCGCCCGCTCCGCCGCCACCGGTCGTGATGCAGAAGGGGCGCGGGCAATTGCCTGCCCTTGTTGCGTTGTGCGGAATACATCCACGATGCGGTCGAGCTGGGTGGCCTGCGCCTCGGTCTGCTCGATGGCCGCGTTCATCTCCTCCACCAGCGCCGCATTGTGCTGGGTCATCTCGTCCATGGTCCGCACAGCGGTATTGACCTCCTCGATGGACGAGGCTTGATCGCGGCTGTCCGAGGCGATCTGGTGCATCAGGTCGTTGGAAGCCCGCGCCGCCTCCAGAATTGCGCCCAGCTTGCTCGCTGCATCGGCCACGAGGCGCGATCCGCCCCGGACTTCCGCAGCGCTCTGCTCGATCAGCAGTTTCACATCCGACGAGGCCTGGGCCGCGCTCTGAGCGAGCCGCCGCACTTCCACCGCCACCACGGCAAATCCCTTGCCCGCCTCTCCAGCCCGCGCCGCTTCTACCGAAGCATTGAGCGCCAAGAGGTTTGTCTGGAAGGCAATGTCGTCGATCATGCCGATAATGTTGGAAATTTTGCCCGATGACGTTGTGATCTTTTCCATCGCCGCATTCGCCTCGCCCATCACCTGCCCGCCCTCCTCGGCGGTGCGGGTGACGAGGCCCGCGCTGGAACTGGCCTCCTGGGCCCGCTCGGCATTGGTGAGCACCGTGCCGGCCAGCTGTTCCATGGTGGCCGAGGTTTCCTCGATGGTTGCCGCCTGCCGTGTGGTGCGCTCGGAAAGGTCATTGGCGCCGGAGAGGATTTCGCCAGTCGCCGTCTTGATCGTCCCCGAAGTGGCGCGCAATTGCCCGACCACGTCGCTCAATCGGTCAGCCACCGCATTGGTATCGGCCTTGAGCTGGGCCAATGCCCCCTCATAATGGCCTTCCATCCGGCAGGTGAGATCAGTATTCGCGAGGGCGCCGAGCACAGTGCCGATTTCGGCAACTCCGCGATCAAAAGTCGCCACCAGATTGTTGATGCTGCTCGAGAGCATATTGAGCTCCGGATCGGGGAATTCGACATTGACCCGCCGGCCGAAATCGCCCGCGCTGGCGGCGTCCACCACGGCGCCAAAAGCCCCCTGCAACTCGCTCATCATGCGTTGCCGCTCCTCTTGGTCGGCAATGATGCGTGCGGCTTCTGCCTCGGTCATCTGGCTGACACGCTGGCCGTTCTCGCGGAACACTTCCACCGCCCTTGCCATGGCCCCGACCTCATTGCCGCGATCGACAAAAGGCACATCCACCTCGAAATCCCCGGCGGCAATGGCATCCATCGTTCCCGCAAGCCGGGGAATCGGCCTTGTCAGGAGGCGTGAGGCCAGCAGGCCCACGGCCCCCATTACCAGCAGCAGTACCCCGGCCATGGCCGCCAGGCCCGGCAGCGCCGCATTGGCCGCAGCATCGGCCAGCGCGGCATCCTTGCCGACCCAGAAGGCGCCGAGCAGCGTGCCGTCGAGCTTGTAGATCGGGAAGGCCGCTGCGTTGAAGGTGCTGCCCTCCAGGCTCATCTCGCCGTAATAGGCCGTGCCCGCCGCCAGCGCCGCCGCAGCCGGGCTCGCCGGATCGATGATGAAGTCGACGGCCCGCTCGCCCTCTTCCAGCTCGAAACTGGTGGACTTGGCGATGAACTGGCCTGCTTCGTCGAGACTGAAGATCACCGTTTCGCCGCCGGTGACCCGTGTCACCGAATCCACCGCGCCGGTGTCATAGAAATTGGGAATGGAATAGGTGTTGAAGACGGCGATGCTGCCGTCCTCTTCGGCCCAGGTGACAATCGAGCCGGACAGGCGCTTTTCATAGATGGTCGCTGCGGTCTTGAGATCGGCGCTCTGCTGGGCCACGGCCTGTCCGACCGCCTGGCCGCGCAGGCTGAGATAAGTGCTTATGCTATAGGCGACGATGGTCACCACGATGCTGGTCAGCATCAGCGCCGCAATGGCAGTGGTCAGGCGCATATGGCGCCAGCCGGTCAGTACCTTCATTTTCCCCTCCGCACCCGATACCGCGCTCTTCCCACCCGGCGCCGTGACGCTAAACCCTGCGGCTTAACGCAAGGTTGATCTTGTATGGTAGTCAGCACGATAAGCAAAAAGGGCGCCTGCTCGGCGCCCTTTCTTATACCTTAGAATTCGCTCCAGTCGGTATCGACCGCGGCATTGCCCTTGCTGAGATAAGACTTGGCCGCCGTACTGAGCTTCGCCTGCAGGCCGCGCGCCCCCTGGGCGATAGCCTGCACCGGGCCGGCACTGACAGGAGCGGCCTTGCGCGGAGCCTGTGGTGCAGCCGAGCGCTGCTCGATGGCGAAGATGTCGACGATCTTGTCGAGCTGGGTGGCCTGGGCCTCGGTCTGCTCGATCGAGGCATTCATTTCCTCAACCAGCGCCGCATTGTGCTGAGTCATCTCGTCCATGGTCCGCACGGCCGTGTTGACCTCTTCGATTGAGGAAGCCTGCTCGCGGCTCTCGCGGGCAATGCCGTTCATCAATTCGCTCGAGGAGCGGGCCGAAGTCAAAATTTCCTCCAGCCGGCCGGCTGCATCGGCCACCAGCTTGGAGCCCCCCCTGACCTCGATGGCGCTCTGCTCGATCAGCGCCTTGACGTCGCTGGACGCCTGCGCCGCCGACTGGGCCAGGCGCCGCACTTCCACGGCCACCACCGCAAAGCCCTTGCCGGCCTCGCCCGCCCGTGCCGCCTCGACCGAGGCGTTGAGCGCCAGGAGATTGGTCTGGAAGGCAATGTCGTCGATCAGCCCGATAATGTTGGAAATCTTGGACGAAGACTGGGTGATGCGCTCCATCGCCTCGGTCGCCTGACCCATGACCTGCCCGCCTTCTTCAGCGGTATGGGTCACGCCCGTGGCGGCGGTCGAGGCTTCCTTGGCGCGTTCGGCATTGGCCAGCACCGTGCTCGCCAACTGCTCCATGGCCGCAGAGGTTTCCTCGATGGTGGCAGCCTGCTTGGTGGTGCGTTCGGAAAGATCATTGGCGCCCGACAGGATTTCCCCGGTGGCGGTCTTGAGAGTGCGCGACGTATCGCGCAACTGGCCCACAATGTCGGTCAGCTTTTCCGCCACCGCATTTGTATCCGCCTTGAGGCGGGCAAAGGCACCCTGGTAATCGCCCTGCATGCGTTGCGTCAGGTCGGTATTGGCCAGCGCCGAAAGCACCGTGCCGGTTTCGCCGAGGCCGCGATCCACCGTTTCCACCAGCTCGTTGACCGAGCGGGCCAGGGTGTTGATTTCATCATCGGGGAATTCGGCGTCGACGCGCTTGGAGAAATCTCCTTCAATGGCCGCATCGACCACCTGCCCGAAGGCACGCTGCAGATCCTGCATCATGGCGACGCGTTCTTCCTGGGCGGCGACAATACGCGCCGCTTCCGCATCGGTCATTTCATTGACCTTGAGCGCGTTCTCCCGGAACACTTCCACGGCCCGGGCCATGGCGCCAATTTCGTCCGGGCGGCGGCTGCCCTTGACCTCGACCGAGAGATCGCCGTCAGCCAGAGCCTCCATCGTATCGGTCAGCCGCGTGATCGGCTTGCTGATCGAGCGGGCAAAGAAGAAGCCGATCACCGCGGCAATGGCCAGCAATATGCCCCCGATTGCCAGCGTCATGTCGCGCATCTGCACGACGGCAGCATAGGCTTCCTGCTCGGGCTGCACGGCCGCGATGGCCCAGGTGACATTGCCCACGCTGACCGGCTGGGCGCGAACCACCATGGGTGCGCCGCGATAATCGGTGCTGATGCCCTCCCCGGTCTGGCCGGCAAAGGCGCCGGTGATGACATCGGATGTCAGCGTTGTGGAGAGAACGTCCACTTCCTCGGTGCGCGGGGACTCGGAGCGCAGCAGGCCATCCTGGCCCACGACCACCACCTCGCCGCTGCGCCCCAGACCCGAGAGGCCGGAAACGCGCGCGCTCAGCGTTTCGGGGGACATGGCCAGCACCATGACCCCGGATTTTTCCTCCTTGTCATAGACCGGCATGGCCATGAAGCTTTGCGCCGTGCCCGTCGGTCCATAAACCGTGAAATCGACAAAGGCGGTATCGCCATCGGCTAGGTCCTTGGCGGCGGTGAAGGCCTGCCCCAGGCCCGATGCAGCGGCCGTGGTGTCGGTCAGCACATTGGTGGCGAAATCATTGTTCTTGGCCACCGAATAGACCACGTCGCCCGCCGCACTGATCATCAGCACGTCCGAATAGGCGCGCTCCAATTGCAAGGTGCGGAAGCCCGGATGATAACGCTTGTGCACCGGATCATAGCTGGCGCCCATGGCACCCACGCTGTCGACTGCGGCACGGTCATCGGGATTGGGATTGTCAGTGACATAGGCCGTCTGCAGTTGGATCGCAGCGCGTTCCTTGAGGCCCATGCGCAATTCGTCCATGGCACGGGTCATGTTCTTCATCGCCGTAACCGTGTCGGATCGCTGCACGAACAGGCGTAGATCCACCTCGGCACTGGAATAATAGTCGCTGACCAGCGAGGTCGCCGTGTTCAGCGAAGCCTGCATCGACTGGTTCCGCTGCTCGGTCACCGTGCCCAGGCCGATCAGATAGCTGGCAATGCCGACGCCTGCGCTGACCACCAGGGCCGAGCCGACCAGGGCCAGTGGCAGTTTCTGGGCGATCTTCAACTGCGGAATGAACTTCATGTCTGTCCTCAATTCCCCCTCAAGCGACCGTCATCCCCCGCGCGGGCTACTTCCCCGACGGGGTCCTGCGCAAACGGTCACCCGGCACGCGCGGCACACCGAATTGTGGAAACGATATATCTCGTGGATTAATCACTTCTTACGGATAAGTCCCAAGCGCACATTTCTTGGGCAAGTACCTATACAAAGGGAATTCTCCTGCCGAAAAACATGACGCCCCCACCGGGATCGGCAAGGGCATCTTGTCAGACAGGTCTGTCGCCGCCGATCAGGTCAGCGCGCCGATCACCGCCTCGATGCGCTTCTTCATGGTCGACGCATCGAACGGCTTGATGATGTAATTGTTGACGCCAAAGGAAATGGCTTCCTTGACCTGTTCCTTGTCGGAACGCCCGGTGGCCATGATGAAGGGCATGGCCTGGGTCCGCGGATGCTTGCGGATCACCTTGAGCAGGGTCAGCCCGTCAATGTCTTCCATGTTCCAGTCCGAAATGATCAGGTCGACATTGGACTTTTCGAGCTTGCCCAGGGCATCGCGGCCGGACTTGGCTTCGATGATGTCCTTGAAGCCCAGCTGGGTCAGGATGTATTTACAGATGCCGCGCATGGACTGCTGGTCATCAACAATCAGGACGCTCACAGCGCTCGCTTTTGGCATGGTTGTTCTTACCTCTACGCGCCTTCGGCCTTCGGGCCGCACTTGACGTCCGACTCTAAGAGCCAAGCGTTACAAATCTCTCAACTGCCCGATTGGCATTGTTTTCGCTATCCGCTCACGCGGCCGACTTGAGTTTGACCAGGGCATTGGCAAGCTTGGCCGCGATTTGTTCCACCGGGGCCTGGTCCACCACCGCGCCCTCCTCGAAAGCGACGCGCGGCATGCCATAGACCAGCGCCGAAGACTGGCTCTGGCCCACCGTATAGGCGCCGGCCTCCCGCATCTGCTTGAGGCCCCTTGCCCCGTCACGCCCCATGCCGGTCAGGATGGCGCCAACGGCCATTGGACCCACGGTCTTGGCCACCGATTCGAACAGCACGTCGACGCTCGGCCTGTGCCCACTCTCGAGACCATCCTGTCCAAGGCGGCACTTGAGCTGTCCCGAGGACTTTTCGACCCTGAGGTGATAATCGCCACGGGCCACATAGGCATGACCCGCCAGAAGCGGCATGCGGTCTTCCGCCTCCACCACCTTGAGCGCGCACAGCTCGTCCAGCCTCGCGGCGAAGCGGCCGGTAAAGCCGGCTGGCATGTGCTGGGCGATCACCACGGGCGGGCAATCGGCCGGCAATTCGATGAGCACGGCGCGGATCGCCTCCACGCCACCGGTCGAGGCGCCAATGGCGATCACCGCGCCCTCGGGGGCAGCGGCGGTCTTGAGCGGTATCCTGCCGGCCTTGGGGGGGTCCGCCCGGCTGGCCGAGCGCCCCCGCACGTCCGATTTCGAGGCCGCCCTGATCTTGTCACGCAGCCCGGCGCCGAAGGCATCAAGGCCCCCGGAAAACTCGACGCTGGGTTTGGCCACGATATCCACCGCGCCCAGTTCGAGCGCCAACAGCGTTTCGCTGGCGCCCTTCTTGGTCAGCGTCGAGACCATCACCACAGGGGTCGGCCGCAGCCGCATCAGCCGCTCGAGAAATTCCAGTCCGTTCATATTGGGCATTTCGATATCGAGCGTCAGCACATCCGGATTGAGCGCCTTGATCTTCTCGCGCGCATCGATCGGATCGGTGGCCGTGCCCACCACCTCGATATCCCCGTCCCGCGTCAGCATGCGGGCCAGCACCTCTCGGATCAGCGCCGAATCGTCGACGACCAGTACCTTGATGCTCATCATGCAGCTCGCTTGTTCTGTTTTTCCCTGGACTGGTAGATGGTCTTGCCCACCAGCCGGAACCCGTCGCCGCCGGACCCCAGATTTTCCGAATGGCCGATATAGAGGAAGCCCTCGGGCGCCATCAGCTGGGCAAAGCGCCCGAACACCTCGCCCTGGGTGGGCTTGTCGAAATAGATCGCCACATTGCGGCAGAATATGGCGTCGAACGGCCCCTTCATCGGCCAGGCGCCGATGAGGTTGAGCGGCTTGAACGACACCAGTTCGCGCACCGCAGCGGGGATGCGAACCATGCCGTCACCCGCCCGCTCGAACGGGCGCATACGTTCCGGTGTCAGCCCCGACAGCTCGTTTTGGGGATAGACCCCGCCGGCCGCCTTGGCGATCACCGCCGTATCGATATCGGTGGCCAGGATCTTGAAGTCCCAGCGCTTGAGTTCGGGAAAGGCGCCAAGCAGATCCATGCCGATCGTATAGGGTTCCTGCCCGGTCGAGCAGCCCGCCGACCAGATGCGCAATCGGCTGCCGCGCGGCTTCTCGGCGATCAGCGCCCCCACATGGGTGCGCAGATGCTCGAAATGGTGGTCCTCGCGGTAGAAGCGCGTGAGATTGGTGGTGAGGGCATTGACGAAATCCTGCCCGTCCTGGGCCGTGCCGCCGCGCTCCAGATAGTCCACATAGGCGTCAAAGCTGGGCAGCCGCAGCGCGCGCAAAATCTTTGACAGCCGGGAAACCACCAGGGTCCGCTTGGCATCGCTGAGCGAAATTCCAGCTTCGGAATAGACGCGGGCCTTGATCCGCGCGAACTCCCGCTCGCTGAGGGAGTATTCCCCCTGTTCCATGCAACCACCCCTTCTTGACCGGATTTCTTCCGGCTAACTGGCCACGCGTTGAACGAAGACGGTCTCCTGACCATCGACATCGCCCACCGGCTTGCTTGAAGCGATCGGCGCCTTTTGCACCGACCTGTTCTCCACAACTGGCGCAATACTGGCTGGTGCATTGCTTAGATTGCGTAAATTCTCCCTGAGGGCAGCGGTGATTTTTTGCAGGTCGCTAGCCTCATCGAGGCCAATCCGCGCCTGGGCCCGTCCCTTGTCGGCAATGATGCGGATTTCCTTGGCGCTGCGATTGGTGACCTGGGACAATTGGCGCACCTCGTCGGCCACCACCGCAAACCCCGCGCCCTTTTCGCCGGCCCGTGCCGCTTCCACCGCTGCGTTGAGCGCAAGCAGGTTCGTGCGGAACGACACATCTTCGATGCCCGCCGTCATGGTGTCGATTTCCTGAGCCATGCGGTCGATCTCGCTGACCAGCGCCCGTGTGCGGCCTGCCGCCTGTTCGACCTGACCCGCAAGCCCCGACGCCTCGTCGCTACGCCGCCGCGCCGCCGCCAGTTCGGCTTCGAGCCCGGCCATCTTCTCGACCCCATCAGCCAGCGCCTGGCGTCCGATTTCCGCCGCCTGTTCGAGCTCGGCTGCGCGCGCCTCGAACTGGGCCAACAGCGTCTTGACCGTACCGAGCCGGGTTTCGAGAGCCGAGCGGGCCTGGGCCTCGTCCCGCTGCTGTTCGTCCAGCCCGGCAAACAGGTCAATTACGATTTGCGCTTCGTTCGCCAGCGGCAGCGCGGTGTCCGAAATGGCTTCCCCCGACATCACGGCGCGCAATTGCGTGACCCCGGCATCGAGCGCGTCGAGCGCCTGGTTGAAACCACCCAGAACCGGGTCACCCGCGGCAGCCTCGCTTTCGAAACGGAAACCCGTCTGCCCCTGGCGCAGCGCCTCGAGTACCGAGCCGAGGTCGTCTTCTTCCACGAAATACCCGGCCGGACTGAGTTCGAGCGTATACCGGCCCGACGGCAGAGGCCGTCTTTGCGCCACGAACCGCCTGTCCCGGAGCATCACCAGAGCCTCTTCGGGCGCGCCGCCCCCGGCTTCGAGATAACCGGCACCGAACAGCCCGTCGAGGGTTTCGCCCTCCATGGCGTCGGGCGCCAGCCGCTCCATGCCCTGGCTGGCCGCCAGGATCACCCCATGTTCGTCGATCACCAGCACCGGGGATTTGAGCGTGCTCAGCGCCGCACGGAAGTGATGAGCCCGTTCCAGTCGTGTCCCCAGCCGCGTCACGATTGAGCCAATCGAGAGCGTTTCGCCCGGCCGGTCGGAGAGACCCGCCGCCTGCGCCACCGCGGCAAGGCGAGCCGCCTCGCGGCGGTCGGCGACTTGTCCGATGACCAGGCTTCCAGCAATGGCAAGGCCGATCAGGCTGCCCACGGCGGCAAACCAGCCCGGCCCCGGACCCGTTGCCAGCAGCAGCCCGACGGCTATCGCCCCGGCAATGGTCCACAGGCCCGCAGCCGCCAGCATGAGCCGCAAACCCCGGCGTGGTGGGCGCGAATCGACAATAAGGGCAGCATGGTCCGGCATGTTGGGACCCTAGGCCCAGAATGGTTAACCAAATCTATAAGTGGACCCGGCCCGGTAATACTTTTGAAAGCTCGGGCCCCGGAGCGTTTCCAGCAAAAGTGGAAACGGTTTTACAGTTCGGGCCTGAAGGGCCGCACCAGCAAAACGCGACCACTCAAAAGACCTCGCTCGTTCCCCCATTTCCACGAAACGGGGGAACATCTTAGAAGAGTTCGATATCGTCCACCGGCACGGGCACCACCACACGGCGGCGGGCGATGGCCAGTTCTTCCTGCGCCACATTGGCGCCCGCATCGCTGTCCAGGCGCTTGACGAAGGCCCGCCCGGAATGAGGCTTGAACAGCACCCTGCGGGCAAAATTGCCGCCCACATCCTCGCTGGTGGCGCTATAGCCTTCATCGGCAAGAAACTGGCGGATGAACTCGATATTCTTGGCCCCGACATCGTCCAGCGCTGCATTGATCTTGCCGCCGCCAAACACCTTGATCTCGAGATTGCTCTTCTTGCCACTCCCCTGGGACAGGACCTTGTTGATCAGCTGTTCCATGGCGAAGGCGCCATAGCGGGCCGAGGCCCCGTAGCGGTCCTTGGCCGAGCCGGACTGTTCGGCCAGAAGGAAATGGTTCATTCCCCCCACCAGCGCTACCCGGTCGCGTACGCAGGCTGAAATACACGATCCCAACACTGTCGAGAACGTGATGTCAGCCGCATTGGACACGTGGCAATCGCCCTGGTGGACGGTGGTCACTACCCCGCGATCGAACTCGGGAGGCAGGGTATTCGAAAGGGCCATCTCGTCTTCATCTACCTCTACGGGCGAATTGTTCGGATCGTAGAGGAAAACTCGTTAGCCAATTGCTAACCACGACGGACGAGTTCACCGACAAGCCCTGATTCAGCAAGGAGGGGTTTAGAAATAGCGCTATAGGGTAGCCGGATCGGGGCTAGGAATACGTATAATGTCACTGCAGAAACTCGCACGGGAACTGGACGAGACGGCACGGCAGACCGCTTCAATGCTAGAAGGCATCACCGAAGCGCTCGAATTGCTTGCCGAAAAGCAGTTGGGAAAGGATGCCACGGTCAATGAAGCCGTGCAGCTGATCATAACCGCGCTCCAGGGCCAGGACCGTATCGAACAGCGCTGCCACAATATGGCGCTGGCGGTGCGCCAGTTCGCCTTGCTGCCCCCTACTGCCCCCGATTCGGTCTATGACGAGATCTGGGCGAGTCTCACCCTTGATGAATTGCGCGTCCCCGCGCTCTCGGGCATCGCCGCCCACCAGGCCCACGGCGACGCCGAACTGTTCTAGCCTTCCACGATCCGGCTTTTCAGCACGGCGCCTCTGGCGCCTTTTGCATTTCTGGCCGAGGTACGAACCTCACCATACAATCGCGCAGGCTTCCCGCAGACCCGATCGGGTCAGGAGAACTTGTCGGGCCTGAGCACATTCACGGTGCTGATCATCACCAGCATTCCATAGCTGTCGAGCAGGGGGCGCAAGTCATTCACAAAGCCTTCGGCACGTGCCGGCTCCGCCACTGTCAGAAGGGTCACCTTGTGCTGTGCGCTGGTGATGAGATCGTCACTCCAGCTTCCAGATGCGCCTTGCCCGTATAGAGTTGGCATGACCGTATGGCCGGTGATTCCATGCTTTTCGAGCAGGCCGACCAGTTCTTGTACCAATGGAGCATCCACCAGCACTTCGATACGCGTGCGTTCCACGCCGAGTTGAATCATCTCACCACCCACTGGGCTAGCCAGACATAAAAGGGAATACCGAACAGGATGTTGAACGGAAACGTCACCGCTAGCGACATGCCCAGATAAAGGCCCGGATCGGCCTGTGGCAGTGCCAGACGCATGGCTGCCGGCACCGCGATGTAGCTGGCACTGCCCGCAAGGATGCCAAGTGCAGCAGCAGTTCCCGCGTCAAGACCGAGCAGGCTGCCCAGCAGCACGCCCAGCGTTCCGTTCGTCAACGCCATCGCTACGGCAAGACCAATCAGCCGTGGAGTAAGGCTGCGGCCCTCTTTCAGACGCTTGGCTGCCACCAGGCCCATGTCGAGCAGAAACAGGCAGAGAACGCCTCGGAAGGCACCCTCAAACACAGGCGCAATCGACACAAACCCGGGCTTTCCGACCACAAGGCCAATGGCAAAGCTGCCAACCAGCAGCATTACCGAGCCATTGGTCAGGGTCTCATGCACCAATTCCCGCGCGGGTCGCGCTCCCGCCACGCCATAGCGTTGCGCGAGCAACAGGCCGGAGATAATGGCCGGCGTCTCCATCAGCGCCAGTACGGCAACCATGTAGCCGGCTGCCGGCATCTGTTGTCGGGCCAGAATTTCGAGCCCGGTCACGAAGGTCACCACGGATACTGAACCATAGTGTGCCGAAACCGCAGCGGCATTGACCGCGCTAAGGGCGCCCACGCTGCGCAGGATCAGGAATACCGGTATCGGGATCACAAAGCTAAGTCCGACACCGGCCAGTGCCGCGACCATGAGATCCGTTGTAAATCCCGCCTCGGATACTTCGACACCACCTTTAAGGCCAATCGCCACCATCAGGTACAGCGAGATGCCCTTGCCAACGGCCTCTGGGATCGACAGGTCCGAGCGTAGCGATGCCGCCAAAGCACCAAGAACAAAGAACAGGACAACCGGCGAGAGTAAGGTTTCCAAAAATCACCCCTTCGGGCCGATACCTAAGACCATTGCACCATAGTGGGCGCGGCTCATCTGGGGACCATATCCGCACGGGACACCCAGGACGAGACATCAAAGCATCGAGCCGTGCGAAGCATTCACAAATGCCAAGGGCGCCGAAGCGCCCTTTATGCGTCATGCCGGCGGGTCTGGACCAGCCCTAGCCGTCCATCTTGGCCCCGGTCACCACCGAATGCAGGTCGATCAGCCCCACCATCCGGCTTTCATGGGTGACGATGCCATTGAGCAGTTCGGTGTCGATGGAATTACCCTCGGGCACATTGTGGATGTCGTCGCGGTTGACCGTGAGAATGTCCGAGACCGCATCCACCAGGATGCCAACCCATTTGTCGCCGACGCTCATCACCACCACCACATGGTTCTTGGTGGGCGAGGTTTGGCCGTCGCCGAAGCGGGCGCGCAGGTCGAAGATCGGCACGATGGTGCCGCGCAGGTTGATCACGCCGCGCACATATTCACGCGTATTGGGCAGCGGGGTCGCGCCATTCCAGGCACGGATTTCGCGCACCGTGGTAATTTCCACGCCATAGGTCTGTTCGCCGATCGAGAAAGCAATCAGCTGCAATGTGTTCTGGCCGGCAACGGCCGACTTGTCGCTCATGTCGTCGCGAAGGCTCAGCGCTTCCATCTTTCTCGCCTTTTCATCCCGCCCGTCCTGGGCGCCTTTGACTCAACTATACTGCGTCAATCGACGCCAATCTCTTAACGGCACTGCCCGAATTGCTAAGCTGCGTTCTGGTGCAGATGGGTGGTGCGCAGGCCCTGCACATCCACGATCAGCGCGACATTGCCGTCGCCCAGAATGGTGCCGCCGGCAATGCCATCGACGCGCTCGAAATTCTCTTCGAGGCTCTTGATGACCACCTGCTGCTGGCCGATGATGTCGTCCACCACCAGCGCCACCTTCATATTGCCCTCGGTCTCGCATAGCACCACGAACTGCTCGGATTCCGCGACCTCTGTAGCAAGGCCGAAGCGCTGGCCCAGGTCGATGACCTGCACATATTCGCCGCGCACCTGCAGCACGCGACCACCGGAGGGGACGCGCTCGAAGCTGGCGCGCGAGCACTGCATGGTTTCAACGATTGAGCTCAGCGGCACCACATAGGGGCTGTCCCCGACCTTGACCAGCATGACATCGAGCACCGCCAGGGTCAGCGGCAGCCGCAGCGTCATGCGCGTGCCCTTGCCGGTCCAGGAGCGGACATGCACCGAGCCGCCGATCTTCTTGATATTGGAGAGCACCACGTCCATGCCGACGCCACGCCCGGAAATATCGCTCACCGCCTCGGCGGTAGAGAAGCCCGGAGCAAAGATCAACTGGTCGATCTGCTCGTCCGTCGGGGTGATGTCGGGGGCCACGATGCCCTTGTCGCGGGCGAGCTTCAGCACGCGTTCGCGATTGATGCCGGCGCCGTCATCCTCGACGATGATCAGGATATTGCCACCCGCCTGCTCGGCCGAAAGCCGGATCGTGCCGGTATCGGGCTTGCCGGCGGCCAGGCGCCTGTCCGGGGTCTCTATGCCGTGGTCGGCCGAATTGCGGATCATGTGAGTCAGCGGATCGGACAATTGTTCGATCACCGTCTTGTCGATTTCGGTGTTCTCGCCGATGGTCTCGAGCTTGATCTTCTTGCCTGTCTTGGTCGCCAGTTCGCGCGTCAGCCGCGGCATGCGGGAGAACACGGATTTGACCGGCTGGGCACGGATGGCCATCACCGAATCCTGCAAACCGCGCGTTGTCTGCGCCAGCACTTCGAGGCCGCGCACCAGTTCGGTGTAGCGGGCGCGCAGCGTCTCATCCATCTGCTGGGTCAGCATGGACTGGGTGATGACCAGTTCGCCCACCATGTTGACGACGCGGTCCACCTTGTCGAGATCGACGCGGATCGACTGCACGCCGACCGAACGGCCACCGCCTTCCTCGCTCTCGCCATTGCCACCGCTTGGCATCGCCTTGGCAACGGGCGCCGCTTCGACCTTGGGCTTCGGCGGTGGGGGCGGCGCGATCTCAGCGGCGATATCGGCAAAACTCAGCGCCGGCGGTTCCTCGAAACTGTCCTGTTCGCTGATCGGCTCGGGTGTCGGGTCGGGCGTGAAATCGGCAAGCGGCGCAACCGGTTCGGCCGGAGCCGCCACTTCCTCTTCGGTTAGGGCCAACAGGCTCGACAGATCCGCCTCGCCGCTCTCGGTGTCAATCGGTGCCGCGACGGCGCTCTCGGGCTCGGGAATGTCAAAGCCCGCATCAGCAAGACTGGGCACGATGCCGGCCTGGGCTATGACGATATCGCAGTCGCCGTCCACGAATTCGAAGACTTCGCGGATCGAGGCCTCGGTCAGCCCCGGCGCCACCAGGGTGATTTCCCAGGCGCAATAGACCGCAAAAGGCTCGAAGTCGCTCAGCGGCGGCACGTCCCCCAGCATGGCGCGGACGCTCATATTCCCCAGCGCCGCCAGTTCACGGAACAGCAACAGCGGGTCGTTGGCCCGCGCATAAAGCGCCCGGTGCGGGGTGAAGCGGATTTCCCACTGCCCCTCGGCCGCCGCCATGGGAGCGCTGTCGAACACGTCCTCCACCGGCGCTTCGCCGCTGGCAGCGCCGTCCAAATTGACCATCACCGGGGTGAAGTCGATGTCGAATTCCTCGACCATCTCGCCGCCGGTGTCGTCGTCTTCCAAAGCGGCCTCGCCGCGCGCCAGGGCGTCGAAACGCGCCTTTTCCTCGGCGCCGTAATCAGCCGCCAGCGCCTCGCCCGACTGGGCGGCGTTGACGTGATCGGCGACAATGTCATTGGCCTTGATGCAGAGGTTCACCACATCGTCGGTCAATTCGACCCGCCCGTCGCGCACATAGTCGAGCAGCGTTTCATAGGCATGGGCAAAGCCCACCAGAGCCGAGAAGCCGAAGGCGCCGGCGCCGCCCTTGATCGAGTGAATGGCCCGGAACACGGCGTTGAGGCGATCGGCCCCGCGTTCGCCCTGCTCGATGACAGCGAACTGCTCCTCGAGCTCGGTCAGAAGCTCGGAACATTCGTCGAAATAGGTGGCCTTGAAGTCGTCGAGATCACTCATTCTTACGCTTCCAACCCTTCTGGGTCTGCTTCATTGGGTTTAGTGCACGACGCGATGAATGACCGAAATCAGCTTTTCCGGATCGAAGGGTTTGACGATCCAGCCGGTGCCGCCGGCCGCCTTGCCCTGGTCGCGCTTGTCCTGGCTGGTTTCGGTGGTCAGGATCAGAATGGGGAGCGAATTGTGCTGGCCGGTGGCGCGCACATTCTTGATGAACTCGATGCCATCCATCACCGGCATGTTGATGTCGGTGATGACCACATCCACGGCCTGGGCCTTGAGCACGTCCAGTCCCTGCTTGCCATCCTCGGCCTGGAACACCTCGAAGCCGGCATTGGAGAGGGTATGGTGCAGCATCGCCAGAATTGTCCGCGAATCGTCGACGGTGAGTACGCGCAGCGTCATTGTTTCATCATCCCCGAAAACCGGGCCTCAAGGCCCAGTCGCTCGATGGCGGCACTCATGGCCGCGCTCGGCGCTTCAATCGTAAAATCAAAATGGTGTCTTCGGGCTGTTTCGGCCGCGCTCACCAGCAGCAAGAGAGCATTGGTGGAAACCCGCTCGACCGCGCTGGCCTCGACCGTCGCCGGCCCCTCCTCCAGCGCGTCGATCAGCAGATCGCGAATGCCATCGATCGCATCCAGATCGATAACCTCAGGCAAGGTGACCGTCTTCTTGGTTTGCTTGACCATGTTCGTAAGGGTGCCCCCGGACTCCGCTCCAAGCGGCATATTCAGCGCGAACGGTTTAAGAAGTGCTAACTATGACCAGTACCCGCAGGGGCCAGGCGCGCCAGTGGCGCGACTGGATGGTCATAGGCCCGGTGAGCTACGCTCGCAGGGCGATCCGCCGTCCCAGCGGGCCAGGCGCTCCAGTGGAGCGATTGGAGGCACAGAGGCCATGGGAGCTACGCTCGAATGGCTGGGCTACGCCCCCTTGCACAAGAGAAATCCTTGCCCCCGCCCCCGCACAGCGCTATCGCATCCCCGACACCAAACCGGACCGCCCCATGCCCACCAGAATAGCCCTGACCGGCCTCGCCCGTGACCTTGCCCAGCGCGCTGCCGAGGGCAAGACCATTCGCGTCGGCGTCATCGGCTCGGGCGAGATGGGCACCGACCTCGTCACCCAGATGAGCCTGATGACCGGCATCGAGATGGCCGCCATCGCCACGCGCCGCCCCCATACCGCGCTCGAGGCCATGACCATCGCCTATGGCGAGGATTCCATGGGCAAGGTCTGCGACACACCCGCCGCCGCCACCGCCGCCATCGAGCAGGGCAAGATCGCCATCACCTCGGCCGAGACCCTGGTCACCACGCCCAATATCGACGTGGTCATCGACGCCACCGGCAAGCCGGGCGTTGCCGCCGATTACGATCTGATGGCCATGGAACACGGCAAGCATCTGGTGATGATGAATGTCGAGGCCGACGTCACCATCGGCCCCTATCTGAAGGCTCAGGCCGACCGGCTAGGGGTCGTCTATTCGGTCGGCGCCGGCGATGAACCCTCTTCCTGCATGGAACTGATCGAGTTCGTCTCGGTCCTCGGGCTCGACGTGATCGCCGCCGGCAAGGGCAAGAACAACCCCCTGAAGCACGATGCTGTCCCCGACGATTATCGCGACGAAGCGACCCGCCGCAACATGAACCCGCGCATGCTGGTCGAGTTCGTCGATGGCTCGAAGACCGCCGTCGAGATGACCGCCATCGCCAACGCCACCGGGTTGATGCCGGACATTCCCGGCATGCACGGCCCCGCCGCCGATCGCGACGATATGGCAAAAGTACTCATCCCCAAAGCCGATGGCGGCATTCTCAACGGCTCGGGCGTGGTTGATTTCACCATCGGCAAGGGCGTGGCGCCGGGCGTCTTCGTCATCGTCAAGGCCGAGCACCCTCGCATCATTGAGCGCATGGATGATCTGCATATCGGCCACGGCCCCTATTATGCGTTCTTCCGGCCCTATCACCTGACCAGCCTTGAAGTGCCGCTGACCTGTGCCCGCATCATACTGACCGGCAGGCCGGACATGGTCCCCCTGCCCCGCCCGGTGGCCGAAGTCTGCTCCGTCGCCAAGCGCGATCTAAAGCCCGGTGAGGCGCTCGATGCCATCGGTGAAACTTGCTACCGCTCCTTTGCCATGAAAGTGACGGACGCCCGCGCCGCCGGTGCCTGGCCCGTCGGCCTGCTCGAAGGCGGCAAGGTCACGGCGGCCGTGAAAAAGGGCGAACTGCTCACCAGCGCCAATGCCCAGCCCGATGTCACGACAAGGCTCTTTGCGCTGCGGCAGGAGCAGGACAAAATGCTTGGATACTGAGTTCCTCACTCCCCCTCGATTTCCTCGACCAGCGGCAATGGATAGCGTCGCTTGGGAGGCAATCGGTGGATGATCATGCCCAGCCCCACCAGCAGCAGGCAGGCCAGGAACAGCACGAGAAACAGGGTCAGCGGCTCGACTGGCCCCGTCATCGTCAGCAGCGGCACGGCCGCCGCCGGTGGGTGGGTCACCCGCAGCGCCAGCATGATCAGCATCACCAGCCCGACGCAGAGCGTTGCCAGCCAGAACGGCTCGGGCACCACCATCATGGCCAACACCGCCACCACCGTGCCGATGAAATAGCCGGCAAAGATATTGATGGGCTGGGCATTGGGAGAATCGGGCTGCCCGAAAATCACCAGGGCGGTCGGTCCTAGCGGCGCCAACAGCAAGGGCAGGCCGGTGACCGCCGACAGATAGCCGATCAGCGTCACCGCTGCCGCCGCGGCGGCGGCCGATTTGGCATGCACCCGCCAGTCATTGCGGGGTTCATGCCTGGCGATGAAACGGGCGATCAGCTTGTGCATTCCCTTTTTTGCCAGACCCGGCCGCACAACAAAACTCCGCCCCCGGCCCCAAATGTCCAGATTAGGAAAGCTTGCCCTGTGCTTGCCAAGCCGGGACCCATGACGTAATTGCTGATCCAGATTATCAGGAATAAAACATGCCCGAGACAGCGACCGACCCGCGCGCCATCAAGCGCCACCGCCACGACACCCGCCTGCGCCTGCTGACGGTCACTGCCGTCACCGACATCACCCCGCTGGTGCGCCGGGTGCGGCTTGCCGGCGACATGACCGGCTTCGCTTCGTTCGGCCATGCCGATCACATCAAGGCGTTCTTCTTCGCCGACGGCACCCCGGCCGAACTGCCGCCCGTCGGCCCCAATGGCGCGCAGTTCCCGCCCGGCACCACCCGCGAAATGCGCGACTATACCCCGCGCCACTGGAATGTCGGGGAAGGCTGGATCGACCTCGATTTCGTGCTGCATGGTGATGGCCCCGCCTCGGGCTGGGCCTCATCGGTCAAGCCCGGCGATACCCTCGTCATCGGCGGCCCGCGTGGCTCCCAGGTCGTGCCGCTGGCCTTTGACTGGTACCTCCTGGCCGGCGACGAAACCGCCCTGCCCGCCATTGGCCGCCGCATCGAGGAGCTGCCGGCCGGAACCAAAGTGGTCGCTGTGATCGAGGTGGAAAACAAGGCCGAAGAACAGGCCTTCGAAACCGCAGCCGACCTCAGCCTCACCTATGTCCACCGCAATGGCGCTGCCGCCGGCACCACCACGCTGGTCCCCGACGCCATTGCCGCCGCCACCCTGCCGCAAGGCGACGCCTATGCCTATATCGCGGGCGAAGTGAACATGGCCCGCGCCGTCAAGGCGCACCTGGTGGACAAACGCGGCTTCAACCCTGAATGGGTCAAGGCTGCCGGCTACTGGCACCTGGGCGTGGCCGACGCCCACGAGGATCATTAACGCCCGACGGAAGAACCCGTTGATTGACAGGTCTCGCCGTTGGTCCGAATGCTTCGCCATCCGGGCGGGTATTTGATGGAGGGGTGGGTGGAGATACTGTTTCTGCTGCTGGCCGCAGCGGCGCTCTATGCCGCCTTTGGTTCAGGCCGCAAGCAACGGCTATTCAGGCCTTCGGGACGGCGTGAGCCCTATTCCGGCCCAAAGCGCACAGCCTCGACGCCGCAGAACGCCTACCCGCGACCTGTCCCAAGGTCCACGCCCGTCCTCGATTCATCTGACCAATTGCGCGTGGTCATGAATGCGTCGTTCGAGAAAACCCGGCTGATGTCGCGATCCGAGTATGACGTCTTTCGGGTCGTCGAGACGCATTTGCGGCGCTGTGGCCCTGGTTATCGCCTCATGGCGCAGACCAGCATGGGCGAATTTATCAAGTCTGCCGACCCGTCCGCCCATAGCTCGATCAACTCCAAGCGTGTCGACATGGTTGTTATCGACACCTTCGGCTTCGCGGTCGTCGCCATTGAACATCAAGGCACCGGCCACTACCAGAATGATGCCGCCGCCCGAGACGCGGTCAAGCGGGAGGCCTTGCGGCGAGCCGGAATCGAATACCTGGAAATATTCCAGCACCATCAACCCGAGGATATCTGCTCGCTGGTTTCGGGTGCGATCGAACGCAGCAGGCCGCCGACAGCTGCCGCAGTACCCTCTCCTCGGGCGGATCGCGACTGACCTTATTGCGGCTGCCCGCCCACCCCCTGCACCGCCTTGGCGCCGCTGGCAATGCCAGCCTCCAGGCAGGTCGCATGACCCCCGCCCCTGAGTAACGCTGCCACGAACCCGGCGGCAAAGGCATCGCCTGCCCCCGTGGTATCGACCACCTTGACGATGGGCGCGGGCCGGCTCTCGAGCACGCCGTCGCGCCCGCCGAGCACCGCGCCGAACCGGCCGCGCTTGATCACCACATGAGTGAACTGCTCGCCGAGCACCCGCATCTGTGCCTCGCATTCGGCCTCGCCCGTAAGCAGTTCGGCTTCACTTTCATTGGCAAACAGCCAGTCGGCCTTGCCGACCCAGTCGCAGAACGCGCGCGGCCCCACCTCATCGAGAAAGCCGGCCGAAGCCGGATCCACGCCAATCGGCACGCTGCGCCGCCGGGCCGCCTCGAGCAGGCCCTGCACCGCCAGCCGCGGCCCCGGGGCAAAGAAACTGTACCCCGACACCAGCACCAGCCCGACCCCGTCGAGAAGGCTCTCCGGCAGGTCGTCGGAATTGAGATTGAGATTGGCGCCCCGGTCGGTGAGAAAGCTCCGCTCGCCGCCCCGATCGAGAATGGTCACGAGGACCCCCGTGGGCAATTCCCTGTCCCCCGCAAGCGCCGGCACCACGTCCAAGCCACGAAAATAGTTTTCGTACATGGCCCGCTCATCGGCCCCGACCCGCGCCGCGAACAGCACGTTCGCCCCTGCCGCCCCCAGCCACACGGCCTGGTTGGCGCCCGAGCCACCCGGCCGGTTGCGGATTTCCGCCCGCCGGTCCGAACCGGGCACGATAGGCCCCTCTGGCCGCACGATGATGTCGGTCATCACGTCGCCGATGACGAGCACCCGTGCACTCATGCGGGGCGCGACGCCTGCAAAGCCGAGAGCGCCGCGGCAATCTGGGCGGCCACTTTCGCGTTGTTCTTGACCAGCGCGATATTGCTTTCCAGCGACTTGCCGCCGGTCAATTCGAAGATGCGCTGCAAGAGGAACGGCGTCGTCGCCTTGCCCTTGATCCCCTGCGCCTCGGCATCGGCCAGGGCCTGGCCGATGAAGCCCTCGATAGCCGATGCCTCCCAGGCATCCGCCTCCGGGATCGGATTGGCGATCAGCACGCCGCCCATATGGAGGTCCGACTGGATGGCCAGCATTCTGGCGACGTCCTCCGGCGTATCGAAGCGCTGGTCGACCTTGTATCCGCTGGTCCGTGCCCAGAAGGCGGGGAAATCCTCAGTGCCGAAGCCGAGCACCGGCACGCCATTGGTTTCGAGCACTTCGAGCGTCTTGGCGATGTCGAGGATCGACTTGGCGCCCGCGCAGATCACCGCTACCGACGTCCGGCCCAGTTCCTCGAGGTCCGCCGAAATGTCGAAGCTGTCCTCGGCGCCGCGATGCACGCCGCCAATGCCGCCCGTGGCGAAGATGCTGATGCCGGCCAGCGCCGCGATCTGCATGGTGGTGGCAACGGTGGTGCCCGCCATGACGCCCCCGGCAAGCAGGCTCGCCATATCGCGCCGGCTGGCCTTGGCCGCTGCATGCCCTTCCTCGGCCAGGCGCTGCAGGTCTTCACCCGAAACCCCGACACACATTCGTCCGTCCATGATGGCAATGGTCGCGGGCACCGCGCCATGGGCGCGAACCACGTCCTCGACGTCCCGCGCCATATCCAGGTTCTGTGGATAGGGCATGCCATGGGTGATGATGGTGGATTCCAGCGCCACCACCGGCCGACCCGCAGCCAGTGCCGCCTTCACCTCGCCCGAGACCGAAAGATAGGCCTTTGCGCTCATGTTCTACGCTCCGTCACTGTTTCGCCTTGCCTTTGGCAACTGATTTAGACGAGCTTGTGCGCCGCTGGCAAAGACCGGTCAAGCCTTGCCAATTCTTGCACTTATCCGCCTTGTCGGCCCCGGACTTTGACGATAATTTGCCTTTTGCAAGAGAGGGAAAGGGCACTTCGCTGAACAGGTCCAGCATTGCGGGCGCATTGTCAGCGCCTCGATACGCGCCCGGCCTCGGGCTGATCGCAGCGACGGCACCGGGCGCTTGCCGGCGTCCCTCCATCACGCACCTTACGACGTCACCTTCACCGTTTCCGGGCCCTCAAAGATGAGGCTCCGGGGTTGAGCCGCGGCTCTTTCCGCGGATAGCGCGCCTGGCGCATCGAACCGGCTGTCCCATTGGGACGCCAATCGCCTCCACCATGGTCCCCACAGGAGACTAAGCCCATGAAAAAGTCCCTCGCCATTGCCTTTGGCGCTCTTCTGGTCGCGAACCCTGCCCTTGCGCAGGAAGAGCCGGTCCTCAACATCTACAATTGGTCGGACTATATCGCCGAAGACACGATCGCCAATTTCGAGGCGGAGACCGGCATCAAGGTCAATTACGACGTCTATGATAATAACGAGATCGTCGACTCCAAGCTGCTGGCCGGCAATTCCGGTTATGATATCGTCGTGCCTTCGGGCAATTTCCTCGAACGCCAGATCCTGGCCGGCCTGATCCTGCCGCTCGACAAGTCCAAGCTGCCCAATCTCGGCAATCTTGATCCGGCCGTCATGGCCACCGCCGCCGAGCAGGACCCGGATAACAGCCATGCCGTGCCCTATATGATCAACACCATTGGCCTCGGCTACAATGTCGCCAAGGTTACCGAGGCGCTGGGCCCCGATGCCGATCTCGAAAGCTGGGACCTGCTGTTCAAGCCCGAAGTGGTGGAAAAGCTGGCCGGCTGCGGCGTGACCGTGCTCGACAGCCCCTCCGAGGTGATGGGCATTGCGCTTCACTATCTCGGCCTCGATCCCAATTCGGAAAACGAGGAAGACCTGGCCAAGGCCGAGGAGCTGATGAACTCCATTAAGCCCTCGCTGCGCTACTATCATTCCAGCCAGTACATCGACGATCTGGCCAATGGCGAGGTTTGCCTGTCCCTGGGCTATTCGGGTGATATCTTCATTGCCTCCGACAGTGCCGCCGAGGGCGTCGAAGTCAATTACCTGATCCCCAAGGAAGGCGCGGCGACCCTGTTCGACTTCCTGGCCATCCCCGCCGATGCCCCGCATCCGGAAAACGCCCATGCCTTCATCAACTACATCCTGGAACCCGAAGTGGTGGCCGCGATCACCAATTATGTGTTCTATGCCAATCCCAACCTGCCGGCGCTGGAATTCGTCGATGACGAAGTCAAGTCCAACCCCGGCATCTACCCGCCGGCCGAGACCATCGCCAAGGCCTTCGTGATGAAGGCGCACTCGCCGGACTTCGAGGAAGTCCTCACCCGCACCTGGACCCGCATCAAGACCGGCCAGTAAGTTCACCCTGAGCAAGGGGGCGGCGCCCGCCGCCCCTTTTTCCTTCTCGATAGAGAGCGCACATGGCAAAGAAGCCGCAGCAACTGGCGATCGCCACCCGCCCCTGGCGCGACACGGCCAACAACAAGCCCTTCGTGCGCATCAAGAACGTCACCAAGAAATTCGGCGACATTTCTGCCGTCCACGAGGTCTCGCTCGACATCTACCGCTCCGAACTCTTCTGCCTGCTGGGCGGTTCGGGCTCGGGTAAGTCGACGCTGCTGCGCATGCTGGCGGGTTTCGAGACCCCCACCTCGGGCACAGTCGAGATCGACGGCCAGGACATGACCGCGGTGCCGCCCTATAACCGCCCTGTCAACATGATGTTCCAGTCCTATGCGCTGTTCCCGCACATGTCTGTCGAACAGAACATCGCCTATGGCCTCAAGCGCGACGGCCTGCCCCGCGGCGAGATTGCCGAGCGGGTGGCCGAGCTCCTGGCGCTGGTGAAATTACAGGACTACGGCAAGCGCAAACCGCACCAGTTGTCCGGCGGACAGCGCCAGCGCGTCGCCCTTGCCCGCGCTCTCGCCAAGCGTCCAAAACTGCTGCTCCTTGATGAGCCCTTGGGCGCTCTGGACAAAAAATTGCGCGAGGAAACCCAGTTCGAACTGGTCAAGATCCAGGAACAGCTCGGCGTCACTTTCATTGTCGTCACTCACGACCAGGAAGAGGCCATGACCCTCGCCACCCGCATTGGGGTGATGAACCAGGGCGAAATCGCCATGATAGGCGAGCCCACCGATATCTATGAATTTCCAAATTCGCGCTTCGTCGCCAATTTCATCGGCTCGGCCAATATGGTCGAGGGCGTCGTCACCGAGGATGAGCCCGACCATGTCCGCATCCGTTCGGCCGAACTGGGCTGCGACATCTATGTCGGCCACGGCGTCGACTGCGCGCCCGACCAGCTGCTCTGGTGGGCCATTCGTCCCGAGAAAATGGTGCTCAGCCGTGAGAAGCCCGCAGGTCTGCATGGCGCCAATGTAGCCACCGGCATCGTCGAGGAAATCGCCTATCTGGGGGATATCTCGGTCTATCAGATCGCGCTCGAAAGCGGCAAACGCCTGCGCGTCAGCCAGACCAATTCGGTGCGCGGCAATCCCCACGCCATCACCTGGGAAGAAACTGTCCATGTCACGTGGGACGAGGACGCCGGCTCGGTGCTGACCTCATGACCGCCACCCGCGACCCCACGATCCCGCCGCCCCGGCGTCTCAAGCCATGGGTCGCCGTCGAGCGCGGCCTGGCCCGTGTCGGTATTACCGGACGCATGCTGGTGCTGGCCGCGCCGGTCATCTGGCTGCTGGTTTTTTTCCTGATCCCGCTGGCCGTTGTCTTCGGCATTTCGCTCGCCAGCAAGCAGTTCGGCCGCCCACCCTATACCCCGCTCCTCACCAGTGAGGAGGGCACGGTGCAACTCACCCTGCACCTCAACAATTACATTCGCCTCTTCACCGACAATCTCTATGTGGCGGCCTATCTCAGCTCCATTCGCATCGCCGCCATCGCCACAATGATCACTCTCGTCGTCGGCTACCCGATGGCCTATGCCATTGCCCGCTCGTCCGACCGCTGGCGCAATATCCTGCTGATGCTGGTGATCCTGCCCTTCTTCACCTCCTTCCTCCTCCGGGTCTATGCGCTGACCGGCTTCATGCGCGGCAATGGGGTGATTAACCAGTTCATCGGCCTCTTCGGGTTCGAGCCGCTGGTGATAATGCAGACCGATTTCGCGGTCTATGTAGGCATTGTTTACACCTACCTGCCGTTCATGATCCTGCCGCTTTATACGACGCTGGTGAAGCTCGATGTCTCGCTGTTCGAGGCCTCCGCCGATCTGGGTGCAAGGCCGATCCACACCTTCCTCTTCATCACCCTGCCGCTCTCGCTGCCCGGCGTCATTGCCGGCTCCATGCTGGTCTTCATCCCGGCCATTGGCGAATTCGTCATTCCCTCGCTGCTCGGTGGCCCCGAAACCCTGATGATCGGCCGCGTCCTTTGGGACGAGTTCTTCACCAATACCAATTGGCCGCGTGCCGCCGCCGTGGCCTGCGCCATGCTGATCGTGGTGGTGGTGCCGATCATGCTGTTGCAACGCGCCCAGGGCGCCGTGGTGGAGAAGTAAGATGCGCCGGGGCTGGTTTCTTCCCATCGCAGCGGCACTGGGCTTCTCGTTCCTCTACGCGCCCATCGCTTCACTGGTCATTTTCTCGTTCAACGAGAACCGGCTGGTTACTGTCTGGTCGGGTTTTTCTCTCAAATGGTATGGCGAACTGCTCAACGACCCGCAAATGCTGGGCGCCGCCTGGCTGAGCCTGCAGATCGCGGCGCTCAGCGCCACGATCGCCCTGGTCCTGGGCACACTGGCCGCCGTGGCGCTGGTGCGCTTCCGGCGCTTCAGGGGCCGGACGCTGTTTTCCGGCATGGTCTCGGCGCCACTGGTCATGCCCGATGTCATCACCGGCCTCTCGCTGCTGCTGCTCTTTGTGGCCATGGAATCCATGCTCGGCTGGCCGCAGGGCCGCGGCATGCTCACGATCGTCATTGCCCACGCCACCTTCTGCACCGCCTATGTCTGCGTCGTCGTGCAATCGCGCCTGTCCGATTTCGACCGGAGCCTCGAGGAAGCCGCCATGGACCTGGGTGCCTCGCCCGTCCGCACCTTCTTCGACATCACCCTGCCCATCATCGCCCCGGCGCTGGTCTCGGGGTGGCTCTTGGGCTTCACCCTCAGCCTCGACGATCTGGTCATTGCCAGCTTCGTCTCCGGCCCCGGCTCCTCGACCCTGCCCATGGTGATCTTCTCCAAGGTCCGCCTCGGCGTCTCGCCCGACGTCAATGCCCTGGCCACCATCATCATCGGCATCGTGGCCCTGGGCGTCTTGGCCGCCACCATCATCCAGTTGCGGAGTAAACCGAAGCGGAGCGCCTGACATGGGTTGGGGTGGGTGGCGGCCTATCCGCTTGTGGCCAGTAGAGCGGGCAAGCTGACCTTCGCCGGTTGAAGAATTCGCCCTGCTACTGACGTATTGTGGCAGGAAGTGCTGATAGCGCGGTTGGCACCTCTCAGCGGCCAAAAATCGGGCGTCTGCAGATAGGATGGTCGTATTCGCGGCGAGGTGCAATTTGGCCCGTTCGTGGCGTTGCTTGGAGTGCTTGGATGCAAAATATTTCCGCGATTTCTCCGGATTTTGATTTTGAGATTGGGAACTGGCACGTTCAACATCGTCGATTGCGTGCACGCCTCGTTGCATGCGACGAGTGGGATGTTTTCAACGGCGTCTCGGAGACCCGTCTGGTTCTAGGCGGCAACGGCAATGTGGAAGACAATCTCCTTGAGACTCCTACTGGGCTGGTCCGTGCGATCGCACTCCGATCCTACAATCCCCAGCAAAAGTCATGGGCGATCTGGTGGCTTTCTTCTGCCGATCCGCATCGGCTCGAAGTTCCGGTAACAGGCAGTTTCCACAACGGGATTGGCAGTTTCTTCGCGAACGAGATGATAGAGGGCAAACCCGTCGTTACTCGTTTTCTCTGGCTGGAAACAGATTCTGCAACACCACGTTGGGAACAGGCGATGTCCATTGACGACGGTGTGACGTGGGAAACGAACTGGACCATGGATTTCTCGCGGCTCGATCCCAGTCCCAACAAAGTCATCTAGCTCTGGGGAGTTGATGACCACCACACGGAAGCCAAGATCCAATGAATTCCTGAGTGGGGGAATGACCGCCTTAGATGGTGATCCAATCTTCCACCAATGAGCGAAACGGGTCAGTTGCAGAAGTTTCCATCAGAGCGACCGCCAGCGCGCCTGCCTTTTTCGTGACTTTACAGCCCCGTCAAACGGGCGCATGCTCGCCTCATGTTCAACCAAAGCAAAGGAGGTGATCCAGTGTCTTATGAGGTTTTGGCTCTCGAAGAAGGTCTGGGTTTTCGCGTGTTGACTGGGAGTGATCTCGGCTAACAACACGCATCTCCTGGCCCTCGAGGCCGACAAGCTCAGGAAGGGCTGTCCGCAAAGGGCAGCCCTTTTCTGTTTCCGCCGTCTTTCACCATGAGCGCCGCGCGGGCTTGACGGCGGGCGCCAAGCCATTGATACCGCTGCCAACCTATCTTTGGAGGCAGCCTTGTCCTCGGCCAATTTCGTCCTCACCCTTTCCTGTACCGACCGCCCCGGCATCGTGGCATCCGTCACCACCGAACTGGCGGCGCTCAAGGCCAATATTGCCGAGAGCAATCAGTTCTGGGACCGCGAAACCGGCCGCTTCTTCATGCGTCTGGCCTTTGCCGCGCCCGAAGGCGTCAGACGCGACATGATCGAAAAGGCGCTGAAATCGCCCATCGAGCGCTTCGACATGAAGACCGCCCTCAGCGATGAAAGCCGCAGGAAACGGATCGTCATCCTGGTCTCCAAATTCGACCATACGCTTTTGCACCTGCTCTACCAGATCCGCGTCGGCTGGCTCGAAGCCGAAGTCGCCGCGGTGGTCTCCAACCATCAGGATGCACGCAAGATCGCCGAGGATGCGGGCATCCCCTTCCACTGTCTGCCGGTCAGCAAGGACACCAAGGCGGCACAGGAAGAACAGGTGTTGGGCATCGTCAAGTCGAGCGGCGCGGATCTTGTCGTGCTGGCCCGCTATATGCAGGTGCTGAGCGACAATCTCTCCACCCGGCTTTTCGGCCAGGTGATCAATATTCACCACTCGTTCCTGCCCAGCTTCAAGGGCGCCAAGCCCTATCACCAGGCCCATGAGCGCGGCGTCAAGATCATCGGCGCCACCGCCCATTATGTGACCCCCGACCTCGACGAAGGCCCGATCATCGAGCAGGAAACCGCCCGCGTCACCCATGCCATGAGCCCCGACGACCTGGTCGCCGCCGGCCGCGACATCGAAAGCCGCGTCCTCGCCCGCGCCGTCAAGCTGCACCTGGAGAGCCGGGTCATGCTCAATGGCAAGAAGACGGTGGTGTTCGGCTAGGGACCCGGTTGCGTAGGCAGCAAGACAAATGGGCGTGCTTGAACCAGACCTGTTTGCGGACGTGCTGCTTTACCCGCAGAGCGCTGGCGGCAAGATAAATCCTGTTACCTCCGGATACGGCTGCCCATGCACAACGACTGCGGAGCCCCCATTCCGGGGCTGGGACGCACGGTTTTTGTTTGACGGTGCACCTATTCTTCCCGGTGGAAAAAGGCGCGTCGGGTCGAGGTTCCTGACCCCTGAAGGTGCGCATACCATTAGGTCTGCACGTCATTTCTTTCTGCGGGAAGGAAGGATCGTGGGTGAGGCAACAGTGTGCGACTGAGCCTAAACCGGCAGTTCTTCCAGATTGAGCGAATCCGCGAGACTCGTCTGGTCCAGCACCGCGCGCGTCGCCAGTGTCACCCGCTCGAAGACGTGCCGGATTTCGCAAGACCCCTCGTCCTGGCAGTCGACGCATTTGCGATAGGCGATTTTGGAAAGGCAGGGCAGTGGTGCAATGGGCCCGTCGATCAGCCGCAGCACTTCGCCATAGGTGATCTCCTCGGGCGCCCGAAGCAGTTCATAGCCACCCATGCGGCCGCGCCGCGAATTGACCATGCCAGCGCGCTTGAGTTCGAGCAGGATCTGTTCGAGGAACTTCTTGGGGATCGCCTGATCCCTGGAAATTTCCCCAATCATTCGGCTCTGGCCGCGCCCGGCCCGGGCCAGCGACACCAGTGCCCGCAAGGCATATTTTGCCTTCTGCGAAATCATTCATTCCCCCCGGCGTTGATCGCCCCAGAGCGCTTCCAGCAAAAGTGGCAACGGTTTTGCGATTCGGAAACGCGACAAACACGGAATTAGGTTTTTGGCTCCGGCTCCACCGGTGGCACCACTTTTCCCTCGTCCTCATCGGCCTTGCTATCGTCACCCTCGTCATCGGCCGCATCGTCATCGGCCGCATCTTCGGCCCCTTCCGGCGCCGTTTCAGGCGCATCGGTAATTGCCGGTACTTTGACGATCTCGTCTATGTCCGCTGGCGCTTCACCAATGGATGGCGTCGATGCCAGGGGCTCGACTGTCGCCGGCGGCACCTCGATCACGTGGGCAGTTTCCCCGGCCACGACAGCCTCCGGCGCCTCCGGAGTGACCGCCTCGACCACGGCGATCTCGTCCTTGGTCTCAGCCTCCGGCCCTTCAACATCAGCGTCATTCGCCTCGTTTTCCAGCTCCGGCTCGCTTATGTTCGTCTCCGTCGCCGGCGGCACTTCGATTACGTCGACAGTTTCAGTGCCCGCATGTGTCTCCGGCGTTTCCGGGGTGACAGTCTCGACGACGGCAATGGCGTCCTTTGCCTCGGGTTGTGACGCCTCGTCCACCACACTGTCGGGCTCCGACTGGTCGAGTGGCGCCTCCAATTCAGACACCCCGTCTGCCGCAATGTCCGGCTCCGGCTCGTTCAGCGCCGCCTCGGTCAGTGCCGCTCCCATGGCCGCAGTGGCGAGAATGTTTTCCGCAGTCGGCAGTTTCGGCTCGCCAGGCATGGCGACCCCTGTCCGGTCCTTGCCGGCATCGCTGCGCAAATACGCCAATATGCCCTTGCCGATTTCCTGTTCGCCACGAATGACCGTGGTCGCACCCAGATTGCGGAGGAAACTCTCTTCCTCCTCCGAATAGGCGCGCGAAATGATGGCGATACCCGGATTGAGCTTGCGCCCACTCTCGCAGACCGATCCAGCCTCGAAGCCATTGGAAATAGCCACCAGCAAAGCCTTGGCCGCGCCAAGATTGGCGAGCTTGAGAACGTCTTGGCTGGCGGCATTGCCGAACACGACCTCAAAGCCCTCGGCCCGCGCCGCAGCCACGTCATGGTCGGAATCCTCGATGACCACGAGGCCACCGCCATCCGCCTTGATGCCGGCAGCCACGATCCGCCCGACCTGGCCATAGCCGACGAGCACGGTATGCCCGGTCTGGTGCGAGGGCTCGCCGGTATCGTCATCGGCCCCATGGGCGCCGCGATCGACCGCACCCTCACTGGGGATGTCGGTTGTTGCTGGGCCAACGGCTGCCCTTGAGGGCTCCATTCGTGCGGCGCTGGCAAGTTCGGCAGCATCTCCCCGGCGCGCCGCGACCTTGGCTTCGAGTCGCGGTTTGACCAGGTCGAGCACGAAGAACACTACCGGATTGAGTACGATGGAAATCAGCGCGCCCGCCAGGATCAGGTCCTGCCCCTCGGGCGGCATCACCGCCAGCGCAACGCCCATGCTGGCCAGGATGAAGGAGAATTCGCCGATCTGCGCCAGCGAGGCCGAAATGGTCAGCGCTGTTGAAACGGGTCGCTTGAACAGCACCACGATCCAGAACGCCGCCAACGACTTGCCGATGACGATGATGAACACCGTGGCCAGCACCAGCAGCGGCTGGGTGACGATGATGGTGGGGTCGAACAGCATGCCCACCGAGACAAAGAACAGCACCGCAAAGGCATCGCGCAGCGGCAGTGTCTCCTGCGCGGCACGATGGGACAGCTCACTTTCGCTGAGGATCATGCCCGCAAAGAAGGCACCAAGCGCCAGCGACACGCCAAACAACACCGACGAGCCCAGCGCCACCCCCAGCGCCATGGCCAGCACCGCCAGCCGGAACAGTTCGCGACTGCCGGTATGGGCGGTGGCGTGCAGCGCCCAGGGGATGACCCGCCGGCCCACCACCAGCATGAACCCCACAAAGGCCGCGACCTTGAGCACAGTGAGGCCCAGAATGCCCCAAATGCCGATATTGAGGCCCAGAAGCCGCGTCACGAAGGACACAAAGGGATCGTGCACCCCCGTACCGCCGCCATTGATGCTGGCGATGGCCGGCACCAGCACCAGGGCCAGCACCATGGCCAGGTCTTCCACGATCAGCCAGCCCACCGCAATGCGCCCGCGCTCGCTCTCGATCAGCCGCCGGTCCTGCAGCGCCTTGAGCAACACCACGGTCGAGGCCACCGACAGCGCCAGCCCGAACAGGATCGATCCGAACAGGTCCCAACCCAGCATCAGCCCCAGGCCCGCACCCAAGAGCGTCGCAAAGCCCATCTGCGCCACGGCGCCCGGGATGGCCAGCGCCCGCACGCTCATCAGGTCCTTCAAAGAAAAATGCAGCCCCACCCCGAACATCAGGAGGATCACCCCCAGTTCGGCCAGTTCAGCCCCCAGCGCCTGGTCGGCGATGAAGCCCGGCGTATAGGGCCCTACGATAATGCCGGCGAACAGGTACCCCACCAGCGGCGGCATGCGCAGACGATTGGCGACCATGCCGAAAATATAGGCCAGCACCAGACCCGCAACGATCGTTGAGATCAGGGGGGTGTCATGGTGCATCCGCGCCTCCGGCCATCTGGGGTAAGTCTATCGAAAGAATGGGGTATTTTCCCCCGGCCACGCAAGAGCCGATTCCGTCCGGCATCTCCGCCATTCGGCGCACTCGCGCGCTATCCCTATAAATGAGGTCAAGTATGTCTGAACTTTGACCCTTCGCGGCTATAGCCTTGCACCACCATCCAAGCATAGCGCTCACGGCTCCACCCGAGCCATTCATTCACCATGCGCATCTCCCTCAGCTCACAATCGTTATCTTCTCCGCCGCCCGCGTGATCCCCGTATAAAGCCAGCGCGCCCGCTCCTCGCGGAACACGAAGCTCTCGTCGAAGAGATAGACGCTGTCCCACTGGCTGCCCTGCGCCTTGTGGACGGTGAGGCAATAGCCGAAGGTGAACTCGTCGAACTGCCGCCGTTCCGGCCAGCTCATGGCGTCCTCCTCGCCCGAAAAGAAGGCCTTGTGCGTGAGCACGCGCGCCTCGCCCTTGCCCTCATCGTCGGCCAGCAAGAGGCTCCACTTGCCGTTTGACCGCCGCGTCGTGTCGGTGACGATCCAAATCTGTCCGTTGAGCAGGCGCTTGCGCGGATTATTCCGCAAACACACCATGCGGTCGCCCACCACCGGCTCGTGGAAGGGCAGGCCCTTCAATTCGCGCAAGCGGTCATTATAGGTCAGCCGCGTCTTGTTGCGCCCCACCAGCACCTGGTCGGCTTCCAGCACAGCGTCGCGATCCACCTTGTCGCGCCCGACCACGAGGCTCTCCCCATAACGGCCATGCTCAAGATACCCGCCCTCGCGAACCGCCATCGACAGCTGGATGATCGGATTATCCGCCGCCTGGCGATGGATTTCGGTCAGCATGATGTCGGGCTCTTCCGCAATGAAGAACCCCGCCCCCTGCACCGGCGGCAGCTGGAACGGATCGCCCAGCACCAGCACCTTCACCCCGAAACTCAAGAGGTCCTTGCCCAGCATCTCGTCCACCATCGACACCTCGTCGATGACGATCAGATCGGCATCGGCCGCCGGGCTTTCCGGGTCGAGCACGAAGCGCGGCTCGCCTTCCTTCTCGGAGACGAGCGTATAGATCAGGCTATGGATGGTCTGGGCGCCCTTGCAGCCGCGCTTGCGCATCACCAGCGCCGCCTTGCCGGTGAAGGCTGCATATTTCACTGAGCGCACATCCTGCGCCAGATGCACCGCCAGCGTCGATTTCCCGGTCCCGGCCCAGCCGAACAGGCGAAACACCTGCGGCCCGCTCTTGTCCTTGAGCCATTGCGAAACCGCGACCAGCGCCGCGTCCTGCTGGCTCGACCAGACCGGCGCCATCAGCCGATCACCGTCGACACGCTTCCCACACCCTCGATTGCGCCTTCCAGCACATCGCGCCGCCGCACGGCGCTGACCCCGGCCGGCGTTCCGGTCATGATCAGGTCACCGGCCCTCAGGGTCACCAGCCGGCTGAGAAAGGCAATGGTTTCGCTCACGCTCCAGATCTGGTCGGCGAGATCCCCGCGCTGCCGTTCAGCACCGTTGACCGAAAGACTGATCGCACCGCGATCTGGATGACCGATGACACTGACCGGGGCGATGGTGCCCATGGGCGCCGACTGGTCGAACCCCTTGGCCATGGTCCACGGGCGGCCGCCCTTCTTGGCAATCGCCTGCAGGTCGCGCCGCGTCATGTCGAGCCCGGCGGCATAGCCGAAGACGTGGCTTAGCGCCTCATGCTCGCCAATCCCCGTGCCATCCTTGCCGATGGCCACCACCAGTTCAATCTCGTGATGCAGATCCTCCGTCTGCGGCGGATAGCCGATTGAACCGCCCTCGATCACCACCGCATCGGCGGGCTTGGCGAAGAAGAACGGCGGCTCACGCTCGTCATGGCCCATTTCGCGGGCATGCTCGGCGTAATTGCGCCCCACGCAATAGATGCGGCGCACCGGAAATAAGCCCCCGCCGGCCACGGGAACAAGCACCGGCGCGGGCGCCGGAAACACCAGGTCAGCCACGCGTGAACTCCTCGGCATAGGGCCCGATCAGGTCCATGTCGATCCGGCTCAACCGGTCCTGGGCCGAGAACGACTGGTGCCAATAGGGATAGAGCAGCGGCGGCCGGCTGACCGCGTCGAGCTTTGCCCGCTCCGCGTCGCTGAGGCTGAAATCGGCGGCAGCGATATTGTCGGCGAACTGGGTCTCATTGCGCCCGCCGATGATCACCGAAGTGACGCCAGGTCGCCCCAGCAGCCAGCTCAGCGCCACCTGTGCGCCCGAAACCCCGCGCGCCTCGGCAATGGCGACGATCTCATCAATCGTGTCATAGAGCTTGTCCTCGTCATAAACCGGCGGCTCCCGGAACCCGCCGACATGGCGTCCGCTCTCCGGCCCGCTGTCGCGGCGATATTTTCCGGACAGCAGTCCGCCCGCCAACGGCGACCAGATCAGAATGCCCAGGCCCTGGTCCTGGCTGATCGGCACCAGCTCATATTCGGCGTCGCGGCTATGCAGCGAATAATGGATCTGCTGGGACACGAAGCGCTCGCCCTGCCGCCGGTCGGCCGCCATCAGCGCCTTCATGATATGCCAGCCCGAATAGTTCGAGCAGCCGATATAGCGCACATGCCCGTGGCGCACGAGAATGTCGAGCGCCTCCATCGTTTCCTCAATGGGCGTCATGCCGTCCCATTCATGCACCTGGTAGAGATCGATCACATCGGTCTTGAGGCGTTTGAGACTCGCCTTGCACTGATCGATGATGTGGTGGCGCGAGAGCCCGGTCTCATTGGGCCCCTCGCCCATCTTGAACCGCACCTTGGTGGCCACCAGCGCCTTCTGCCGGCGCCCGTTCTCGGCAAGAATCCCGCCCAGGATTTCCTCGGACACTCCGGCATTATAGACATTGGCCGTGTCGTAGAGATTGATCCCCGCGTCGAGGCACATATCCACCTGCCGCGCAGCATCCGCCGGGCTGGTATTGCCGATACGCTCATTGCCGCCAAAGGTCATGGTCCCCATGGTCAACACCGAGACTTTCAGCCCCGACCGACCGAGATAACGATATTCCATGATATTCCTCCTTTGTTCCAGTACGCCAAGGACTAAAGGGGGCAGGGAGTCGGGTCAATCTTCATGCCAGCGAAGTTTGCGCTGCACACCAAACTACCCCCTACCACCGAACCGCCCTCGGGCTCCACCCGAGGGCCACTCACGCCAAACACAACTGCCCCTTTTGATGCCTCAGGTCCTCGGGTCACGCCCGAGGACGGACCAGTGATTTGTTCAGGCACTCCAGGCATACACCGGCGCCCACCACCTCTTGAGGAGAGGGTAGCGCGGCAGCGCCGATCAGGCGCTAGCGAAGGTAGGGTGGGGGGAAAGTTGCGCCACAAACGGCGCAGGACTACCTGACGATGTAGCCAATCTCTGCTAGAGCCGAGGCAGCAATTCCGAAAGCCCGTTCCCGTGCGGCCAAACTCCATCCTCCTCCCTGTCCTCCTCGTCACCCTGGGCATGGTCTTCACCCAGACCGGCGCCAGCTTTGCCAAGCTGCTGTTCCCACTGGTCGGCGCCGGGGGCGCCACGGCCCTCAGGCTGACGCTGGCCGCCCTCGTCCTTATTCTCGTCTTCCGCCCTTGGCGTCGGCGGCTAAATACCAGGCAATGGCGTTCCGTGCTGCTCTACGGCACCGCCATGGGGGCGATGAACCTCTTCTTCTACGCCGCCCTCGAACACATCCCCCTCGGCATTGCCGTGGCGCTCGAATTCACCGGGCCGCTCGCCGTCGCCCTCTTTGGCGCCCGCAAGCCGCTCGATTTCTTCTGGATTGTCCTCGCCCTTGCCGGCTTCACTCTGCTGCTGCCCTGGACCCAGACCCAGGGCGACATTTCGCCCATCGGCGTGGTCCTCGCCCTCTGCGCCGGCGCCTGCTGGGCCGGCTATATAATTTTCGGCCAGCGCGCCGGGCAGTCAGGAGAAGATGGAGCCGGGGGGCCTCATATTGCCGCGCTCGGCGTCGGCACGGCCGCGATCATCGCCCTGCCCTTTGGCGCCGCGACCGCCGGCCCGGCCCTGCTCGATCCTTATATCCTGATGCTGGGCCTCGCCGTGGCGCTGCTCTCCAGCGCCATTCCCTATGCGCTCGACATGGTGGCTCTGCCCCATATCCCCTCGCGCCTCTTCGGCATCCTGATGAGCGGGCAGCCGGCCCTGGCCGCGCTTTCGGGCCTCGTCATCCTGGGCGAGACGCTGACTCTGGTTCAACTCGCCGGCATGGCCGCCATCGTGACCGCCTCTATTGGCGCGACCCTCACCATTGCCCGCCGCGTGCCGCCGCCCGAGGTCTTGGAATCCTGATCCGATGGGGGCATAGTCCCGCCCAGCCCAGCAAGAGGTTCCGCCATGCTCTATGCCATTCTTTGCTACAACGACGAAGACGCCGTCGCCACCTGGACCCGGGAAGAGGACGAAGCCTGCATGATGCGGCTGGGTGAAGTGCAGGCCGGCATGAGCGCCAAAGGCAAGCTCGGCCCTGTGGTCCGCCTGTGGAACACCGACGAGGCCAAGACCCTCAAGAAATCCAATGGTCAGCCGGTCGTCTTCGACGGCCCCTTTGCCGAGACCAAGGAACAGTTTCTGGGCTTCTATGTCGCCGATTGCGAAACCATGGACGAAGCGCTCGACTTCGCCAAGCAGCTCGCGATCGCCAATCCCGGCCTTGGCTCCTACGAAATCCGGCCCATGCGCTACTTTGGTGACAACAAGCTGAACAGCATTGAATTGCTAAACGTCGCTGCCGAGTAGCAGATTGTCGATCAGCCGCGTCGCGCCCAGATGCGCGGCGACAGCCACCAGCGCCCCGCGCGCGCCAACAATCGCAATGGCGCCCAGGCTCTCGGGATCCCGCACCTCGAAATATTGCACCTTGATCCGCTCAGACTGCGCCAGCACCGCCATGCCGATGACACCGAGCTTTTCCGCATCATGCTCCCCGGCTTGATAGGCCGCTTCCACCGCCTTGAGGCTCTGGTGAAGTAGCGGCGCCGCCGCCCGGTCCTCGGGCGAGAGATAGACATTGCGCGAACTCAGCGCCAAGCCATCGGCTTCCCGCACGATGGCGCCGCGCAAAATCTCCACCGGTACGTCGAGGTCGCGCACCATGCGCTCGATGACGGCGCATTGCTGCGCATCCTTCTGCCCGAACACGGCCACATGCGGCTGCACCAGGTTGAAGAGCTTCAGCACCACCGTGGTCACGCCGCGGAAGTGCCCCGGCCGCATGGCGCCGCAAAGCGGCCCGGAAACCCTATTCTCCTCCACCAGCGTCGAGGCGCCGGTGGGATACATGTCCTCGACACTTGGCAGGAACAGCGCATCGACCCCCGCCGCCTCCAGTTTGGCGATATCAGCCTCGATGGGACGCGGATAACGGCTCAAATCCTCGTTCGGACCGAATTGCAGCGGATTGACGAAGATCGAGACAAGGACCACGTCCGCCGCACTTCGCGCCTGCGCCACAAGGCTCATATGCCCCTCATGCAGCGCCCCCATTGTCGGCACGAAGCCGAGGCGCGTGCCCTCGGTCAGCTTGCCGCGCCAGGCCCTGAGACTCTCCTTGTCCCGCAGGATCAGCGTCATGCAATCAAGTCCCAGATCTGCCGGGCGATATCGGCCTTGCTGCCCAGCACCAGTTCATGGCGCCCGCCCTTGGCGCTCAGCAGCACGCCCGCATTGGTGCCCACGGCAAAGCCGGTCTGACCGGCTGCGCCAAGCTTGCTGACTTTATTGGCAAAGAGAAAATCGAGCCCCTTGGCTTCGAGCTTGCCCTGCCCATGGGCCTCGACATTGTCGGTCTCGGCGGCAAAGCCGAGGAACCACTGCCCGCTCGCCGCCTGCTTCAGGCTGCCCAGCACATCGGTGGAAGGCATCAGGTCCAACGCAATGGCATCCGACGCTCGCTTGAGCTTGCTGGCCGATGGCGCAGCCACCGAATAATCCATCACCGCCGCCGTCGCCACGACGCCGGTCGCGTTCGGCAACCGCTCCAATGAAGCCGCCGCCATCTCCTCGGCGGTCCGCACTTCGACCAGATGCAAATGGCCTTCCGTCCCGCGTGGCGGCACGGGCCGCACGACGCCCTTGTCCACGCCAAGCACATAGTCCACCACCGCCCCGCGCCTGAGCGCTTCCTCGGCCATGGCCGCGCCCATCCGCCCGGTCGAATGATTGGTGATATAGCGCACCGCATCGATCGCCGTCGTCGTCGGCCCCGCCGTGATCAGAATTCGTTCATGAACGAGGTCCAGGACCCGGTTCGGAGGGATCGCGGCTTCGATTGCAGCCACGATATCGGCCACCGGCGCCAGCTTTCCCATCCCCACTTCGCCACAGGCCAGGAGCCCCGAAGCCGGCTCGATTACCGTCGCGCCACGCTCCACCAGCGTCGCGAGGTGTTGTTGCACAACGGGTTTTTCCCACATGACGGTATTCATCGCCGGGGCAATCAGGATCGGCGCTTCGCTCGCCAGCGCCACGGTGCTCGGCAGGTCATCCGCCAACCCTAAAGCCAGCCGCGCCAACATGTTAGCGCTCGCCGGCGCAAAAACCATCACCTCCGCCCACCGCGCAAAATCGATATGCTCGGTGCCCGAAACATCCGACCCGAACAACTCCGACCGCGCCTTCCGCCCGCTCAAGGTCTCCAGCACCAGCGGGCTCACGAACTCGGTGGCACTCTTGGTAAGAAGGCACTGCACCTGATGCCCGGCTTTGCTCAGTTCGGACACCACATCAGCAATTTTATAGGCAGAGATCGATCCGGAAATGGCGATAAGGATATTGGACATGGCTCAGTCCGCCCGGCGCGGCAGCGGAATGGGACCGCGCAATGCCTTGGTTTCGCTGACATATTCACCAACCGCCGCCTTGATGACCGAGGCCACGTCGGCCCGCGGCTTGGCAAAGCTGGGCGGCGGGCTGGTATTGAGCCCGATCAGGTCATTGACCACCAGCACCTGCCCCGCACAATCCTTGCCCGAGCCGATGCCGATGGTGGGAATGGTCAGCATATGCGTGATCTCGGCAGCCAGCGCCGGGGTGACGCATTCGAGCACGATGGCAAAGGCCCCGGCAGTTTCGAGCGCCCTGGCTTCAGCCCGCAAGCGCTCGGCCGAGGCCTCGTCCTTGCCATGCATGTAATAGCCGCCCATCTGGTGCACATGCTGCGGCGTCAGGCCAATATGCGCGACCACTGCAATGCCATGGGCCACCAGCCGCTCCACAGTCGGCACCATGGCCAGGCCACCCTCCAGCTTGACCGCCTCGACCCCGGTTTCCTTCATCACCCGCACCGCATTGCGGAGCGCTATATCGGGATCGGTGACCGATCCGAACGGCATGTCGCAGACCAGCAGCGCCCGCGACGAGCCGCGCTTGACCGCCGCCGCATGGCGGATCATGTCGTCCAGCATCACCGGCAGCGTCGTCTCGTGCCCGAGCACCACATTGCCCAGGCTATCGCCCACCAGGATGATGTCGACACCGGCCATTTCGACCAGCGCCGCCATGGTGGCGTCATAGGCGGTGAGCATAGCCACGGCCTCGCCACGCCGTCGCATGGCGGCAATATCTCGCGTGGTCAGGCGCTTGAGAGGGGTTTGGGTCGACAAATTCAGTCCTCCAACCCGGCCGGGTCCAACATGGCCCGCCCATTTCCGGGGGAGATAGGGCAAACGACCGCCCGGCGCCAGCCCTTCATTGGTGCTATGCGCTTGGCGAGCAGCCTCTAGTGACCCGGGCCGCGGCGCAACGGCCCCACTGGAACCTCGCGCCATGTGCCCGGCGCGATGCCCTCAAGCGTCCAGTCGCCCACCTGCCAGCGCACCAGCCGCAGCGTCGGATGGCCGATGGACGCCGTCATCCGCCGCACCTGCCGGTTCCGTCCCTCGGTAATGGTGATCGAAATCCAGCAATCGGGGACGCTCTTGCGAAACCGCACCGGCGGATCGCGCTCCCACAAAATCGGCGGATCAATGCGGGAAACCCGCGCCGGCCGCGTCGGCCCGTCCTTGAGCGTCACACCCGCCCGCAATTGCGCCAACGCGTCGTCGCTGGGGATGCCCTCGACCTGCACCAGATAGGTTTTGGCCTTGTTGTAGCGAGGCGAGGAAATCTGCGCCTGCAAGACCCCGTCATCTGTCAGCAGCAACAGGCCTTCGCTATCCTTGTCCAACCGACCGGCCGGATAGACGCCGGGTATTTCGACAAGATCGGCAAGCGTCTCGCCCGGCCCGCCGCCGGTAAATTGCGACAAGACTCCGAAGGGCTTGTTGAGAAGGACAAGACGGGCCATCGAAACTGGATCCATCACGGCATATGCACAATCAGGGGCTGGGCATGGCCACCAAAGCGCACCTTGTCAATATCCGCGAAGGAAGCTGGCGGAGAGAGAGGGATTCGAACCCCCGATAGAGTTGCCCCTATGCCGCATTTCGAGTGCGGTGCATTCAACCGCTCTGCCATCTCTCCGCGAGATCGAAACGCCCCAAGCAGAGGCGCGGCTGGTCGATACGGGGCGGCTTATGACATAGCCCAATCGCGCCTGCAACACCCCTTGTGCGTCCGCGGGCACGTAAAACCGAGGCCAGCAGGGTGGATCGCCGAGCCTGTCACAATCGTGTGCAGCCTGATCCAGGCCCCATTCAAGGCGTTAAGCTCCCTGTCATCAAGACAGAATGGGAGACTTCGTCATGGTTACACGCCGTACGCTCGTTGCCGGCCTGGCTGGCTTGCCCTTTGCCAGCCTTGCCGCCACTCTGACACCAAGCAAAGTCCATGCTCAGGAGATACCCGTGGCCGATACGCTCACCACCAGCGCAGGCGATCTGATTATCCAGCCGGTGGATCACGCTAGCCTCGTGCTCGAATGGGATGGCAAGGCCATTTATGTCGATCCCGTGGGCGGGGCCGAGCGTTACGCCGCGCTGCCCGCCCCTTCGGCCATTCTCATCACCCATGGGCATGGCGACCATTTCGACGTGCCGACACTCGAAGCCATTGCCGGAGATGCGCCGCTGATCGTCAATGCCGATGTCCTGGGCAAACTGCCCGAGAGCCTGAAGGCCCGAGCCACTGCGCTGGCAAATGGCGAGAGCGGCACTATCATCGACCTGCCCATCCGCGCCATCGCCGCCCACAACATCACCGAAGACCGGATGCGCTACCATCCGGTTGGGGTCGGCAATGGCTATGTCCTGACTTTTGCAGACAAGCAGGTTTATATCGCCGGCGACACCGAACCGACCGAGGACATGCTGGGTCTCACCGATATCGCCGTCGCCTTCCTGCCCATGAACCTGCCCTATACGATGACACCCGCCCAGGCGGTCGAGGCCATCAACACCTTCAAGCCAGCCGTGATCTATCCCTACCATTACGGTGATAGCGATCTGGGCCCGCTCGAAACCGATGTGGACAGCGCCACCGAGGTGCGCCTCAGAAACTGGTATCCCAATGGGGGCTGAAACGGGCGGAATGCCTGACCAAATGGCTTGACTCTTGAGGCCTTTCCTCCGATAAGCCCAACCAATCTGCGCACTGGTCCGTCCGGTGCGCTGGTTTTGTTTGAAAACGCTGCTCGAGGCTGCCGGCCGAAATTTTTGGCCCACACACTTCGCAAGCCCGTGGATCGGCATGGAATCCACGGCGCCGCAGGGCGCGACAGATAAGGGACCGCGTGAAAAAATCACGTGGCATGAACTATGACTTTCGCCGTTATCAAGACGGGCGGGAAGCAGTACAAAGTTGCTGCCAACGACGTCATCAAGATCGAAAAGCTCGAGGCCGAGGCCGGTGACATCGTCACCTTCGACCAGGTTCTCATGGTTGGCGACACCATCGGCGCGCCGCTGGTGGAAGGTGCTCTGGTTGCTGCTGAACTGGTCGAGACCCGTAAGCAGAAGACCGTCATCATCTTCAAGAAGCGCCGCCGTCACAATTCGCGTCGCCGCAATGGCCATCGCCAGTTGCTGACCACCGTGCGCATCACCGAAATCCTGACCGGTGGCGCCAAGCCGACGATCAAGGCGGCTGCCAAGGCCGAAAAGACCGAAGCAGTGACCGAAAAGGCCCCGGCCAAGAAGGCAGAGACCAAGGCTGCTCCCAAGGCTGAAGCTGCCGCAGCAGCCCCCGCCAAGAAGCCGGCCACCAAGAAGGCCGCTGCCGCCAAGGAAGACACCGCCGCTGAGAAGCCGGCGAAGAAGGCCCCGGCCAAGAAGGCCGCAACCAAGGCCGACAAGGAATAAGGAGCTTAGACCATGGCACATAAGAAAGCAGGCGGTTCATCCCGCAACGGTCGTGATACCGCTGGCCGTCGTCTCGGCGTCAAGAAGTTCGGCGGCGAAGCTGTGATCGCCGGCAACATCATCATCCGCCAGCGCGGCACCAAGTGGGCTCCGGGCACCGGCGTCGGCCTGGGCAAGGATCACACCATTTTTGCGCTGATCGACGGCACTGTGGCGTATCGCACCCGTGCGAACTCCAAAGTACACGTTTCTGTCCTCCCGGCAGAGGCCGCCGAATAACCCGGCAGGCCTGATAGACCCGCCGGAGACCAGTTCCCCGGCGCGTTTGGCGACAGACACGACAAATCAAGGGGAACCGGTCAGCCGGTTCCCCTTTTCGTTTCTGGAGCATAGCCATGACCATCGTCGCCACTCCCCTCAAGGACCGCCTGCCGACCACGATCCGCACCGCGCGCCTGGTGCTGACCACCCCGACCATGGCCCATGCTCCCGCGATCGCCGCCCTCGCCAACAATGCCAATGTGCACAAATGGATGGCGCGGCTCCCCTTTCCCTATGGGTTGAGCGACGCGGAATTCTTCATCAACGAAATTGTACCCAGCGCCGAGGAATTCTGCCTGGCGATCACCCAGGAGGACACATTCCTCGGGGTCGTCGGGCTGCATTTTGCCGATGGCGAGGCACCCGAGCTTGGCTATTGGCTGGGCGAACCGCATTGGGGCCATGGCTACACCACCGAGGCGGCCATTGCGCTGGTTGAGGCCGCCCGAGCGGCGGGCGCGACCGCCTTACGGTCCCGCGCGCTCACGGACAATGCCGGCTCGCGCAAGGTGTTGACCAAGTCGGGATTTATCGAGGTTGGCGAAGCGATCGAGGCGAATGCCAATCTGGCTGGCCGGACCATGGTCCTCATGCGGCAGGTTTTATCGAGATGACCGAGCTTGAGACATCCCGCCTGATCCTCCGCCCGGCTCGGCCCGGCGACGCACCCCGCTTTGCCTTGGGGGTCAGCGACTTCGCCGTTGCCCGCTGGCTGACGCCGCTGCCCTTTCCATTTACCCTCGCCATGGCCAATGACTGGCTCCGCCTCGCACCGGCCGACGAGCCTGACAAGGCCATGTTCATCATCGAGCTCCCGGGGCGGGGCCTGATCGGCTGCATTGCCCTTGCCGATGAACTGGGGTTCTGGATAGCCCGGCCGCACTGGGGCCGTGGCTATGCCACCGAAGCCGCCAGCGCCCTTGTCGACTGGCACTTTTCGCGTGGTTCGGCCGAGGCAATCAATTCCAGCGCCCAGGAGGGTAATCTGGTTTCGCTGCGCGTTAAGGCCAAGCTGGGTTTTGAACAGGTCGGCCGCGACATGCGTTTTTCCCAGGCCTTGCAGCACAATGTGCAACATGTGCTAACCAGACTGACGCGCAGCCAGTGGCTGACGCTGGAGACCCGAGAATGCGCCTGAGAGACGCCCTGCCCGACCGGATCGAAACTGAAAGGCTGGTACTGCGGCACCCGCGTACATCCGATCTCGACGCCCTTGTCGCCAAGGCCAACAACTGGAGCGTGCTCGAACCCACAGCAAGCCTGCCTTTCCCCTACTTGGAGCAGCATGGTCGCGGCTTTATCGAACGCGTCGTGCATCATCCCGATAAGCGCTCCTATGTGCTTGCGAGACGCGAGGATGACCGGTTGGTGGGTGTCTTGGGCGTCTACTTCGATGAGCAAAAGCCTGCTGAGCTGGGCTATTGGCTGGGCGAGGCGCATTGGAGGCAGGGCCTTGCTTCAGAAGCCGTGAGCGCGCTGCTCGGCGCTGCATCCGCAATCGGGTTGCGGCCTATCCGCGCCCGCGTCCTTGCCGCCAATACTGGATCGATCAGGGTTCTGGAAAAAAGCGGCTTCGTCACTATTGAGCGAACCCACAGTGTGGTCGAGCGGCATCGCGGCAAATCCCTGCTGGTGATGGAGTGGCAGGCGTGATCCCGACCCTGACAACCCCCCGGCTTCTTTTGCGCGCCCCGCAAATAGGCGATGCCGAGCCCATTGCCTGCTTTCTCAATGACATGGAAGTGGCCGGCAATTTGGCGCGCGTACCCTTTCCCTATCACCTGAGCGATGCCCGAGCCTGGCTGCGGACCCAGCAGGCCGACCAGTCCCCCCACGAGGCCAATTTCTCCATCGAGCTTGCAGGGGCCGGCTATGTGGGCCATATCGGCTACCAGCCGCTGGGCGACAATGCGATCATCGGTTATTGGCTGGGCAAGCCCTATTGGGGTCGCGGCATCATGACCGAGGCGGCCACGGCCGCCATAAACTGGTTCTTTGGCGCCACCGATGCACCCGCCATCTATTCCGGCGTCTTTCATTTCAACGCCGCCTCGCTGGCCATCCAGCGGCGGTTGGGATTTACCGAGACTGGCCGTTCTTCCCTGCTCTGCCTTGCGCGTGGCGCCGAGCTGGAGCATATCGACACCAAGTTGACGCGACAGCGTTTCCACAACAGTCGGCCGCCGATGGCGCGGGCCGGCAGCGCGGCGCACTAGCCGCCGGAAGGCACGACAGGCATGAAATTCCTCGACCAAGCCAAGGTCTATATCAAGTCCGGTTCCGGCGGCGCTGGCGCCGTCAGCTTCCTGCGCGAAAAATTCGTTGAATTCGGCGGCCCCGACGGTGGGAATGGCGGGCGCGGCGGCGATGTCATTGCTGAATGCGCCGATGGTCTCAATACCCTGATCGACTTCCGCTACCAGCAGCATTTCCGCGCCGGTATCGGCGTGCATGGCATGGGCAAGAACCGCACCGGCGCCGATGGCGAGGACATCATTCTGCGCGTCCCCATTGGCACCCAGATCTTCGAGGAAGACCAGGAAACCCTGATCGCCGACTTCACCGAAGTGGGCCAGCGCGTCGTGCTCCTGAAAGGGGGCAATGGCGGTTTCGGCAATGCCTATTTCAAGACCTCTTCCAACCAGGCGCCCCGCCGGGCCAATCCGGGGCAGGAAGGCACCGAAAAGGGCATCTGGCTCAGGCTCAAGCTGATCGCCGATGCGGGCCTCGTCGGTCAGCCCAATGCCGGCAAGTCGACCTTCCTTGCTGCCGTCTCGGCCGCCAAGCCCAAGATCGCCGATTATCCCTTCACCACGCTCCACCCCAATCTGGGCGTGGTGCGTATCGGCGAGCGGGAATTCGTGCTGGCCGATATTCCGGGCCTGATCGAAGGGGCCAGCGAGGGCATCGGCATTGGCGATCGATTCCTGGGGCATATCGAGCGCTGCGGCGTCCTGATCCATCTCATCGATGGCACCAATGAGGATGTCGCCCATACCTATGAGGCTGTCCGCTACGAGCTGGCGGCCTATGCCGATGTGCTGGCCGACAAGCCAGAGATCGTCGTGCTCAACAAGGTCGACGCCCTCACCCCCGACGAACTCAACGCCAAGGTCAAGGCATTGAAGAAAGCGTCCAAGGCCGAAGTTCGCCAGGTTTCAGGCGCCACCGGTAAAGGCGTCGAGCAGATTCTTTATGACGTGCTCGCTATCCTCGATGCCGAAAAGGCTGCCACCGCCGAAGCCGAGCGCAAGAAGGTCGAAGAGAAATGGACGCCTTGAAAGCTGCGGCGCTCCCGCGCACTCGGTTCGGCACCTCCCCCTTGACGGGGGAGGATGGGAGGGGGTGCTCACGCACTCGACATCCTGCCGGTCATCCCCCCTCCCCATCCCTCCCCGCAAGGGGGAGGGTGCTGATCGAGCTTGCCTCCCAATGAACCCCCTCGCCCCCTATCGCCGCATCACTATCAAGATCGGCTCGGCCCTTTTGGTCGACGCGGCCGGCAAGCTGCGGTCCGCATGGCTGGCCGGGCTGGCAGAGGATATCGCCGCGCTCCAGGCCGAAGGCCGCGAGATCGTCATTGTCTCCTCGGGCGCAATCGCGCTGGGACGTGGCCTCTTGGGCCTTTCGGCCCTGGCCCTGACGCTCGAACAGTCTCAGGCCGCTGCCAGCGCGGGACAGATCGCGCTCTCCCAGGCCTGGGCCGAGGCCCTTGGACAGCATGGCATTGTCACCGGGCAGATCCTGATCACCCCCAATATCACCGAGGAACGCCGCTATTTCCTCAATGCCCGCACCACGATCCAGACGCTGCTGGGTTTGAAGGCTATTCCCATCATCAATGAGAATGACTCGGTGGCCACCGCCGAGATCCGCTATGGCGACAATGACCGCCTTTCGGCCCGCGTCGCCACCATGATCGAGGCCGATCTCCTGGTCCTGCTCTCGGACATTGACGGGCTCTATACCGCGCCTCCGGCCAAGGTTCCTGACGCCACGCATATTCCGGTCGTCGAACAGGTCACCCCCGCCATCGAGGCCATGGCCGGTGGCGCTGCGAGCCATCTGTCACGCGGCGGCATGACCACCAAGATCGAGGCCGCCAAGATCGCGACCCTGGCCGGCACCGCCATGGTCATCGCCAAGGGCACCGAGGCCCACTCCATACGACTTCTGATCGAGGGCGGCCGCCACACTCTGTTTCACCCCGCAACCACCCGCGCCCAATCGCGGAAGCGCTGGATCATGGGTACCCTGGTTGTGGCCGGAACCATCCGCGTCGATGCAGGCGCCGCCCGCGCCCTGACACTGGGAAAATCGCTATTGCCCATCGGCGTAACCCAGATCGACGGTGATTTCGAACGGGGTGACACCGTGGCTGTGCTCAATCCCGATGGGCGCGAGATCGCCAGGGGTCTGGTCAGTTTCGACAGCGAGGACGCGCGTCTGGTGATCGGCAAGCGCAGCGATGCGGTAATCGAACTGCTCGGATCGGGCAATCGGGGCGCCATGGTGCACCGCGACAATCTGGTGCTGACCGGCACGCAGGACGACATCAAGCATCTGGAGGCCAACCATGAGCCTGGCTGAAGCCGTTTCCAACGACATCCCCGCCTTGATGGCAGAAATTGGTCGCAACGCCCGCATCGGCGCCAATGCGCTCAAGATCGCCGCGCCTGAGCAGAAGCGCACCGCGCTGCTGACGGCCGCCGGTGCCATCAACGCTCATCGCAAGCAGATCCTCGCTGCCAATGCACTCGACATGCAGGCGGCCGAGCAGAAGGGCATTTCCAAGGCGTTTCTCGACCGGCTGCTGCTCACCGACGCCCGTATCGACGGCATCATCGAAGCGGTCAGGACCATTGCCGAACTGCCCGATCCCGTCGGCACCGTGATTGCCGAATGGGACCGGCCCAATGGCCTTCATATCGAGCGCGTCCGCACCCCGCTTGGGGTCATTGGTGTGATCTTTGAAAGCCGCCCCAATGTCACAGCCGATGCCGGCGCGCTCTGCATCAAGTCCGGCAATGCCGTCATCCTACGCGGCGGCAGCGACAGTTTCCATTCCAGCCGTGCCCTCGTTGATTGCCTGCTCGATGGGCTGCATCTGGCCGGCCTGCCGGTCGAATGCGTGCAATTGGTCCCCACGACCGACCGCGCCGCCGTGGGCGAAATGCTCAAGGGTCTTGATGGCAATATTGACGTCATCGTGCCCCGTGGTGGCAAGACGCTGGTGGGCCGCGTCCAGTCCGAAGCGCGTGTCCCAGTCTTTGCCCATCTCGAGGGCCTCGTGCATGTCTATATCGACAGGAGCGCCCACCTCGAAAAGGCCGTCAGCGTCACTCTCAACGCCAAGATGCGCCGCACTGGCATTTGCGGGGCCGCGGAAACCCTGCTTGTGCACAAGGATGTGGTCGAGACCCATCTGCGGCCGATCATAGACGCGCTGGTCGCCAAGGGATGTGAAATCCGCGGCGACGCGGCGGTTATGGCGATGATCCCCGAAGCCACGGCGGCCACCGAGACCGACTGGCAGACCGAATACGAAGACGCCATCATCGCCGTGAAGGTGGTGGGCAATATCGAAGCGGCCATCGCCCATATCGAACACTATTCGAGCCACCATACCGAGGCGATCATCGCCGAGGACCCCGCCGCCGTCGAAAAGTTTTTCAACGAGATCGACAGCGCCATCCTCATGCACAATGCCTCCACCCAGTTCGCCGATGGCGGCGAATTTGGCTTTGGCGGCGAAATCGGCATCGCCACCGGCAAGATGCACGCGCGTGGTCCCGTCGGTGTCGAACAATTGACCAGCTTCAAATATCGCGTCCGCGGCAATGGGCAGTTGAGACCATAAGATTTGACCCTGCGCCCACCCCTCCGCATCCCCGGCATCACCGAGATTCCGCCCTCCGCGCCGGGCATGCGCATTGGTCTGTTTGGCGGCAGCTTCAATCCCATGCATGACGGGCACCTTCTGGTCATGGAGGAAACGCTCAGGCGGCTGGATCTGCACAGCCTCTGGGTGCTGGTGACGCCGGGCAACCCGCTCAAGAACAATGCCGGCCTGCCATCGCTGGAAACACGGGTTCGCGCCGCGCGCGCGCTCGTCGCTGACCCACGCATCCGGGTCACCGGTTTCGAGGCGGCAAGGGGATTTGCCTATTCCTGGCAGACTATCGACTTCCTGACCTCGACAATGCCGGACCGGCGCTTTGTCTGGATCATGGGCGCCGATAGCCTGGCCGATTTCCACCGCTGGCAGCGCTGGCGCGGTATGGCCGCCAAAATACCCATTGCCGTCTATGTGCGTCCCGGCGCGTCGCGGCGTGCCCTGGCCTCGCGCGCGGCGGCGGCGCTTGACCATGCTCAGCTCGACGGGACCGATGCGCCCCTGCTGGCGGGCGCCAGACCGCCGGCATGGATCTACCTCCAGGGCCGGCAGTCGGGGCTTTCTTCGACCGCCATCCGGGCCGCCAATGGCACAAATTAAGGCTTCCGGTCGCCTCGACCTTGCGAAATCTGCGCCGAAAGCGCATATTCAGCACCAAGTGTGATCATTGTCACCGGAACAGGAACAGACGGCTTGCCGTTTACACGACGCCGCAACATTCCGATCAACAACCAAGGATGCTTAACTTTCGCATGACCCATGCCCACGCATGGGCGGAAGGCCGTTTCTGATGGCCGCGCTGCCCGATAACACCCTCCCCGCTTCGCCCGCCTCCGTGGCCGGTGCGCAAAAGCCCCTGATCGACCTCATTCTCGATACGCTGGATGACGCCAAGGCCGAAGAAACGGTCGCGGTGGACATCACCGGCAAGTCGTCGCTGGCCGACCACATGATCGTGACCTCCGGCCGTTCGCAGCGCCATGTCGGCGCGGTTGCCGACCAGGTCGTCAACGCCCTGCGCGAAAACGGCTATGGCAAGCCGCGCGTCGAGGGCCTGCCTCATTGCGACTGGGTGCTGGTGGATGCGGGTGATGTGATCCTGCACATCTTCCGCCCGGAAGTGCGCGAGTTCTACAACATCGAGAAGATGTGGCAGGCCGATTTCGCCGCCGATCAGCATTAGAACCACCCTGACCACATGCGGATAAGCATTGCGGGCATCGGCCGGATGAAGAACGGGCCAGAGCGCGAGCTTGTGGCCCGTTATCTTGAGCGCGCGAGCGCCAGCGGCAAGCCATTGGCCCTCACTGGCTTCGAGGTAACCGAGATCAATGAATCCCGCGCCGGTTCGGCTGCCGCTCGCAAGGCGGAGGAAGCAAAGTCTCTGCGGGCGAGCTTACCCGAGGGCATAAAGGTGATGCTCGACGAGCGCGGCAAGGCGATCACCTCGGACGCCTTTGCCGCCCAGATCGGCCGCTGGCGCGACGACGGGCGGCCCGCGATCGGCTTTGTCATTGGCGGCGCCGATGGCATTGATCCCGACTTCGTACGGACCGCCGACCTCGTCGTCAGCTTTTCGCCCATGGTCTGGCCGCACCAGCTCGTACGTATCATGCTGGCCGAACAGCTCTACCGCACCACCACCATACTCTCGGGCCATCCCTATCATCGCGGCGATTGAGCTCTCACGGCATGGTTAGGCAATGTTAACCGGCAGTTTGCCGCCCGCTTGCTAGAGTGCGCGAAATGATTCGGGGTCCCGCCCCTCCAGAGGAGATGCCATGCCCCTGCGGCCGGCGAGCATTGTGAAGGCCCTGCTGGCGGGCACTATTCTCGCCGGGCTCGGCGCCTCGCCCTTGCTGGCGCAGACCGACACGACGCCGACTGAGCCAGAGGATATCCAGTTGCGACCCTCACTGGCGCTAGAGCCTGCCTCCGACACGAATGCACCGGCTCCGGCCAATCCGGCGTCGGAAACGGATGGGCCCCCACTGCCTGCTGCGACCAGTGCCGTCGACCTCGAGGAAGTGGAGGCCTCGCTGGGCCTTAGTCGCGAGCGCATTGACGAGCTCAAGGCCGAGATTGCGGCCATGGAGGGCGACCGCACTCAGCAGAATGCCGCACTCATTGCCGCGGCCCAGCGGGTCAAATTGGCCGAGATCGAGGTCGCCGATGTCGAGGAGCGGATCGCTGACCTGATCGTGCGCGAACTCGAGGTGCGCGGCCGGCTCGATGGTGCCGATGCAGAGATCGCCAATGTATTGGCGGCCCTGGAACGCATTTCACTCAATCCGCCCCCCGCGCTCATCGTCGATCCCGACGATGCTCTGGGGTCAGCGCGCGGCGCCATGCTGATCGCCGCCATCCTGCCCCAGTTGCGGGGAAGGGCCGATGATGTGGCCGCTGACCTCAAGGCCTTGACCGACATAAAGGTCGCTGCCCTAGCCGAAGAAGCAACCCTTCGGGCAAATTATGACGTGCTCGAGGAAGAGCAATTGCGCATTGCCACCCTGATCGCGGCACGCAAGCAGGGCATCACCCAGATGAGCGCAGAACTTCTGGCCGAAGAGGCGGAAGCCGTGGCGCTGGCCGAACGGGCCAGTTCTCTGCGCGAGCTGATTGGCGCCCTGTCCGAGCGGGCCGCCACGGGTGCGACCACGGCTCCCGCAACCACCGATCCGGACCTGCCCCAACTCTCGCCCGAGGCTATCGAACTGGCCTTTGCCGACGCCGCCAGAACCCAGCCCGCCGTACCCTTCCCCCTGGCCCGTGGCTATTTGCCCCCGCCGGCCAATGGCGTGACCGTTGTTGAATACGGCACGAATGACGGGCTGGGCGGCATCGCCCAGGGACAGTCTATCGTCACCCGTGCCGAGGCTCAGGTGGTAGCGCCGGCCGATGGATGGGTGCTCTACAAGGGGCCTTACCTCAATTATGGCCAGATCGTCATTCTCAATACCGGCGGCGGCTACACGGCCCTGCTCGCCGGCCTCGACACCATCACCGCCGAGATCGGCCAGTTCGTGCAGATGGGCGAGCCCCTGGGGATGATGGGATCACGCACAATTGGACGGACCGTAACCACCAATGCTGGAAACGCGCAGCCGACCCTCTATATTGAGCTGAGACAAGACAACGAGCCTTTCGACCCGGCCGGGTGGTGGGCCAAAAACGAACAGACGGGATAACGAACCCATGCGCCTGACCACCCTTCGCCTTGCCGCTCTTGCTGCGGCAGTGCTGGTGCCCGCCACCGTCCTGATCGCCCAGGATCAAAACCCGGTCGACCAGGCGCCGGTCGATCCGGCACCGGTGGAAGAGCAGGTTGAACCCAATCCTAGCGGCGAAGAGCCCGAGCCGACGGCAGCAGAGCGCGCCGAGGCCGCCCGCGATCCGCTCGAAATCTATGCCGATCTCAACCTGTTCGGCGAAATTTTCGACCGCATCCGCGCCGAATATGTCGATCCACCGGACGAGGAAGAACTGATTCGCGCCGCCATCCAGGGCATGCTGACCTCGCTCGACCCGCATTCGGGCTATCTGCCGCCTGCCGACTACGACGAAATGCGCGAGGATACCTCGGGGCAATTCGGCGGACTGGGTGTCGAGATCATCATGGAAGAAGACCTCATAAAGGTGGTCTCCCCCATCGATGACACCCCGGCTGCCCGCGCCGGGATCATGGCCAATGACCTGATCTATGAGATCGATGGCCTGCCAGTTCAGGGCATGACCCAGGACGAAGCGGTCGAGAAGATGCGCGGCCGCGTTGGCACCGACGTCACCCTCACCGTACTGCGTGAGGGCGTGACCGATCCGATCGAGTTCACGCTTACGCGTGGCATAATTTCGATGCGGGCCGTGCGCTGGTCGATGGAGGGCGGCGAGACCGAGGGCGAAGGCGACATTGCCCTGCTGCGTTTGTCGCGCTTCTCCGAACAGGCATTTGTTGGTGTCGAGCGGGCCATTGAATCCATCTATGAAGAACGCGATGGCGTGGCGCCCAAGGGCATCATCCTTGATCTGCGCAACAATCCGGGTGGACTGGTCGACCAGTCGGTCTACGTGGCCGATGCCTTCCTCAATCGCGGCGCAGTCGTGCTGACCCGCGGCCGCAGTGAAAGCGAGAGCGCCCGCTATGACGCGGTTCCCGACCCGCTCGACGCCCGCATTGCCGACGTACCCATGGTTGTGCTGATCAATGGCGGTTCGGCCTCAGCATCCGAGATCGTCGCCGGCGCGCTCCAGGATCACAAGCGCGCGACGCTCGTTGGGACGCGCTCCTTCGGCAAGGGTTCGGTGCAGTCGATCATCTCGCTCGGGCCAGATGGCGCCATGCGCCTGACCACGGCGCGCTATTACACGCCCGATAACCGCTCGATCCAGGCCCTCGGCATCACCCCGGACATCGAAGTTCGCCAGGTCGTGCCCGAGGAATTCCAGGGTCGCGACGAGATCATCGGGGAAGCCGGGCTCGAGGGCCACATCACCATTGAAGGCCAGGAAGAATCCACCGTTGGATCGTCGGTCTATGTCCCGGTGGAAAAGGCAGAGGACACCCAGTTGCAATATGCCCTCAGCCTCATCAAGGGTGACGAGACCGACCCGGCCTACCCGCCCAAGGCGGAATAGGGCCTGGTCCATGATAGACTGGGGATGCGGCGGCTTGATTCGTGCCGCATCCCGCACCTGCCCAGCCGGGGATGAGTGAACCGCCTATGGCCAATGATCTGTCCACGCCGCTGACCGGACGCGGGCGCCGGAACCAGGCCCGTTCCGGACGCTTCCACTTTCCGATGGCCCGCCTGCTGTTCATCCTGATCTTCCTGATTATCGGCGGCGTCGCCCTGCGCCTGGTGCTGGTCGAGGACCCTGACGGCGGTCGTCCCAGCGAAGAAGTGGCCATTACCTCCACCCGCGACAACAACCAGGTTGCCAATTCAGCGGCCAGCCGTCCGGCCACCATCACGGCTGACCCAGAACAGGTTCCGGCCAATGGCTCGGTAGGGGCGGTGCCCCCGCCCGCCGGTGCCGGCACTGCTCTGGGCCAGATGCCCGATCGCTTCGGCGCCCTGCTCGACCTGAGCGAGGAAACGTCGGCCGGCACCATTCCGCGCATGTCGGGCACCGGGCTCACGCCCTTCGCCGCCTATCGCCGCCCGGCCGGCGGCGTGCTCGCGGCGGGCGGACCGATGATTGCCATCGTGGTCACGGGCCTGGGGATCAACGAACAGGGCTCCCTCCATGCCATCGACCAATTGCCCGACGAGGTAAGCCTTGCTTTTGCGCCCTATGGACGGTCCTTGCAGAACAGCGTTGCAGCGGCCCGTGCCGCGGGCCATGAAGTCATGCTCGAAGTGCCACTGGAACCCTTCGACTATCCACAGAACGACCCCGGTCCGCATACGATCCTGACTGGCGAAACGCCGCGCGACAACCTGGAAAAGCTGTTCTGGCTGATGGCGCGGTTCGGCGGTTATTTCGGCATCATCAACAATATGGGCGCCCGCTTCACTGCCTCGGCCGCCGATATGGCCCCGATCATGGAAGAGTTCGGCGCCCGGGGCCTCGGCTATCTCGATGACGGATCGTCCAATCGTTCCGTTGCCGCACAACTGGCTGCGTCCAACCGTGTGCCCTTCGGTCGCGCCGGCCAGGTCATCGATGCCAATCCCGCCCGGACATCCATACTCGCAGCGCTTGCCAGCCTTGAGGCCCAGGCCATGGAATCGGGCAGCGCTATTGGTATTGTGAGCGCTCTGCCCATCTCGGTGCAGGCCGTGTCCGACTGGGCGCAGGAACTCGATGCCAAGGGCATTGCACTGGTTCCGGTCAGCGCCCTGATGAAATAGAGGCTTCCCATGACAACCAGTCGGCCCGAACGCGATTCCATGCCCTATCGGGACTGCGTGGGGATCGCTGTGTTCAATGCCCATGGCAATGTGTTCCTTGGCCATCGCAAGTCCGCTGGCGATCCCGACCAGTCGGCGGCCCATGGTTCGGCTTGGCAAATGCCCCAGGGCGGCATCGACAAGGGCGAGGATGTGCTCCGAGCGGCGCTGCGTGAACTCCATGAGGAAACCAGCATAACCTCGGTGAGCCTGCTCGCAGAGGCACCGGAATGGATCTATTACGACCTGCCCGACGATGTGCTGGGCCAGGCATGGAATGGCAAATATCGCGGCCAGCGCCAGCGCTGGTTTGCCTTCGCCTTTACCGGTCCCGACAGCGAGATCGACGTCGACAGCCCCGGTGGTGGCCGATTTAAACCGGAATTCAATGCCTGGCGCTGGGAAAAGCTCAGCCGCACCCCATCGCTCATTGTGCCCTTCAAGCGCCCTGCTTACGAACAGGTCGTCGAGGCATTCCGCGATATCCCGCGGCGTTTCACCCATGTCTGAAGCCAATATGAAGACTATCGGGCTGGTCGGCGGCATGAGCTGGGAATCGAGCGCCCATTATTACCGCATCCTCAATGAGGAGACGGCAGCGCGGCTCGGTGGCCTGCATTCAGCACCGGTCATCCTGCATTCACTGGATTTTGCGCCCATAGCAGCATTGCAGGCGGCAGGGCGCTGGAATGAAGCCGGCCGCCAACTCAACGCAATCGCGCTCTCGCTGCAAGCCACCGGTGCCCAGGTTCTCGGCCTTGCCACCAACACCATGCATGTTGTTGCCGATCTCATGCTGGAGGGCGTGACCATACCCTTCGTCCACATCGCCGAACCGACAGCTGACGCGCTGCTGGTCGATGGTTTTGATACCATCGGCCTGTTGGGCACGCGTTTCACCATGGAGATGAACTTCTATAAGGAGCGGCTGGCCGCCCGGGGCCTGACGGCGCTCGTCCCCGAAGTGGACCACACCAATCTCAACGGCATCATCTATGACGAACTGTGCAAGGGCATCGTGCGCAAGGAATCGCGCCGCGTCTATCAGGCGGCGATAGACCGCATGGCGGCGCGCGGGGCCCAGGCCGTCATTCTGGGCTGCACCGAGATCGGCATGCTGATCGATGACAGCACCAGTTCCCTGCCGACCTATGACACCACGGACCTGCATGCTCGGGCGCTGGTGAGTGCAGCGCTGGCCTAGGCAACAGTCAGGCTGCCTTTCGCCCCGTCTGCAATAGCGCCCCGGCGCCATCTTCCTGCAGCTTGAACACGTCGACGATCTGATCCAGCGCCTGGGTCTGACCTTCGGTCTGCTCGATCACCGCATTGGTCTGTTCAACAAGAGACGCATTGTGCTGGGTCATCTGGTCCAGGGTCCGCACAGCGACACTCACCTCGTCAATCGAGGCCGCCTGCTCGCGGCTGGCCAGGGCGATCGAGCGGACCAGAGCACTGTTCTCTGCGACCGCGTCGAGCATTGCCCGAAGCCGGTCACCGGCCGCAGCAACCAGGCCAGACCCGGTCTTGACCTCGCCCGCGCTCTTTTCAACCAGTGCCTTGACCTCTGAGGAGGCCTGCGCGGCGCTTTGGGCCAGCCGCCGCACTTCCACCGCCACCACGGCAAACCCCTTGCCGGCATCTCCGGCGCGGGCCGCCTCGACCGAAGCATTGAGCGCCAGCAAATTGGTCTGGAAGGCAATGTCGTCGATCATGCCGATGATGTTGGAAATCTTGCTGGACGACTGGGTAATGCGCTCCATGGCCCCGGTCGCCTCGTCCATCACCGCACCACTTTCCGAGGCAGCTTTCGACACCGTGTCGGCCTTGCTGGCGGCGTCTTCGGCCATGCCTGCATTGCTTGCGACCGTGGCCGCAAGCTCTTCCATGGCCGCGGATGTTTCTTCGATGGTCGCAGCCTGTCTGGTTGTGCGTTCGGAAAGATCATTGGCCCCCGAAAGCAGTTCCCCGCTGGCGGTGCGCAGCGAACGCGTGGTCAACCGCAACTGCCCCACCACATCGGCAAAGCGCTCCACGGTGCCATTGAGAGCCACGCGCAAATCCTCGAACTCAGGCGGAAAGGGAGATGGGATGGTGCTGGTCAGGTCACCCGCGGCCAACTTTTGCAGCCCGGCGCCAATGGCAGCGACCGATTTCTTGCGTGCTGTCACGTCGGTAGCGAATTGGACCACCTTATAGGGAACGCCGTCTGCGTCGGAAATGGGTGTGAAGGTGCTCTGGATCCAGACGTCCTGCCCGTCGCGGCTGCGGCGGCGATATTCCCCACTCTTGAAGGCGCCCGCGGCCAGGTCCTGCCAGAATTGCCGATAACTCTGACTGGCCGGGTCGGCATCGAACAAGAACAGCGCATTGGGCCGTCCGACCACGTCCTCAAGACCATAACCCAGCAGCGCCAGAAAATTCTCGTTGGCTGCCAGCACCGTACCATCGAGATCAAACTCGACCACGATCTGGCTGCGCGAAATGGCCTGCAGCTGCCCGGTATGATCGGCGGCTTCGGCCAGATGTTGCCGTGCTTGCGCATCGAGCGCGGCTTTTTCCACCGCATTGGCTCGAAACACCTCAACGGCGCGGGCCATGGCGCCAATTTCATTGCCCTGTCCCGTGTGAGGCACCGACCTATCGAGCGCGCCATTGGCCAGCGCGCCCATCACCCCGGCCAGTTCCGGAATGGGCCGCATCAGCTTGCGCGCCAGCAGCAGCGCCAACACGCCCGTCACCAGCATGCCAAGCAGCGCCATCGCCCCCAGCACCGTCATTGTCTGGCCCAGCACCTCTGCGAGCGGGCCCCGATCGACAGCCACCATCAGCGCCCCGATCACCATCCCGTCGGTGGTGGCAATCGGCTTGTAGCTGAGGAGATAACTGGCGCCGTCATAGGCCTCTTGCGAGAGCACGGGGTGATTCCCGACCAGGCTCTCGAATATCGGACTACCCGCGACCAGCCTCGCATCCATGCGCCGTTCGCCGGCGGTATCCAGCAGGCTCGTGCTGCCCACCACCATGTCGGGACTGGTCTCAGGGTCAAAGACATAGACCGCGACATGCTGGCCCGCGACCCTGGCAACGGCGTCGATCACGTCATGGCTCCGGAAGCGGGGCATGTTGCGGGCCGTCAGGGCCATCACATTGCCGGTCTCGTCCACACCCACTTCCAGGCTTGGCAGGTTGACCTGGAAGATTTGCGCCGCGATGCGCATCGTATCGGTCAGCGCTTTGTCTTCGTCCTGCGCCACCGAGGCGCTCAGGCTCACATAGAGCCCGCCCAGCACTGCCAGCACCGCAATGGCGATGGCCCCAATGGTCATGCTGGAAATGGCGAAGGTCAGACGGATATTGCGCAGGAATGAACCCATGATCGTGCCCCCGAAGTCCGGCCGCCATTGGCCAGCTTTCCGTGTGTCCCGAGTGGACACTGGACCCCAAGGGTTAAGCACAGGTTGAGATGGAAGAATTTCTCTGCAATATCAATGACTTGCACAAATGTTATGCTTGTTGCATAAATAAAAAGCAAGAAGGCCGCCCAATGGGCGGCCTCCAAAGTCAATCAACAGCGTCACACAGCCCGCTAGTGCACATGGGCTCCGTCGATATGCTGGGCTTCGATGGCCAGGTTCAACAGGCCCGACACCACATCCTGGGCATAGGACTTGTCTTCCGGCGTTGCAGCACGATTGAGTTCTTCCTCGGCGGCCTTGATCTGCGCCTGCAGGTCGCCATGGTCGAACTCGGAGAACGGCACCGACTGCTCGGCCAGAATGGTCAGGCCGGTGGGCGACACATCGGCAAAGCCACCTTTGACGAAATAGACGGTCGCGCCGCTTTCCTTGGTCACGGTGATGAAGCCGGGCTTCAGCGTCGTCATGAACGGCGCGTGGTCGTCCATCACAGTGAAATAGCCTTCCGTGCCCGGCACGGTGACCGAAACCACGGTTTCGGACAGCACCAGCCGCTCGGGCGACACAATCTCGATCTTGAGGCCTTCAGCCATTCTTTTGGTCCTCTGAAGCGTGGTCAGCGAAAGTGACTCTACTTTCGCGGTTCGACCGCGCGGCCTTTATTGTCCATTGGAGCCCGCATTGTCATCCGGGCCCCATGACGAGATGGCGCGGACCCCGAGGGCCCGCAACCGAAATCAGGCAGCCTGCGCGGCCAGCTTCTGGGCCTTGGCGACGGCATCGTCGATGGTACCGACCATATAGAAGGCGGCTTCCGGCAGGTGGTCATAGTCGCCAGCCACCAGGCCCTTGAAGCCCTTGATGGTATCTTCGATCGACACGAACACGCCGGGCGAACCGGTAAACACTTCAGCCACGTCGAAGGGCTGGCTCATGAAGCGCTCGATCTTGCGGGCGCGGGCCACGGTCAGCTTGTCCTCTTCAGAAAGCTCGTCCATGCCCAGGATCGCGATGATGTCCTGCAGCGCCTTGTATTTCTGCAGGATCGCCTGCACGTCGCGAGCGACCTGGTAGTGCTCCTCGCCAACCACGTGCGGATCGAGAATGCGGGAGTTTGAGGCCAGCGGATCCACGGCAGGATAGATGCCCTTTTCCGAAATCGCACGGTTCAACACCGTCACGGCGTCAAAGTGGGCAAACGAGGTTGCCGGGGCCGGGTCGGTCAAGTCGTCAGCGGGCACATACACGGCCTGCACCGAGGTAATCGAGCCCTTGTTGGTGGTGGTGATGCGTTCCTGCATCGCACCCATGTCCGTCGCCAGGGTCGGCTGGTAACCCACGGCGGAAGGAATGCGACCCAGCAGCGCCGACATTTCAGCGCCCGCCTGGGTGAAGCGGAAGATGTTGTCCACAAAGAACAGCACGTCCTGACCCTTGTCGCGGAAGTTCTCGGCGATCGTCAGACCGGTCAGGGCCACGCGGGCACGCGCACCCGGGGGCTCGTTCATCTGGCCGAACACCAAAGCTGCCTTGGAGCCTGCAGCCGAACCGCCATTTTCCTTGGGGTCCTTGTTCACGCCCGATTCGATCATTTCGTGGTAGAGGTCATTGCCCTCGCGAGTGCGCTCACCAACGCCGGCGAACACCGAGTAACCACCATGGGCCTTGGCGACGTTGTTGATCAGTTCCTGGATCAGAACGGTCTTGCCCACGCCGGCGCCGCCCATCAGGCCAACCTTGCCGCCACGGGCATAAGGGGCGATCAGGTCCACCACCTTGATGCCGGTCACCAGAACCTCACTTTCGGGGTTCTGATCGGCAAAGTTCGGAGCTTCCTGGTGAATTTCGCGGATCGCTTCACCAACAATCGGGCCCGCCTCATCGATCGGCTCGCCGATCACATTCATGATGCGACCCAGTGTCGCTTCGCCAACCGGAATCGAAATTGCGGTGCCCAGATCAGTCACTTCGGCGCCGCGCACGAGGCCTTCGGTGGTGTCCATGGCGATGGTGCGCACGGCATTCTCACCAAGATGCTGGGCTACTTCGAGCACCAGGCGCTGACCATTATTGGTGGTTTCAAGCGCGTTCAGGATGGCGGGCAGGTGATCGTCGAACACCACGTCAACGACGGCGCCAATGACCTGCGAAACGCGACCGGCCTTCTTCTCTGCCATTTGTTCGTCCTCGCTGATGGGTTAGAGCGCTTCCGCGCCCGAAATGATTTCGATGAGTTCTTTGGTGATCTGGGCCTGGCGCTGGCGGTTATAGCTCAGCTGCAGCTTGTTGATCATTTCGCCGGCATTGCGGGTGGCATTGTCCATCGCGGACATCTGCGCACCGTAGAACGAGGCGGAGTTTTCGAGCAGGGCACGCAGCACCTGCACCGAGATATTGCGCGGCAGCAGATCTTCAACGATCGCTTCCTCGCTTGGCTCATATTCATAGGGCACGGCGCTTGCAGCCAGATCGCCCTGGCCCTTGGGCACTTCGAGCTTGGCCGGAATGATCTGCTGGGCCGTCGGCACCTGGCTGATCACCGAGCCGAACTTGGCAAAGTAAAGTGTGGCAACATCGAATTCGCCAGCGGCGAACATCGAGAGCACCTTGTCGGCAACCTGCTGGGCCTGGGTAAAGCCAACCTGGCGCACTTCGCGGAAGTTGAACGTGTCCACGATCAGGTCCGGATATTGCCGGCGCAGGATATCGTGTCCCTTGCGGCCCACCGTGAGGAGCCTCACCGTCTTGCCCTGGGCAATCAGCTTCTGGGCATGATCACGGGCAAGGCGGGCAATCGAGGAATTGAAACCGCCGGCCAGGCCGCGCTCGCCGGTGGCAACCACCAGTAGATGCACCTGGTCCTTGCCGTTGCCGCCGAGCAGCACCGGTGCGTTTTCCTGGCCGTCATAGACCGCGCCAAGTGCAGCAAGCACCTTGCCCATGCGTTCGGCATAGGGGCGCGCGGCCTCGGCAGCTTCCTGGGCGCGACGGAGCTTGGCCGCCGCGACCATCTGCATGGCCTTGGTGATCTTCTGGGTCGATCTGACCGAGTCGATCCTGTTCTTTAAGTCCTTTAGCGACGGCATGGCCTGTCGTCTCCTTCAGGCTTTAAGCCGCGTAGGTCTTCTTGATCTCGTCAAGAGCCGACTTGAGCTGGGCCCGGGTGTCGTCGCTCAGCGCCTTCTCGGTGGCGATGGTCGACAGGATGGACGAATATTTCGAGCGCATGGCGCTGAGCACCGTCTTCTCGAAATCGCTGACCTTGGAAACCGGGATACTGTCCAGATAGCCATTGGCGCCGGCAAAGATCACAGCCACCTGCTCTTCGGTCTTGAGAGGCGAAAACTGCGGCTGCTTGAGCAGCTCGGTCAGGCGCGCACCGCGGTTGAGCAGACGCTGCGTTGCAGCATCAAGGTCAGAGCCGAACTGGGCGAAAGCCGCCATTTCGCGGTACTGCGACAGCTCGCCCTTGAGCGAACCGGCCACCTGCTTCATCGCCTTGATCTGGGCTGAGGAGCCCACGCGGCTCACCGACAGACCCACGTTCACGGCCGGGCGGATGCCCTGGAAGAAGAGGTTGGTCTCAAGGAAGATCTGGCCATCGGTGATCGAGATCACATTGGTCGGAATATAGGCCGACACGTCGTTCGCCTGGGTCTCGATAACCGGCAGGGCGGTGAGCGAACCAAGACCGTGGTCTTCGTTCATCTTGGCGGCGCGCTCGAGGAGGCGGCTGTGTAGATAGAACACGTCGCCCGGATAGGCCTCGCGGCCCGGCGGACGGCGCAGCAGCAGCGAGAGCTGGCGATAGGCAACCGCCTGCTTGGTCAGATCGTCATAGGCGATCACGGCATGCTTGCCATTGTCGCGGAACCACTCGCCGATGGCGCAGCCGGTGAAGGGCGCGATGTACTGGAGCGGCGCGGCTTCCGAAGCAGTCGCGGCGATCACCACTGAATACTGCAAGGCACCGGCTTCTTCGAGCTGCTTCACGAACTGGGCGACGGTCGAGCGCTTCTGCCCAACAGCGACGTAGATGCAGTAGAGCTTGTCTGTGTCCGAAGCATCGGCGTCATGCGCCGGCTTCTGGTTGAGGAAGGTATCGAGAATAATGGCGGACTTGCCGGTCTGCCGATCGCCAATGATCAGCTCGCGCTGGCCGCGGCCGATCGGGATCAGCGCATCGATGGCCTTGAGGCCGGTCGACATCGGCTCATGCACCGACTTGCGCGGCAGGATGCCTGGAGCCTTGACGTCGACGCGGCGACGCTCGGTGTGCTCAATCGGGCCCTTGCCATCGATCGGGTTACCCAGGCCATCGACCACGCGGCCGAGCAGGCCCGGACCAACGGGAGTATCAACGATGGCGCCGGTCCGCTTGACCACGTCGCCTTCCTTGATGGCGCGGTCATTGCCGAAGATCACGACGCCGACATTGTCGGTTTCAAGGTTCAGCGCCATGCCCCGGACGCCGCCGGGGAACTCGACCAGTTCGCCGGCCTGCACATTGTCGAGACCATAGACGCGGGCAATACCGTCACCGACGGAGAGCACCTGACCAACTTCGGAAACCTGGGCTTCCTGGCCGAAATTCTTGATCTGGTCCTTGAGGATCGCAGAAATTTCCGCGGCTTTGATGTCCATTATCCGACCTCTTTCATGGCGATCTTCATCGCAGCGAGTTTTGTCTTGAGGGATGAGTCGATCATCTGGCTGCCGACCTTCACCTGAAGGCCACCGATCAGCGAGGGATCAACGAACTGGTTGAGCGTCACGGTCTTGCCCAGCTTGGCCTTGAGCGTCTCGGCCAGCGACTTGGCCTGCGCATCGGTCAGGGGGGCAGCCGACGTGACGTCGGCCGTCGCTTCGCCGCGGGCTGTAGCGGCCAGCTCGCGGAACACGGCAATAATGGTATCGAGCGCAAACAGGCGCCCGTTCTTGGCCACCAGGCGCAGGAAATTGGCCAGCAGCGTATTGACCTTGGCCTTGTTCAGGATCGCCTCGAGGGCGGACGCCTTGACGTCGCCCGAGATGACCGGGGAGCGGAGATAGCGCGAAAAATCGTCGCTTTCACCGATCAGCCGGGAGATGTCGGAGAGCCCGGTTTCCACCTGGGCCAATTGGTTCTCGCCCTGGGCAAGATCGAACAGCGCGGACGCATATGGCCGCGCGATCTGGGTAAGCACTGAATTCTGCGCTGCCAATGCCGCTTCACCCTCTTTTGTCCGGCCCTTCATTGATTCCATTGAACGGAACCCGGGCGGGTTATGAACGCTTGGACGTGCTCGGAAACGGGCCGCGAGCCGGACCCCTCGTAAGTCGCGCTCGCTCTAGCACATGGCTTGCGCGGCTTGCAAGGCTTGGGGGTGTGATTCAAATGGGGCGAAAGTGTCGCATGTCGAGCCGACCCCTTGGAGCAATCTGTCCAGTGGACAGATTCGAGGTGAGGCGGCCATGAGAGCTGAGCGCCAATGCTTGGAACCGGCCCTCCTGCTAACTTCACTGGCTTCACATGAAGCTCATCGGATCGATGTCTACTTGCACCTTGAGGTCGCCCTTGGGCTTCTCAGCGCTCCCGAGCCAGAAGCGCATATAGCCCGAGAGGTCGAAATCCTTGCCCGACTGGGCCAGCAGCCTTACGCGATGGCGCCCCCGGATCATCGCGATGGGTGCATCGGCTGGCCCGAACAGCCGCACCCCCTCGGCCATGGGCGCCGCCGAGAGCAGTAGCCTTGCATGGGCCATGGCGGACTGCTGGCTATTGGCGGAGATGATCAGAGCTGCCAGCCGGCCGAAAGGCGGCATGCCCCCCGCCTCGCGTGCCAGCAGTTCCTGCGCATAGAAAGCCTCCCGGTCACCGCTGACCATGGCCTTCATCACCGGGTGGTCAGGGTGGTAGGTCTGGAGAAACGCCTTGCCGTGCCGTGATGCACGGCCGGCGCGGCCCGCCACCTGCGTCAAGATCTGGAAGGTCTTTTCCGCCGCGCGCGGATCGCCATGCGCCAGCCCCAGATCGGCATCGAGCACACCCACCACCGAGAGCTTTTCGAAATGGTGTCCCTTGGATACCAGCTGGGTACCGATGATGAGATCATAATCCCCCCGCTCTATCTCGCTGAAACGCTCGCGCAATTGGGCATGGCTGCCCATGTCGGTGGAGAGCAGCACCCGTCGCGCGTCAGGGAAGCGTGCCGCAGCCTCCTCGGCCACCCGCTCGACCCCTGGCCCGACTGCCACCAGGCTCTCTGTATCCCCGCATTCACCACATACCTTGGGCGTCCGCATCTTATGCCCGCAATGGTGGCACATGAGCACGCCGCGAAAGCGATGCTCCACCATCCAGGTCGAGCAATCCGGGCATTGATACTGATGCCCGCAGGACCGGCATAATGTCAGCGGCGCATAGCCCCGGCGGTTGAGGAACAAGAGCGCCTGTTCACCCCGGTCGAGTGCCGCGAACACTTCGCGAGCCAGGGCCGGGGCGATCCACTCTCCCTTTTCCGGTCCGTCCATGCGCATGTCGATGGCGGTGACATCAGGCATGGCCGCCTCTGCGAAGCGGCTTTCCAGCGTCACATGCGCATAGCGTCCGGCATTGGCGTTGTTGCGCGACTCAACCGAGGGCGTTGCCGAGGACAGCACCACCCGCGCCTGCGCCAGATTGGCCCGCACAACAGCCATGTCGCGGGCGTGATAGGTAAAGCCATCGGACTGCTTGTAGGCCCCGTCATGCTCCTCATCGAGCACCATCAGTCCAAGCTCGCGAAACGGCAGGAACAACGAAGAACGCGCGCCCACCACCGCCCGTACAGTGCCATCGAGCACGCCGCGCCAGACCTTCGACCTTTGCACCGGCGTCATGTCCGAATGCCACTCGGCCGGTCGCGTGCCGAAGCGGCGGGTAAAGCGGTCGATAAACGTATTGGTCAACGCGATCTCGGGCAAAAGCACCAGCGCCTGCCGCCCGGCCCTCAGCGTATCGGCCACCGCCTCGAAGAACACCTCGGTCTTGCCACCCCCGGTCACCCCATCGAGCAGCGCCACCCCGAAGGCATGAGCATCCAGCGCCAGGATCTGGTCGAGTGCCTTCTGCTGCTCTGGATTGAGCCTTGCCGGATTGTCATCCGGGTCCGGCGGCATCACCACGGGCGGCGGCGCCATTTCGAGCTTTTCCAGTGCGCCTGCCCGCTCGAGTCCATCGATGACCGAAATCGAGACGCCACTGGCCCCGATCAGCGCCGGCCTTGGCCAAGCCATGTCGTCCATCAGGCAATCGAGCACCCGCAGCCGGGCCGGCGTCAGTTTTTCCGGCTCCTGTCCCGTGCGGCGATAGGCAATGACCGGCTTTGGCGCATCGAGCGCCTCGGGCGAGCGCAGCACGCCACGCAGCACCTGGCCCGGTGCGGTCAGCGTATAGCGCGCCACCCATTCCACCGTTCTGAGCAGTTCTTCCGACAGCGGCGGCACATCATAGACATGGGCGATGTCGCGCAACCTGTTGTGGGCGATCATGTCCTTGGGCGGCCCCCAGACCACGCCCAGAATCAGCCGCGGCCCCAGCGGCACCGCCACGATAGAGCCGCGCTCCACGCTTGTCCCTTCGGGCACGCGATAGCTATAGGGACCCTCGACGGCCACCCCCACCATTACCGCCACGATGTCAGGACGTTCGATCATCTATGCCTGTTCTGCTCGCATTCACACGCTGCCATTGCAAGCGATTCTGCCAATAGGCTGCTGACATAAGCCGTCATGTTGTTCTTCTAATGTTCTCAGGCTCGCTTGCAAAGAGGAGGATGCTATGGCCGACAGAAATCATCTTGAGGCGCAACCCAGCCTGGCCGGAATTACTGGCCAGGCCAGCCTTCATGAATGGCTGATCGGGCTCACCCACATCCGTCGGCGACCGCAGCCTGTGCCACTCCGGCTTTACGCCGACCTGGGCCTGGCGCCGCCGCATGAACGACACTGGGTCAGGTGAGGCTGGTGGTGGATTGCTAACCGGATCAGCCTAGACTGCCCTCATGACTGACAGCGCCTTTGCCACCGATGAGTTTGTCCGCGCCCGCATCGAGGCCTGGCTGCGCGAACTGGGTTCAGTTCGCCGCCTCGCCCCCAGGACGCTCGAGGCCTATGGCCGTGACCTCGGCCAGTTCATGGGCTTTCTTGCCTCCCATTTGGGTGGGCCGGTCTCGCTGCAATTTCTCAAGGATCTGCGCGGCGCCGACATCCGCGCCTTCATGGCCCAGCGCCGCAGCGAAAGCCTTGGCTCGCGCTCGCTGGCCCGGGTGCTCTCGGCGCTGAAGAGCTTTTTCGGCTTTCTCGAACGCGAGGGGACCCTGGCCACCGAGGCGCTCAATGTCATTCGCACCCCGAAAATCCCGCGCTCCCTGCCCAAGGCGCTGTCGGTGGTAGAGGCCAGGCGCACCATCGACACCACTAATGAACTCGAAGACCGTCCCTGGGTCGCGGCCCGCGACATGGCGGTAATTTCGCTCTGCTATGGTGCGGGTCTGCGTATTTCCGAAGCCTTGTCCCTGACCAAGGCCGATCTCGAGACTGATACGCTCCGGGTCACCGGCAAGGGCGGCAAGGTACGCATGGTGCCCCTGATTGCCGTGGTCCGGCAGGCCATCGATACCTATCTTGGCCTCGCCCCCTTCAAGCTCTGGCCCGAAGATCCCCTGTTTCGCGGTGTGCGCGGCGGCGTGCTGTCGCCCCGCCTCATCCAGTTGCGCATGGCCCAGCTGCGCGGTGCCCTGGGCCTGCCGCCCTCGGCCACCCCGCACGCGCTCAGGCACTCCTTTGCCACCCACCTCCTGGGCAAGGGGGGCGACCTGCGCGCCATCCAGGAATTGCTGGGCCATGCCAGCCTCTCGAGCACCCAGATCTATACCGCCGTCGATACCGAAAGGCTGCTTGAAAGCTATTCCAAAGCCCATCCGCGCGGCTGACGGACGGCCCCTGGAAATGGACGATTTCGCACGATCGCGGCTTTGAATGCGCCGCGCCCGGGCCTAAAGCTCGTGCGAAGGATCTACCTGATGACCCCATCCAATCCGGTAACGACACCCCCTACGATCGATATCATCGGCTATGGCCTTGCCTTTTTCGGCGCCGCGCTGTTTTCCACCAAGGGTATCTTCATCAAGCTCGCCTTTGCCGAAGGCGTCTCCACCGAGGCGACGCTGGCCCTGCGCATGCTGGTGGCCGTCCCGGTCTATCTGGTGATCCTTGCCTCGTTGCTGCGCCGCAATTCCAGGCTACTGCCCTTGCTGACGCCGCCTCGCCTCCTTGCCACCATGGCTGTGGGAGTGCTGGGCTATTATGTCTCGAGCTATCTCGATTTTTCCGGGCTCGCCTTCGTCTCTGCGCAATATGAGCGACTGGTGCTTTTCACCTATCCGTTCTTCGTGCTCCTGTTCGGCGCCTGGTTTTTCGGCGACCGCATGAACTGGAACCTGGTACCCGCCATGATGCTCAGCTATGGGGGCCTCTTGGTTATCTTCACCTGGAACCTGAGCGTGCGCCCCGAGGGTCTGCTCGTCGGCACTATTCTGGTGCTTGGCTCAGCCATCACCTTCGCCTTCTACCAGCACCTGGCGCGGCGGCAGATGCTCATCCTGGGCTCGGCACTGTTTACCTGCATCGGCATGTCCACCGCCGCGATCCTGGCTATCGGGCAGAGCCTGGTGATCGATGGCCCCCAGACCTATGCCAGCTATAGCCCCTATGTGTGGTATCTTGGCCTGATGCTGGGTGTCTTCGGCACGGTGCTGCCCTCCTTCCTGCTCAATGCCGGCATTGCCCGCATCGGCGCCCGCGCCACCTCTTCGACCGCCTCTTTCGGTCCCGTCATCACTATCGTACTGGCCGTGGTGATCCTGGGCGAGGATTTTACGCTGTTCCATGCCTTCGGCACCGCCATGGTGCTGTTCGGGTCATGGATCTTCGCCCGGCGCGAAACGCGCAATCGGGCCGAAGAAGCATAGCTTTCCCACTTCTGGCCGCCACAAAGCCGCTATAGGATGGGACCATGTGGGCGACACAATGGTTGAGGGAGAACGACCGATGCGTGCAATCAACATGCGCCTGGGCGCAACCGGCCTGGCATTGCTTCTTGTGACCGGGATTGCGGCTCCGGCCTGGGCACAGGACAGCAGCACCGGGATCGATTTTGGCGACGACACGTCGGAATGGGCCAATGACGGCGAATGCGACGACATGCGTTTTGCCGGCACCGGGATGGCGGAGGAACTGGAGGACGCCGACGTCGCCCGCGACGCCACCGATTGCCAATCGCTGTTCGAAGCCGGCTCCATCACCCTGGCGGAGCCCGATGAGGGCGACGACCAGGCGACCGCGCCTGTGACCGCTCGACCGGCAGATATTGATTTCGGCGACGACACCTCCAGCTGGGCCAATGATGGGGAATGTGACGACCCGCGCTTTGCCGGCGCCAGCATGGCCATCGAACTCGAGGATGTGGACATCGCCCGCGACGCCACCGATTGCCGCACCGCCTATGAGGCCGGCTCCATCACCCTGATTGGCGACAACGACCCCACCACCACGGCCGATATCGACTTCGGCGACGATACCTCGGAATGGGCCAAGGACCAGGAATGCGACGATCCCCGCTTTGCCGGTTCGGCCATGGCCAGCGAGTTGGACAACGTCAATATCATGCGTGACGCCTCTGACTGCCGCCAGGCCTATGAGGACGGCACCATCACCCTGGCCAGGGATGCGCCGGACGAACCGCCGATGACGCCGGTCTCCGGCTCAGTAATCGAAGCCCTGGCTGCCCGCATTAACTTCGGTGACGACAGCGGCACCTGGCCCAATGACAATGAATGCGACGATCCCGACTTTTTCGGCCCGGGTGTGGTTCCTGAATCCGCAGAAAGCGAACGCCAGAAAGATGCCAGTGACTGCCGCGCGGCCTTTCTGGCTGGTACAGCCAGCTTGAAGTCGGGCGTAGCCGAACCCTCCATCAATTTCGGCGACGATACCTCGGAATGGGCGAACGACGGGGAATGTGATGATCTGCGCTTTGCAGGCGAGACAATGGGTAAGAGGCTCGACCAGATTGATATCGCCAGAGATGCCACCGACTGTCGATGGGCGTATGATGCAGGCATGATCATGCTGCGCTAAACTCTGGAGGGGCCAGGCTATCCGCTCACGCAGGGATTGCTTTGGCCCCTGCCATCGGGCGTCATTTGTTTGCCTTTTCCGCTTCCTTTTCGGCCTTCTCGATTATCTCTTCCGCTTCCTTCGCCGCCTTTTCGGTCTCTTTTTCGGCTTCTTCGGCAGCCTTCTCGGCTTCTTTCTCCGCCTTTTCGGCTTCCTTCTCAGCTTCCTTCACAACCTTTTCGGCTTCCTTCTCAGCTTCCTTCACAACCTTTTCGGCCTCTTTTCCAGCTTTCTCGGCTGCCTTTTCCGCTTCCTTAGCAGCTTTCTCCGTATCCTTTTCCGCTTCCTTAGCAGCTTTCTCCGTATCCTTTTCCGCTTCCTTGGCAGCTTTCTCAGCGTCCTTCTGAACGTTCGCGGCGGCCTTGGCAGCGTCCCCGGTCGCCTTTTCCGCTTCCTTGGCAGCCTTTTCGGCCTGTTTCACAAGGTCTCGAACATCTTTGAAATCGCCTGACTTTGTTAGACGCTCAACCTCGGCGGGACTGATGGCATTGCTCAGCACGGCCTCCCGGGCCGGCGCCGGAACCGCATGTCCTTCGATAAGATAGACGGTGCGGTCCGCCCCCGGGCCTGACACTGCTACAGGGCGCGATTGGCTCGCCTCGGCAGTTTGTCCCGGTGTCACATCAACCACGGTCTCATGCCCGGAATCCTGAACCTGAACGACCCCTTCTCGAACATCCACCCGCGCCTGACCATTGCTGTAGATCACTGTGAACTGGGTGCCCTTGACCACGGCCGCCAATACCGGCGTTTGTACCGAGAAGTGCTGCACATTGCGGCGTTCGGCCTGGATCGTCACAGCCCCGTGCCGCTGCAGGACGCTCGTCATCTTGCGCCCGGCCTCATCGCGAATTTCAACTTCAGTCGAAGCCGCCAAGGATATCGATTCTTGTCCGCGAACTAATTCGACCTGACCTCCGGGACCGGTCCGCACCTTCTCCCCATTGTCCACACTGTCGCCACGCTGAAGCGGCACCCACTGTCCCCGTTCGAACAATTGCACCTCACCGCGCAGGCGAGACGCCACCCATTCCTGGGCAACAACGCTGCCGGACGCCATGCACACAAGCATAACGGCAAGTAGAATTCTGAACATTCTGTTCCTCCATATGCGGCTAGTTTCGCACGCATCAATGGAGCGCTTTACTCCTTGCCAACTTCCTTCTCGACAGGAGGCGTGCGTTCACACCGCCTGCAATGGTTAAGTCATTATTGGAAAAGAACTGCCCATTTTGGTCGGCATGGCCGGTAGCGGGCGCAGCAATTACGCCGCCTTACGTTCCACCATCATCTTCTTGATCTGGGCAATGGCCTTGGCCGGGTTCAGCCCCTTGGGGCACACCTTGGCGCAGTTCATGATGGTGTGGCAGCGATAGAGCTTGAACGGGTCTTCGAGATTATCAAGTCGCTCGGACTGGGTCTCGTCGCGGCTGTCGATCAGCCAGCGATAGGCCTGCAGTAGCGCCGCCGGTCCCAGATATTTCTCGCCATTCCACCAATAGGACGGGCATGAGGTCGAGCAGCAGGCGCACAGAATACATTCATAGAGCCCGTCGAGCTTGGCGCGGCTTTCCACCGACTGCGTCCATTCCTTTTGCGGCGTGGGCGAGGTGGTCTTGAGCCATGGCTCGATGGCGCGGTGCTGGGCGTAAAAATTGGAAAGGTCCGGCACCAGGTCCTTGACCACCGGCATATGCGGCAGCGGGTAGATCTTGATCGGCCCCGAACTGTCGTCCATGCCCTTGGTACAGGCCAGCGTATTGAGCCCGTTGATATTCATCGAGCACGAGCCGCAAATGCCCTCGCGGCAGGAGCGCCGGAGCGTCAGGGTCGGGTCGGTATTGTTCTTGATGTAAAGCAGGGCATCGAGGATCATCGGCCCGCAATTGTCGAGATCGACAAAATAGGTGTCGATGCGCGGATTGTCGGTACTGTCCGGATCATAGCGATAGACGTGGAACTCGCGCAGGCGGGTCGCGCCTTCCGGCTTGGGCCAGGTCTTGCCCTTTTGCGGCTGATCGGCCTTGCGCAATGTCAGTTCGGCCATTTTTCGCACTTTCCTTCTCAACATCGGGGCCACGGACCCCAAGGCAATTTCGTCGTGTCGCCGGTTCAGTAATTCGGCTTGCAGATCTGGTTCGATTTGAACAAGTAGCTGTTATAGGCGTCGCCCTGGCCAGGTTCGGTCGCGCCGCCCTTCATGGCTTTGATCACCACAGTCATGAACCGCTCGTCGATCAGCGTCATGGCCGCGTCGGCCTTGCACCCGCAAAGCTCGGTGTTCTGCGAAATGTCGACACAGACCCTGTAGAACTCATCCTTTTGCGCGCCGGTCGGCGGAGCCGCCAGCACCGGCGTCAGGCCCAACAGCAGCATCGGCAAGATCAGTAATGACTTTCCCATCTTTGGCTCCTTGATCGGGGCGGCTCTTGTGCGCCCTCGGCTTGTCCGCCTCGGCCGGAGCACAGGGCCTCGGCCGAAAGGTATCGTAGCTGCGCTCCTCGCAGAGATGGCACATGCCAGGGCCTTAGTAGACGCGCGCCTTGGGCGCGATCTTTTTGAGATCAATTCCGCCCTGGTCCTGCGGCGTCAGCGGATCGATGATGACCGGACGATAGCTCAGGCTCACCCCGCCAGTGTCGACATCGACGGTCGCCAGCGTGTGCTTGCGCCATTCAATGTCATCGCGATTGGGAAAATCCTCATGGGCATGGGCGCCTCGGCTTTCGTGCCGCGCCTCCGCCGACACCACCGTGGCGATGGCGCAGGTCATGAGGTTTTCGAGCTCGAGGGTTTCTACCAGGTCCGAATTCCAGATCCGCGAGCGGTCGGTGACCTTGACGTCGGGCAGGCGCTTGTAGATTTCGCTCATCGCCGCAACGCCGTTCTTGAGCGAGGCATCGGTGCGGAACACGGCGGCGTCGGCCTGCATGGTCTGCTGCATCTCGTCGCGCAGCTTTGCCGTCGGCTGGGAGCCATTGGCGTGACGCAGGCGATCGAAGCGGGCGAGGATCTTCTCGTCCTCAGCGGCATTGATGCCGGGCACTGGCGCCGCCTTGTCCAGCACCTTGCCGGCCCGCAGCGCCGCGGCGCGGCCAAACACCACAAGGTCGGTCAGCGAGTTCGAGCCCAGGCGATTGGCGCCATGCACCGAGGCGCAGGCGGCCTCGCCCACGGCCATCAGGCCCGGCACGATGCGATTGGGATCCTCGGCGGTCGGGTTGAGCACCTCGCCATGATAATTGGCCGGGATGCCGCCCATATTGTAGTGCACCGTTGGCAGCACCGGGATCGGCTCGCGGGTCAGATCGACGCCGGCAAAGATCTTTGCCGATTCGGTAATGCCCGGCAGGCGCTCATGCAGCACCTTGGGGTCGAGGTGATCGAGGTGGAGATAGATGTGGTCCTTCTTGGGACCCACGCCCCGGCCTTCGCGGATTTCGAGCGTCATGCAGCGCGAAACGACGTCGCGCGAGGCCAGGTCCTTGGCGTTGGGCGCATAGCGCTCCATGAAGCGCTCGCCTTCCGAATTGGTGAGATAGCCGCCCTCGCCGCGTGCGCCCTCGGTGATCAGCACGCCCGCGCCATAGATGCCGGTGGGGTGGAACTGCACGAATTCCATATCCTGCAACGGCAGGCCGGCGCGCGCCACCATGCCATTGCCGTCGCCGGTGCAGGTATGGGCCGAGGTCGCCGAGAAGTAGGAGCGGCCATAGCCGCCCGTCGCCAGCACTACCATCTTGGCGCGGAAGCGGTGCAGCGTGCCATCATCGAGCTTCCAGGCGATCACGCCCTGGCATTCGCCATTCTCGCCCATGATCAGGTCGAGGGCGAAATATTCGATATAGAATTGCGCGTTATTCCTGAGGCTCTGCCCGTAAAGCGTGTGCAGGATGGCGTGGCCGGTGCGGTCGGCGGCGGCACAGGTGCGCTGCACCGGCGGACCATCGCCAAACTCGGTCATGTGGCCGCCAAAGGGGCGCTGGTAGATCTTGCCCTCATTGGTACGGCTGAACGGCACGCCGTAATGTTCCAGCTCATAGATCGCCGCCGGCGCCTCGCGCGCCAGATATTCCATGGCGTCATTGTCGCCCAGCCAGTCCGACCCCTTGACGGTGTCGTACATATGCCACTGCCAGCTGTCCGGCCCCATGTTCTGCAGCGAGGCCGCGATGCCGCCCTGTGCCGCCACGGTATGGCTGCGGGTCGGGAACACCTTGGTGATGCAGGCGGTGTTGAACCCCTGTTCTGCCATGCCCAGCGTCGCGCGCAGCCCCGCGCCGCCCGCGCCAACCACCACCACGTCGAATTCGTGGTCGATCAGTTCGTAACTAGCCATGAGATCAACCCCAGAAGACGATTTTGAGCACTGCGCCGATACCGGCCAGGGCCACAAGCAGACAGAAGAACGTGTTGAGCAGCATGGCCAGGCGATAAACCGAACCGTGGAGATAATCCTCCAGGGTTTCGCGCATGCCATTGCGCATGTGGATCGCGACGATGCCGATCAGCACCGCGAATGGCAGGCCGATCCAGTATTGGCCGATCACGGCGACCATGTCGGCGCGATCCTGCCCGGCCAGCCGCACCACGATGAACAGCAGGAAACCGAGGAACACGATGTTGATCGCGCCGGTGATACGCTGGGTGAGGAAATGGCGCGTCGAGGCTTTCGCATCCCCGTAATGGCTTTTGGGATCGGCAATGATGTCCTTGGTGATCACGGTGTCGCGCATGTCAGGCCATCCACACAAAGAGGGTCCAGATCAGGATTGTGATGACCACCGAGGCGGCCAGATTGGCCCAGGCAAGCGCCTCGCGCTGGCCCGGCTCCATCATCACGGCAAAATCCCAGATGAAGTGCCGGAGCCCGCCAAGCATGTGGTGCACAAGGCTCCAGGTGAAGCCGAACAGCACGAACTGGCCGAACCAGCTGCCATAGATGTAATTGATGGCGGTGAGCGCCTCCTGGCCGCTGGCGGCAGCCACCATCCAGATCGCCAGGAGAGCCATGCCGCCATAATTGGCGATGCCGGTGGCGCGGTGGAAAATGGACATCGCCATGGTGACGGTCCAGCGATAGATTTGCAGATGCGGGGATGTGGGGCGAGCTCTGACCGACATGGGGCGTATCCGGGGCCTTTCCTGATGCGGCGTGATGCCACGTCTAGTTTGGAATGGTTCGAGTCTTTAGCGCCCAATGGTTACGAAATCAAAGCCCCCAACCCGGTCTGGGACCCAACTTTCGGCGCATTCCGCACTTTGTTCGTATAGCGCACAGACTGTTCGACGTCCGCCGGTTCTTGGCTGACGACGTCAGGGCCGCGTGCGCCTTCTGGTGGAACCAACTTCACGCCAGCGTGAACTCGCCATTTAACTGCTGTTCAGCTTTCGCCACCCGCCCATGCCGCCTCGGGGCCTTCCGGCGGACGACGCAACGGGCTATGTCGCCCGAGATCAAAGAGGAGACCGGGATGAGCCCCAGGGTGACCATTGTTTCGACCAAGACCCTGGCGGAGAACTGGGGCCGGCTGACAAGCACCACAATCGACTATCGCCGCCGCGATGGCGCGGTGCAGCGCTTGGCGCGCGAAGTCTATGACCATGGCAATGCCGCCGCCATGCTGTTGCACGACCCGGCACGCGACACCGTGCTGCTGGTGCGTCAGTTCCGCTACCCGCCCATGCTCAATGGCGATCACCCCGACCTGCTCGAAGTCTGCGCCGGCCTGCTCGACGACGATGTGCCCGAAATTGCGGCCGCACGCGAGGCGCTTGAAGAGACCGGACACGAACCCCGCGACGTCCGTCATGTGTGCGACGCTTACATGAGCCCCGGCTCAGTGACCGAGAAGGTCAGCCTCTATATCGGCACCTATGACCAGGCGACCCTGCGCCATGCCGGCGGCGGGCTGGTTGAGGAGGGTGAGGAGATCGAGCTGGTCGAACTCGGCTTTGCCGAGGCTCTGGCCATGACGCGCGACGGCCGCATCATGGATGCGAAGACGATCGTCCTGCTCCAGCACCTGGCGCTGCGGCAAGAGCCTCTCGCCATTCGCCATTCGCCATAGGCCTCATGGCCTCATGGCCTCATGGCCTCCTGACCTGAAATCGCTCCACCAGACAGATTTCGCATTTGGCCGGTCAGTATTCCACCAGCTTCTTGTCCGGATCATAGGGTTGGTCCTTGACCGTCTTGGTGACGGATTGCCCGCAGCGCATCTTCTTGGAGACCGCGTCATAGGCATAGGTCGGGCCGCCATGCAGCTGCCAGCCTTCCGAAAGCGCCTTGGTGACCTTGTGGCAGAAGGCGCTGTCATCCTCGCCCGAGAGGAAACGGTAGATCAGCATGCAAGTCCCCCATGTGCCGGCAGTGGCGTGCCGGTGATTGATCTTGTCGCGTCTTACAGCTAATCGAAGGATCATGCACAGCTTTCCTCAGCACCTGCTTGATGGCCACGCCAATTTCATGTCCGGACGCTATTCCCGGGAGAAAGAGCGCATTCGCGACCTGGCCGAGGTCGGGCAGAAGCCGACGACCATGATCATTGCCTGCTGCGACAGCCGCGCCGCGCCCGAGATGATCTTCGATTCGGGGCCGGGCGAACTGTTCGTGTTGCGCAACGTGGCCAATCTGGTTCCGACCTATCAGCCCGATGGTGGCCAGCACGGCACTTCGGCAGCCATCGAATTCGCCATCAAGGGCCTCAGCATCTCCAATATCGTGGTGATGGGCCATGGGCGCTGTGGCGGCATCAAGGCGGCGCTCGATCCCAATCTGGAACCGCTCGACAGCGGCGACTTCATCGGCAAGTGGATGAGCATGCTGGGCGAGCTGCCCGGCCAACTGGGGCAGAACACTCTCATGACCCCCACGGAGCGGCAGACCGCGCTGGAGCGGGTGTCCATCCGCAATTCCATCCGCAACCTGCGCACCTTCCCCTATGTTGCCGCGCTCGAGACCGAGGGCAAGCTGGCCGTCCACGGCGCCTGGTTTGACATTTCCACCGGCGAATTGTGGATCATGGACGCCAACGGCGACTTTATCCGCCCTGTGCTCTGATTTCGTCACGACGGGACGAGCGTTCTTGAAGTCGATCACTTGCGCGTGATCACCGGACCGGCATTTTGCCGCAAACTTGTACCTGCGCTGACGTAATCGTGAGCACTAAAGCCCGGTTTTATTCTCCGCTTCACCGCGCGGACGAATAGCCGCGACTCAAGAACGCCGGTTTCCCGGCCTTTCCGACCGCCCGCAAATCGTCGCGACATTTGTCCAGCAGCGCCAAGCTCAAGACCAGCGCCGGCCACATTGGGCCACGACTGTCTGGGTCGCGGGCCGCCAGTGAGCGGGTCGCCGGCAACGGACCCCTCCAATGCCGCTCCTTCCAAGTCAACATGGAGATACCCATGAAGAAGATCGTCCTGACGTCGCTGTTCGCCCTTGGCCTGTCCGGCGCCGCCATGGCCCAGGCGGCAACCGATTTTGTCTCGGTCGATACCGACGCAAGCGGTGGTGTGTCGCTGACCGAGGCCCAGCTGGCCTGGCCTGGTCTGACCGAAGAGGCCTTCGCCGCCGCCGATACCGATGGCAATGGCGAACTCTCCGCCGAGGAATACGAGGCTCATGTAGCCGCATCAGCGGCACCTGCAGCCCAGTAAGGCGCGCCGTCTGCCCCCAAGCGTCCACCGGCCAGTCGTTCGCGCCGGATGCTCACCTCCCTGTGGGGGCAGTCCAGCCAGCCACCTCAATCCCCCGGGGTGGCTGCCTCACATCAGAAATGGGGTGAAGACACCCCAAACAAGGAAACGATCAAAATGAAAAAGATTGCACTGGGCCTTGCTGCCCTCACCCTTTTTGCCGCGCCCGCCTTCGCCCAGGCGCCGCTCAATTTCGTCGATGTCGATAGTGATGCCAGCGGTGAGCTGAGCTTCACAGAATTGCAGGCCGTGTGGCCCGACCTCACCGAGGACGAGTTCAACACCGTCGATCTCGATATGAATGGCAGTCTCAGTGCCGACGAGCTCAGCGGGTTGCAGCCCAGCACGCTGCCTGCACCTGCGCCCCTCGATGGTGGCATGTCCGCGCCTGCTGTGCCCCTTGGTGACAACGAATCCCTGCTCGATACCACCGACTGACCTGCCAGGCCGCTCCCCTCCCCCGGGGAGTGGCCTTGCCGCGCTAATCGAGCCGGATCGGCGGTTCGCTCTTTCTCGCCTTGCGCAGTGTCACGATCAGCCCGCAGATCACCAAAAGGGCACCGAACACCTCGATGCGGGTAATGGTCTCGCCCAGCACCAGATAGCCCGACGCCAGCCCGGTGATCGGCACCAGAAGCGTGAATGGCGCCACGACAGAAGCGGGATGCTTGCCCAGGAGCCAGCTCCAGATGCCCCCACCCAAGAGCGTCGCGGGATAGGCGAGAAACGCGATCAGCCCCGCATCGGCCCATGAAAATTCGGCCATGGCGGAGGCAATGGCCGGCCAGCCTTCGGTGACCAGCGACAGGGCCAGCAATGGCAACGGCGCCGCCAGCACGCCCCAGACCGTGAACGAAACGGCATTGACCTTGCCCGCCTTCTTGGTCAGCACATTGGCCAGACCCCAGCTCAGCGCGGCCAGCAGCACCAGCAGCAGCGGCACCAGATTGGTCACTTGCAACCTTTCGGTGGCAATCACCGCAATCCCGGCAAAGGCAATGCCGGCGCCGATGATCTGGAAGCGGCTCGGCCTCTCCCCCAGCAGCACGAAGGCCATGACCATGGTGAAGAAGGCCTGGGTCTGCAGCACGAGGGAAGACAGGCCCGCCGACATGCCCCAGGCCATCCCCAGGTTGAGAAAGCCATAAAGCGCCACCCCGAAGGCCAGCCCGAAACTGGCCACGATCCACCAGGGTGCCTTGGGCGGCCGCACGAACAGCACCGCTGGAAAGGCCGCTGCCGCAAAGCGCAGCGCCGCCGCCAGGATCGGCGGCAGCGCCTCGACGCTCAGTTTGATGACCACGAAATTGAAGCCCCAGATGGCGACGACCAACAGGGCGAGGAGGATGTGGCGGAGGGGCATGGGGCACCGTCGTTGAAGAAAGGTTCCCTCACCCGCGTTGCGCGCGACCTCTCCCCCAGAGGGAGATGTTGAGAAGGAACCGACGCCGCAACGGCGCCACCTCTCCCTTGAAGAACAGGTCGGTCCAAAGAACCGGGTGAGGGGGCCTTACTCCTCCACCCGGCCCTGATCAAGCCGCCAGAGCGCGCGCCTTGAGACCCTTTTCAATCAGCGTCTCGGCGATCTGCACGGTATTGAGCGCCGCGCCCTTGCGCAGATTGTCGCTCACCACCCAGATAACCAGGCCATTTTCCACCGTATTGTCCTCGCGGATGCGGCTGACAAAGGTGTCGTATTCGCCCACCGTCTCGACCGGGGTCGCGTAGCCACCGGCTTCGCGCTTGTCGAGCACCGAAATACCCGGCGCCTCGCGCAGCGCATCCCGCGCTTCATCGGCGGAGATGGGGTTGGCGAACTCGATATTGACCGCCTCGGAATGGCCCACGAATACCGGTACCCGCACCGCCGTGCAGGTCACCTTGATCTTGGGATCGAGGATCTTCTTGGTTTCGGCCAGCACCTTCCACTCTTCCTTGGTGTAGCCATCCTCCATGAACACATCGATATGGGGAATGACATTGAAGGCGATCTGCTTGGGGAACTTGCCCGGCGTCGGGCTGTCATTGACGAAAATGCCCTTGGTCTGGTTCCACAGCTCGTCGACGCCTTCCTTGCCGGCGCCAGACACCGACTGATAGGTCGAAACGACAATACGGGTGATCTTGGCAAGGTCGTGCAGGGGCTTGAGTGCCACCACCAGCTGGGCGGTGGAACAATTGGGATTGGCGATGATGTTGCTGCGCTTGGGGTCGGCGAGCCAGCGATCGAGCACATGCGCGTTCACTTCCGGCACCACCAGCGGCACATCGGAATGATAGCGCCAATAGCTCGAATTATCGATGACGATGCAGCCCGAGGCGGCGATGCGCTGCGCCCAGTCCTTGGAAATACTGCCACCGGCCGACATGATAGCGAAATCGACGCCCTTGAAGTCGAAATCGTCGAGATTCCTGGCCTTCAGGATTTTGTCGCCATAGGAGATTTCCCGCCCGGTGGAACGGGACGAGGCGAGCGCGATCACCTCGTCGGCCGGAAACTTGCGTTCGGCCAGAATGTTGAGAACTTCGCGGCCCACATTGCCTGTGGCTCCGACGACAGCGACGCGATAACCCATGATGGAACTCCAGTCCCTTACCAACTCACCCCCGCGCGACGGCTAGCCCGTCGCGGTCCTGGTTTTGAGCCTCTCCCCGTCGGGAGAGCGACCCGGGGAAAAGCGTCAGGCGGTTTTGGTGGTTTTGGTCATGGCCAGCATGCCCCCGGCGAGAGGCCGGGTGGTGGCAAGAGCGGCGATAAGGCTGCTGTGGCTGCGCATGACGAACAATGCTTCCTATGAAAAGCAGGACTTCTCATACTGGGAAATAGGAAAAAGTCAATGAAGTTGCATTCGAGCGCTTCGGAGACGCCAAACCGTTCCCCGGACTTGATCCCGGGACCATTCCCGGCGCATACCGCGTGACAACAGGCCCTCGGGTCACGCCCGAGGGCGGCCCCGCGCTGTTGGATATGCCCGAACCGAGGACCAAAAATGCCCGACTTCGATGTAATCATTCTGGGTGCCGGCGCTGCCGGCATGATGGCGGGCATCGAGGCGGGCAAGCGCGGCCGCAAGGTTCTGGTGGTCGACCACGCCCGCGACCCCGGCGAAAAGATCCGCATTTCCGGCGGCGGGCGCTGCAATTTCACCAATGTGAATGCCAATCATGTGGCGGGGCGCGAGCGGTTCCTCAGCCACAATCCGCGCTTCGCTCTCTCGGCCCTGTCGCGCTACACCCCCGAAATGTTCATTGAACGGGTCAGGAAGCAGGGCATCGCGTTTCACGAAAAGACCCTGGGCCAGCTGTTCTGCGACGGGCCGGCCACCCAGATCGTCACCATGCTGACCAATGACCTGCGCGCTGCTGGCGCCACCACCTGGACCGGCCGCAGCATCGGCAGCGTCGAAAAGACCGCGGACGGCTTCGATGTCATGGTCGGCGACGGGCGGGTGACCACCACGAGCCTCGTCGTCGCCACAGGGGGAAAATCCATTCCCAAGATGGGCGCCACCGGTTTTGCCTATGACCTGGCGCGCCAGTTTGGCCTCAAGCTGACCGAAACCCGCCCGGCCCTTGTGCCTCTGACCTTCGAACCCGGCGCGCTCGAACAATTGAAACCCCTGGCTGGTGTATCCACCAATGCAGTGGTCGGCCATGGCAAGACCCGCTTCGAGGAGGCGCTGCTCTTTACCCATCGCGGCCTGTCCGGCCCGGCCATCCTCCAGATCTCGTCCTATTGGCGCGAGGGCGAGACCATTTCTGTCGACCTGTTGCCCGGCGAGGATGCGCTCGAATTCTTCCGTACCGCCCGCAAGGCGACACCGCGCCTGCACCTGCAGACCGTGCTCTCCGAAAAGCTGCCCAAGCGTCTCGCTCAATTGGTGGGTGATCTCATCGACCAGCCCGGCATGATCGGCGATTTTTCCGACAAGAAGCTGGCAGCCGCGGCCGAGCATGTGCAGCGCTGGAGCCTCAAGCCCGTTGGCTCGGAAGGCTACCGCACCGCCGAAGTGACCCTGGGCGGCATCGACACCACGGGCCTCGACGCAAAGTCCATGATGGCCCGCGACGTGCCGGGGCTGTTTTTCGTGGGGGAGGCGGTGGACGTCACTGGCTGGCTGGGCGGCTATAATTTCCAGTGGGCCTGGGCCTCGGGCTGGGCCGCAGGCCAGGCAGCCTAGAACCTCCAGCCGAAGCGCACGCCCATATTGGTCAGGCCGCGATTGTCAGCGCAGAGATTGGCATTGGAGGCGTGCTCGATCGTGGCCATGACCGAGGCATTGTCATTGATCATCACGCCAATGCTGGCCGATTCGCGGAACATCACCGAACAGCCCAGATTGCGCGCCGGATAGGCCGCTCCCGCCACCGCGCCATTATGGACGGCGCCGCCAAAGCTGGCTTCGACGAAGACCGGGCTGTCAAAGACCGGCACTGTCCAGGTGACGCCGCCATAGACCATGCTTTCCAGCCCGCCGAAATTGACTGTGGCGCCCAGATGCGGACGCACCACGCCCCAGCTGACCCATTGGGTAAGGCTGGGCACTTCGAACAGCATTTCGACATTGAGGTCCTGCACACGGGAGGTGTCGAAGACGCCGAAAAACGCACCCGGCTCGTCCACGCTATGGGCAAAGATGCCGCCGCGCACTTCTGACAGGGTAAGATCCTGCGCGCGCGCCGCCTGTGTCAGCGCCATCGCCACCACCAGTGCCAGGGTCCAGCCCGCAAGTATTGTCAGTTTCATCGCATCCGCTCTCCGCCTGCCGCGCATCTAGCACGCAGCACCCCCCGATCGGTCAAGGCCCTTTGTGCCGCTGGGACGCCAAACACAGTCTGCATGTAACAGGGTCCGGCGCGGTCCAGGATAATTATCGCTAACATGGCCTTGAGGACAATCTCGCCGCACAATTGCATTCCCGGGCCTTGACCTTTCGCCTTTCCATCGTGATCTACCGATGATCCATTGCCCTCGAAAGCCATTGCCATGCCCGCCCCCTTCGCCCTCTCGCTCCAGGATCTTGCCCCCATCGCCGAGGGGTCGACCACCCAGCAGGCCCTGGCCGAAACCGTGCGTCTGGCCGAAGAGGCCGATCGGTTGGGCTATTCGCGGCTCTGGTATGCCGAGCACCACGGCATGCCTTCCATTGCCTCTTCGGTTCCTGAAATCCTGATTGCCAGCGCCGCTGCGGCCACAAGCAACATCCGCATCGGCTCGGGCGGGGTCATGCTGCTCAACCATGCGCCGCTGCGCATTGCCGAGGCCTATCGAACGCTCGAAGCCCTCTATCCCGGCCGCATCGACCTCGGCTTGGGCCGCGCGCCCGGCGGCGATGGCTATGCCATGCGCGCGCTCCGCAGCGGCGGCGGCAAGGAATTTTCGGCGTATCTCTCCGAACTGATGGCCTTTGACGAGGAGAGCTTTCCCCCCGACCACCCCTATTCGCGCGTGCCCGTCTCGCCCGGCGGCATCACCCTGCCACCCAAATGGCTACTCGGCTCGTCCGGCGCCAGCGCCCAGGCCGCCGGACAACTGGGCTTCGGCTACGCCTTTGCCGCCCATTTCAGCCACACCCCCGCCGCGCCCGCCTTTGCCGCCTATCGCGAGGCTTTCCAGCCCAGCGCCGATTTCCCGGAACCGCGCACGATCCTCTGTCTCTCCGCCATCTGCGCCCCGACAGAGGAAGAGGCGAAATTTCTCGCCACCTCGCAGGCGGTGAGCTGGGCGCTGTTCGTCACCGGCGAACAGCGCCACCTGATGCCCCCCGAAGAGGCCTCTGTCCGCGTGCTGTCGCCGCAGCAGCAACAGGTCATCGAACACCAGTCGAGCCTGTGGCTGGTGGGCAATCCCGAGCAATTGGCGGAAACCATCACCGAAAAGGCCCGCGCCGCCAGGGCCGACGAGGTGATGATCACCACCACCATCCACTCCTATGCCCTACGCCGCCGGTCCTTTGCCCTGCTCGCCGAGGCCCTGGGCGTGGCAACGCGATAGCAGCAGCATGAATTTGTTAACGTCTCGTTTTGCCGGGGTGGTTAGAATAGCGCGCATCTGAGACCGGACTGATTATCCATGAGTGCCGCAGCCTTTGTGCTCGCCATAAACCTGTTTGTCGCGGGTATCTTTGCCACGGCATTCGGCGTCGTGGCGGCCTACCAACGCTCGGCCCTTGGCGCGCGCTGGCTGGCCCTGGCCTATAGCCTCGGCGTCCTCAATGTGGTGTTCGAGTTCATCCTGCCCTTCCAGGACGATCATCGCCTGGTCAGCTTCAGCATTTTCGCAATCTTCCTGTTCGCCCTGAGCGGCTGCGTGATCGGGATGGCGCATCATTACCGGCTGACCCCGCCCTGGCGTCTGCTCGCACTCGCAGTCGTCGCCTCGCTGCTGGTCAACATCGCCATTCTCGACATGCCGCGAGCCAGCTTTGCGCGCAATCTGCTGTATCAGGCGCCCTATGCGCTGGTGCAGGTCATTGCCCTCGCCGTGATTATGAGAAACCAGCGCAAGGGGCCGCTCGACATAGCGCTTATCGCGTTGTTCGCCCTCTCGGCGCTCCACTTCCTCGCCAAACCATTTCTCGCCATGGCCATCGGCTCCGGCGAAGCGCCCCAGGCCTATATCACCTCCACCTATGCCGCGGTGTCCCAAACCGTGGGCGCGGTACTGCTGATCACCAATGGCCTCTTGATGCTGCTCATCATCGTGCGCGACGTGATGGCGGATATGACGGCCCGCTCAGAGACCGACACCCTCTCGCAATTGCTCAATCGGCGGGGATTTGAGGATCGCGGCGACAAGGCCATGAACCTGGCCGCCCGGGCTGGCGTGCCGACGGTGATGGTCGTGGCCGACCTCGACCATTTCAAGCAGATCAACGACACATATGGTCACGCGACCGGCGACAAGGTCATCGCCAGCTTCGCCACCGTAATGCGCGATTGTGATACTCAGCACGCGGTGCTGGGGCGCCTGGGGGGCGAGGAATTTGCAATCCTTCTGCCGGGCGCCAATCTGGCCGCAGGCAAGCTCTATGCCGAAACCGTGCGCAATGCCTTCCGCAACCTGCCCTTCGACGCTACCGGCATCAGCGAACCGGCCACCGCATCGTTCGGCGTCGCCCAGCTCATGCCATTCGATCACCTGTCCGACCTGTTGCGGCGCGCCGATGCAGCTCTTTACCAGGCCAAGACCGATGGTCGCGACTGCGTCCGCATGGCCATGAGCGAACCGGCACGCCCGCTCTCTGCGGCGCGCCGGCGCGGCAATCTCAGTTCATGACCTGACGCGAAACCAGCTCACAATCGCCGGTCGGCTCAACCCGCAGGGCCAGCTGCTGCCGGTCCAGCTCTGCCAGCCAGGCCGTCCAGGAGACCGGGCTCATGCCGACATCCTCTCGCCCCTCCGCATTATGGGCAAAACGCAGCTTGAGCTGAGCGCGCTCATCCCCGAACCGGTCCCGCACACGGGCAATGGCCGGGCGGCCCTGCCGGTCATTGACCCAGTTCTGGATGTCCCGGTGCCGGATCAACATATGGGCTTGTGTCATGCGTGGCCTCCTCGCCGCAATCAACCTTGACGTTCACTTCGTGAAACCGAGCCAGTCCTCCACCGGTTCCCTGTTCACACGATCAATTTTGCGCCCATTCGGTGACGAGCCGATACTGCTCCATCTCCTCGGGCGACAAATAGTAAAGCCGGTCCGGCGGCGTCTCCAGCGCATGCAGCCAAAGGGCAGAATCGACCCCGCTCTCATTAAGGTGCCGGGTGATTTCCGCTGTTGCCAATTGCGCATCGGCCATGGCCACACCCGCAACGCTCAACGCATCCACCGTCGTTCCACTCAACGCTGCCGCATAGATCTGGTGCACGCCGATCGCCGCATCGCGCCCCGCAATCCGCTCCGTCCCGGACGCAAGGATCACCGGGCAGGACGAGGCGCATAGCTTGCCATCCCGCACTTCCGTCGATAACCCCCTTTCCAGGATCAGCCGACCAATTTCCAGGGCATCGTCCACCGAGCCGCCGGGGGAATCCAGCAGTACGGTTGACACATATTCGCCCCGCGCGGCGATTTCGTCTTCAAATCTTTGCGCTGCTCCCGGATCGATCGTGCCAGTGAGGCTGAGCTCACCATTGCTGCCCAGTTCGATGCGCAGCGGTTCGTCGAGAACTTCAGGCGCGGTGGTCAGCGCCGGACGCGCCCGCCCTCCGCCATCTTCGGTTGTCGCTGGCGGCAATATGGGTTGCGGGGCGAATGTCAGCGCCTCGGGCGCACCGGCGCTCAACTCGCGATAATCGACATAGAGCACCCCCATCGTTCCGGCCAGCAGCGTGAAGAAGGCGAAGCGCAGGATCGCGCCATCCTCGATCTGCGCCAGCTTGGCAATCATATGGCGATAGAATGGTCCCGCATCGCTCGCCGCGCGGGCATTGGCGTCACTCTTCATGCCGGGCGCGGTCCATCGCCACGCTTGCGCTGCGCGGCTTCGATCGGGGTCACGGTACCGTCCTCGGCGACAACCTTTTCCTCCACGGGCGAAGCGTCCGGGGCACCTCGTGCCTCTAACTCCTCGATCTGCGGCGCCAGCGCCGCAGCGGCCTCGCTGGCGCCCTCGGCTTCCATGCGCCGATAGAGCGCCATGGCCCGCAGCATTTCGGCGGCGGTAATGGTCTCGGCCTCCTTGAGGGTCTCGGCGTCGCGCCGCATGGCGTCATTGACGATCATCAGCACCAGCACCAGCACCACCGGCAGGAGGTCGATGGAAATGGCACCGGCCCAGGAGGGGATGAAATCACCCCAATAGCGGATGACGGCCTCGGCCGAAGACAGGGGGACGAAACGGCGCTGCTCAACCGCCGGCACAGCCAGGATCTCGTCGGCCGCCGCCACCAGCGCCGCCGATTGCGCATCCACCGAGGCCTGCACCGTTGCCATCACCTGGTTCTGCCGCATCGCCAGGTCGCCCACCCGCCCATCGGCCACCGGCGCAATGAATCCGGCCGAAAGATCGGTCGCGGCGCGCTTCACCGAGGCGGCGATATCGGTCTGCTCGAGCGCGGCGATGATGGCGGACAATTGTACTGCTTCGGCCTGGAAAGCGTCGGAACGCGGCTCGATCTGGCCCGGCGTTGACACCAGCTCACGCATGGTGGCGAGCCGCTCGGAACCCTGGGTGAAAAGCCCCGCCGCTTCTTCGCGCGAGCCCGAAATGGTGCCGGCCAACTGGGTCATCTGCGTGCTCATCTGGCTGAGAAGCTGCACCACGCTGCCCGAGCCCTGGGTGCCGGTCAGCGCCCCGCTGTCGCGCTCGTCCTGCGCCAGCGCCGCAAAACGCGCCGCGGCGCGTTCGACGTCCGGCAACAGGCTCTGGCTGGCCAATGCCTTGGCATGGGCATTGTCTAGGTCTTCGGCATAGCCTTGAAGCGTCACCGCCATATGCTGTTCCAGCGCAGCCGAGCCGGCCAGGGCCGCAGCATTGAGCCAGGAGCTCATCGCTACGATCATGACACAGCCGATCAGCATGGTGGCGAACAGCGCCAGACGCTGCACGCCGCTGATCACCAGCGGCAGGAAGCGCATCATATAGGTCCAGAAGGCATAGATCGCGACCGACACGGCGGCCGAATAGATGATGGCGGCAAAAAACACAAAGCTCGCCGACCCGTCGAGCAGCCCCCTGACCCCGAGATAAGTATAGACACCCGAGGCCAGCGCCAGCACGGCGAGCGCAAACCGGCTCATGGTTTCGACGCCGCGTGCGGTCTCATGCAGGCGGAAGGCATTCGGCTTGAGCTGCATGTGGGCCCCGACTTGTCCTGGCCCGCCACCGGGCCTTAACCTGAGGTTAACACAAGCATCCCGGCAGAATCGCGGCAGAGGGGAGCAAGGTTAATACCGGGCGATGACGTCTCGGTGAGCGCGCCCCTTGCGCCGGAGTGGCAAGCAGGTTTACCCACGTCCTGCACGATGAGGGAGCAAGTGATGACATCGAAAAAGATCCGCTGGGGCATTCTGTCCACCGCCAATATCGGCATGCAGAAGGTGACGCCGGCCATCCAGCTCTCCCCCAGTTCCGAAGTGGTCGCCATTGCCTCGCGCGATGCCGCAAAAGCCCGCGCCGCCGCCGATCAGCTCGGCATCGAAAAGGCCTATGGCTCCTATGAGGAGCTGTTTGCCGATCCCGACATCGACGCCATTTACAACCCCCTGCCCAATCATCTCCATGTGCCCATGACCCTGGCCGCCGCCCGCGCCGGCAAGCATGTTCTGTGCGAAAAGCCCATTGCTCTCAGCGCCGCGGAGGCCGAGCAATTGCGCGAAATTCCTCCCGGCATTGTCTTCATGGAAGCTTTCATGGTCCGCTTCCACCCGCAATGGCACCGCATGCGCGAGATCATCCGCTCTGGCGAACTGGGCGACATCCGCTCGATCAATGCAGTCTTCACCTACCACAATGTCGACCCCAACAATGTGCGCAACCAGGCCGATATCGGCGGCGGCGGCATCATGGATATCGGCTGCTACCCGATCACCGCCGCGCGCTATTTCTTCGAATGCGAACCCAGCCGCGTCGTCTCGCTGGTCGAGCGCGATCCCGCTTTCGGTACCGACCGGCTTGCCAGCGTCATGGCCGATTTCGGCGGCGGACGGCAATTGAGCTTTACCTGCTCGACCCAGGCCACCCCGCATCAGCGCGTGCAGATCTTCGGCACCAGGGCCAAGGCCGAGATCATTATTCCTTTCAACGCCCCGCCCGACGAGCGGACCGCCATTACCGTCGATATCGGCGCCCCCTTTGATGGCGGCCTGGCCCGCCGCGAAATCCTGCCCGTCTGCGACCAATATACCGCCCAGGCCGAGGCCTTTGCCCAGGCAGTCCTGGGCAAGACCCCGCTGCCCTATGGCGTGGACGATGCCATTGCCTCCATGCGGGTGATCGACGCCATTTTCGAGAGTGAGAAGACCGGCGCCTGGGCGCAGGTGGCGCGCTAGGAGGGTACAGCCGGCCCCACCAGCCGCGCGGACAACAGCATCAGGTCATCAGCCAGGGCCGGCGAGGCAATGCCCGCCTCCGCCACGCCCTTGGCGGCCGCCAGCAGCAGCAGGGCCAGGCGCTGCGGCTCCGCGGCACCAGCCGCCTGGAGGCACGCCGAGAGCTTGTCGGCGATGCAGCGGTTCGATGCGGCAAACAGCTCTTCCCCTTCATGATGGGCGGCAAACAGCTCATCCACATGGGCCGAACCGGCGACCGCCGCCGAGATCACCCCGAACTTGGCCGCCAGCGCCCGCCCGATGCGGTCCACCACCGGTCCGTCGCCGGCCAGCGCCGCATCGAAGGCCGCATGCTTGTCGCGCACCAATTGCTCCAGCAACGCCCCGAATACCGCATGCCTGTCGGCAAAATGGGCATAGAGCGTCGGCTTGGCGATCTGCGCCTCGCGGGCAATCGCCTCCATGGTGGTGGCTCGCAAGCCATTGCGCAGGAACAGTTTCCTGGCCGCAACCAGGATACGCTCCCGCTTTTCCAGCATGCGATCGGCACTGCCCGTCACGTTTCTCTCCGCGGCCCTATTGAACACATTGAACGATAGACGTATATTTCGTTCAGTTCAAGGAGTACCTCATGTCCCAGCCTGCGTCCGACACTGTTCTTCTCACCGGCATATCGGGTTTTCTCGGCGGTCATATTGCCCTCGCCCTGCTCAATGCCGGCTTCCATGTTCGCGGCAGTCTGCGCAATCTCAAGCGGGCCGACAAGGTGCGCGACACCCTGGCCCGCGCCGGCGCTGAGACAACCCGGCTCGATTTTGTCGAACTGGATCTGACCAGGGATGCGGGCTGGAACGAGGCCATGCAGGGTGCGCGCTATCTCCAGCACACAGCTTCGCCCTTCGTGCTCAAGATGCCCGATGACCGCAACGAGTTGATCGGCCCGGCCGTCGCCGGCACCGAGCGGGCTGTTAGCGCAGCCTTGCGCGCCGGGGTGGAGCGGATCGTCCTCACCTCCTCCATGGCCGCCATTGCCTATGGCCACGAAAGAACGCGCGATACGCTCTTTACCGCCAGCGACTGGACCCGGCTCGATGGCCGCCCCATCAATGCCTATGTCGAATCCAAGACCCGTGCCGAGCGCCGCGCCTGGGAGCTGATGGAAGAAGCCGGTCGTCGCGGCGACCTCGCCACCATCAATCCCAGCGCCATTTTTGGCCCCCTGCTCGATGAGGACCCCGGTACCTCGGCTATTCTGGTCAAGCGCATGCTCGACGGCTCGGTGCCAGCGGCCCCGCGTATCCCCGTGACGGCGATCGATGTGCGCGATGTCGCCGCCGCCCATGTCGCGGCCATGACCAGCCCCGAGGCGGGCGGCCAGCGCTTCCCCATGGCCGATGCACCGGTTTACTTCATCGAGGTCGCGCGGATCCTGCGGAGCCAATTCCCCGGTTACAGGATTCCGCGCCTGGAAATGCCAGACTGGGCCGTGCGGCTCTATGCCCTTTTCGACCGCGATGTACGCGGCAATCTTGGTGAACTCGGCTATGCCAAGCGCCTCGACTCCGGCCCCGCCATCGCCCTGCTTGGCCGTCCGCTGATCCCGACCCGCGATGCCCTCTTCGCCACCGCGCAAAGCCTGGTCGAACACAAGCTCGTCTGACATTGGGGGCGGGCGCAGATGCCATCACATCAACCCCGCCCCTCTTGCCGTTTGGCCCGATTCTGTCCATATACCGCCATGGTGCGGGGCTGTAGCTCAGTTGGGAGAGCGCGTCGTTCGCAATGACGAGGTCAGCGGTTCGATCCCGCTCAGCTCCACCATGCCACCCGATTCAATCCCCCTGTTCCATCCGTCCCGCCGCCCGGTCGAAACCCTGGGATATGGCTTCGCGCATGGCCAGCCGCGCCGCCGCGGGATCACGCTTGCCGATGGCGTCGGCAATGCGGCGATGCACGCCCACCGTTTCCGCCAGCGCCTCCGGATCATTGACCGGGGAAGAAATGGTGAAGGCTGCCGTCAGCGCCATTTCCACCAGCGCGCTGATCGACGCCATGAAGGGATTGCCTGAAGCCTCGGCCACCGCCTTGTGAAATTCTAGGTCATAGCGCGCGAAATCCGCCGGGGTTTCTGACCCCGCCATGCTGTCCACCCAGCCCATCAGGGCTGTGGCCTCGCCCGGTTCGGCGCGCTCCGCCGCCAGCGCCGCCGCTTCGATCTCGATGCCGATCCGCACTTCGGCAAGGCTTCGCAGGAAGGACACATCCGGCCCCAGTTCGAAGAACCAGGCCAGTACGTCCGCGTCGAACAGGTTCCAGCGATTGCGCGGCAGAACCCGTGTGCCGATCCGCGCCCTTGCCTCGATCAACCCCTTGGCCGCCAGGGTCTTGAGCGCCTCCCGCAACACGGTGCGCGACACGCCGAACCGCTCCAGCATTTCGCTGTCCGAGGGCAGGATGGCCCCCTCTGCATAAGTGCCCGAGACCACGGCCAGGCCCAGCGCCCACAAGACGTCCGAATGCAGGTTGCGGGCCGGATTGCGTCCGGAAAGCGACGCGATCAGATCGCCCGAATGCCGTGCGCGTCCACCCGATCTATCCATGCCCGAGATGCTCCAACCTGATTGCAATCGAACTAACCACAGGCTCATTAGTATGACAATAAGACGAAGCTGCGCCGGACTGGACAGAGCCCGATCCGTCGCGCCATGGTGCCGGCCACCAGACCGGATTCGCTTCAAGGATGCATAGCATGATCAGCCCAGCCACCATCGACAAAGTGCTTTCCGCCGTCGATTCGGGGCTTGATCAAAGCCTGGATCGGCTGTTCCACCTCTTGCGCATCAAGTCCATCTCCACCGATCCGGCCTATGCCGCCGAATGCCGGAAAGCCGCCGACTGGATTGCCGGCGAACTTGATGGCCTGGGTTTCGATGCTGCGGCGCGCCCGACGCCGGGCCATCCGGTGGTTGTGGCCCATGGTCCCGAACAGCCCGGCACCCATGTGCTGTTCTACGCCCATTACGATGTGCAGCCCGTCGATCCGCTCAACCTCTGGGACACCGATCCCTTCGAGCCGCAGATCCGGGAAAAGGACGGGCGGAAAGTGATCGTGGCGCGCGGCGCCTCCGACGACAAGGGCCAGATGATGACCTTCATCGAGGCCTGCCGCGCCTGGAAGGCCGCCACTGGCGCACTCCCCATCCGCATCTCGCTGATGCTCGAGGGCGAGGAAGAATCCGGCGGCAAGAACCTGCCGCCCTTCATGCGCGAGCATGCCGATGAACTGAAAGCAGACATAGCGCTGGTCTGCGACACCGACATGTGGGATCGCCAGACGCCCTCCATCACCACCATGCTGCGCGGCATGGTCGCCGAAGAAGTGGAAATCACTGCCGCCAACAAGGACCTGCATTCAGGAATGTTCGGCAATGCCGCCCGAAATCCCAATCAGGTGCTGGCCGAAATCATCGCCAGCCTGCGCGCCCCTGACGGCTCGGTGACCGTGCCCGGCTTTTACGACGACGTGGCCGAAATCTCGCCCGAACTCAAAGCTCAATGGGCCGGCCTTGGCTTTGACGACAAGGCATTCCTTGGCGAAGCGGGCCTTTCGTCCCCCGCCGGCGAGCAGGACCGCAGCGTCCTCGAAATGCTCTGGGCCCGCCCCACCTGCGAAATCAACGGCATGATCGGGGGCTATACCGGCGACGGCTTCAAGACTGTCATTCCGGCCAAGGCTTCGGCAAAGATATCATTCCGACTGGTCTCGGGCATGCAGCCTGACAAAATCCGCGCCGCCTTCCGCGCCCATGTCGAAAAAATGATCCCGCCCGATTGCTCGGTGAAATTCACGGCTCACGGTGGATCGCCGGCCATCACCGTGCCGGCCGATGGCGCGCATCTGCGCCTTGCCCTCAAAGGCCTCTCGGACGAATGGAACAAGCCTGCAGTAATCACCGGCTCGGGTGGTTCAATCCCGGTTGCGGGGGATTTCAAGTCCATCCTCGGGCTCGACACCCTGCTGATCGGCTTTGCCCATGTGGACGACCAGATCCACTCGCCCAACGAGAAATACGATCTTGAGAGCTTCCATCGCGGCATCCGGAGCTGGGTCCGGGTGCTGGGGGCGCTGGCGGATTAACACTGGGGCATTGGCGCCCACCGCCTGTCATCCTCGCCTACGCGGCGGTGCCGATCAGCGTAGCGCCCTCAGGCAAGCACCAGCGCCACAATCGCCAGCACTGCCGGCACGGTCTGGATGAACAATATCTTGCGGCTCTTCGCAGTCGCAGCCCCGAAAATCCCCGCAACCGCCGCGCAACTGAGGAAAAACAGGGCAATCTGCCAGCGCGTGGCTGGATCGGGATGCACAAGACTCCAGATCAACCCGGCTGCCAGAAACCCGTTATAAAGCCCCTGATTGGCTGCAAGCACCTTCGTCTCGCGGGCAAATTCCGGCGTCATCCCAAAGGCCTTGCGGCCGCGCGGCGTGTCCCACCAAACCATTTCGAGCAGCATGATATAGACGTGGATCAGTGCCACGAGCGCAATGAGCACGAAGGCAATGGCATCCATCATGCCTCCACCGCCACGTCCAGCGCCAGCTCGACCATGTCCTTGAGCGAGGTCTGCCGCGCCTCGGCGTCGATCTCCTCATGGGTGATAAGGCAATCGGTCATGGTGCAGATGGTCAGCGCCTTGACCCCGAACCGCGCCGCCAACGTATAGAGCGCCGCCGCCTCCATCTCGACCCCGATGACCCCGTGATCGGGCAGCTTGTCATACCCGGCAAAGCCGTCTTCATGGTAGAAGATGTCGGACGAAAGCATATTGCCCGCATGGTAGCGCAGCCCCCTGGCATCGGCCTTGTCGGCGGCCGAGCGCAACAGGCCGAAATCGGCAATCGGCGCAAAATTGAACGCCCCGAACCGCCCCTTGACAATGGACGAGTCCGTAGAGGCGCCCTGCGCCAGGATCACGTCGCGCACTTTCACATTTGCATTCAAGCCCCCGCAGGTGCCCACGCGGATGAGCGACTTGACCCCATAGACATTGATCAGTTCATGCACATAGATCGCCAGCGACGGCTGCCCCATGCCGGAGGCCTGCACCGAAACCGGCCTGCCCTTCCAGCTGCCGGTATAGCCAAGGCAATTGCGCACCGAATTGACCACTTTCGGGTTCTCGAAAAACGTCTCGGCAATCCATTTGGCGCGCAGCGGATCGCCCGGCAGCAAGACCGCTTCGGCATAGTCGCCCGGCTTGGCGTGGTTGTGCGGGGTGGTCATGGCGCGTTTCCTTTGTCCTTCTGGTCAAATCATTGCCATCGGGACGCTGGCTTGACAACATCGCGAGCGGAACGCTTGCACCGCGACCCGCATTTGCCCTTGATGCAACAATGGCGACGCCCGATGCCCGAAAAGATCGAAGCCAAGGTCACCCACCGCTTCCCGGCTCCCCCCGACCGCGTCTTTGACGCCTTTGTCGATCCGGCCCTCGTCCGACTCTGGCAGGAGGCCTGGCTCAACCACCATGGCGGCAAGGGCGAAATCACCGGTTTCAGCTACGACCCGCAAATGGGCGGCCAATACCGCATCGAGGGGGTACGGGACGGCGAACAATCGCAAAGCTGGGGCACTTTTCTCGCGCTCGATCGCCCCACCAGGGTCAGCTACACCTTCCTTGTCGACCAGAGCGAGGAAGATGATCCCTCCCTTGTCACCATCATCATCGAACCCGAACCCGGCGGCAACGGCGCCATCGTCACCCTCTACAACGAGATGGGTGCCGAATGGGCCGATTGGCTGCCCCAGACCGAGCGCGCCTGGATGAACATGCTCGACGCCATCGACATGACGCTGCGCCTGAACGCTTGACGCCGGCGCCACAGGGCCTCATTTACGGCCCGCCGCAATCTGGAGGCATGGAACAAATGGTCGCAAAGATTTTCATCGATGGCGAAGCTGGAACCACGGGTCTGCAGATCCGCGAGCGCCTGGCCGGTCGCAGCGACCTCGAAGTCATTTCCATCGCCCATGACAAGCGCAAGGACCAGGACGAACGCAAGCGCCTGCTCAACGCGGCAGACGTCGCCATCCTCTGCCTGCCCGATGACGCGGCAAGGGAAAGCGTGGCGCTGATCGAGAATGACACCACCCGCGTTATCGACGCCTCCACGGCCCATCGGACCGCCGAGGGCTGGGCCTATGGCTTTGCCGAAATGGATATCGGCCAGACCGACGAGATCGCCAAGGCCCGCTATGTCGCCAATCCCGGCTGCTGGCCGCAGGGGCTCATCGCCGCCGCGCGGCCGCTGGTCGAGGCACGACTGCTGCCCGGCGACTACCCGCTCACCTATCACGGCATTTCCGGCTATTCCGGCGGCGGACGGCAGATGATCGAGGAATACGAGGCGCCTGGAGCATCTCCCAGCCAGTTCATGCCCTACGCCCTCACCTTCCAGCACAAGCACCTGCCCGAAATGGCGCTTTACGCCAAGCTCAACCGCGCGCCGCTGTTCGAGCCGGTGGTCGGCAATTTCGCGCAAGGCATGACGACGTCCCTGCCGGTCCACACCGACATGGTCGCCGATATCCCCACCGGCAAGGACCTCCATGCGGCCCTCTCCGATTTCTACGCAGCCATTCCCGATAGCTTCGTCCGTGTCGCTCCCTATGACGCATCGCTCGCCAAAACTCCGGCGCTCGACCCGCAGGCGCATAACGGCACCAACACCATGACCCTCTTTGTCTTCGCCAATGACGCGGCCAACCAGGCCGTTATCTGCGCGGTTTATGACAATCTGGGCAAGGGTGCTTCCGGCGCGGCGGTGCAGAACCTCAACATCATGCTGGGTGTTGGTGCGAGAGAAAGTCTCGCGGCCTGATCTGCGTGACAGGCGGACCGGACATCAGCTCTGGCCGCTACCACCAACACCGACCGTCACCCCCGGCCTTGAGCCGAGGGCTCCGCGCTTGATGTCTGGAACGGGGTGGTTTGCGGACTGGCGGCTTGTGGGCAGTCACTCAGAAAAGCTGACCTCGATGATGCGAATCGCGGTCAAGCGGAGGGCGATGTCTTTAACATCACCACCTATTCTCCAGCCACCTGAGTGGGGACGCAATGGAAATCAAAGGTAAGGGGCGGGTTCCCCGCAGACCCCGGTCGTGGACTGTTAAACCCTAGTCCGCGGATGTCGGGGTGCGCGAAGTTTGTCAGCGGTCCTGCGACCGCCTCGCATCAACTTACACCCCTTTTCGTGC
>NZ_JBTLRJ010000005.1:77515-234843 GCF_054482695.1 Devosia sp. CAU 1758 | reverse complement strand
TGCCGCCAGCGTTCGTTCTGAGCCAGGATCAAACTCTCAAGTTTGAAATCTGACATGGTCGCTGAATGCACATTTGCGTTTGACGAGGACACACATCAATCGCACCAACCAAAGTCGGCGCGTTTAAAGAGTGTACCTCAGAAACGTGCACCCATCGAAAGTCTTAACAACTTCCACCGGAGTAAACCCCAGCTTCAGTTCGCAAGAACCTCGCCGTCCACGTTTCTCTTTCTTCAATCTTCACAATGTCAAAGAGCTGACCCAATGCCCAAAAGGAACAAAGCGTCGGTGAGAGTTTCTACTCTCTGAGAATTCCATAAGGGAACATGATTTCCTGTCCGGCGAACCGGCAGCAACCCTGCCCTTTGAGGATCGTTGTCAGTGGAAGCGCGCTGGGCACTTGCGTCGTCAACGAGCGGGGTTATAGGGGAGCCCTTTCTGCCCGTCAACACCCCACATGAAAGAAACATGACATTTCTTTCGGGGTCCGACAAAGTGATGTGCACAACCTCTGCCAGACCCCTGCTTCTTCGGCCTTTTCGGGCCGATCAGATCATTGCGGGCGGCATGCTGGCGCGGCCCACAGACGTACCGGATCATCAGTGGTAGCGCCAAGGGTGTGGCAGGCCCCATCCGTGATGCACAAGAGCCAGGGGCTCGGCGTCATGCCCGAGGCCGCCAGCACCAATTCGGGCAGGGGCGGAAGCCGGGGCAGATAGGTCCAGCGATTGTCGGCCCAGACTGCATCGGGCGGTATGGCGATACCTGCCCCCGGCCCTTCGACACTGGCCTCGGCCAGCTTGAGGCTTTCCCCTTCGATCAACCAGCTTTCGCGCCACTGGGTCTTCTCGACCGAATGAGTCCAGCTCAGCGTGAAGCTGGACGCCACCAAGGCCATGACAGTTCCGGCCGAGGCGACGCAGAGCATCAGGACGCAGCCGCCATCGGCGGCTGGCGCAGGCGCCACCAATGTTGGCCGACGAGCAGGAGCGCCATGGCAAAGCCCAGTTCATCAGTCCATGGCAGGGCAAGCATGAGGAAAATAGAAACAGCGAAGGCCGCCAGGCGCTCCATCCGGCCCACGGGGCCCAGCAAATAGCCGACGACCGCAGCGCCGAGCAGGCCGATGGCCAGCACGGTCTTGAGAATGATGTAGGCAACCTCGACCGGATAGCCGAACTGGGCGGCAATGGCGCCGCCATCCTGCAGCATCAGGGAGGGGGTATAGACGGCCATGAAGGGCACGATGAAGCCGGCGGCAGCCAGCTTGGTGGCCTGGACGGAAATCTTGAGGCCCGAGGTCTTGGCCATGGGCGCCGCGGCAAAGCAGGCCAAAGCCACCGGCGGGGTCAGGTCGGCCATGATGCCGAAATAGAAGACGAACATGTGGCTGACCAGGAGCGGCACGCCCAGTTCGAGCAGGGCGGGGCCGGCCAGCGACGAGGTAATGATGTAATTGGGGATGGTGGGAATGCCCATGCCCAGCACCAGGCAGGTGAGCATGGTCAGGACCAGGGAGAGGAAGAGATTGCTTTCGCCGATGGCGATGATGGCGCCGATAAAGGTCGAGGCAATGCCGGTCAGGGTCAGGGTGCCGATGACGATGCCGACAATGGCGCAGGCAATGCCCACGGGCAGCGCATTGCGGGCACCCTCGGCCAGAGAGTCACGGACAATGCCAAGAGTTTCCCGGCCACCCCTGACGAAGATGCAAGCCAGAAGCAGCGCGCCGATGACCAGCATGAGAAGATTGACGCCATAGCGGATGAAGGCCGCGGCGGCCAGGCCCAAAGCGATCCAGAACACATAGCGAAAGGCACGCGGCCCGATAGCGGCGGCCAGCGGCGTGCCCAGAATGAGCACCACGACCAGAGCCAGGCCCATGGTGCCGGCAAAGATCGGCGTATAGCCGGCGAAGAGCAGATAAACGAGCGCCGCCAGCGGCAGCACCAGCGGCCAGTGATCGCGCACAGCGTGCCATGGATTGGGCAGTTCAGCCTTGCTCATGCCGCGCAGGCCGGCCTTGCCCGCTTCCAGATGAACCACCCAGAAGCAGGTGGCGAAATAGAGCATGGCCGGGATCAGCGCGGCGATGACGATGGCGCTGTAGGGCACTTCCAGCGTCTCGGCCATGATAAAGGCCACGGCCCCCATGATCGGGGGCATGATCTGTCCGCCCATCGAGGATGTGGCCTCGACGCCGCCGGCAAAGGCGGAGCGGAAGCCAAAGCGCTTCATCAGGGGAATGGTGAACTGGCCGCTGGCCACAACATTGGCAACGCCGGAGCCGGAAATGGTGCCCATGAGCGCCGAGGACAGGGTGCAGACCTGGGCCGGGCCGCCGCGCCAGCCGCCGACCAGGCCTAGCGCAAAGTCGTTAAACAGCTTGATCATGCCGGCCCGTTCGAGAAAGGCGGCAAAGACCACGAAGATGAAGATATAGGCCGAAGAGACATAGATCGGCGTGCCGTAGATACCTTCGGTGCCAAAGCCGAAATGTTCCACGATCTGCTCGAAATCGTAGCCGCGATGCACGAAGGGGCCGGGCATATATTGGCCGAAGAAGCAGTAGGCGAGGAAGAGGCCGGAGATGATGACAAGCGGCAGGCCCATGAGGCGGCGCGCGGCTTCAAAGACCAGGACGATGACCAATGTCCCCACGGCCAGATCCATCGGGGTCAGGAAGCTGCTGCGCTTGAGCAGATCGGCGTAGAACACCCAGTTATAGAGACCGGTGAGAAAGCCGAGAACTGCCAGGGTCCAGAAGAAGACGCGGCCCCAAGCGGTCTTGGCGACCAGATTGCCGACAAGGCCGAAGCCGAGCAGCAGCAGGAAGCCCACATGCATGGCGCGCACCACCTGGCTGGGCAGCGTGCCATAGGCCGCGGTCCAGAGTTGGAACAGCGCGAAGGCGATGGCAATGCCAAAGGCAATGCGGCCCATGATGCCTGCGCCGAAACCGGGCGGCAGGCCCTCGACGAATTCTTCGGCAGTTTCGGGTGCAGGTGGCGTCGCCGCGGATGCGGTGGTCATCGAGTTTCCTCCCCAGGACTCGCAGATGTGGATGCTATCAGTGTCGAAGGGCTACGGCACGCCTTGCGTCTTGAGAGAGGGCGACAGCAGGGTGCTGAAGCCTAGGCTGGCCCGCTCACCCTACCTTGCCGATACCCCCTCATTCCCTCCCCACGAGGGGGAGGGAGGCGCAGGAAACGCCCGTGTTGAACTGGCTTTTAGAGCAGGCCGGCTTCCTGATAATAGCGCTCGGCACCGGGATGGAGCGGGATGGAGAGGCCATCGGTTGCCGCTTCGGGGACGATGCCATTGGCAGCCGAATGGGCCGCCTGCAGCCGATCGAGATTTTCAAAGATCAGCTTGGTCATCTGGTAGGCGGTTTCGTCGCTGACCCCGGCATGGGTGACCAGGATATTGCCGATGGCAGCAGTGCCGACATCTGCGTCCTGCCCGTCATAGGTACCGGCGGGGATGACCGAGGCCATATAGGGCGCGCCGATGCTGTCCACCACTTCGGCGGGAATGGACACAATATTGATGTCCATGGTGGCCGAGAGGTCCTTGATGAAGGCAACACCGAGACCCGAGGATTGCAGCGTGGCATCGAGCTGGCGGTTCTTGATCAATTCGGCCGATTCCGCATAGGGCAGGAATTCGACCTTGCCCAGATCATCGTAGCTCATGCCGGCGGCAGCGAAGATGGCCCGGGCATTGAGCTCGGTGCCCGAAGCGGGGGCGCCCACCGAGATGGACTTGCCCTTCAGATCTTCCAGCGTTTCGATACCGCTCTCGGCCGAGGCGACGATCTGCACGTAGTTGGGGTAGATGGCGGCGATGGCGCGCAGTTCGGTGAGCGGCGCGGGGAAGCCCGCTTCCTCAAGCCCGTCCCAACCGGATTTTACCGAGTCGCCCAGGGCGAAGGCAAGTTCACCCTTGCCCTGCTGCAAGAGGTTGAGGTTTTCGACCGAGGCCTTGGTGGCCTGTACCTGGGTGCGCGCTCCCTCGATATTCTCGGCATAGAGTTCGGACAGGGCCACGCCGAGCGGATAATAGACGCCCGAGGTGCCGCCGGTGAGAATGTTGATAAATTCCTGGGCGTTGACGGCGGCGCTGCCGCTGACGGCCAGAACGGCGCCAGCAAACAGGCTCGCGACGCGGCGAGCGGGAATGAATGACATGCGAGAGATCCTCCCAAGATATGTTCTATGTTGTGTCCCGACGCCTCCACGCGACGGGACTGGTTCCACAACTGCAATGATCGTGCCACTTCGGATCACCCTGGAGTCGCGGGCCTTTAGTGCGGCGCAGGACCTGATCCAGGGCGGATTTCCGCCAGCCCGGCGTCAGGCGGAGCGGAAATCCGCCAATCCATGCCGCTCCGAGCCGGGATCCGCCTCCACCCGCAAACCATAGCGGGCGATCTTTTCGTTGAGGGTGCGCCGCGCGAGGCCGAGGGTTTCGGCCGCCATGGCTGTTGAACCCCCTGCTTCGCGCAGCGCCTCTTCAATGATCGTGGCCTCGAACCCGGCGACCCTGTCGGCCAGGGTCTGCGGTGTGTTCGCGCCCTGCCCTGTCCGTTTCTGTCCGAGCCCCAGCACAATGCGTTCAGCAGTGGCCTTGAGCTCCCGGACATTGCCCGGCCAGGACGACGCAGAAAGGCTCGGAGGAAGACCGGCCGCCTGGACGGCCATGCCGAAACGCTGCGCCGCCCGCCCTGCGAAGAGATTGAACAGCAGGGGAATATCCGCCCGGCGCTCCCGCAGGGGTGGCACCGGCAGGTCCACGGTGGCGAGACGGAAATAGAGATCGGCGCGGAAGCGGCCCGCCTCGCTTTCAGCGCGCAGGTCAACCTTGCTCGCCGCGATGAACCGCACATCGATAGGCCGCAGGGCATTGCTGCCCAGCGGCTCGACGCACCGCTCCTGGATGGCGCGCAAGACCTTGGCCTGGAGCGAGAGGGGCATGGATTCGATCTCGTCAAGAAAGACCGTGCCGCCCTTGGCATATTCGAGCTTGCCGATGCGCTCCGTCGCCGCGCCGGTAAAGGCGCCGCGGGCATGGCCGAACATTTCGCTCTCAAAGACGGTTTCGGGGATGGCGGCGCAATTGATGGCGACGAACTGGCCCAGGGCCCGATGCCCGAAATCGTGCAGCGCCCGGGCCACGACCTCCTTGCCGGTGCCGGTTTCACCGGTCACCAGCACATCCACATCGATATCGGCCAGGTGCAGGATGGAGTTGCGCAGCGCCACCATGGGCGCCGAAAGCCCGACGAGCCGGTCTTCCAGTTCCGGGCCACCGGCGACTTGCCGCAGACGGGCGAGTTCCCGGCCCAGACGTCGCCTCTCGACGGCGCGATCCAGCACAGCGACCAGCAGTTCGGCGTCATAGGGCTTTTCAATGAAATCATGGGCGCCCGAGCGCATGGCCTGGACGGCCAGCGGCACATCGCCATGCCCGGTCAGCAGCACGACGGGCAGGTCGGGGTCGGTCGCGTGGAAATGCTCCAGCACGCCGATGCCGGTCATGCCGGGCATGCGCACATCGGTAACGACGCAGTCGAGGTCGGCAGCGTCGATCCGGGCAATTGCCTCTGCCGGCACGGTTGAACTGGTGACGGCAAAGCCGCAGACGCCGAGCCATTCCTCGGCGGCCCGACACAGGTCCGCCTCGTCATCGATGAACAGCACCCTGCCCCGGTTCATGCGGACTCCAGGGCCTGGGGCGGTGAATCGACCCGATAGAGCGGCAAGGACACGCGCACCAAGGTGCCGCCTTCCGATCCGGGTTCGAAGCGCAGCGAGCCGCCGAATTCCTCAAGCAGCGTGCGGGAGATGGAGAGGCCCAGCCCGAGACTTTCGCCGCTGCTCTTGGTGGTGAAAAAGGGCTCGAAAAGGCGCTCCCGGACCGCCTGGGGAATGCCCGCGCCAGTATCGGCAATATCCACGACCACGCCGCCATCGCAATCGCCATGGGCAATCAGGCGCACGGCGGTATTGCCGGCAGCGGCACTGGCCTCGATGGCGTTGAGGATAAGGTTGATGAACACCTGCTCAAGCCGCACGGCATTGCCGGACACGGGCAGTAGGTCCGGTTCCCAGACGGCGGTGACCAATACGCCGGCATCGCGCGCCTGTGGCGCGAGGATATCCATGGCGGCGTCGAGGACGCCGGGGAGCAGCACCGGCTCGGGCGGACCGGGGTCACGGCGGGAGGAGAAGGTGCGCAGATGCTTGATGGTGCGCTGCATGCGCCGGAGCAGATTGCGACCACTCTCGAGGATGCGACGCACTTCGGACGGGGCATTGCGCTGGGCGTGCAGATCGGCCGCGGCCAAGGTGTTGTCGAGGGCCGAAAGCGGCTGACTGACCTCATGGACAATGGCTGCCGACATGCGCCCCAGTGCCGCCAGCTTGGCTGCGTGGATGAGATTTTCCTGGGTGGCGCGCAATTTCGCCTCGGCCTTCCGGCGCACCTCCACCTCGTGGGCGAGCGCCCTGGTGCGCTCGACCACGCGCTGCTCGAGGACAGCGTTCTGATCGAGCTTGAAGCGAACGATCTGCCGACGCTGGTTGAACACCAGCCAGGCGCCGAGTGCCAATAGGGCCACCAGCGCGGCAAGGCCCCCGACCAGCCGGGCCTCGCGCTCAACCGGCTCCAGCGGCAGGGCCGACAACAATTGCCAGCCATCGGGCTCCACGGCGCGGCGACCCAGCAGATGATGTTCATCCTCGCCGATCAACAGGCTTGCAGATCCCGTGCTGGTTCGCGGGGCAATGGGAATGGCGGCGGCGAGGTCAACGCCATCATAGCGGCGCTGCTGCTCCAGCCGACCTATGGTTTGCGCATCAAGCGCCTCAAGCGGACGATAGGTCCAGCCACGATCGCCCGAGAGAAAGACCACCCCCTCGCGATCGGCAATGGCGCTCATTTCCCCGGCGGCGGTCCAAGTCTGGGCTAGGGGCCCCATATCGACCTTGGCCACGACGACACCGATAGGCCGGCTGCCGGCATCGATGCGGCTGGAGAGAAAGTAGCCCGGCTTGCCGGTGGTCACCCCGACCGCATAGAAGCGTCCGAAACCGGTATTCATGGCGTCCAGGAAATAGGGCCGGAAGGCGTAATTGTGCCCGACAAAGCTGCCCGGCTCGTTCCAGTTGCTGGCAGCGAGCGTCTCTCCGTCCAGATCGAGGACGTAGAGTTCATCGGCACTCGACATAGCCCGCACGGACTTGAGATAGGCATTGGCTGCGTCCACCGTGTCGGGGTGGCGGAAACGCAGCATGGCGAGGATGCGCTCATCCTGACCGATGACGCCTGGAAGATAACGGAACCGCTCGATCTCGCTTTCGACCGAGCGCAGATTGATGGTCAGCCGGTCCTGGACCTGCCGCTCGACATCTGCAAAACCGCGCAGATAGGCCACCCGCCAGGCGCCCAGCGCCAGGCAGGAGACAATTGCCAGGGTCAGGGCGCCCAGCCAGAGATGACGGCGCCGGATCAATGCTGGCACGAATGCGCTCTCCTCCTGGGCCAGTCGGTCTGGTCCGGCCGATCCGCATGCAAGTTGAGCCAGTTCCGCCGCGGATGCAACGGGTACAGTTTGGACCGCGGGCAGATGGAGGCGGCGCCCGGCCGCCCCCATGGAGGCGATCAGCGCACCAGGGCCAGGGTGTCGGGATCGAAATATTTGAAGCTCGAGTGACCCTCGGCATCGAGCACGGTTGCCACAGCATAGTCGCCCCATTCCTCAACATTGGTCACGTTGAAGCCCTGGTCGGCGATGTCACGAGCAATGTAGACGCTGGAAAAATCAAAGATCTTGTCTTCGTTGGCAAAGGCCGGGGTCGCGATTGTGACGGTCAGCGCAGTCAGAACAGGGGGGAGGATGAATTTGTTCATGATTGGAACTCCTTGGTTGTGAACAAGGGCACCATGGCGGGTTGCGCCTTGCCCAAGCATGGCCGCCGGATGAACAGACGGAAACTTACCAAGGTGTAATTATTTCAACAGGTTAGGAAATCGAACTAGCCTCAGCTTCCAAGCTGTCCCGCACATCCTTTCGAAACGGGCAATCGTGGGAGATTTTGGCGTCGCGATGCCAAGCGGGGAAAAAATCATGGCCTGCCCCCGCAAAGCCCCTTGCGGTCACGCCGAATTTGTACCGAATACCGGCAATAGCCGGCCCGACAGGATGGAATATGGAAGTTCGCGTAGAAAATGTCCGCAAGGAATTCGACCGGTTCCCCGCCCTGCACGACGTTTCGCTCGATGTCGGGTCGGGCGAACTGATTGCGCTTCTTGGACCATCGGGTTCGGGCAAGACCACGCTCTTGCGCCTGATTGCCGGGCTGGAGCGGCCGACCGCCGGCCGCATCCTGTTCGGTGAAGAGGACGCTTCAGAAAAGAGCGTGCAGGAGCGCAATATCGGCTTTGTGTTCCAGCACTATGCACTGTTCCGGCACATGAACATTCTGGAAAATGTTTCGTTCGGCCTCAAGGTCAGGCCGCGTTCCAACCGGCCGCCGGCCGGTGAAATCCGCCGCCGGGCCATGGAACTGCTTGACCTCGTCCAGCTCAGCGGCCTGGAGAAACGCTATCCCAGCCAACTTTCGGGCGGGCAGCGCCAACGTGTCGCCCTGGCGCGGGCGCTGGCGATCGAACCGCGGGTGCTGCTGCTCGACGAACCCTTCGGGGCACTCGACGCCCAGGTGCGCCGGGAATTGCGCAAATGGCTGCGCGCCATCCATGACCGGACCGGACACACCACGGTGTTCGTCACTCATGACCAGGAGGAGGCCCTCGAACTGGCGGACCGGCTCTGCGTAATGAGCCAGGGGCGCATCGAACAGGTGGGCACGCCTGATAATATCTACGACACGCCAGCATCGCCCTTCGTCTTCGGCTTTATCGGGGAATCAAACGAATTGCCGGTCGATGTGGGCAATGCCGGCATCTCACTGGCAGGACTCCCGCTCGGCCTGCCCGCTTCGGGTGCCGCAGGGGCGCAACGACTCTTCTTCCGTCCGCATGATGTCGATCTGGTCGAGGACGGCGCCGCATTTGCCGGCAGGGTGGCGACCAGCCGCCGTGTTGGCGGTACGCGCCGGGTGGAGCTTGACCTCGACGGGGGCGCGCATCGGGTCGAGATCGACCTGCCCTTTGATCATCCGGCGGGAGAGCGGTCCCAGATCGCGTTTCGTCCCAGACGCTGGGCGCTGTTCCCGGCAAGCTGAACGGCGACCGCTTCCGGGGCGGCAGCGGTCTGCGCTGCCTCGCCGTTAGCCTCGTGGGGGGTTTTGAACCAGTGGAAGGGGCGCAGGGTGAACTCGCGCAGCGCCAGGAGAGTGGCCACCCCGATCAGTGCCCAATAGACGGGCAGCAGCGCTTGCCAGGACCACAATTGCCGCTGCCCGGTGCGGGAGAGTCCGACAAGGTTGGTGACAATGGCCACTGCATGCCCGAGCACCAGAACGGCGGCGCAGGCCATTGGCCACAGCAGCGGCTGCGGCCAGGCCAGGTGGCCCAGGACTGCCAGCACCACCAGCACCAATAGAAAGCCGGCATGCAGCAGCGGCGCCAGCAGCATGCCGAGCAGGATGACCTGGAACATCGCGGTGCCGTACCAGCCCAGATCGGCCAGCAGCTTCGCTGGCCGCCTGTTGTGCACCACATAGGTCTGCATCCAGCCCTTCATCCAGCGCGTGCGCTGACCCAGCCATGGCTTCAGCCGCATCGGAGCCGCCTCGAAGGTGCGGGTTGTGCTGGTGGCGCAGCGCAGCTTGCGACGGGCCAGGCGCACCCCCAGATCCGCGTCCTCGGTGACATTGAAGGCATCCCAGCCGCCGAGCCGGCGCAGCGCATCGATGCGGAAATGATTGGAGGTCCCGCCCAGCGGCATGACCAGCCCCCAGCGTGCCAGAGCCGGCAGTAACACCGCGAAGAGACCGGCATATTCCCCGGCAAACAGGGCCGGCAGAGGGCCCGCGCCACCATTGTCAATCACCAGGCGCGCCTGGATACAGGCGATGTCGGGCTGTTGCCGGAACTGGGACACGATGCGCAGGAGCTGATCTGGTTCGGGCCGGTCCTCGGCGTCAAAAACGACGAGGAATTCGCCCCGACACATGGGCAGGGCAAAGTCCAGCGCCTTGGGCTTGGTCCGCGGCAGGGCGTCTGGAACCACCAGTACCGAGAAGCGGGCGTCGCTGAGATGCCGGCGTACCGCTTGAATGGTGGCCGGCGAGCGTCCTTCGACCACGAAGGTGATTTCGAGTTTTTCGGCCGGATAGTCGATCCGGCCCAGCGCGGCACAGAGCTGGTCGACCATGTTGGCCTCGTCACGCAGCGGCACCAGGACCGAGTAGACCGGCAGCGCAGCGCGGTCCTCATCCTCGCCTATGACGGGAAACTTCGGCTCGGGGGGCGTAGCCAGGGCCAGAAGGCGCAGGGCCGAAGGCAGCAGCACCAGGCCAATCCAGAGCGGAGCCAACCATCCCTGGCCGGTCAAAGGCGCCAAGATGATGAGCAAGGTCAGCAACGCCAGGAGAAAGACGAAGAAGCGGCGAACCGGCCCTGTCAGCTCCAGCTGGGCTGCGGCATGGGGCCAAATGCGCGCCACATTCTGACGCGCCCCATCGAGCAGGGCAGCGCTGGCCTGATCGACAAGGTAAGCGCGCAGCGCTGGCGCCGGAACCAGACAGAGAGAGCGACAAAGCTCCGGCCTGGACTGGCGGGACTGCACCAGCCGCAGCAATCCGAAGAAATCGGGAGCGACGAAGGCCACCTCCCGGTCCAGCAGGCGCAGTCGATGGAGGCGCACCTCGCCTAGCATTTCCAGGCGGAGCGGATCGATGGTCATCTCGGCGGCACGCGGCACTACGTCGAAAAAGGCCAGGTCGGCCCATGTCGCGGCACGACGCATGATCTCGGCATCGGTCACGCCCAGATGGGTCGCGCACCAGTGCATGGGTTCGGCTTCCGATAGGAGGGCCCGATCCAGAGCCATCTGTGCATCGGCCGCGCTGGTTCCGGGGGCAAGCAATGCCTGCATCAGGCTGGTGGTCGAGGACATGCCGAGGTTACCGCATGGCGGGGAGATCCCTGACGGGCCGAGGTCGTTGCGAGGGGACGGGCATGAAGGAGCGGCTCATGCCGGTGATCCGCCGTACATTGTCCAGTGCCGCTTCCGACACCTCGATCCAGGCGGCGATGGTCGGCTTGCCCTCGATCATCACCGGCGCGCCCAGCGGGGAGATGCGCCAGCCGACGGCGGTGCCGTGCTCAAGCATGTAAATCGAGGAGACAAAGGTGATGAAGCTGAACCCCTGTGACAGGGCATACTCCATCACCGCGCAGAAAAGGGCTGCAGACTCGGGTGCACGGCGCCGGCCTTCGCGTCGATCCGGATGCACGTAAAAACGTGTCCAGTCGGCCCCAAGCGAAGGATGGGCGGGAAATTCTCCTTGCACTAATCCGCTAAAGACTGTCTGCAGCAAGTTCGGCCGATCCAGCGGCGTGATGCGTGAACCACCCACCAGTGCTCCATCTGAACCGGAAATCAGAAGATGGGTCGCATCGGCGTTGTCAAACGCATCGACATCACGCCCATCAGGTCGGCGCAGGGCTTCCCAGCCCTCCATCTCGACAAAAACCCTGTGTCGCAGCCGGAAGTTCTGCTCAAGCAGTTCACGGCCCTGCCGGTCCGCTGGATTGCGGACGATGTGCAATTTCATCGCTCTGCCCCCCGAAGCTACCGGCCTCGTCGGGGAGAGTTACGCACAGGGTGGGTTTGAAACGAAATTGGGAAAAATCACAAGTAAGCGCAGAATTATTCGACGTCAGAGGGTGATGAGCTTATACCTTATCGCCTCCACCACGGTATGCAGGCGATTATTCGTGCCCATGCGCTTTTGCGCGTTTTCGCAATGCTGGTTGATGGTGCGTGGCGTCAGGCCAGTAATGTCGGCAATTTCCGAGGCGGTCTTGCCGGTGGCGGCCCATTTGAGGATTTCGGCCTCACGCGGGGTTATGCCGCGCCGCACCACGGGGCGCCCGATCGGCCCATTGAGGTAGCGCAGCCGCCCATGGGCATAAAGCGCCAGCATGTGCAGTTCGAGCCGATCCTTCTCGTCCAAGTGATTGGTCTTGCCGACCAGGGACACCACGCCCTGCATGCCGCCTTCCATATGCACCGGCACGCAGAACCCTTCATCCATGCCGAACTCGCGGGCTTCCTGCATGACCCGCCGTGCCGGAGAATCATTCTCCCGGTCATAGGGTGCATCCGACCAGTCAAAGGGGAGCGTGGTGGAGAAGCAGTGGCGCGCCACCGGATCGAGGTGCACATAGCCCTTGCCGGTATAGCGCTGATACCATTCGTCGTCCCAGCCTGAGAGCAAGACAAAGGGACGGACATCCACGCCGGGATCGGGCAGGCCGGACACAATGAAGCGCTCGAAGCCATAGTCCCCTATGGCTCCATACATGATGTCGAGAATGGCATCGGAACTGGTCTGATGCTGAATGTTCTCGATTGTCGACATCAAGTCGGCATTCATCCCGGCATTTCCCCCACAGGCCGATTGAACCCTCGCGAACATTGACCCTGTTCTGCGTAGAAGGCAAGCTCCGCGATACTGACCGGCTTTGCACCAGGGCCAGTATCGCAAAGACTATTCAGGCTTGGTGAAAATGATGCGGATTGAAGCGATAGGCCGTTGAACAGAACTCGCACACCACTTCAATTTCGCCATCCACCGCCATGTCCTGCCGTTCCGCATCGGAGAAGCTATTGGCCAGCATGTCTTCGATGCGGTCGACCGAACAGGTGCAGCGTTCCACCAGATCCTGGGGCGGGAATACCCGCACACCGGTCTCGTGATAGAGCCGGAACATCAGCCGCTCGGGCGACAGGTCAGGATCGGTCAGTTCCAGATCGCCCACCGTGCCGAGCAGGGCCTTGGCCTCTGACCAGCCATCGGCCTCAACGAAATCGGGATCAGCCGAGTCCGGATTGTCGAAATTGCCGTCGCCCGGCAGATCAGCCATTGCCGACAGGCCATTAGGCGGCAGGTGCTGGATCAGCATGCCGCCAGCGCGCCATCGGGGGCGATGGTCGCCCCGCGTCGTCATCTGCGCCACGGCCAGGCGCACCTGGGTCGGAATCTGCTCGGACTGCATGAAATAGGTATGCGCCGCCTCTTCGAGCGAATTGCCATCGAGGGCAACGATGCCCTGATAACGCTCGGTCTGCGGACCCTGATCGATGGTCATGGCGAGATGGCCTCTGCCCAGCAGTTCGGCCGGACTGATCCTGCCGGCCTCGGATGCCTTGAGCAGCGCCTCATGATCGTAGCGAGCATAGCCGCGCATGCCGTCTGGCGCGTCGAAATCGACAACGATCAGGTTCACCGGTCCATCGGTCTGGGTCTGCAGGATAAAGCGCCCCTCAAATTTGAGCGAGGACCCTATCAGCGACGAAAGCACAACCGCTTCACCCAGAAGACGCGCAACCGGCAGCGGGTAGTCGTGGCGGCTCAAAATGGTATCGAGGGCGACGCCCAGACGCACCACCCGGCCGCGGGTGTCGAGCTTGTCGAGGGTGAAAGGCACCACGGCATCGTCACCGGACTCGGGACGATCCAGGCCCAGGCTGGCGAGCAAATTGTCGGTCATGGTCTGTTCCGTCGTCATTCGTAATGTCTTTCTCAAGGCTAAGCCTTCAGGCCGAACCGCGCCACCGTCATGGCAACAGCCCGTCCAGGTCAGTCCCGCCGAGGGGAATGACTGGACAGGCCGTATATCGGCACGACTGATCGCCGTTAGTTGGTTTCGACCCCAAAGGCCCAGCACAGAATGGCTTTCTGGGCATGGAGTCGGTTTTCAGCCTCATCAAACACCACCGACTGGGGGCCGTCGATCACCTCGTCGGTCACCTCGTCGCCGCGATGGGCGGGCAGGCAGTGCATGAACAAGGCATCCTTGTTCGCCAAGGCCATTAGATTGGTGTTGACCTGATAGGGTTTCAAGACCCGGCGGCGCTCGGCCGCATCCACGTCGCCCATGGAGACCCAGGTATCAGTGATGACGAGATCGGCGCCTTCCACTGCTTCGCGGGGGTCCTCGATCAGCCTTGCATATTTGCCGGCACGGCCGATGTCCTGCATCAGGTCCTTTTCCGGCGCGTATTCGTCCGGCGTGGCGATGGTCAATTCGCATTGGAACAGCTCAGCCGCGTTGACCCAGGAATGCAGCACATTGTTGCTGTCGCCCACCCATGCGATCTTGGCGCCTCGGATATCGCCGCGATGTTCCTCGAAAGTCATGAGGTCGGCCATGATCTGGCAGGGATGGGCGCGGCGGGTAAGGCCGTTGATGACTGGCACTGTGGCAGCCTCGGCCAGTTCGAGCAGGTCGGCATGGCTGAGGATGCGGATCATGATCGCATCGACATAGCGGCTCATCACCTTGGCGGTGTCACTGAGAGTTTCCTCACGAGAGAGCTGCATTTCCTGACCCGAAAGCATGATGGTCTGACCGCCAAGCTGGCGCATGCCGACATCGAAACTGACACGGGTCCGCGTGGACTGGCGCTCGAAGATCATAGCCAGGACCTTGTCCTTGAGCAGTTGCGGCCGATCTCCCTCCTTCAAGCGCTGCTTGAGGGCGCCGGCCTGGTTGAGCATGCTGCGCAGTTGTGGATAGGCGAAATCGTCGATGGAGAGAAAATGGTTCGAGGTGCCGGTCGACTTCATGGGCCGGGTTCCTTATTATGACGCTGATATGATCGGGCGGCCAGTGCCGCGGTGAGCGCTCGGCCCTAGCAGGGCGGAGGGAACAGACCGCTTCGGCGTCGCCCGAAATGATAGAAGACCATCATGTTGTTCAGCCCGCCGCAGCGGTCGAAGCGGTCTCTGCCTCGATGGCGTCAAAGGCTGCGCCGATCCGGGCCATAGCATCTTCGATGTCGGCTTCGCTGACAATGAGCGGCGGCAGCAGGCGGAGCACATTGTCGCCGGCACCGATGGCCAGAAATTGATGGTCGTCGCGCAGCCGGGCCACGAAATCGCGCACAGGCGGGGTGATCTTGATGCCTGCGAGCAATCCCCTGCCCCGCATTTCGAGCACATAATCGGGATATTTCTGCGCCAGTTGCTGCAGGTGCCAGGCCAGGCGCTGGCCCATCTGCGCCACATGATCGAGAAAGCCCGGCGCCTGAATGCGGTCGAGCACGGCATTGCCCATGGCGCAGCCCAGCGGGTTGCCGCCGTAGGTGGAGCCATGGGTGCCCGGAACCATTGATGCCGACGCCGCCTCGGTGGCGAGGCAGGCTCCGAGCGGAAAACCCCCGCCAATGGCCTTGGCCACGGCGACGATGTCCGGCGTGACCCCCGCCCATTCGAAGGCGAAGAAGCGGCCGGTGCGGCCATAGCCACACTGCACTTCATCGAGGATGAGCAGCAGGTCGTTCTCGTCGCAGATCTGGCGCAGGCCTTGCATGAAGTCGACAGTCATGGCGTTAACGCCACCCTCCCCCTGCACCGGCTCGATGAGAATGGCGCAAGTCTGGGGGCCGATCAGCGCCCTCACGGCATCGAGATCGCCGGGGGCGGTATGCTTGAAGCCGGGCATGGGCGGGCCGAAGCCTTCGAGATAGCTCGGATTGCCGCCGGCGGCGATGGTGCCCAGGGTGCGGCCATGGAAGGAGCCAGTAAAGGCGATCAACTCGTAGCGGTCCGGCTGGCCCCTGGAGAAAAAATAATGCCGCGCCGTCTTGATGGCGCATTCGAGCGCCTCGGCGCCCGAATTGGTGAAAAACACCTTGTCGGCAAAAGTCATGTCGACCAACCTCTGGCCCAGCCGCTCCTGCTCGGGAATGGTGAACACGTTGGAGGTGTGCCAGACCTTGTCGGCAGCTGCCTTGAGTGCAGCCATCAGATGAGGGTCGCTATGGCCCAGGGCGTTGACCGCGATACCGGAATGGAAGTCGAGATATTCTCGGCCATGCTGGTCATACAGGCGCATGCCCTCGCCCCGCTCGAAGGCGAGATCGGACCGGGCATAGGAGCCGTAGAGCGCAGACATGGTGCACATTCCTCGTTTTGAAGCCCACAGGGGCAAGAGTGGCAAAGCTGCCACAGAAACCAAAAACGCGCCCTCTCGGCAGCGCGTTTGGTGCCGAGAAATAGGCGAAAATTACCCGTAAAGTCAATGAGACACGGCGCAAGTGCCTGATTTGACTCATGGATTGTTAAGGTAGAATTAACCTATGAATAAGCGGGGAAAATCCCCCTCGACTCTTGATCCCGATTCCCGCGATGGCGTAATCTCCGAGGCGTTGGGGACACGATATCTCGTGCGGCGGACCCGCTCAACATACGATCTGTAGAGTCGGATGGCTGCCAGGCCGTTTTGGCAGCACAATGAAGGATTCTGTTTTGTCGATGGTTTCAGGAGCGCAATCGATGGGCTGGACTGACGAGCGCGTCGAACTTTTGAAGAAACTTTGGATGGAAGGGCTCAGTGCCAGCCAGATTGCGGCTCAACTGGGCGAAGGGGTGACGCGCAATGCCGTGATCGGCAAAGTGCATCGCCTCAAGCTTTCGGCCCGTGCCAAGCCCACCAATACCGCGCCGCGCGCTCGCCCAGCAGCTCGGGCCTCTACGCAGCGCCGCGTCGCCAGTCCGTCTTCGGGTGGCAACCATAGCCACAACCATATGAGTGCGAAGCCGCGCTCTGCTGGTTCGGCGCGTCCCCAGGTCATGGGTGCCACTGCCCTCGCCATGACCCCGGAGATGGATGCCCAGCTTTATGTGGCGCCGGCGGCGGCCGAGCTGTTCATCCCCGAGGACAAGCGCCTCAACCTGCTGCAGCTCAACGAACATACCTGCAAGTGGCCGATTGGTGATCCGCTGACCAAGGACTTCTACTTCTGCGGCCAGCATAGCCTGGAGACCGGCCCCTATTGCGAGTTCCACTCGCGCCGCGCCTATCATCAGATGGACAAGAAGCGCCGCTGAGGCATTTCTCCCCGAAGTCAGGGCGCCCGCGACGGCGCCCTTCGCCTTTTTGGGTACAGGAGAATCCAGGACATGCGGGTGCTGGAGATTTACCGCCACACCATGCGCCGCAAGCCCGGCGCTCACCTGTCCGCAGAAGGCATCGCACTGGCTCGGTTGATGGGCGACCAGTCCGGACCCTATGACCGTGTCGTCAGCAGCGCAGTGCCACGCGCCATCGAAACAGCCATTGCCATGGGCTTTGAGGTGAATGCGCTGGTCGACGCCTTCGGGCACATTCCCCAGGACGTCATGGATGCGGTCGGATGGCCGCGCACATTTGCCCAGGTGGCCCGGTCGCTGGCCGGTTCGGACCCTGCCGCCCAGTTTGCAAATTCCATCGCGGCGCAGTGGCAGGAACTGGCCGAAGAGTTGCCCGAGGCTGGACGGGGGCTGATCGTGACCCATGGCCTGTTTATCGAACTGGGAACGCTGGCCAGCCTGCCGCAGGCAGAACCCGACAGTTGGGGCGGACCCATCGGCTATTGCGAGGGTGTCAGGCTATTCTATCAGGATGGCTGCCAGCGGGGAGAATTTCTGCGGGTGCCGCCGCGATACCAGCTCGTCGAGAACTAGCCGGTCATTGCACGCGCATGGCGCCCTCGGCACGCAATTGCACTGCCCGCTCCCCGCCCTGGGCGCCCCAGTCCTGCCCGAAGGCCACGGTGCAGCCGCGTGCGGCGCCAAGGAGGGTCGAGGGGATAGTGCCGCCGGTGTCGTGAATTTGCGACGCCTCACCGGCAAGACGATGGCAATCGTCGAGAGTGGCCGGGGTAGCAGATGGCGCGGAATAATTGCTCCAGGCAAAATAGCCCGTGATGGCGATGGCGAGAGTCGCGGCTGGCCAAAGGGTCTTCATGCTGGCGCTCCTGTGCCCCTTAAATTTGCAAAGGACGGGCGGGATCGTCCACCGGACGGAAGGAATGGCCTTAAGGGCTGGTTACCGCGATCGGGTGAAACCAAGGTGTCGGCCGGCTGGCTTCAGGGCAGCAGCACATCGACACGCAGCCCTTCTCCGGGCCGAGACCTGATACTCATCTGGCCGCGATGGCGCTGGATGATGTGCTTGACGATGGCCAAACCCAGACCCGTGCCCTTTTTCTTGCGACTGGTCTCGGCATCGATGCGATAGAAGCGCTCAGTCATGCGCGGCACATGTTCGGGCTCGACGCCCGGACCGTGATCGACAACGCTGACCATATATCTGAGGCCGGATCGCTCGACCTCGACGAGGCCGACCTCGACGGTTCCGCCGTTCGCCCCATATTTGATGGCGTTGTCGATGAGGTTCTCGAACACTTCGTAAAGCTGGCTGCGGTCCCCGATGACAGTGACCGCAGTCTCGGGCAGCGTCAGCACGACATCGAGGTCCGCAGCCCTGGCCTGGGTCTGGAGACCCTCGCGCACTTCGCGCAGCAGGCCGGACAGATCCACCGAGCCGGTGGGGCGAACATGCTGGTGCATCTCAATGCGCGAGAGGCTCAGGAGATCATCGATCAGCCGGCTCATGCGGTCGGCCTGGGCATGCATGATGCCGAGGAACTTCTCGCGCGCCGCCGCATCGCTGGCTGCGGGACCAAGCAGGGTATCGATGAAGCCAATCAGCGAGGCCAGGGGGGTGCGCAATTCATGACTGGCATTGGCAATGAAATCGGACCGCATGGCGTCGACACGCTTGAACTCGGTCAGGCTCTGGAACGTGACCAGCAATTGCCGGTCCGGGTCGGCGACCCAGTCCCGGTCCTGGCGTCGCAGGGGCGCCACCACGACACGGTTCCATGTTTCGGATGGCAAGGTTTCGTGCAGTTCGAAGCTGCGCGGCTCACCGCTGCGCTGGGACGCCTCGATGGCCGAAACCAGATCGGGATTGCGCATGACCAGGGTCATGATCCGGCCGAGCTGGAGATTGGGGTATTGGCGGGCAGCCGAGCCATTGCGGTGCAGCACCGCGCCGCTTCTGTCGAGCACCATTGCCGGATCGCCCAGAGCCTCGACAAAGGCGGGCATTCTGTCCTCGTCGACATCAGGTTGAACGACGCGGGCCGGCACTTCGACAGTGTGGGTGATTGTGACAACGCGCTGGGGCAATATAGAGACCAGACCCACCACCAGCAGGAAGCCGATCAGCGCCAGATCGAGGCGCAAGCCGCCAAAGGCGACGAAGCAGACAACCAGGCCGGCAAGGCCGAGAAGAAGCGGTGCCTGACCGGCGAGGCGAACCAGCAGATTGACTGGCTTGCGGGACAGGTCTGTGGTTCGGAGATCGTCCATTTCGGGGGGTCGAATCAATGCCTTGGCCCCGCCTCTTGCGCGGGAGGCCGGTTCATAGCACGGTCTGTGTGACAGCGGAGAGACAGCGTGACCGACCCCATCGACGGCTTTGACATCAACAACCCGGAGCTGCCCAAATCCATCAAAAAGGCAGCGTTCGAATCCGGCGGCTATCCCTACACGGACAAGCTCGACGGCGACCAGTATGACACGGCCATGTATGCACTGCAAAAGCAGCTGGTGCTGCACCAGGCGCATATGCAGAAGGCGGGCACACGAACCGTCATCATCTTCGAGGGGCGCGACGCGGCCGGCAAGGGCGGCACCATCGAGCGGTTCCTCGAAAATCTTAATCACCGCTACAATCTGATCGCCGCATTGCCCAAGCCCAATGACCGGGAACGCACGCAATGGTATTTCCAGCGCTATGTCGACTGGCTGCCCGCGGCCGGCGAAATGGTGCTGTTCGACCGCTCCTGGTATAACCGGGCCGGGGTCGAGCCGGTGATGGGCTTCTGCACGCAAGAGCAGACCGAGCACTTCCTCGACGAGGTGCCCGAGTTCGAAAAGCGCCTGACCAATGACGGCATAAAGATATTCAAGCTCTGGCTCTCCATCGGCAGGGAAATGCAGTTGAAGCGTTTCCATGACCGGCGGCATGATCCGCTAAAAACCTGGAAGCTCTCACCTGTCGATCTTAAGGCACTTGAGCTGTGGGGGGATTACTCGGAGGCCCGGGACCGGATGCTCAAGCGCACCGACAGCCGCCATGCGCCCTGGACCGTGATCCGCGCCAATGACAAGAAGCGATTGCGGCTCAACGCCATCCGCACGGTGCTCCATGGGCTCGACTATGAGGGCAAGGACGAGAGCGCAATCGGCGAGATTGACGGCAAGATCGTGCTGAGCGCCGAGGCGTTTTTGGGGATGAAGGGGGAGTAGGTCCGGCCTCTCCACATCCTCGGTGCGACATCCTCCCCTTGACGGGGAGGTAAAGGGGAGTGCTCACGCACACAGATCGAGTGTTCAGCGCACCCCCACCGAGCTCTGCTACGGCCCGACGGGCCTAGCGGCGCTACCTCTCCCGTCAAGGGGGAGGTGACCCGACGTCAGGATCAAAACGCCCATTCGCCCTTGCGCATGACGGGCTCGCTGGAGCCGTCGGCGTGGACGCCGTCGATGTCGACCTGGTCAGAGCCGATCATCCAGTCGATATGGATCAACGACTTGTTGCCGCCCTGGGCGAAGATCTGGTCTGGGGTGAGGGTCTTGCCGCCATCGAAACAGTCGGCATAGCACTGGCCCATGGCGATGTGGCAGGAGGCATTCTCGTCATAGAGCGTGTTGTAGAACAGGATGCCCGAGGCCGAGATCGGCGAGGAATGGGGCACCAGCGCCACTTCGCCCAGGCGCCGTGCGCCCTCGTCGGTGTCGAGTACCTTGTTGAACACGTTCTCGCCCTTGGTCGCCTTGAGCTCGACCATGCGGCCGCCCTCGAAGCGGGCCTGGATGTTCTCGATCAGCGTGCCATTGTGCGAGAGGGGCTTGGTGGCCGAAACGGTGCCCTCGACGCGCAGGCGATGGGGGGTGGTGAAGACTTCCTCGGTCGGGATATTGGGGTTGCAGGTGACCCCGTTCTTGGCCTCCGAAGCGCCGCCCTTCCAGCGATGGCCATCGGCGAGGCCGACGGATAGATCGGTGCCCGGACCGGTATATTTGAGCGAGGCGAATTTCTTGCCGTTGAGCCAGGTCCAGCGGGCCTGGAGATTGGCATTGTGCGCCTTCCAGGCGGCAATCGGATCGGGCTGGTCGACGCGGCTGGCCTTGAAGATGGCATCCGCCAGCTTGCCAACGGCCACGTCCTCGGGGTCATTGGGGAAGACCAGCTTGGCCCAGTTCACGGTCGGGTAGGACACAATGTTCCAGTTGATGTCGAAGCCGGTGATCAGTTCCAGTGCCGGGCGATAGGCGGCCGAATTGGCGCGGTTGGCGCGAGAGACCTTGTCGGGGTCTTCGTTGGCCAGCATCATCGGGTTATCGCCCGAGATGGCGAGACGCGCCGCGTTGTTCCTGTAGGCTTCGGCCATGCCGGCATAGAGCCAGTTCGCGGCACGATCGAAGCTGGCATCATTGGCGTGGCGGAAGCGGGACAGCGTCGCTTCCTCGTCCGAATAGATGGTGGTGACCAGACCCGCGCCGGCCTTGTAGGCATGCTCGGTGATGCGGCGCACCAGCGGCGCGGCGGTCATCGGGGCGGTGATGATCAGGTCCTGGCCCTCGGCCAGCTGCAAGCCGACCTTGATGGCCACTTCGCCGAGCTTGTCGAGCTTGACCGGATCGATGGGGGAATTGCTCATGGGGGCGCAAAGCCTTCTTGCTCTTGAATCGGTTGGGCGGAGCCTATCGCCGTCTCCGGCGGGGCGCTACCCTGGGAATAATCGCAAAATCTCTAGACCCTGATCAAGCTGCGCCGGGGGCACGCCCGCTGGATTGAGGTCGTGAGGGTGCGCCGGATGGCGTGACCGCCTCCGGTTCTCTCTGGTGTGGACGTGTCCCGAGGCGCGTGCGTCTCAGTAAAACTAAGTGAATAGAGACGTCGCCGCCTCGGGACACCGGTTTTTCGTAGAGGACTCCGGACCCCATTGAACGCTCGTCGCAGGGTGACCGCTTCCTAGACGCGCAACTGGAGCGACCCAGTTCCGCCCGGCTCCCCCCGCAAAGTTCGCTGCAGTCCGTCCGCGCGGGAGTGATGGATGGGAGTATGGGGCAGGATTTGGAGGCGGGGATTACTTTTTTGCAGGGCCTGCTGAGCAGTGCCCACACCCACCGGCCGTCACCCTCGGGCCTGACCCGAGGGTGACGTTGGGTGGGGAGGCAAAAATGGACCCAATAGCGGCTCCCGACCCTTCACTGACTTCCAGTGAGTGGCGCACCCCCACCAGCTCTGCTACGGCCCTTCGGGCCTAGCGCCTGCCCCGCCATTCGAGCGTAGCTCTCATGGCCTCCTCACCTCAAATTTCTCCGCCGGGGAGATTTGCCCCGTCGGGAGGGTTGGAAGCCTGTTGCCGTCCTGCATCACAGACCGGGCTGATCACATTTCCGCCATTGGCAAGGGCGAACGGTTTGGCTACAAACCGTTCGCCGCTTCATTTTTCAAGCACAGGGGAGGCGTTGCATGACAGCATTTATGTATTCTCCCCCAGCGGGCAAGTGCCGACCTTAGGCCTTTGCTCCCCGCGGTCCGCCGTTTTGGCCTGATCGCTCGCGGTTCTTTCCGTACCACTCGCAGTTGCGCCGCCTCCAGGGCAGCTTTGCCGCCAGGCCCCATCTGCGTCTTTCATTGTCTGTTTGATAGGAACCGGTGGCCGGAGAACGGCACCGGACACACCAAATGAGTCGCAAGAAGCGCCTGTTTCCCGCCGACGCCTTCCGTAATGTGCTCGGTTTCACTTTCCGCCATTGGGCTCGCCAGCCCATCCGCGCGAGCCTGATCGCGCTTTTGGTGCTCGCGGCAACCCTGGCCGAAGCGTTCAGCCCGATCTTTGCCGGCCGAATGGTCGACGCGGTCGCGGGCGGGTCCGGGCAGGACGGCGATCTCTGGGTTGCCGCCATGACGGCCTTCCTCACCATGACCGGGCTCTATGTCTCGGCCGTGATCCTGCGCCAGTTCGTGTTCTTCAATCTGATCAGCTTCACGCTCAAGATGATGAACGAGGTGATCGCCGATGCCTTCGAGCGCGTCCAGCGCTTCTCGACCGACTGGCATGCCAACAGCTTTGCCGGCTCGACAGTGCGCAAGATCACCCGCGGTTCGGGCGCCATGGACCTGCTCAACGACGTGCTGCTGATCGCGCTCCTACCCTCGCTGGTCATGCTGGTGGGCGCCACGATCATCCTGGGCATCGCCTGGCCGGTGATGGGCCTGGTGGTCGGGCTTGGTTCCCTGATCTATGTCGGCATCACGGCCTGGCTGTCGGTGAGCTTTGTCGCTCCCGCCGGGGCGCTCGCCAATGCCTGGGACACCCGCATGGGCGGCGCACTGGCCGATGCGGTCAGCTGCAATTCGGTGGTGAAAGCCTTTGGCGCGGAGAAGCGTGAGGAAACCCTGCTGGATCGCGTGGTGGGCAAGTGGCGCAAGCGCACGCGCCGGGTGTGGCAGCGCGGTACGCTCAATGGCGGCGCGCAGGGGATCATGATGGCGCTGATGCAGGCCGCTATCCTGGGCACGGCGCTGTTGCTCTGGCAGCAGGGTGCGGCCAGCCCGGGCGACATCACCTTCGTGCTCACCATGTTCTTCGTGCTGCAGGGGTATCTGCGCGATGTGGGCCAGCACATCCGCAACCTGCAGCGCTCGGTAAACGACATGGAGGAACTGGTCAGTCTTTACGATCAGAAGCTGGGGATCGAGGATAAGCCGGGCGCCAAAGCTATCGCCATCGGCGAAGGCCGCATCCGCTTTGACAATGTCACCTTCCAGTATGGCGCGCATGCTACGGCGCTCTACAAGGACTTCTCGGTGGAGATAAAGCCAGGGGAGCGGGTCGGGCTGGTGGGTCATTCGGGCTCGGGCAAGACCACTTTCGTCAAGCTGATCCAGCGCCTCTATGACGTCAATGACGGCGCCATCACCATTGACGGGCAGAACATTGCCGAACACCAGCAGGCGTCGCTGCGCAACCAGATCGCCATCGTGCAGCAGGAGCCGATCCTGTTCCACCGTACGCTGGCCGACAACATCGCCTATGCGCGACCCGGTGCGACACGCGCCGAAATCGAGCGGGCGGCTGAACAGGCCAATGCGCATGACTTCATCCTGTCCCTGCCCAAGGGTTATGAGACCATGGTGGGCGAGCGCGGGGTAAAGCTGTCGGGTGGCGAGCGGCAGCGGGTCGCCATTGCAAGGGCGTTTCTCGCCGATGCGCCCATTCTCATTCTCGACGAAGCAACATCGAGTCTCGACAGCGAAAGCGAAGTGATGATCCAGCAGGCCATGGAACGGCTGATGCAGGGCCGCACCACGCTGGTGATTGCCCATCGTCTCTCAACAGTGCAGGCGCTCGACCGGCTGCTGGTGTTCGACAAGGGCAAGATTGTCGAGGAAGGCGATCATGCCGAGCTGATCCGGCTCAATGGCGGCATCTATCGCCGGCTGTTCGAGCGGCAGGCGCTGGAGCTGACCAAGGGGCTGGTGGCTTAGCAAGGGGGGGCCTGCGGGGCCCCTCACGAATCGTCGCGATTTTGCTGCTGGTAGTGATGCTTGGTCTCGACCTCGGTGGTGACACGCTCGGACAGGGTGCGCCTGCGATTGCGCATCATGCCGTAGATCGCTGCGGCGCCCAGACAGATGACGCCGATGGTCAGCAGAATGAGCCAGAGGGCAGGTCCGGTAGTGGTTTCCATGGGATTTCTCCTTTGTGGAAACCAACGGGGCGGGCGGCGAAGGGTTGCGGCCCGCGATCAGAAGACGCGGTCGCCCTTTTCCTCCATATAGGCGATTTCCTCCGGCGTGCTCTGGCGGCCCAGCGCCTTGTTGCGGAAGGGAAAGCGGCCGAAACGGGCGATGGTATCGCGGTGATCGACCATGTATTTCAATTGGTCGGCATTGCCCATGGACTCGAACAGGCGGACGCCTTCGTCCTGCACCACCAGCGACTCGGCATGCATGAAGGGCATGTAGAAGAACATGGTGCGCTCGGGCCGGACTTCCTTGTCAGCCCCCTCGAAAATGGCTTCCTGGGCCAACACCAGCGCCATGCCGTCCTGGGCGAAGGCCCGAGGCGAAGCGCGATGCAACTGGCGGGAAAACTGATCGAGCATGATCACCTCGGCAAGCCGGCCATCGGCCGTCTCGCGCCAGTGCCAGGCTTCGCCGCGGCTGACCTGCTGGTGCAAGTCGGCAAAACGGGTGGCCAGCTTCGCATCGAACTCGGCCTTGCCGCCGAACCAGTCATCCTGGCCGTGCTCGACAAACCAGAAATTGATGACGTCCCGTGGTCCCTGCATCGAATCCTCCGCTGCCAATACCGAAGCCATCATCATCGCGGCCGTGGGCGCTGTCCAGTTCAGCTTTGCAGTTCGAGCCGGATGCGATTGCCGGAGGGATCGCGGGTTTCCAGATCGCTGCCGGTGATGTCGAGCGGGGCGCCGGCTTTTTCGAGGCGCGCCTTGAGGGCGGCCAGGCTCTCCGCATCGGGAAGGGCAATGGTGAACCAGCGCAGGCCCGACGTGCCTGCCGGCGGCAGGGCCGCATTGGGGCCGGACCAGGTGTTGAAGGCGAGACTATGGGGCATGTAGTCGAGCCCCACATCGCCCATGCCGAATGACTGGATCAGGAGGAACCCGGCAAAGCCGATTACATCGCGGTAGAACTCCATCGACATCTGCAGATCGTTCACGTGCAGATGGACATGACCGATACGCGTGCCCGGGGGCATGCGGTCGGCCGGGACCGGGCTGGGCCCGAGTTCGTCTAGCAGGCCGTCGAGGTCAATGGGCTCGCGGCCGGAATGGGACTTGCCTTCAGTGGTAACGGCGTAGGTCTGGCCCTTGTCGGGATCGCCCAAAGTGCCGCGCCAGGGAGTCTCGAAGGTGATCTCGATGCCATTGCCATCGATATCCCAGAGATAGATGGCCTCGGAGACCAGATGATCGGTGGGCGAGATACGCACATTGCGCTGCAGAGCGCGGACGGCCATCTGCGCCAAGTCGACGCGCCTCGGAACATGGATGGCAACGTGATAGAGGCCGATGCTGCGCGGCACGACCGGTCCGGTGGCGCCGGTTTCGAGCACCACCAGCGGCTTGCCACCCGCGCCCATGACCAGGGTATTGCCGTTTTCCTCGATCAGGTCGAGCCCGACGACGTCCTGCCAGATGGCGAGGGCCTTGCCCCGCTCTGTGACGGCGATATGGACCGGACCGAGCTTTGTACTGAGCGGCAGGATGGGTTTGGAGCGGACATTGGTCTGGACGGATGTGTCGATCATGGCGACCTCCTGAACTCTGTGGCCCCAGAGATAACGCGCTGAGACGTTTCCACAAAGGGGACCATAGCGAAGGCATTGTTCGCCAATGCGGCGCTAATTCACGATCCGGTGCGGGCGACGATGTCGCGCCATTCCGTCAAAATCTCTTCGCGCGCCCGCAGGCCGCCAGTGACGTCGTGGCGCTGCTCGTCCTGGTTCAGGCGTACGAAGACCAGTTGACGGCCCGCCTTTTCGGCCCAGCCGATGTACCAGCCCCAGCCGCGCGCATAATCGAAACTATAATCGGCGCGGCGGGGATAGGCGGAGCCGGTCTTGCCCCAGATATGCCAGCCATCGGCCAGTTTCGGGCTTTCCAAGAGGCTGAGCGCACCTTCCATGGCATGGTGCGAGACCGGCAATTGCCGCTGGAGGAGTGAGGCCAGAAACGCGGCCTGTTCGAGTGGCGAAACCTGCAAGGATGAGGATATCCAGGATCGCTCAAGGCCGTTGTTTCGGCCCGGATCGCCGGAGAAATCGGCGTTCCCATAGTGAAAGCTTCTGGCATAGGCGACGAGTTGCTCCATGCCCAATTGCTCGGTAATGCGCTGCGAATACCAGACATTGGAATTGTGGATCCACATGGTTGGGTCGGTGTCCTGTCGCCAGGCGCTTATCCAATCGGCATAGCCTTGCTTGTAGGGCAGTCGGGGTTCTGTCTGCGATAGAACAATGCCCGCATCAAAGGCAATGACGGCCAGCGGCAGCTTGAATGTCGAGGCCGGCGTGACGCGGCTTTCGCAATCGCCTTCGGACAGGAGCACCGTGCGGCTTTTGGCATCGGCGACCAGGGTGCAGATGGTGCTGGCCTGGGCCGGAAGAGCGCCAACCAGCAGCAAGAACAAGCCGAATGCGAGCGCGGTCAACTTTGGCGGCATGGATACCCCTCCCCTGTCGGTCTTTCCATCACCCGCGATTCAGGCCAAATGGGGGCATGCTCGACCAGATGTTCTTCGACCGCCCGGTTCTTGAGGTTGCCCGCGAGCTTATCGGGGTGACGCTGCTGGTTGACGGGGTCGGCGGGGTCATCGTCGAGGTGGAGGCCTATGACGAGAGCGATCCGGCCTCGCACAGTTTTCGCGGGCCGACGCCGCGCAACCGGGTGATGTTCGGGCCGCCCGGCCATGCCTATGTCTACAAGATTTATGGCATCCATTATTGCCTCAATTTCGTCTGCCGGCGGGGCAGCGCGGTGCTGATCCGGGCGCTGGAGCCGACGCAGGGGCTGGACCGGATGATGGAACGGCGCGGGAGATTGAGCCGGAAGCAGTTGTGCTCGGGGCCGGGCAAGCTGGCGCAGGCGCTCGAAATCGATCTTGGGAAGAACGGATTGCCGCTCGATGTAGCGCCCTTTGCGCTGCATGCCGCCGAACCGGACCATGAGATAGTCACCGGGCCGCGCATCGGCATCACCAAGGGCGTGGAGACGCCATGGCGTTTCGCCAAGGCGGGCTCGTCCTATCTCAGCAAGCCCTTGCCGCGGTTGCAGCCGGATTTGTGATCGGACCTTTCGCAACCCGAAGGCGATTTGGCCGTTCCCCAAACCAGGCCGGCGCGCGTCAACCGGACGTGGTGGCATAGGGTGAGTGGTGCGGTTTTTCCGGTTTCCCGCATCAGCCTTTCAATGAGGCCCAAACCCTTATCCCACCCGCGCCGCGCCTACCCATCCCGCCGAGGAGACGCATTATGCCCCAGGGTGACAAGAGCGCCTATACCGACAAGCAGAAGCGCAAGGCCGAGCATATCGAAAAGGGCTACGAGGAGAAGGGCGTAGGCCACGAAGAGGCCGAGCGCCGCGCCTGGTCGACTGTTAACAAGGATGATGGCGGTGGCAACAAAGCAGGCTCGGGCCGTGGCACCCACACCGATCATCCGGCTGCCCACAAGGGCGGCAAGAAGGGAGGCGAGGCCTCCGCTAGCCGGCCAGCCGCGGAGCGCTCCGCGTCCGCCAAGAAGGCCGCAGAAACCCGCAAGAAGAACGAAGACCGCGCACATCATTAGGAATTGGCTGATGTCCGACGACTCCACGCAGAACACCAATCCGCCCCAGACGCAGGATCACCAGCCGGGGCGGGAGACCGAGATGCATCCCAAGCCCGAATACATGCCCAAGTTCCTTGGCAATGGGCGGTTAAGGGACAAGGTCGCCATCATCACCGGCGGCGATAGCGGCATCGGGCGGGCCTGCGCCGTGCTGTTTGCCCGCGAGGGCGCGCAGGTGGCGCTGGTTTATCTGGAAGAAACCGAAGACGCGACGATCACAGCCGATGCGGTCAAGGCCGAAGGCAAGGAAGCCCTGCTGTTGCGTGGCGATGTAGGCGACAAGGGGTTTTGCGAAACGGTCGTCGGACAGGTCATCGAAAATTTCGGCAAGCTTGATGTGCTGGTCAATAATGCGGCCGAACAGCATATGCAGACCGAGCTTGAGGATATCTCGGAAGCGCAGCTGCGGCGCACCTTCGAGACCAATTTCTTTGGTTATATGTTCATGACGCAGGCGGCCTTACCCTATCTTCGCAAGGGTGCCTCGATCGTCAATACGACCTCGATCACCGCCTATCGCGGCTCACCTAGCCTGATGGATTACGCGTCGACAAAGGGGGCGATCGTGGCGTTTACCCGGTCGCTGTCCGGAAGCCTTGCCGAAAAAGGCATTCGCGTGAACGGTGTGGCTCCCGGTCCGATCTGGACCCCGTTGATCCCCGCCAGCTTCCCGGCCGACAAGGTCGCCAAGTTCGGCACCGATGAGCCGTTGGGGCGCCCGGGCCAGCCCAATGAGGTGGCGACAAGTCACCTGTTCCTTGCCTGCGACGAAAGCTCTTACATGACCGGCCAGGTGCTGCATCCCAATGGCGGCGAGATCATCGGGGGGTAGGCACTCAAATCCAGCCTCTGGCCGGTTGCCTCCCCATCCGCCCCGTGATTCAAAGAGCGGGTGGAAGCCATTGAGTCTATCGACCTGTTCTCGCCCCATCGCCATGAGCGGCCCAGTCCGCTCGCGGTGTTGCGCGACATTTTCGGCCATCGCGACTTTCGCGGGCAGCAGGCCGATGTCATCGAGCATGTCGCCGAGGGCGGCGACGCGGTGGTGCTGTTCCCCACCGGCGCCGGCAAGTCGATGTGCTACCAGATCCCGGCCATCTGCCGGCCGGGCGTCGGCATTGTCGTCTCGCCCCTGATTGCCCTGATGCGGGACCAGGTGGAGGCACTGAAGCAGGCCGGGGTGGCCGCAGCGGCGCTCAATTCGTCGCTGACGCCCGAAGAGTCGAGCGAGGTGCGGCGCAAACTGCGGCAGGGTGAACTGGACCTCTTGTATGTGGCGCCCGAGCGCGTGGCGACGCCGGGCTTCGCCAGTATGTTGGCCGATACGCAGATCGCGCTCTTTGCCATCGACGAGGCGCATTGCGTGAGCCAGTGGGGCCATGATTTCCGTCCCGAATATCGCGAACTGATCCATCTGGTGGAATTATTTCCCGGCGTGCCGCGCATCGCGCTCACGGCCACAGCCGACCCGACGACGCGCGAAGACATTGTCGAGCGGCTGGGGCTGGAACAGGCCGAGGTGTTCACCACCAGCTTTGACCGGCCCAATATTTCCTATTCCATTGTCGAGCGGGACAAGCCGCGCGAACAATTGCTGGAGTTCCTCGCCGGGCACAAGGGCAATAGCGGCATCGTTTATTGCCTCAGCCGTGCCAAGGTCGAGGACGTGGCCGACTGGCTCAATGGCAAGGGCATTCGCGCCCTGCCCTATCATGCCGGGATGAGCGCGCAGATCCGCTCGGCCAATCAGGACGCCTTTCTCAAGGAGGAGGGCCTTTGCCTGGTCGCCACCGTGGCGTTCGGCATGGGCATCGACAAGCCCGATGTGCGCTATGTGGCGCATATGGACCTGCCGGCCTCGATCGAGGCCTATTACCAGGAAACCGGCCGCGCCGGTCGCGATGGTCAGCCCGCAGATGCCTGGATGAGCTATGGCATGGCCGATGTGGTGCAGCGCCGCCGCATGATCGAGGAGGGCAATGCGCCCGATGAGGTCAAGCGGCTCGAACATGGCAAGCTCAACGCGCTGCTCGGCGTCTGTGAGACGGCGTCGTGCCGGCGCCAGGCGATCCTGGCGCATTTCGGCGAGACCTATCCGCAGGCCTGCGGCAATTGCGACACCTGCCGCTCGCCGGTGGAAAGCTGGGACGGCACCGAGGCCGCCATCAAGGCGCTGGCCGCCATCTATCGCACCGGCATGCGCTTTGGCGCAGCCCATATCGTGGACGTGCTGGTGGGCAAGGAGACCGAAAAGGTCACTCGCTTCGGCCACCAGCACCAGAAGGTGTTCGGGCAAGGCAAGGAACTCGATGCCAAGGCGTGGCAATCGGTGGTCCGGCAATTGACGGCGATGGGGCTGATCGTGGTCGACCATGCCAATCACGGGGCGCTGACGCTAAGCGCGGGCGCGCATGACGTGTTCAAGGGCGAGCGCAATGTGACCCTGCGCAAGGACCGGCCGAAGAAATCGGTCGAGGTGCGGCGCGCGCTGGCGCGCTCGGTTGATGTTCCCGAACATGCACGGCCGCTGTTCGAGGCGCTGCGGGCCGAGCGGACGCGCCTGGCCAAGGCGCAGGGCGTGCCGCCCTATGTGATCTTTCACGACAATACGCTCAAGGCCATGGCGCTGGCCCAGCCGAGACACCCGCACGACATGCTCAACCTGCCCGGTGTCGGACAGGGGAAGCTGGACCGGTATGGGGAAGAGTTTCTGGCGGTGGTACGGGGATTTGAGGGGTGAGCTGGTGTCCGGTGCCAAGGCCCCCTCATCTGGCCTTTAGCCGACCTCTCCCTTTTAGGCGAGAGGTCGGATTTCACAGCGATTCGTGTGAGAGGGCATTGCATTGAGTGACGCCTTAAAACGTCCCCGGCTCCCCCTCATCGACATGACCCGCGGCGTCGCCATCATGGCGATGGTGATCTACCATTTTTCATGGGACCTCTCCTTTTACCGTTTCATTCCTGTTGATGTCGGATTCGATCCCGGTTGGGTGGCCTTTGCCCGGACCATCCTTTTCGCCTTCATGTTTCTGGTGGGAGTCGGGCTTGTGCTGGGGCATGGGGACGGGGTGCGCTGGCGCCCGTTCTGGAAGCGCTGGCTGTTCGTCGTCCTTGGTGCAGCGATCATTACGGTCTCGACCTGGTTCACCTTCCCCGATGGCTTTGTCTATTTCGGCGTGCTGCATGCCATTGCGCTGACGAGCCTGCTGGCACTGCCGTTCCTCTTCACGCCGATCTGGTTGACGGGTGTGGTTTCCGTGGTGGTGATCGGGCTGCACTTTGCCTATGCCGATGCGCTCTACAACGCGAAGATTTTCTCCTGGATCGGTTTCTGGGTGGTGCCGCCGCCGACCAATGATCTGGTGCCGGTGTTTCCCTGGCTGGGCGTTGTGCTGTTGGGCGTGGTGGCGATGCGGCTGCTGCGCGGAACGGCACTTGAGACCCGGATTGCCGCTATCCAGCCAGGCAATGTGGTGGCGCGGGCGCTGGGTTGGATGGGGCGGTGGAGCCTTGTCATCTATCTGGTGCACCAGCCGCTGCTCCTGGCGATCATCATGCCACTCTCCATGGCGATGGGCACGCAGGAGGCGAGCCGCGATATGGATTTCCTCAACTCCTGCCAGATGAGTTGCGAGAACGGCGGCACCACGGCGGCGCTCTGCGCCGTCTATTGCCAGTGCGGGCTGGAAGGAGTGAAACGCGATGACCTGTGGGAGCCGGTATTTTCGGGGCTGGTCTCGGCGGAAGACCAGGCCAAGCTCGATGCCAATAACAGGCAATGCTCAATGCTGATCTATCCGGAGCTGGAAGCGGACTAGTCGGAAAGGTCCGGAAAATAGTCCTTTGCTTGAGGGGTCAGGAAGGGGCCCAGTTCGGCCAGCGGCACGGTGAACAGATCGGTGGTGCAGGCCGACATGACATGGGGATAGCCAGACACGGTGAACACGGCGGACGGGCCGGGGACGAAGCGGATGCCGAGGTGGTCGGCAATGGCCTGGTCGCCATAGCAGGCCTCGTCGAACTCGGCGTCGTCCATGAAGATATCGGATGGCAGGTTTTTCCGCACATAGGGGACCAGATCCGGCCCGGGCCCCCAATGATAGGCATCGGGATTTTCGAATGCGAGGTCGGTATCGGCAATATCGTCCGGCGCGGCGCTCCATTCGCGCGGCACCCAGTCGACGATCAGCGTGCGCAGGTCGAGTTCCTGTCCGGTCGCCAGGTCGTAGGTGTAGCTGTCATGGTGGTTGTAGGGGTGGGCGCCCGTGCACCAGAGGCTGCCCGATTGCGTCCAGCTAACCAGGCGCGGGGACAGGTAGCTCAGGGTCACCTGCTCACTGTCATAATCGCCCAGAAAGCCGCCCTTGATGCCCCACTCGCTGCTGACGCCATAGCTGGCAAAGCGGAAGGCGAGGCAATCCAGCGCCGCCAGGTTCATGCGGAAATGCCGGTCGGCGAGAATGGCATTGGCCTTGTCCACCGGGCTGCCATCGGCCAGGGAGACGGCGCGGGGAAAGGCGAATTTGGTGCGCGGATCGACCTCCATGCGGTAGCTGGCATCGCCCAGCGTCTCGACCGGACCTTCTTCGAGCGGCACGTCGAGGAGGCTCATTTCATAGGGCGCGCTGCTCCAGTCGAGTGGCCGATCGTGCATATAGGAAAACTGGGCCGATCGATCATGGAGGCCAAAGGCTGTGGCCTCCTCGCTATCATCCAGTTCGCGCCAGGCCATGACCATGAGCTCGAGCGGCTGGGTCTTGGTCTTGCCGCCCGCGACAGTACGGGTGCCGGTGGCGAGATAGGTGACGCGATCGTAGCTCAGTTCCCATACTGCGGCGATGGGGGCGTCGAGGACCTTGCCGGTGTCGTCGAGCACGCAGTCGGCCTCGCCGCATTCGGCTTCCTCATGCAGCACCCAAAGCTTGCCATCGTGGGATACCGGCACCAGTGGAATATCGCCGCCGGCATCCATGAAGGTATAGCGGCCGGCCACGGCCCCGGCGCCCGGTTCGGTCAGTTCCACGACGATGTCACGGCTGCCCAGCTTGCCCACAAAGGTCAGAACGCTGGCAAGGCTCGGTGTGGTGCACAGAAAGGCGAGGCAGACCAAGGCAAGGCGCATGTGGGAACTCCCGCTTCTGCGCTGTTCATAGCATGGTTGGCTGAAGGAGAGATGGGGGATTCTTGATTGGACGATCACGCCACCCGGCCTACCCTGAAGAAGGGGAGGCGTAGAACGGGCTTGCTGCCTTCAGGTGCTGGCGGCCTTGGCGTTGGCCTCTGCCACCAGGTTGTCGGGGATGTCATCGAAGCTGGAATAATTCATGTTGTAGAGCTTGGAATATAGCCCGCCCAGTTCCATGAGATGGTCGTGATTGCCCTCTTCGATCTTCTCGCCGTTCTGAAGCACGATGATCCGGTCGGCGCCGCGAATGGTGGCGAGGCGATGGGCGATGACCATGCCGGTGCGGCCTGCCAGGAGGATCTCCAGCGCCTTCTGGATCTGCCGCTCGGTATAGCTATCGATATTGGCGGTGGCCTCGTCGAGGACCAGGATTTTCGCATCGGCCACCAGGGCGCGGGCGAAGCTGAGCAATTGCCGCTGGCCGAGCGAGAGGTTGGAGCCGCGCTGTTCCAGCATGGTGTCATAGCCGTTGGCGAAGCGGGCTATGAAATCATGGGCGCCTACGGCCTTGGCGGCGGCGATGACGTCCTCGCGGGTGGCCGAGACCTTGTTGTAGCGGATGTTCTCGAAAATTGTGCCGGTAAACAGGAAGGGTTCCTGGAGCACCATGGCGACCTGTTCGCCAAGGCTCTCCTGGGTGACATCGCGCACATCATGGCCGCCGACGATGACGGCGCCGGACTGGACTTCGTAGAAGCGGTGGACGAGCGCCATGGCGCTGGTCTTGCCCGAGCCGGTGGGGCCGATGACGGCGACCGTTTCGCCGGGATTGACCTTGAAGGAGACATTGCGCAGCACCGGCCGCTTAGGATCATAGCCGAAGACCACGTCGCGGAATTCGACCGAACCCTGCATGTCGCGGTCGAGCGTCACGGCGTCGGGCTTGTCACTGATGACGGCCGGCAGATCGAGCACTTCGGTGATGCGGCGGCCCGAGGTCATGGCGCGCTGCATGATCGAATATTGCATGGTGAGCGAGCGGATGGGGTCGAAGAAGCGTTGGATGTAGAAAAGGAAGGCAACGATGACGCCGACCTGTAGATTGCCATTGAGCACCATGGCGCCGCCGACCACGACGACCGTGGCCATGGAAATGCCGGTCAGCGAATCGACGATGGGCACCATGACCTGAGCAAATTTAGAGCCGGTCAGCTGGGTGCGCAGGTTGTGATAGGCCTTGTCGTCATAAAGGTCGAAATTGACCTTCTGGCGATCGAGGTTCTGCACGGTGCGCACGCCATTGATGCCCTCAGCCATGGCCCCTGCGGTCAGCGAATTGGTTTCATGGGCGGCCCAGAAGGCGCGCTTGGCCGGGGGCAGCCAGAAAATGCGGATGATGAACAGCACCGGCATGGTGATCAGCGTCAGCAGACCCAGCCAGGGATCGAGACTCAGGAGCACGCCCACGATGCCGAAGAGCAGCACCATGTCGCCCACCGAGATGACCGAGGTTTCGAGAAATTCCTGCATGGAATTGACGTCGCCCTGTAGGCGGCTCATCAGCCGCCCGACCTCGGTCTTGTCCATATAGCTCAGCGAGACGCGCTGGAGCTGGGCGAACATGGCGCGGCGCATGTCGAACAGCACATGCTCGGCCACCTGCCCCACCTGGGTTTCCTGCACCCAGGAGGCCCCGAAATTGAACAATACGGCAATGGCGAAGGCAAGGACTGCCCAGCGCAGATTGGCCGGATCACCGCCGGGCACAAGGGCATTGTCGATGGCATTGCCGATGATCAAGGGGATAGCCAGCTGCGTGGCGGTAAAGACCAGCACCGCGACCACCGAGATGTAGATCTTGAGCCTATAGGGTTTCACATAGGCCCAGATGCGCCGCACGGTCTTGGGGTCATAAGCCTTGCCGAAGACCTCTTCCTCGATGCGATGGCTGCCCACGGAGGCGCGCGGCGGGCGCTGGCCCGGAAAGGCGGCGATGTCGCGTTCGTCGTCGTCAACCACGCTCATTGGGCGGCCTCCAGATCGTCGATGGGTCGGGTCTGAAGATCATAGAGGGCCCGGTATTTGCCGTTCTGGGCCAGCAGGTCCGCATGGCTGCCGCGCTCGACGATGCGGCCGTCTTCGAGGAAAAGGATGAGGTCGGCATGCATGAGCGAAGACAGACGATGGGCGATGATCATTGTCACCCGATCGCTGGCAAAGCGGCGGATGGCGGAGCGGATGCGGTGCTCGGTGCCGGCGTCGATGGCGGCGGTGCTATCGTCAAAAACCATGACAGCGGGCTTGAGCACCAGCGAGCGGGCGATGGAGAGGCGCTGACGCTGGCCGCCCGAAAGCGAGACGCCGCGCTCGCCCACGACAGTGTCATAGGCATGGGGCAAGCCCATGATGTAATTGTGCAATTGCGCGCTTTCGGCGGCCGTCGCGATCTTGCGTTCCTTGGCCCAGGGGTCGCCATAAGCGATGTTGTTCTCGATTGTGGTGGTGAAGAGGAACGTGTCCTGCTGCACCACGGCCACGGCGCGGCGGAGCGTCTGCAGCGTCACGTCGCGCACGTCCTGGCCGTCCAGCGTCACGCGGCCGGAGGTGACGTCGTAGAAGCGCGGAATGAGGTGGGCGAGAGTGGACTTGCCGCTGCCCGGGGCGCCGACAATCCCGATGGTCTGGCCGGCATAGGCCTCGAAGCTGATGCCGTTGAGCGTCGGCACCGAGGCTCCTGGATAGGTAAAATGAACGTCCTCGAAGCGCAGCACGCCCTTGGTGATGGCCAGCGGGGTTGCGCCAGAGCGATCCTCGATCTCGACCGGGGCATCGATGAACTCATAGAAGCGGTCGCCGCAGGTGGAGGCGCGGGCATAGGAGTTGACCATCAGCCCAAGCTGGCGAACCGGCATCTGCAATATGGTCATGAAGGTAAGGAAACTCGCCAGAGTACCGACGCTCATCTCCCCCGCGATGACCTTGTTGCCGCCCACCCAGAGCACCAGACCCATGGCGGCGAAGAAGGAAAAGGTCATCATCGAGGTGTTCTTGACCCGAACGCGCACGCGTTGATGGGCCAGTTCCAGCGCGTCCGTCGACGCGGTGTCGAACTTGGACAGTTCGAACTTCTGGCCCGAAAAGGCGCGGACCACGCGAATGCCGCCCAGGTTTTCCTCCATCACCCTTGTGAGGATGGAGAGCTTCTGCTGCAGGATCAGCCAGGTGTTGCGCAGGGTCAGTTGGGCCACCGATGAGCGCCAGGCCACGAAGGGCACGAAGCTCAGCGCCAGCAGGCCCAGCAGCACATCGGTGGTGAGCAGCATGAAGGCGCCGACCCCGATCAGGACGGCCAAGAGCACGGTGCGGACGAGGCCAGTGGAAAAGAACATGCGCAGCCCATCGAGGTCGAGCAGGCCGAAGGTGATCAGATCGCCCGAATGGACCCGGTCGTGGTAGGAATAGGAGAGGCGCTGCACCTTGTCGTAAAAGGCCAGCCGCAATTCATAGCCGACATGGTGGCCGACGCTTTCCGCGAAGTAGTTCTGCACCAGGGTGAAGAGGCCGCGCGCCACCGAGACGCCGAGCAGAGTGAGTGCGGTCCAGATCAGCGCTTCCTGCGCGCCTTCTCCGGCCAGTGCCAGCACATTATGGGCCTGGTCGATGGCCTGGCCGAGCAGCCGCGGTATGGTCAATTGCAGCACCGAAGCCACAATGGTCGCGCTGATGGCGAGGGTCGCCTGAAACGGATGGCGGAGGGAAAACAGGGTTATGCGCTTGAGCGGCCCCATGCCCTTACCGGCATGGGCTGCTGCAACATGGTCCCGAGCATCGCCGCGCGAACGCTCGCGGCCAGCCTTGAGGGTGATCAAGGGAGTATCCAGACGTCAGTTAAAGTGGGACCCGAAAGGGAGAGGCGGGAGGTCCGTCGACCGGCAATCGGGCAAATCAAAAACTTGCCTGCCTATAAAAGTCGCATTGCGCCTTCCATTCAAGATGCAAATTGCGCAAAAAACGCAACGTTACATTGAAATGGTGACATTCGCATGACCCCATGCCCAAAGGGCGATGGCCGAATGGGCGGTGGGAGGTCATCAGTTCAGCAGGAGTGAAAGACCATGTTTCCGCTGCTGACCGCTGCGCTCGTCGCTGTTTCCGTATTCCTCACCTCGACACTTTCAGGTGTGTTCGGCATGGCTGGAGGCCTGGTGCTGCTGGCGATCCTGCTCGCCATGCTGCCAGTGGCCAGTGCCATTGCCGTGCAGGGCGCCATCCAGATCGTCGCCAATGGGTCGCGCGCCTGGTTTTCCCGCGAGCATATCGACTGGCCGGTGCTCGGCGTGATCTGCCTTGGCCTCGTGGCAGCGGCGCTGGTGCTTTATATCGTGCGCTACACACCGGACCTGGCCAGTGTCTGCATCGGCATCGGGCTCATGCCGATCCTCGTGTGGATACCCAAGGATTGGCTGGCGCTTGACGCCAGCAAGCCGCATCATGCCTTTGTCTGCGGCTTGCTCGGTGGCGGGTTGAATCTGGCCGTTGGCGCTTCCGGCCCCACGGTCGACATCTTCTTCATCCGCACTGCCATGGACCGGCGTCGGGTCATCGCCACGAAGGCAGCGACGCAGGTGATCTCACATGCGTCCAAGGTCGTATTCTATGGCGGGCTGGCAACAGCCATCGGTAGCAATGAATGGTTGCTGGTGCTGGTTGCTGCGCCCTTTGCCGTGGCTGGCACCAATCTGGGCTATCATATCCTGCAGCGCATGAGCGATGACGGATTCCGCAAGTGGACCCGCTGGGTCGTTACCGCCATTGGATTATTCTATCTGGCGCGTGGCTTGTCCTTGCTCCTTGGCAGTTGATGGTTATGGTGCCCTTGGGAGACGACATGGCACCATTCGATACCGTTACCGCACGCCTTATCCTGCTGCTTGCCGAGACCGGCTCCATCGGCCGCGCCGCAGAACGGGAAGGCATCGCCTCCTCTGCCGTCAGCCGAAGGGTTTCCGATCTCGAGGGACGACTTGGCGTGGTGCTGTTCGACCGCTCGGCCCATGGGGTCAAGCTGACCAGCGCGGGCGAGGCCTATGCAGAGGGCTGCCGCACGGTGCTGCGGTCAATCGCCGATCTTGATGCCATCATGGATGATTTCGGCTCGGGCCAGCGCGGGAGCCTGAGGCTCGCCTGCACCAGTTCGGCGCTGACCGGACGGCTGCCGGAACTCTTGGCCAAGTTTGCCGCAAAATATCCTGGCATCGAGATTGCCATTGCCGAGATGGGCGCCGCCAAGGCCCTCCTGGCGCTCGACGAAGGCCAGGCCGATATCGCCATTGTTTCGGACAATTACGATTTCTCCCGCTTCGATATCCGCCCCTTCGAAGATGAGCGGATCTGGGTGCTGGTGCCACCCGAGCATGACCTGGCCAGGACCATCGAGCCGCGCAAGTCGGTTGCCTTCGCGACCGTCATTCCCCACGCCATTGTCGGCATCCACCATTCGGGATCGCTGGACCGGCTGCTGAGCGAAGCGGCGGAGAAGGCCGGCAAGCCGATCAACGAAGCGCTGCGGGTGGAAAGCTTCCCGGCGCTGGTGCGCATGGTGGAGGCCGGGTTCGGCATCGGCTTCCTGCGGTCCACGAGCCTACATCTGCTGGCCGGGACGGACCTTGTCTGCGCCCCGCTGTCCGAGCCCTGGGCCATGCGGCAATTGCTGGTGGCGCGGCGCAAGTCCAGCCCGCTCTCAGCGGCGATGAAGAGTTTCGTGGCCCTCTGCGCAGAGACCTATCTGCCCGCGGCGTGACAAATTTCCTGATAACAGACATCATCTTTCTTTTGACAGCTAAAGGCCATCCCGATAGTGAAGCTGACTAGCGCAGTCATGTTTGCGCACAAGCTTTGCAACTTTCAAATCGGAAGCAGAACAGATGACCTTCAGCCGCACCGCCGCCGTGCTCGTCGCCGGCCTTGTCGCCTTGGCCAGCCCGGTCCTGGCCCAGGAAATCACCGTGACCCATGCCCAGGGCGAAACCACTCTGCCGGGCGTGCCCGTCAAGGTCGTCAGCTTTGACTTTGCCGCCATCGAAACTCTGGAAGCTCTGGGCATCGAGATTGCCGGCCTGCCCGGCTCCAACCTGCCGGCGCATCTGGAAAAATATGCGAGCGACGACTACGCCAAGGTGGGCTCGCTGTTCGAGCCGGACTACGAGGCTCTCGCGGCGCTCGAGCCCGACCTGATCATCGTGGCCGGCCGTTCCTCCACTGCCTATCCGGACCTGGCCAAGATCGCCCCGACGGTCGATCTCTCCAATGACTGGACGAACTTCTACGGCTCGATCAAGGCCAATGCCGAGATCGTCGGCCAGATCTTCGACAAGGGTGCCGAAATCGACACGCTGATTGCCGACACCGACGCCAAGGTGGAAGCCACCAAGGCTGCCGCAGCCGATGCCGGCAAGGGCCTGATCGTCCTGACCAGCGGCGCGGAAGTTTCCGCCTATGGTCCAGGTTCGCGCTTCGGCTTCATCCATGACACGCTGGGCGTCACCCCGGTGATCGAGGATGTCGAGGCTGCCACCCATGGCGACGCGATCTCGTTCGAGTTCATCCTTGAAACCAATCCCGACCTGCTGCTCGTGATCGACCGCGATGCGGCCACAGGCCAGGGCGCCGCTGCCGCCATTCTCGACAATGAACTGGTGGCCGAAACCACTGCCTGGAAGAACGGCGCAGTCGTCTATATCGACCCGGTTCGCGCCTATATCGTCAATGGTGGTCTCGTCTCCTTCGGCCTGATGGCCGACCAGGTCACCGAGGCGCTGAGCCAGTAAGCGTCCCCGCCAATTGCCCTCGCCCCGCCGGGCGGGGGCTTTTTGCTTTTCAGGCATTTCCGGCCCCATGCCAAAGTTGCTTCTCGGCGTTCTCGCCATTGCGCTGCTCGCAATCGTCAGCCTCTTCATCGGGGTGAGCGATGTGACGCCGATGAGCCTTATCTCCTCCTCGCCCGAGGACAGGCCCATGCAGGTGCTGCTGATCAGCCGGGTGCCGCGCACCCTGGCGCTGATCCTTTCCGGCTCGGCCCTGGCAGTGGCGGGCCTCCTCATGCAAATGCTGGCGCGCAATCGCTTCGTCGAGCCGGGCACGGCCGGCACGGTGGAGAGCGCGGTCTTCGGCATCCTCATCATCACCATTTTCTGGCCGGGCAGCCCGCTAATCGCCAAGATGCTGGCCGCGACGGTAACCGCACTCATGGGCACGGCGCTGTTCATGCAGATCCTCCGGCGCATTCCGCTGCGCTCGACCCTGATGGTGCCGCTGGTGGGCATCATGCTGGGCGGCGTCATCTCCTCGATCACCGGGTTCTTTGCCTATCGCTACGATCTGCTGCAGACCCTGGGCACCTGGACCATGGGCGATTTTTCCGGCGTGCTGCGCGGGCGTTATGAACTGCTCTATGTCAGCGCGGGCCTGGTCGGCATTGCCTGGCTGGCGGCAGACCGCTTTACCGTCGCCGGGCTGGGGCAGGATTTCACCACCAATCTCGGGCTCAACTATCGCCGGGTGCTGACGCTGGGGCTGACCATCGTGTCCATGGTCACCGCCGTGGTGGTGGTATCGGTGGGCTCCATCCCGTTCCTGGGGCTGATCGTGCCCAATCTCGTGGCCATGGTGGTGGGGGACAATGCGCGCCGCGCCATCCCCTGGATCGTGCTGATGGGGGCCGGTTTCGTGCTCACCTGCGACATTATCGGGCGGTTGATCCGCTTTCCCTATGAAATTCCCATCGGCACGGTGTTCGGGGTGATCGGGTCGGTTCTGTTCCTCTACCTGCTCCTGAGGAAGCGTCCCGCCCATGGCTGAGACCCGCGTCGCTGCCATCCCATTGCTGTCGCCCCGCCAGGTGCTGTTAATCCTTCTGGCACTGACAGCGCTCAGCATTGTCGCCTTCATGGTTATTGGCGCCAAGGGCAGCTGGAGCTTCGTGCTGCCATTTCGGGGCACCAAGGTGTGGGGCATGGTCATGGTCGGGAGCGCCATTGCAGTCGCCACAGTGCTGTTCCAGACCATAACCGCCAATCGTATCCTCAGTCCCGCCATCATGGGCTATGACGCCCTGTTCGGGCTGGTGCGCACGGTGCAGATCTTCTTCCTCGGCGGGCTCAGCTACGCCATGCTGCCCGCACAGTTGCAGTTCGCCTATGAAACGGCGCTGATGGTTGGGCTGTCCACGCTGCTGTTTCGCTGGCTGTTCAACCGGGCGGCCAGCGATCTTTATCTGCTGGTGCTGGTAGGCATCGTCTTTGGCGTCCTGTTCCGCTCCGTCTCGGGATTGATGCAGAGGCTGATCAATCCCAACGACTATGCGGTGCTGCAGGACGTGCTGTTTGCCGGGTTCAACAGCATCGACCAGAGCCTCCTCTTGGTCTCGACCGTCGCGATCCTTGTTGTGGGGGTCTGGGTCTGGCGGCTCTTGCCGGCGCTGGACGTTATGATCCTGGGGCGGGGCAATGCCATCAATCTGGGCGTCAATTACAACCGGATCGTCTCGCAGGTGCTGGTCATCATCGCGATCCTCGTGTCGGTGTCGACGGCACTGGTGGGGCCCGTGACCTTTTTCGGCCTTCTGGTGGCGAACCTCGCCTATCTGGTCATCCGCAGCCATCGCCATGCGCTGATCCTGCCGGCCGCCGTGCTGATCGCCATCTTCGCCCTGATCGGCGGGCAGGTCGTGCTGGAGCGGGTCTTCGGCTACGATACGGCGCTGGCCATCATTATCGAATTTATCGGTGGCGTGGTGTTCATCGCCATGCTGCTCAGAGGAAGCCGCACATGATCCGCACGCAAGCCGTATCGCGCGCCTATGGCGACAATCTGGTGGTCGATAATGTCACACTCGACATTCCGTCGCGCGGCGTCACATCGATCATCGGCCCCAATGGCGCGGGAAAGTCGACACTGCTGTCCATGGTCAGCCGGTTGCTCGACATGAGCGCGGGCAGTGTCACCGTCGATGGCATGGATGTCAGCAAGACGCCCAGCGATGTGCTGGCGCGGCGGCTTTCGATCCTCCGGCAGGATAATCACATTTCGGCTCGCATCAGCGTGCGCGACCTGATCGGGTTCGGCCGCTACCCACATTCGAAGGGCCGGCTGACGGTGGAGGACAAGGCCCATATCGACAAGGCCATCGCCTATCTCGACCTCGGGGCGCTGAGTGACCGGTTTCTCGACGAGCTTTCGGGCGGGCAGCGGCAGCGGGCCTTTGTCGCCATGGTGCTGGCGCAGGACACCGATTACGTGCTGCTCGACGAACCGCTGAACAATCTCGACATGCGCCATGCCATGGGAATGATGAAGCTGATGCGGCGGGCCGCGTCGGACCTCGGCAAGACCGTAGTGCTGGTGCTGCACGACATCAATTTCGCCTCCTGGTATTCGGACCATATCGTGGCCATGAAGGACGGAAAGGTGGCGGCGCAGGGGCCCGTGGCGCAGATGATCCGCCCGGAGGTGCTTGCCGGCATCTACGACATGGACATCAAGGTGCACGAAATCGGCGGACAGCTGATCAGCGTCTATTACGGCTGACCGTGTCGCCCATATCCATAAAGGCCACCACGCAGCCGCGGCCACGCGCCTTGGCGGCATAGCAGGCCGCGTCGGCCTCGCCCATGAAGCCGAGCGGCGAGGCGGGCTGGCCGGCAATGGCCGTGACACCAGCGCTGGCGCCGACGCGATATTCCTGCCCAGCCCAGGAAAAGGCGAGTGCTCCAATGGCGCGAACGATTTTTTCAGCCACCTGGACGCCGTTGTCGACCGGACAATCCTCAAGGATCACCGCGAACTCGTCGCCGCCAATGCGGGCCGCCATGTCGTGACTGCGGCACACGCCCTTTATGGTCTGGGCGACCTGACGAAGCAGCGCATCGCCCGCGGCGTGTCCGGCCGTATCGTTGACGGGCTTGAAACGGTCGAGATCGAGGTAGATCAGGCAATGGGCGCGCTGGCCGTTGCGTGCCCCGGCGATGGTGTCGGACAAGGCCCGCTCGAAGGCGGCGCGATTGGGCAGGCCCGTCAGATCATCATGGGCGGCGGAATGGGCCAGCTGGCGTTGCAGCGCCCGGCTCTGGGTCACGTCCTGGAACACCAGCACGGCGCCGGTCAGCACGCCCCCTTCGCCGATCACCGGCGAAGCCGTGCAGCGGATATCGCGTTGCGGGCCATCGAGGGCACAAAGGACGCTGTCATCGTCGGTTCGGACCTGAGTGGCGCTGCCAAGGCAGGCGAGGACGGGACAGGGCAAGTCGCCATCACTGCTTTCGCTGCGTAGGCGGAACACGTCTGCGGCTGCCTTGCCCGCGGCATCGGCGGCGCGACACCCGGTGAGCTTTTCCGCCGCCGGGTTCATGAAGACCACCCGGCCTTCAAGATCGGTCGAGATCATACCATCGGCCATGGCTTCGAGGGTCACCCGTAGCCTCTGCTTTTCGGCCGCCAGTTCCTGCTCCATCACCTTGATGCGGGTGATATCGGTATCAGTGCCAATGGTACGAATGGGATTGCCCCTGTCGTCCCACTCCACCGGCTTGCCGCGGCTCAGGATCCAGACATAGCTACCGTCGCGTCTACGCTCGCGATATTCGAGCGCGTCGAAATCGCTGTCACCTTTGTCCTGCTTGTCGACATTGGCGATGACATGGGCACGATCATCGGGATGGACCCGTTCGAGCCACTTGTCCTGGTCGCCATCCACCTCTTCTTGGGGCGGAATGCCGCGCATGACGCGCCACATGCGCGAATAGAACATGGTGTCCCTGCGGATGTCGTGATCCCATACGCCCTGGCGAGCACTTTCAAGCGCAAAATTCCAGCGGCTTTCGGACACGGCCAGAGCTTCTTCAGCGCGTTTCTGGAGCTCGATGCTGTTCATCTGCACCAGGATCAGCGGCGGCGTATCGCCATCGGCAGGCAGGATGGTAGCCCCGACCATGGCCCAAATCGGGTAGCCGTCGGCGTGACGCAACTGGTGTTCGCCGCGGCTGACCGACACCTCGCCGCGCAGCAGCCGCTCAAAATGGAGGCGCGTCGCTAGGTTGGTGTCGTCGGAGACCAGATCGGCAAACTGAAACACGTGTCCAGGCTCAGGCCGGTGCCCAAGCAGGTCGGTGAAGGCGGGGTTTGCATAAACCACAATGCCTTGGAGCGTGGTGACCAGCATGCCCAGCGGCGCCGAATCGAGCAGGCGCATGAAGGTCTGCGCCGAGTGCAGAGCATCGGCGGCAAAGGCGTCTTCAGAACTTGCACGTGACGTTGCCATTTCGTCATATTTGCCCTGCGAGCCTTAACAAGTGGCTGCGCGGCGATCACTTTTTTGCCTCGCCGGACTTTATTCTAGACGAGAAAGGATAAAATCCCGCTCCTGAGCCAGCCCGGCCCATTCTGCTGGCTGCCCGGCATCGAAAATGAGCGTATAGGGACCAGTATAGCCGGCCTCCTCGGCTAGACCCACGCACAGGCCATAATCGCCCTCATCCATGCGGCCGCCGTCAAAACCCGCCTTGGCGTGGCACAACTCGGCCCGCGGGAAGATGGATTTGAGGCCCTCATATTTGTCCGCCCCGGTCCAATTGCCGAAATCGGCCAGGAGGCCTACCTGCCCCTCCAGCCGATCCAGCACTTCATGTACGGCGTCGGGGGTCGAGAGCAGGTCGAACCAGTTTTCTGTGACGAGTCGCAGGGGTGAGCCGGCATTGAGGGCCAGCAATTCCCTGAAGCCCACCACCGAGCGCGAGATGGTCTCGGGCGAAGGTTTCTGCTTGCCGGCGATGATGCGGGCATTTTCCGCCCCCAGAGCATTGGCCACATCTATCCAGCCGGCGATCCAGCGTGTATCGCGCTGCCCATGGACCGGGTCGGTCATGTCTCCTGCGTCGATCAGCAGGGTCTGCAGGCGCACGCCGGAGACCTGGAGCTGGTCGCGCAATTCGCCCAGATAGACCGGGTCGCGGCTGCGCAGGTGGAAGGAGACTATTTCCAGCCGGTGATAGCCGTGATTGGCCAATATCGAGGGCAGGCCGAGCAGGGATTCCTCGCCTTCGCCGAACGTGTCGTCCCCCTCGCCCACTGCGTCGGTGGTGAGATCGTGCGGATAGACTGTGCCCAGCGTCCGGTGCAGGGACCAGGTGGATACGGCGATGCGCTGATGGGGATCGGTCATGGGAAGGCTCCTCTTTTCGCAGCAGAGTTTCATGGTGTTCCGGGAGGCGCAAGCGAGACGAAAGCCATTGACTTGGCAAGGCCGCTTGCGCCACCTGCCGCTATCGGGTCAGCGCGGGGGCAGTTGCAATGACAGGAACAAGCAAGCCGGCCGGCGTGGCCTATGCCAGCCGGGGACAGGCCTATTTCGACCGGCGCGGCCTCGTCCGCCATGCCACTGCCTGGCACCTTTGGGCGCTTGGGGTCGGCGCCGTCATTTCGGGACATTTTTCCGGGTGGAACGGTGGCCTCCTGCAAGGCGGCTGGGGCGGCATGCTGCTGGCGACGCTGGTGGTGGGCCTGATGTATCTGGGCCTGACCTTCGCCATTGCCGAAATGAGCCCGGCCCTGCCCCATACCGGGGGCGCCTATTCCTTTGCGCGCACGGCCATGGGCCCATGGGGCGGTTTTCTCACCGGCCTCACCGAAAATGTCGAATATGTGCTGGCGCCAGCGGTCATCGCCTTTTTCATCGGCTCCTACATGACCGGCATTTTCGAGACGCCAGAGGCGTGGCAGCCGGCCTGGTGGGTGGGATGCTATGTGGTGTTCGTGGGCCTCAACATGTGGGGCGTGGCGCTCAGTTTCCGCGTGACCATGCTGGTGACGCTGCTGGCCTTGGCATGCCTCATGGTGTTCTGGGTTTCGGCGCTGCCCAATATCGACTTTGCCCGCTTCGCGCTCAATGTCGGGCCCGGAGGGGTGGAACTGCCCGAGGGCAATGGTCCCTTCCTGCCCAATGGCATCATGGGCGTTTTCATGGCCATGCCGTTCGCTGTGTGGCTGTTCCTGGCCATCGAGCAATTGCCGCTGGCGGCCGAGGAGAGCATGGACCCAAAGCGCGACATGCCGCGCGGAATCCTGCTGGGCTTTCTCACCCTGTTCGTGTCCGCGCTGGCCGTGCTCACCCTCAATCCGTCAGTTGTGGGGGTGGGGTCCTTTGCGCTGGGCAATTCGGGTGAGCCGCTGCTGGACGGGTTCCGCGCCATCTATGGGGATGGCCTGGCCAAGGTGCTGGCGCTGGTGGCGGTGCTGGGACTGGTTGCCTCGTTTCACACCGTGGTATTCGCGCAGGGTCGGCAGATCTTTTCATTAAGCCGGGCCGGCTACTTCCCCACCTTTCTCTCGCTCACCCATGACCGGCGCCGCACGCCGCACCTGGCGATGGTGTTCGGCGCTATTGTGGGGCTGGGCGTGCTCTCGGCGATCTGGTTCCTGGCGGGCGAAGAGCGTCGCGGCTCGATCATCGGCTTTACCCTTCTCAACATGGCGGTGTTCGGCGCCATGTTGAGCTATATCATGCAGGCGGTGAGCTTTATTCTCCTGCGCCGCAACCTGCCCGATATCGAACGCCCCTTCCGCAACCCATTGGGCGTGCCCGGCGCGGTCGCCACCATAATCATTGCCGCCATCACGCTCTGGTTCCAGGTCGCAGGCGATCCGACCTATCGCGCCGGCATCATTGGCGTGTGCCTGTGGTTTGGCGTCTGCGTCGCCTATTTCGCCATGTTCGGGCGGCATCGCCTCATCCTCTCGCCGGAAGAGGAGTTTGCGCTTGAGCACGGAAAGGCGGGGCGACAAAATTGACAATTGGCCTTGTACTTACTATTGTAAGTGGCGAGGTTACAATGTCAAAGTACAGTCCACTGAGGCAGTATCTGGAGCGGGCAAAGGGACGTGTCGCACTCTCCTTCCCGGAGATTGAACGCATTCTGGGATTCACGCTGCCTAGGTCAGCGCGACTTTACGCGGCCTGGTGGAGCAATAGCGGCGGCACCCATGTTCAATCGTCCGCATGGCAGGGGGCGGGATACGACACCCAACTTGTGGACCTGAAGAACCAGACCATCCAATTCGTGCCGACAAGCAGGGAGGGGTTCAGCGAAATGGAGCAGGCCAGTTTTGCCAGCAAGGCGCCGTCCAAACCATTGAAGCACCCGCTCCTGGGCTGCATGAAGGGCACAAGCATCGTCATGCCCGGCGTCGACCTGACCGAACCGGCAGACCCCGATTGGGGCAAGGTTTATGACGATGATTACGGGGACGAATTCTTCCCCTCGACGGGATCAAAACCCGATTGACCCAATTGCTGCTCGACACCTGTGCCCTGATCTGGATGGCCGAAGAGGCAGACCTGGCGCCAGAGGCGGTAGCGGCCATGAACGCCGCCTTTGAGGAGGACCGCCCCGTCAGCGTGTCGCCCATTTCGGCATGGGAACGCGCGCTGCTGATCGCCAAGGGACGCCTGGCGTCTCCCCTGCCGCCGAAAGTCTGGTTTGACCGTGTCGTGGCTTCGGGGTCGCTCAGCCTGACTGCACTATCGCCCGAAATCCTCACCGACGCCTCGTTCCTGCCCGGTGTCATCCATAAAGACCCGGCAGACCGGATCATCATTGCGACCGCGCGGGCGCTGGACATGACCATCGTCACGCGGGACGCCCACATCCTGCGTTACGCCGCGCAAGGCCATGTTCGGGCGCTGGCCTGCTAATCCACCCGGCCGCGGGCAGCCACGTCGAGCGTTTCCAGAAGGTCCCCATTGCGGATCAGGTTGACCTTGTCGAACAGGTTGGTCACCGGGCAGCAGTGATTTGGGACGATGCGGATGACATCGCCGATTTTCGGCCTGGTCGCGCAAGCCGAGAGGTCGATTGTGCCGTGTTCCTCGCTGAGGCCGACGACTTTGGCGTCGGGGTATTCGACCACATGGCCGTGGCCCTGCAAGCCCAGCAGATCGCTCGTCAGGGACTTGGAGCCGGCGTCAATGATGGCGCGGTTTTCGGTGGGGCGAGAGACAACCGTGGCGAGCACGGTCAGGGCGCAGTCATCGAATGTGGCGGCGCCGGCGGCGACCTGGGAGCGGTCCATATAGATATAGGTGCCAGGGCGGTATTCGGTGGCGACGCGGGCCGCCTCGTCCATGTGCCAGATATCGGGTGTGCCGCCGGTGGTGATGGCGGGGAGATCGACATTTTCTGCAGCGAACAGCGCACTGGCCTCGGCCAGCCATTGCGCCGCCTGCTGGTACTTTCCGGCGGCCGGATAGGTCATCAGTCCGGCAAAGGCGAGGCCCGACGCGGCGATGATCTGGCGGGCCAGTTCGAGCGCCGCTTCGGGCGACTGAACCCCGCAGCGGCCCATGCCGGTGTCGCATTCGACGAAAACTCCAAGCGGGCGGGTGGGATCGGTGAACGTTCCGGCAAGGCCTGCGACACAGGCGGCACTATCGGCGACGGTTCGGATGGTCACCCGCTGATGCAAATTATGCAGGCGTTTGAGCTTGGCTGCGCCGATGATGTTGAAGGTCAGCAGCAGGTCGGTGAGGCCGGCATCGGCCATGATTTCGGCCTCCCCCAGTTTCTGCACCGTGATGCCGACGGCGCCCAGTTCCACCTGACGCCTGGCGAAGAACGGCAGCTTGTGGGTCTTGATATGAGGCCTGAGCGCGATGCCGGCCTTGTTGGCGGCGTCCTGGGCACGGCGGAGATTGGCCTCGGCGCGGTCGATGTCGATGAGGACAGCGGGGGTGTCCAGTTCGGAAAAATGGGTCATTGCGCCCTCAGGACCTCGTTGACGAAGCGATGATTGCCGGCGGTGAGACCGGCGTCGACGGGGATGGTGACCCCGGTCACGCCCGAGGCCGCATCCGACGCCAGGAACAGGGCGGCATTGGCAACTTCGAGCGGGCTCACCATACGGCCCAGGGGGTAGTGTGGCAGCACCTTGTCGAGGAGATGCGGATCGGCCGCCAGCCGATGGTCCCAGGCGGGGGTGCGAACGGAACCGGGCGCCACGACATTGGCCCGTACGCCCTGGCCACCGCGTTCCACGGCAATGGCTCTGGCATAGGCAATCAGCCCGGCCTTGGCCGCCGAATAGGCCGGATTGCCGAAGTGCTGGAGCGCGTTGACCGAGGAGATGAACACCACATTGCCCGAACCGCGCTGGGCCATGGCCCTAGTGAGCGGATCGACCAATGCATAGGCGCCGTTGAGATTGATCGCCATTTCGCTGGCCCAGACATCGTCGTCCAGCTGACCCAGATGCTCGGCGCGGGTGAAGCCGGCATTGGCGATGACCGCATCGACCACGCCATGGGCAGCGATATCGGCGAGAATGGCCGCGCGGGTGGATTTGGCGTCGGCCTGATCGACGGCGATTGTGCGGGTGAGCGGCAGGCCATCGAGCATAGAGGCTTCGCGGTCAGCGCCAACAACAAGAGCACCGGCGGCGCGGAAGGTTTCCACCAAGGTGCGGCCAATGCCGCCACCGGCGCCGGAGATGAGGACGGTCTTGCCGTCGAGGCGGAAGGGACTGGCTGTCATTGGACGTTCCTTTTGAGGGGTTTCCCCTCACGGCCCCTTATAGGCCACGCATTCGATCTCGACCTTGCAGTCGACCATCATGTGGCTTTGCACGCAGGCGCGGGCCGGGGGGTGCTCGCCGAAATAGGATTTATAGACGGCGTTGAAGCTCCAGAAATCGCGCGGATCGTCGAGCCAGACGCCGCAGCGCACCACGTGCTCGAGCCCGTAGCCGGCCTCTTCGAGAATGGCGATGACGTTCTTTATGGTGCGATGAGTCTGCTCGATGATCCCGGTGCCGACGATTTCGCCGTCCTGCATGGGCACCTGGCCCGAGACATAAAGCCAGCCGCCGGCTTCGACGGCGCGGGCGAAAGGCAGGTTCTGGCCACCGGCCCCGGATTTGTCCGCTCCATAGCGCTTGATCGGCATTCTGCTCTCCTTTGATGAAACTCAGTTTCTTCTCTGGCGGGTTTTATAGCTTAATTTCCGCATTTCGGGGATATTCCTCACCACGAAATGTAAATTTCTTACGTGAATCCCCTTGCTTCATGGTGTAGCCTGACACGCGATCCACCTGCGCCAATTTCATCCGGAAATCAGAGCCTTGCGCCTTTTTACCGCCGCCCTTGCCACCGAGACCAATACGTTTTCGCCCATTGCGATCGACAAGCGGGCATTCGAGGCGTCGCTGCATGCCAAGCCGGGGCAGCATCCGGTGACCCCGACATTGTGCACCGCGCCCATTACCGTGGGTCGCGAGGTGTGCGCGCGTGAAGGCTGGACCCTTATCGAGGGCACGGCAAGCTGGGCTGATCCGGCGGGGCTAGTGGCCCAGGCGACCTATGAGGAGTTGCGGGACGAGATCATCGGCCAATTGCATGCCGCCATGCCGGTGGACGGGGTGGTGCTGGGCCTCCATGGCGCCATGGTGGCGCAGGGCTATGACGATCCGGAGGGGGATCTGCTGACGCGCATCCGTGCCATTGTCGGCCCAGACGTGCTGATCTGCGCCGAACTCGATCCGCATAGCCACCTGACGGCAAAACGCGCCGAGGCGGCCAACTTCTTCGTTTATTTCAAGGAATTTCCGCATACCGATTTTGTCGACAGGGCGCGCGACCTGTGGTCCATCGCGGTGCGGGCGCTGAAGGGCGAAATCAAGCCGGTGATGAGCATTTTCGACTGCCGGATGATCGACGTCTTTCCCACATCCAAGCAGCCTATGCGGGGCTTTGTGGATAATCTGGTGGCGCTCGAAAAATCCGAGCCGGGCCTGCTTTCGCTTTCAGTGGTGCATGGCTTCATGGCTGGTGACGTGCCGGAAATGGGCACGAGGCTGGTGGCCATCACCGACAACCAGCCTGAAATGGGGGCGGCTCTGGCGGAACGGTTGGGGCGCGATCTCTATGCCATGCGCGGCACGTTCATGGTCAGCCAGGTGGACGAAAAGACCGCCGTTGAGGCCGCCATCACCGCGCCCAGGGGGCCGGTGGTGATTGCCGATGTGTGGGACAATCCCGGCGGTGGCACGGCGGGCGACGCCACCATCATCCTTGATGAACTGATCGCGCGCCGCGTGACCGACGTGGCCGTGGGCACGATCTGGGATCCCATCGCGGTGCAGATATGCTTTGCCGCCGGTGAAGGCGCGGACATTCCGCTGCGCTTCGGCGCCAAGTCGGCACCGATGACCGGCAACCCCATCGACAAGCAGGTGACGGTCAAGCGCCTGGTGCGCGACGCGCAGATGAAGTTCGGCGACAGCTTTGCGCCCTTTGGCGATGCGGCATGGATCCACTTTGACGGGATCGACGTGATTCTCAATTCGACCCGCGCGCAGAGTTTCGACCCGAGCCTGTTCTCGGCGCTGGGCATTAATCCGACATCGCGCAAAGTGCTGCTGATCAAGTCGACCAACCACTTCTACGACTCGTTTTCCCGAATCGCCTCGGAGATCGTCTATTGCTCGGCGGGCAAGCCCTATCCCAACCGTCCGGCGGAGACGGATTACCGCAAGGCGCGGCGGGACATCTGGCCGATGGTGGATAACCCTTGGGGCTGACGCAGTCCCGTTCTTTCCGGTGGAGAGATTGAAGCGGCAAGGCCATAAGAACTATGCTCGAATGCCGGGGGATTTTGAATGGCTTCGCCTCGGACGACATCCCCCTCACCCGTCTCGGGCTTCGCCCGATCCACCCCATCCCCCGATGGGGGTGAGGGGTGGGCCGCTAGACTGGCTGCCCCTTTTCCTGCGCCAGGCAATCCGCAAAGCGCCTGCCCCGCTCATGCCGAAACGTTTTGCCGGTCTCCGCGGCGCTCGCGATGCGATCCACGCGCAGATGGCGGAATGCCTGGGAGCGCTCGCACCAAATGGTCAGCAGCCAGACGGCATCAAACATGGTCAGGCCTAGTGGCCGCGCCAGACGCTCGGTGACGCGCCCCGACAAATCCCGATAGTGAATATGCAGGACCCGCCGGTCCCGCACAGCCAGTCGCAACCGGTCCAGAGCCGGCGCTGGTGTCGCGGCACTAGGTCCAACTTCCATGGGTACGTCGAGCAATGCCGCCCGGTCCTCATCGCCCACAGCCGAAGCGAGCTTGGCCAGGGCTGAAGCGGCGGCCTGGGCCAACCCATCACCACCTCGCGCTGCAGCCAGGCGCGCGCCGAAGGCCAGGGCTTCGATTTCATCGGGCGTGAGGTGCAGCGATGGCATGAAATAGCCGTGGTCCATGACATAGCCGACGCCACCCTCGCCGCGAATGGGTGCACCGAGCGCCTGCAGGTCCGCAAGGTCGCGATAGACGGTGCGCAGCGAAACGCCCATCTCGCGGGCGAGCACTTCAGCACTCACCGGCACGCGCCGCACCCGCAGGCGATCAAGCAGATCGAAGAGCCGAAACAGACGCATGGACACCCTGCCGGTTTCTGTCAGTGCAGGCATCTATGACATGGGCGTCCACGAAAAAGGAGGGGCCGATGCGCCCGTTTCTGATGGCGGCCGCCATGGCTGCCGCGATGATCCCTGCCCTCACTCATGCCCAGGAGACGACTTCGATGTCCGACGAGACTGCCATTCTTGAAACCATCAAGACCATGACCGATGCCTTCGCCCTGGGGGACATCGACACGATCATGTCCACCTATGCCGATCCGGCCAGCGTGGTCGCCGCGCCCGGCCAGACCGTCAGCGGCGACGGCTCACTGCGTGCCATGTTCGCCGACTTCGTGGCATCGGGGGTCAAGTTCACCTATGGCGCCCATGAGGTCGTCGTCTCGGGTGATGCCGCGCTACACCTGATGGCATGGGAGGCGCCAGGTCCGGACAATCAGCTCATGCGGGCGCTGTCCGTGGCCGTCCTGCTCCGACAGCCAGACGGCACCTGGAAGATGGTCATCGACCATCCCTTTGGCGACACTGTGATGGCTACAAAATGAACCAGGGGGCTCCGGCCCCCTGCACTTATTCTTACTCGGCCGCCATTCGAGCATAGCTCTCATGGCCTTCTCGCCTAAAATCTCTCCACTGGAGAGATTTTGCCGCTACACGGCCTGCTCGAAGTTACCGTACATGATCGGCATCAGACCGACCATGGACTTGAACCGCTCCCAGCTCTTGCGCTCGGGACGGGTCCAGCCGGCTTCGGCGATGGCCGAGATGCGGGGGAAGACGAGGCGGTCGAAGATGGCGCGGTCGGTCATGCTCTCGGACCAGATGCAGCTCTGGACGCCCAGCAGATGCTTCAGGCCCTGTTCGGAGAAGCCGGCCCGAGCTTCGAATTCATAGGTTTCCTGGGGACCAGACCAGCCGGCCCAGCCGGCGCCCGGCTCGGCCCAGTTCACGCCATTGGCCATGTCGAGATAATAGCGCTGGCCGGGCGAGACGACGATGTCGAAACCGCGTTCGGCGAGGGCCGCGTTGATCTCCACATTGCGCCAGCCGATGACATAGGCCTTGTCCTTGTCGACTGCATCGCCATGGGCCGCCTCTTCCCAGCCGCCGGTGATGGCGCCCTTTGAGGCGATATAGCGGTGCACGCGGCGGATAAACTCGGCCTGGATGATTGCGGTGGGCGAGCCTTCGATCTCGTCGGCGCCGTGGTGATTGCCGAGCTGGTTGAACTGGGCCTCGTGCTTGCTCCGCATGGCAGGGCCGGCCATCTGCTCGATCATGTCGAGCGCCAGCGGCGAGCCGGACCAGGCGGCCAGCGGCACTTCGTCGGCGCCCAGATGGAAGATGCCGGCAGGGAAAAGGTCGAGCACTTCATCGACAATGGTCTCGACGAAGCGATAGACCGGCTCGTGAGCGGGGTTGAGGCTGTTGTTCGGGAAGCCCTGGACCGACTGGTATTCTCCCTTTTCATCAGGGTCGCGCAGTTCGGGCAGTGCCTGGAGAGCCGCGTAGAAATGGCCCGGCATGTCGATTTCGGGGATGACGGAAATGGCCAGATCATCGGCCAGGGCGACGATCTCGCGAACGACCTTCTTGGTGTAAAAGCCGCCCGTGGGCTGCGGGCCGGAGCCCAGTAGCGGCGGCAGGGCCTTGCCGTGACCGCGCCAGGCGGCGATCTCTGTCAGTTGCGGATAGGCGTCGATTTCGAGGCGCCAGGCTTCGTCCTCGGTCAGGTGCCAGTGGAACTTGTTCATCTTGTTCCAGGCCATAAGACGGATGAGGCGGCTGACTTCGGCGCCGGTATAGAATTGGCGCGCGACATCGAGATGGCTGCCACGGAAAGAAAAGCCGGGTTCGTCGCTGATCGTGCCACCGGTGGGGAAGGTGAAGGTGCCCGGATATTGGCGCGCGCCGCGCAGCATGTGACCGAGGGTCACGAGACCGTAAAACATGCCCTGCCTTGTGGTGGCCGAAACCGTAGCATTGTCTTCGGCAAAGGCGATTTCATAGGCCTCGGCGCCAAGGCCTGCCGTTTCCACGACCTGCACCGGCATGCCCGCTTCCGAGGCAGGACGGACGATGGCTTCGACCGGGAACAGTTCGGCGGTGAGATCAGTAAAGGCGGCAGCGGCGCGGCTTGCCAATTCGCCTTCGGGCACCAGATCGAAACCGACCGGGGCAATGCGGCTGCCGGTGGTAGCGACATGGTTGGGCCAGGGGATGATGGAATGGGGGACCGGTGCCTTGGCCGGAACGGGGAAGCGGGCGGCGCCCTTCAGAAGCGGCGAATTGTGGCCCTTGCCCTGGGTGGGCGCGGTGGGGATGGCGACGATGGCGCCATCCTCAAGCACCACATAGGCCGCATTGGCACCATCGCTCCAGTGGCGGAGGCCATAGGAGAGGCCGCGGGCCGTTGACGTCCAGGTCTCACCCGGTTGCAGCACAAAGCCATCTGGCGGGGCGATCAGCGTGTGGTTGGAGAGGCGCTTCAGGAGCTTGCCATTTTCCAGCGTTGCATGCGGATCGATGCGGGCGGGGCCGGAGAAGCCGAGCTGAAAATTGCTGACCGGGGTGTCGCCATTATTGGTCAGTTCCAGGCCATAGCCGAGCGGCTCGCTATCGGTTTCGGGGGACCATGTGGTGACGAGGGAGAAACTATTGGGCATGGAAGACTCGTTTTTAACCTGTTGGCACGCCCTCGTGGTTCAAGGCTCGTGAAGAACTCGCACCTCACCATGAGGGCTATTATGAAAGCAGCGCTCCAGCAGTCCTCATGTTGAAGCGGGAGCGCAGCGACCCTCGAACCACGAGGGCGTGGCACGCTGACACATCAATCCCCCAGCGGCTGGGCGTCGTCGCCGTCGCGGTTGACGACGAGTTGGTGCTTGATGCGTCGCATGCTGGCGACGGCGGATGTGCCGAGCCGAGCCGCAATGGTCTGGCTGAGGATGTCGAGCGTGGCGAGGAAGGCGTAGCGGCCGGGCGTGGGCCGGAGAATGTCCTGGTTCTCCCGCCAGTGTACCGGCAGGAGAATATCGGCCTGCTCGGCCATGAGCGAGCCCGGGCGCGAGACCACCACGCGGGTCATGCCATATTCGCCGCCAACGGCCAGTGCTCTGATCAGCGGCAGGTTATTGCCAGAGAGCGAGAAGGCCATCAGCACCGTGCCCGAGGGGGCCGACGCGGCCCGCATCATCTGCACCTGGTGATCGGTGGAAGCGGTCACCTTGAGGCCAAGACGGAACAGCCGTGCCTCGGTCTCGTTGGCCATCATCGAGGACGAACCGCCCGAACCGAAGCTGAGCACAAAACTGGATTTGCAGATGGATTCGGCGGCCCGCTCGATGGCGTCGAAATCGATGCTGTCAAAGGCGTCATAGATGGTGGACTGGATGCCGTTGACCACGCCCTGGGCAATTTCGCGCACGCTCGATGGGCCGGAGGCGGGGGCGAAGTAACGCTGACCGACAAAACGGGACTGGGCCAGCCGCACCTTGAAATCGGCATAGCTGTCGCAGCCTAGGCGCCGGCAGAAGCGGGTGACAGTGGGCGGGGAGACATCGGCGTGGGCGGCCAGGTCGACAATGCTCATCTTGAGCACGCGGTCGACATCGGCCAGCACGATTTCGGTTAGGGCCCGCTCGGAGCGGGTGAACGCATCCTTTTCGGTTTGCAGCAGCCCCACGATATCCAGCATCTTGCGTCCCCCTCACCCGGCCCGGCGGACTGGACTGTTTCACCGGTCGTGGAAACAGTGAAACAGTCCAAGTCTTTGTTTTGTCGCGTTTCCGAACCGCAAAACCGTTGCCACTTTTGCTGGAAACGCTCTAGTACACGGCCAGTCCCCTGGCGTCGAACAGATGCACCTGGGCGGCATCGAAGCCGACGCGGATGGTCTTGCCATCCTCAAGGTCGGGATTGCCCTCGAACAGCCCTATAAAGTTCTCGCCACCCGGAAGCGTCGAATAGGTGATGGTGTGGATGCCCAGTTGCTCGACAATATTGGGGGTGGTCTGAAGCGTGAACTGGCCCTGATTGAGGGTCAGATGTTCGGGGCGGATGCCCAGGGTCACGTCCTGACCGGCAATGGTGGTGCTGCTGCGCGGCAGTTCAATTGCGCCAAGGCTTCCCAGGTCGACGGTGAGCGTGGTGCCATTGGCGGCGCGCACCTTGCCGGCAATGAAGTTCATCCTGGGCGAGCCGATAAAGCCGGCCACGAAGAGATTGTCGGGCTTGTGATAAAGCTCGAGCGGGCCGCCGATCTGGCTGATCTCGCCGGCATTGAGCACCACAATCTTGTCGGCCATGGTCATGGCTTCGATCTGGTCATGGGTCACATAGATCATGGTGGAGCCGAGACGCTTGTGCAGTTCCATCAGCTCGATGCGCATTTCCGAGCGGAGGGCCGCGTCGAGATTGGAGAGCGGCTCGTCGAACAAGAAAATCTTGGGCTGGCGGACGATGGCGCGGCCGATGGCGACGCGCTGACGCTGGCCACCCGAGAGCTGGCCCGGGCGGTGCTGCAAACGGTTTTCAAGCTGAAGCACCTTGGCGGCGGCCTGGATCCGGTCATCGACTTCCGCCTGGGGCAATTTTTCGACGCGCAGCGGGAAGGCGATGTTCTCGTAGACGCTCATATGCGGATAGAGCGCATAGGACTGGAACACCATGGCGATGCCGCGCTGCACGGGCGGCAGGTCGTTGACGACGTTGCCACCGATCTCGATCTCCCCGGCGCTGACATCTTCGAGGCCGGCAATCATGCGCAACAGTGTGGACTTGCCGCAGCCCGATGGGCCCACGAACACCACGAACTCGCCCTCGGACACGTCCAGGTCGATGCCCTTGATGATACGGGCTTCGTTGAAGGACTTTTCGAGGCGCTTGAGGTTCAGTTGCGACATGGTTCGCATCTCCGCAGAGAAAAGGAGGGAGAGCCGCCGCCCCGAAGGGCGACGGCTGGAGGTCGGGAGGGACCTTACTTATACTGCTCGAGTTCGGCAGCGGCCTTTTCAAGGGCAGCTTCAGGCTCGGCAGCGCCGGTCACGACGGACTGGACCAGTTCGATCATCACGTTCTGCAGACCGATATAGTCCTCGAACAGCGGCTCGGGGCCACCGAACTCGATGCCGTCCAAGAACGGCTTCCAGTAGGGCTTTTCGGCAACCAGGTCATCGGAGTGGAGCGGGCGCAGCGGGGTCAGGCCCTGGGCCATTTCCGCATCCCACTGACGATCGCCATCGGTGATGAACTTGGCGAGGCTAATGGCCTGCTCTTCGACGCCCGAGCCCTTGAACACGGCAAGCGCGTCGGTGATCAGCAGGGTGCCCGGACCCTTGGCATCCGGGCCGAGCGGAAGCGGAGCGACGCCCCAGTTCATGCCGGCTTCGGTGGCAAGGTTTGCAGCGCCGGGGGAGGCTTCGATCATGGCGACGCCACCGTCGAGCCAGATGGCGCGGACTTCATTCTGCTCGTAAGCGGTCGGGCCTTCTTCCGAGTAGGGAATGATGTCCTTGAGCGCAGTCAGGGCCGCCAGAACCTGCGGGGAATTCAGGGTGATATTGCCATCGGCATCGATCACCGAACCATCATTGGTGTAAACCCAGTGCAGGAACTGGTGCATGGTGTTGTCGAAGGTCTTGGCGACAGCGCCGTAACCGGCGGCATCGGTGTTCTCGGTGATCTGCTTGGCGAAAGCGATCTTTTCTTCCCATGTCTTGGGAGGGGTTTCCGGATCGAGGCCGGCTTCTTCGAACAGGTCCTTGTTCCAGTAAAGGGCCTTGGTGGAGAAGGCGACGGGAACGCCCCACTGGGTGCCGTCGAAGGTGACGGTCTCGGGGACGTAATTGTAGTAGGCAGCCTTTTCTTCGTCGGTCATCGGGACCGGAACGATCAGGTCGTTGATGGCGAACTGCTTGAGGGTGCGCGAGCCGACATAGGCCAAGGCGACCGGGGTGCCGGCGGCAGCCAGCGTCGTCACCTTGTCCTGGCACTGGCCCCAGCCCACGACTTCGGGCGCAACCTTGAAGCCGGGATTGGCGGCTTCCCACTCGGCGAAGTGCTCGGCATAGCCGGCGGTCAGTTCGTCACCGCAGTTGATGAAGGTGATTTCCTTGTCCTGGGCAAAGGCCGCCGGGGCGGCGCCGGCCAGGGCCAGCATGGACACGGCCATCAAACCGATTGTCTTTTTCACTTGTAGTCTCCCTTGATTGCGGGCCCCTCGGCCCTTCCAGAGCCGTTCAGCGTTGGACGCTGGACGATCTCCAAACCCTTGTTTCTTGCGCTGCCGATCCGGGGATCGGACACGCTCCGCTACTGCTTCACGGCGCCGGCGGTGAGACCGGCGACGAGATAGCGCTGCAGGAACACGATAACGATCATGACCGGCAGGATTCCGACAAAAGACGCCGCCATCAGCTCGTTCCAAATCACTTCCTGCTTGCCGAAGAAGGCAAAGAGCCCGATCGGCAACGGCATGAATTCGGTCTTGGAGTTGAAGGTCAGCGCGAAGATGAACTGCTGGGCGTAGGCGCCGATGAAGGTCATGATGGCGACCACCACGATGCCCGGCATGGCCAGCGGCAGGATGACACGGCGCAGGGTATAGAGGCGGGAAGCCCCATCGACCCAGGCGGCTTCGTCCAGCTCGCGTGGAATGCGCATCATATAGGTGCGCAACAGCCAGATGGACGATGGAATGAGGAAGGCGGCACCGGGCACGATCATGGCCCAGTAGGTGTTGAGCAGTCCGAGGGTCCGCATCAGGCGGAACAAAGGGATCAGCAGCACGGCGCCCGAGAACATGTTGACGGCCAGGAACCCGGCCAGCAGCAACCCTGCCCCGGCAAAGTTGAACCGGGCAAAGGCGTAGGCGCCAGGCACAACGATGGCGACCACGATGGCGGTAACGATCGTGGAGATGAAGAAGGAATTGAAGATGTGCATGCCCAGGGCCGGCACCGAGGTCCACATGGTGACATAGGCCTCGAAGGAACCGCTCTTGGGAATGAAGCTGTAGGGGGTCGAGAACAGCTGGGACAAGGGTTTGAGAGAAACCAGGAACCCCTCGATGAAGGGTGCCAGTACGAAGAACAGGAACAGGGCAATACCGGCGTAAAGCGCGACCACTTCGTACCAGGTGTAGCGGTCGATCATCGGGCGGGAGGCGGCCCACATGCCACGCCGGACCTTTGCCTGGGGCTTGACGCTGGTCTTGCTGTCGGCGGCCGCCACTTCGGCGGTGCGGGCGAGGTCGCTCATTTGGCTTCTCCCTGCTGGAGCTTGCGCACGGCGCGGAAGTAAACGATGCAGAACGCCGTCACGAACAGCGAGATAACCACGGCACGCGCCGCACCCTCGCCGTATTTCCGGGAGCCCATGGCCGTCTTGTAGGTGTCGATGATCATCGTGGTGGTCGAGCCGGACGGGCCGCCCTGGGTCAGTATCCAGATGATGTCGAAGGAATTGAAGGTGGCGATGAGCGAGAGCAGGCTCATGGTGATGATGGCGGGCACCATCAGCGGCACGGTGATGCGGCGGAAGCGGTAGAACCGGCCGGCGCCATCGGTCCAGGCCGCCTCGTGCAGGTCCCGCGGGATCGACTGCATGGCGGCCAGAAAATAGATCGTGACCATGGGCACGCCGATCCACACATCGGTGATGATGGTGGCCCAGAAGGCCGTGTTGCCATAGGCCAGCCAGGCGATGGGGCCATCGGTGATGCCGAAATTCTGCAAGAGGCCCGAGATCATCCCGAACTGGCCGTTATACATCCAGCCCCACATGAAAATGCCGATGGCCATGGGGACAATCCAGGGCGGCATGGTGAGGATACGGAACAACGTCTGGCCGGGCAGCGCGGCGTTGAGCAGCACGGCGCCACACATGCCGATCACCATCTTCAGCGAAACCGAAAAGAAGGTCCAGATGAAGGTGCGGATGATCACCTCGGTAAAATTGCCGGCGCCGAAGATGCGCTGGTAATTGGCCCAGCCGACCCAGTCATATTCGGCCCGCAACGAGGCATTGGTGAAGCTGAGGACGATGGTATCGACCAGCGGATAGGCCACGATGGTCAGGATGTAGATCAGTGCCGGAGCCAGCAGGGCGAGGGCGAAGATTGTGGCGCTTCTGGTGCTGGTCATCGGCTTGTCTCCTCAGTGTCCGCGACCCAGGGCAGTATCGAAACGCTGCCAGACGGGAGTCATGTCGACGACGGATTTATTGGCCATCGCCTCGTCCATGGAGAGGGCAAGGAGGCCCGCTTCCAGAGCATCGGTTACTGAAACCGGCAGGGGCGCGCCCTCAAGGCAATGCTTGAGAATATCCTCGGCCATCTGCTCGTCGGCGCCATAGTGCTGGCTAAGCTCGGAGGTTTGATAGGTCTTGTCTTCGAGGCGCTCGGAAGTGCGGCTGTCGGTGACGCGGAAATAATTGCGGATGAAGTCGCCTTCGGCCATACCCTTGGCACCCATGACCGCGAAGCGGCGGAAATCGTCGGGGACGTTCATATTGGTATGGAAGGTGAGCGCCGCGCCGTTCTCGTATTGAACGATAGCGGTCTGGAAATCGATGATGTCGCCGTCGCTGTCAAACACCCTATCCGATCCCTGCCAGCCCGATGGCTTGCGATAATATTCGGTAAGATCGTTGGCACCGGCACCCTGGGGGGCGTTCTCTGGCGTGAAACTCTTGCGGCCACCGAAGCTGGCGACATAGCGCGGACGGCAGCCCATGACGCCATTGTAGAGATCGAGATCGTGGCAGCACTTTTCCAGCATGAAGCTGCCGGCATATCTGCCATAGCGGCGCCAGTCGCGCATGAAGAAGGCGCCGTGATAGGGCGGGATATGTTCGGACGCCTCGATGGAGGTGATGTCGCCCAGCTTGCCCTCGGCCTGGGCTTGGCGTAGGTCGACATAGAGGGGTGCGTAACGCAGCACGAGACCCACCATGACATTGTCGGAGCCGTACTGGCCGATCAGTTCGGCCAGCGCCATGGTGTCTTCCACCGTGGTCACCACCGGCTTTTCGGCAAAGATCTTCATGCCGCGCTCAAGGCCGATGCGAATATGCTCGAGGTGCAGGTGATTGGGAGAGCCGACCATCAAGAGGTCGAGATTGCCCTCGTCGATCAGGGATTCGAGGCTGTCAAAAGCCTTGCCGACGGAAACATCATGCTCTTGTGCATAGGGCAGGCCGGCCGGAGCGGGATCCACATAGCCGACAATATCGAAATCATCCCGGGCGGCAGAAAATATCCGCGCCAGATAGCCAAGACGATAGCCGAGGCCGATAATGCCAACCCGCATAACCCTGCCATTCCCTGTTTTATTAACCCGCCGATCTCTTGCGGACCGGTGTCGTTTGTGTAAACGATTTTCAAGACTAGGCGTCTTCTCAACGCAATGTCAACACACATTCGACGCCAATACAATACCAATTTAAGCCACCACGCGGATGCGCTCAAACCTACGGCACTTTGCTGTATTTCTAGGCGTTTAATGGCGACTTGGCAGGTCCTTGGGTGTGGACAAACGAGCGGAGAAAGCGCAGCATGTCGAAATTGGTATCCATGTGGCCTCTTTCATGGGGGGGCACAATGATGGCGAATGTGAAAATTTGAAACAGAACTGGTGAACGTGCCTCAGCGCACGTCCTGCCCAGGCGAGAGACGAGAGATGAGCCTTTCGACCAATCCCTTTCCCGAAGACGCCGACCGCTCTTCCATCTGGACCATGCTGGTGCCGCGCGACATCAAGGCCTTCGTCAATGCCGACTGGACGATGGTCGAAGACGATTTCGTTGCCGACGACTTCATGGGCATCAATGGCAATCGCAGCGACAATCCCGATGGCTGGACCATCAGCTTTCCCAGTCTGGCGCAATATCGCGACGAGTGGCTGCGCCAGGCGCATGAGGGTCAGAAGGTGGTCTATGCCGAAGACCAGGAGGCCGGCATCCACCGCGCCACCAGCCTCACCGAGATCGAGATCACCGGCGAGCGCGCATTGGCCCACAAGAAATTCAATGGCGAGATCAAACTGGCCGATGGCGGTGTCGACCGGCTCAACTGGCAGACCCTCTATTTCTGCCGCAAGGTCGGTGGGCAATGGAAGCTGACGGGGTTTGTTGGGTATTTGCCGTACCCGATGCCCAAGCAAGGCTGATCAGCCTCCTCAACCACCGCACCGCCCTCGGACCTGATCCGAGGGCCATTCGCAAGGCGGTAGGTGTTCGAACAGGTCCTCGGGTCAAGCCCGAGGACGGCTTTGTGGCAGGACCAATTCCGCGACCCTGCCACAGTGTCATTCCCGCGAAAGCGGGAAGCCCTGTTTCCCTGGACCCAAACGGAGATTCCCGCTTTCGCGGGAACGACCCGGTGGGTGGACCTAGAGTTTAGCCAGATGTCCTTTTTCACCCCCCAACGCCTCATCATGCTGGTGTTCTTCCTGCAGCCGGTTGCCTTTGGCTCCTGGTTGCCGCGCATTCCCGAGGTGCAGGCGGCGATGGGTCTGGGGCCGGCAGCCCTGGCGGTGGCCCTGCTCGGCATGCCGGTCGGCACGCTCATCACCCTGCCCTTCGCCGGGCCGCTGGTGGGGCGCATCGGTGCCCGTACCGCCATTTTTACCGGCTTCGTGTTCTATTCCATTGCCGCCAGCCTGCCGGTGCTGGCGCCTGATCCGGTGCTGCTGTTCGTGGCGCTGATGCTGGCCGGTTCGTCCATCTCCTTCGTCGAACTGGGCCTGAACGTAGAGGCGGACCTCGTTGAGAAAACCACCGGCAAGCTGATCATGAATACGTCGCATGGCTTCTGGTCGCTGGGGATCATGGCGGGGAGCCTCATCGGCTCCGGCTTTGCGGGCCTGGGCGTGGCGCCAGGACTTGCCGTGCCGCTGCTGGCGGCGCTGGTGCTGCCCATTGCGCTGGCGGCCGGAGCGGCGCTGCCCAGGCTCAGCGACGCCGCGACATCGGGCGGGGGCCAGCGTTCGGCCTGGTCGCTGCCGAGCCCGGCGCTGATCGGCATCTGCCTTTTCGTCTTCGGCATTACCATGACCGAGGGGGCCATGGCCGACTGGTCAGCCATCTTCCTGCGCGACGCGCTGATGGTCGAAGGTGGCATGGTGGGCCTGGGCTATTCGGTCTTTGCCTTCATGGTGGCCGCCGGACGATTTGGCGGCGATTTTCTCAAGCGGCGACTGGGCGGGGTGGGTACGGCCCGTCTCTGCGGGTCGCTGGCCGTGCTGGGTGCAATGCTGCTATTCGCCTCGCCCAGCGTCGAGATGGCGCTGCTCGGCTTCGGCATTATCGGGGTCGGCGTCTCGGTCGGCTTCCCGCTGGCCGTGACCGCCGCGGCCGGCATTGGCGATCGCGCCGCCTCGGCCAATGTGGCGGTGCTGTCCTTTGTGGCGCTGACCGGCTTTCTCATCGGGCCGCCGCTGATTGGCCTCGTCGCCGAGCACAGCGATATTCGCTATGGCGTGGCCTGCGTCATTCCCATGCTGGTTGTGAGCCTGTTCCTGACCGGGCGACTGACGCCCCGTCGAGCCCTGCCTGCCCATAATCCCGAAGCCGAAGTACCTGGAGTCCTCTAGTGAAGATTGCTGTCGCCGGGCTGCATACCGAATGCAGCACCTACAATCCCGTCCTCGCCCGCGAAGCCGATTTTCGCGTGTTGCGCGGCCCCGCCATGCTCAAGGACCAGTATTTCGATTTCCTGACGCATTTCCCGGCCGAGTTCGTGACGGTGCTCCATGCCCGCGCCATTGCCGGCGGGCCGGTGGAGCGGGCCCTCTATGACCGCTGGAAGGATGAAATCCTTGCCGGATTGAAAGCCGCGCTGCCGCTCGATGGCGTATATCTCGCCATGCATGGCGCCATGTTCGTCGAGGGTATGTTCGACGCCGAGGGCGATTTCATCGCTGCCGTGCGCGAGACCGTGGGCCCCGACGTGCTGATCTCGGCCAGCTATGACCTTCATGGCAATGTCAGCCAGAAGATCATCGACGGGCTCGACATGTTCTCGACCTATCGCACGGCACCCCATATCGATGTGCAGGACACGATGCGCCGGGCCGTGACCATGCTGGTGCGGGCACTCAGGACCGGTGAGCGTCCGCTGCTGGCCTGGGCGCCGGTGCCGGTGCTGCTGCCGGGCGAGCGCACCTCGACGCAGGACGAACCGGCGCGGAGCTTTTACACCCAGTTGCACCAGGTCGAGGAGCCGAGCGGGATCTGGGATGCCTCATTCCAGGTGGGCTATGTCTGGGCAGACGAGCCGCGCGCCGCCGCCTGCGCCGTGGTGACCGGCACCGACCGCGCCTCCGTGGAGAAAGCGGCGACCCATCTGGCGCAGGATTATTGGAATATCCGCGAGGACTTTGACTTCGGCATGGAGACAGGCTCGATTGACGATTGCGTCGACCGGGCAATCGCCAGCCAAACCCATCCCGTGGTGTTGGCCGAGTCCGGTGACAATCCGACCGGCGGCGGCGTGGGCGACCGGGCCGAAGTGCTGGCGGCCCTCATTGCCCGCGATGCGCAGGGCGTGATCTTTGCCGGAATTGCCGACAAGGCGGCGACGGACGCGGCCTATGCGGCAGGTGTTGGTGCGCGAATAAACCTCCACATCGGAGCCAGCCTTGATCCGTCAAGCACGCCTGTCGATACCGAAGCGGAGGTCCTGTTCCTTGCCGAAGCCGAAGAGCCGCGCCTGCGCGAAGCGGTGGTGCGGATCGCCGGAATCGAGCTGGTGCTGACCGTGCGCCGCCGGCCATTCCACAACATTGCGGATTTCACCCGACTTGGCCTCGACCCGCAGGGGGCGAAAATCATCGCGGTCAAATCGGGCTATCTGTCCCCCGAGCTGGGGCCGATGGCCAATCCGGGCATCATGGCCCTGTCGCCTGGCGTGGTGGACCAGTTCGTGGAACGCACGGAACGCAAGCACACGCCGCGCCCGAGCTATCCGTTCGACCGGGGTTTCGGGTTCACGCCGGTGGTAAGGTGGTCGAAGCGGGCGGGGTGATTGACACTCTATGCCTTGGTAGGCGGCGGCGGCTCTTTTGCCGCCCCCCAATATACATAACCGCCGACGAAACCGCCCACCGCCGCAGCAATCAGGTACCACAGCGCCTGACGCAGGGAGTGGGTGGTGGAGGGCAACCAGCCGGCCAGAGCACAGACCATCAAAAGGACCGCAACGGTAAGCGACGCAGAAGCGCTGCCCATTAGGCAATGATGCAGGCCTGAATGCCAGTTGCGACGCGCCATAAGGCGCAGAGCAAACAGGGTTGAGGGCAGAAACAATGCCCAGGCAGGCACCACGGCGAAAAGTGAAAAGATGCTGGTTAGCGCCCCGGAACCAAACCGGATGCCTGAACGGCAATGGCACCGCCAATAATGACGCCCAGGAGCACCGCGAGCATATAGGCCAAAGGCCGAAATTTCAGCAAATTGACTTCCTCGCCATCTTTCTTTCGTTTAACCACAAAACGAAAGCAGGTGAAGCCCCATGACCCCCACAATGCGACAGGCGAAGATCGTCGAGATGGCCCGCCAGCAGGGCGAGGTGAGCGTGGATGAACTGGTCGCCGCCTTCGATGTCACGCCGCAGACCATCCGCAAGGATCTCAACATCCTTTGCGACCGCGGGGCGCTGAAGCGCACCCATGGTGGGGCCATGCATCCCTCGGGCGTCGAGAATGTCGAATATGAAGCGCGGCGCCAGATTGCCCCGGCGGAAAAGCGGGCCATCGGCCGGGCGGCGGCGGCGCTGATCCCGGACAATGCCTCGCTCTTTATCAATATCGGCACCACGACCGAGGCCGTCAGCCAGGCGCTGGTGGACCACCGGGGCCTCATGGTTATCACCAATAATATCAATGTCGCCAATCACCTGCGCATCGTGCCCGGCATCGAGGTGGTGATTGCCGGCGGGGTGGTGCGGCCTGCCGATGGCGGCATCGTGGGCGAGGCGGCGGTGGATTTCATCCGCCAGTTCAAGGTGGATTTTGCGGTGATCGGCGTCTCGGCCATAGACCCGGACGGCGCGTTGATGGATTTCGATTTTCGCGAGGTGAAAGTGGCGCAGGCGATTATCGCCAATGCCCGCCATGTCATCGTCGTCTCCGACGCCACCAAGTTCACCCGCACCGCTCCGGTGCGCATCGGCCATCTCAGCCAGGCCCACAGCTTCATTACGGACATTTGCCAAGTAGATTCCATCAGGCAAGTCTGCGCAGATGCCGGCATTCAATTGATCGAGACAGGCGCTGCCTGACGCTTATTGCCGGGATAAATTGCCATGACCAATGCCTTTGCCGACCTCGCCGCGCGGCTGATTGCTGCCCATGACGGGGGAGAGATTGTCGAGACGGTTGCAGAGGCTCAGGTGCCGGCAGACCTCGATGCCGTCTATGCGCTGCAGGATGAAATCATCCGCCAGATCGGTGCAGTGGGCGGCTGGAAGGTGGCAGCAGGCCTTGGCGATCCGCCGCTCTGCTCGCCAATTCCGGCCAATCGCTATTTTGCCGCCGCCGACCTTCTCAATGGCAAGCACCACCGGTTGATACTGGCCGAAATCGAGATTGCGGTGCGCCTGGGTACCGACCTGCCGGCGGGGGCCTCGACCGAGATGGTCGAAGCGGCCATTGCCAGCCTCCATCCCGCCATCGAAATGGTCGGCAATCCCTTTGCCGACCGCGATGCCATGCCGCGCAATCTGCAATTGGGTGACCTACAGAGCAATGGTGCGGTGGTGGTCGGCACGGCGCTGGACCGCGCCATTATCGGCAGTCTCGAGACGCTGAGGGTCACGCTAGAGCTCGATGGCAAGCCGGCCCATGCGGTGGAAAAGGGCGCCAGCTGGGAGGACATCCTCAAGGCCATCTGCTGGCTTTCGGGCCATGCTGCCGGGCGGGGAATGCCACTCAAGGTCGGGCAGGTGATCATCACCGGCGCGCGGGCCCTGGCGCCGCTCAATGACGCCAGCATGGTTGAGGGTATTCTGGGCGACTGGAGCCGGGTGACCTGCGGGGTTTAGGAGCCCTACTCCTCGAACACATTCTCCGCAATCGCAGCCGGCTTCATCTCAATCGAAAAACCGGCACGCTCGGGCGGCATATAGGCGGCGCCCCGGATCACGCAGGGGTCGAGGAAATGCTCGTGCAGGTTGTCGACATACTCGATCACGCGGCCCTCCCTGGTGCTGGACACAGCCAGATAGTCGATCATCGATAGGTGCTGCACATATTCGCAGAGGCCGACGCCCCCGGCATGTGGCCAGACCGGCTTGCCGTATTTGGCGGCCATCAGCAGCACGGAGAGTACTTCATTCAGCCCCCCGATGCGGCAGGCGTCGATCTGCACCACGTCAATGGCGTCGCGGGTGATGAACTGCTTGAAGAGAATGCGATTCTGGCACATTTCGCCGGTCGCGACCTTTACCGGGGCGATGGCTTCGCGGATTTTCCTATGGCCCTCCACATCGTCGGGGCTGGTGGGCTCCTCGATGAAATAGGGGTCGAAGCGCTTGAGGGCGTTGATCCAGTCTATGGCCTGGTCGACTTCCCAGACCTGGTTGGCGTCGATCATCAAGTACCGGTCAGGGCCCATGATGGCGCGGACGATCTCGAGGCGGCGAATGTCGTCATCGAGGTCGCGGCCGACCTTCATCTTGATATGGGTGAAACCGGCTTCTACCGCCTCGGTGGCGAGCCGCGTGAGCTTCTCATTGGAATAGCCCAACCACCCCGCCGAGGTGGTGTAGCAGGGGTAACCCTCTTCGCGCAGGCGCGCGATGCGGTCGGCCTTTCCCAGTTCGGCTTGGCGGAAAATCTCGAGCGCTTCCTCGGGCGTGATGGCGTCGATGAGGTAGCGGAAATCCACGATGGAGACGAGCTGTTCGGGGCTCATCTCGCTGACATATAGCCAGACTGGTTTGCCGGCCCGCTTGGCCAGGAGGTCCCAGACGGCATTGACTACGGCTCCGGTCGCCAGATGCATGACGCCCTTGTCCGGTCCGATCCAGCGCAATTGGCTGTCGCCGGTGACATGGCGCCAGAAACGGCCGGGGTTTTCAGCGATCCAGTCGAGATCGAGGCCCACAACACGTTCGGTGAGCGCGGCAATGGCAGCGCAGACCACCTCATTGCCACGCCCGATGGTGAAGGTCAGCCCATGGCCTTCTAGCGCGCCGTCAGTACCCAGCACCACATAGGCGGCGGAATAATCCGGATCAGGATTCATGGCGTCCGAGCCATCGAGCGATGCCGAGGTGGGGAAGCGCAGGTCGTGTGTCGTCAGGGAGCCGATCTTCATATCGGTTCGTTACTCAGGCCGTCCAGCCGCCATCGATGATGTGGACTTGCCCTGTCGTATAGGTGGCGCCAGCGAGATAGACCGCCAGGTCCGCCACTTCCTCGGGGCGCGCGATGCGACCGATGGGCTGGCGAGCGATGAAGGCCTTTTTCGCCGCCTCGAAATCGCCGGTGGCATGCCAGCGCTGGTGGAGACTCGGGCTATCCACCGTGCCGGGACAGATGGCGTTCACGCGAATGCCCATGGTGGTGTAATCGGCGGCAATGGATTTGGTGAGGCCCACCACGGCGGCCTTGGAAATGGTATAGGCGGCGCGATTGGGCACGCCTTTGATCGAGGATGCCACGGTTGCCATATTGATGATGGCCCCGTCCCTGCGTTCCAGCATTTGCGGCAGCACCGCCCTGATGGTGCGGATCTGCGCCCTGACATTGAGATTGAGGGCAAAGTCGAGATCGGCGTCGCTCATCTCCAGCACCGTGCCGGAATGGACCACGCCGGCGCAGTTGAACAGCACGTCGATATGGCCGATCTCCGCCACCGCCGCATGGACAGCCTCATCGGAGAGAACGTCGAGCACGCGGGTCGTTACATTGGGCGTGCCATCGAGTTCGGCCAGCAACGCGTCATTGATGTCGGTGGCGACCACTTGTGCCCCGGACCGGGCAAATGCCTCGGCTGAAGCCCGGCCAATGCCCTGGGCAGCGGCGGTGATCAGAACTATTTTTCCGGCAAGGTCGGTCATGCAATGTCCTGAGGTGAGATCGGGCCGTGCGTCAGTCCTGACGGTGGCTCTGCCCGAGGTGAAATAAATTTCACGCCGCTTGCAGAATTCGGTCCAGGCCCCGATACTGCCCGCAGGCCAGTTCGAGCGGCTACGCATTGCGCGTCGACCGACATCCAGTTCCAAGCCCATCCTGCAATAGTGTGCCAGAGGTAAGTCAATCTCGGTCAGGCTGTCAAGTGGTCAGACCAGTGGACAGATGACCCGCCCGTCGCTATGAGAGATCAACGAGGGCATGATGAAACTGCAGGCCGTATCCAACCGCAAACTCTATATCCAGATTGCCGACCAGATCCGCGACCAGATCCTGGGCGGCACGGTTGAGGCCGGGCAGCAATTGCCGTCCGAGCGCGACCTGGCGCTGAGTCTGGGCGTCTCCCGCCCGACGGTGCGCGAGGCGCTGATTGCGCTCGAAGTCGCGGGGCTGGTCGAGGTGCGGGTGGGCGTCGGCGCCTTTGTGCGCAAGCGCGAGAACGCGCGAGAGGCCCTGCCCGAGCTCAGTGCATCCCCCCTTGAGATCATGGCGGTGCGGCGGCTGCTGGAGCCGGAAGCGGCGGCGCTGGCCAGCCAGAACATGACGCCGGAGAGCAAGGCATGCCTCAACCAGACCATCGGCCGCATGCAGGCCGAAACGGCCCAGGGTCAATGGTCATCCGAGAGCGACCGCATGCTGCACATGACGCTGGCCGATGCCTGCGGCAATGCCGTATTGCGCGAAACGCTGGATGGGCTCTGGACCTCGCGGCGCGGCGAAGTGGATACCCGCTTCCACCAACACCTGGCCGATATCGGCGCGGTTCGCCTCCACATATTGAGCGATCACGAGGCCATTGTGTCCGCAATGGTCAGCGGCAAGGCCGAGGCGGCCCGCACCGCCATGGCGCGGCATCTCGATTTCGTGGCCGATGCCATGCTGGCGGCCTGGGAATAGTCAGGCCAATACGGCTTTGAGTGCCGCCACCTGATCGCGGCTGGTCTTGCGCCGCGCGCTGACAAAGCCCAGCCGCACGGCCGGCGCAGTGTCAGGGGTTGCCCGCTCGCCACAAGCGCCGTGCAGAGCCAGGAGCCTTACCCGGGCCAGGATGGCCGGCGCCGTCGCCGCATTGACACCCGAGCCGGCCATAATGGTCAGTCGCCCATCGGCCAGTTGATGCGCGCGGGCTAGATCTTCGATGCCTTCCGACGCCGTAGCGGCGCGGCCCGAGGTGAGAACGGTATCAAAGCCCAGCGCCACGGCCTGCTCCACCGCCTCGGCGATATCAGGCACCAAGTCAAAAGCACGGTGCAAGGTCTTTTCCATTTCACCCGCGGCGTCGACCAGGCGTTCGAGGGTTTCAAAGTCAAGCCGCCCATCGCGAAGGCTGGCCCCGAGCACCACGCCCGCCAGACCCGCCGCGCGGGCCGCTCCAATGTCCCCCAGCATGGCGACGATATCGGCAGGCCCGAAGACGAAGTCGCCGGCGCGCGGGCGGATCATGGCGCGCACCGGCACTGGAGACCGGCCCGCCAGCGCCATCAGCCCCGGCAGCGGCGTGAGGCCGCCCAGTTCAAGCACCGAGCAGAGCTCGATCCGATCGGCGCCCCCCGCTATGGCCGCTTCCAGTCCTTCGGCATCGTCGACGCAGATCTCGAGCAAGGTCATGCCGGACCCTCGGAAAAGGCGAGGCTCGCGGCCCCGATCAGGCCGGCATCGACGGTCAGTCGCGCCGGCACGACCAGCGGGCGGTCGGTCCGGCGCAGGATGCGGCTGCGCACCGCCACATCCAGCCGGTTGATCAGTGCATGGGCATTGCCCAGCCCGCCGCCGACCGGAATGATTTCGGGGCCGATAATGTTGACGCTCAACGCCAGCGGCACCGAAACCAGTTCGACATAGAGGTCAACTGTCTGGCGCGCGGCGGGGCCACCGGCTTCCCAGCCAGCGATGATTTCCGTGCTGGGCAGGTCATACCCATGCATATGCCTATGCAGCTTTTCGATGCCACGCGCCCCACCGATGGTATCGACGCAGCCCATCTGCCCGCAGCCGCAGGCAAAATGCGGCACGTCATACGGCGGCACGCTAACCTGGGTGGCGACGGCAGTGCCATGGCCCCATTCGCCCGACAACCCGCCTGCCCCGCGAAAGATCCGCCCGTCGGCAACAATGCCGCCACCGACGCCGGTACCCAGGATGGCGCCAAACACCACGCGATGGCCACGCCCGGCCCCGGCGAAGGCCTCGGCCAGCACGAAGCAATCGGCATCATTGGCCACCAGCACCTTGCGGCCCAGCACGTCCCCCAGATCACCGGCCAGATTGCGCCCGTCGATACAGGGGATATTGGCCACCGTGGTCACCCCGGTCTCGGGGTCGACCACGCCGGTGACGGAAATGGAGACGGGCGTACCCGAAGGGGCGCCGCCTGCCTCGATCAGTCCGTCAATCGCCTGGGCAAAATCCGAAAAATCATCGCGAGGCGTCGGCACCCGGCCGATGGCGGTCAGGGTGCTGGGGCCGGTGGCGGTGGCGGTGGCGGCCTTGATAGTGGTGCCGCCAATATCGAAACAGGTGATCATATGCTGGCCCTTTGGCCGGCATTTATTCCGGTTGCGCCATTGCGATCAAGCGCAGGTACCACCAAAATCCTGCAACGCAGCAATCCGCGCCGTCAGACCCGCTCAAGCCCAATCGCGATGCCCTGACCGACGCCGATGCACATGGTGGCCAGCGCCCGGCGCTTGCCGGAGAGGCTGAGTTCGAGCGCCGCGGTGCCGGTGATACGAGCGCCGCTCATGCCGAGGGGATGGCCCAGGGCAATGGCGCCGCCATTTGGGTTCACGCGCGGATCGTCCTCGGCAATGCCGAGGTCGCGCAAGACGGCAATGCCCTGACTGGCAAAGGCCTCGTTGAGTTCGATGACGTCAAAGTCGTTCTCGGAAAGACCCAGCCGCGCCATCAGCTTCTTGCTGGCCGGTGCCGGACCCATGCCCATGATGCGCGGCGGCACACCGGCTGCCGCGCCGCCCAGGATGCGGGCAATCGGGGTCAGGCCATGCTTTTTTACCGCCGCTTCCGAGGCGATGATCAGCGCCGCCGCCCCGTCATTGACGCCCGAAGCATTGCCGGCCGTCACGCTGCCATTGGGAAAGAGCGGGCGCAGCTTGCCCAGGGTTTCCATACTTGTGCCGGCGCGCGGATGCTCATCCTTGTCGACCAGGAGAGGGTCCCCCTTTTTCTGCGGGATGGAGACCGGGGTGATCTCCTTTGCGAGGCGTCCATTGTTCTGGGCAGCGACGGCCTTGTCCTGGCTGCGAACGGCGAACGCATCCTGCGCCTCGCGGCTGACGCCAAATTCCTGCGCCACGTTCTCGCCGGTCTCGGGCATGGAATCCACGCCATGCATCGCCTTCATCTGCGGATTGACGAAGCGCCAGCCAATGGTGGTGTCGTAGATCTCGGCATTGCGCGAAAAGGCGGTGTCGGCCTTGGGCAGAACGAAGGGCGCGCGAGACATGGATTCGGTGCCGCCGGCAATCATCAACTCCGCCTCGCCGGAGCGAATAGCGCGGGCGGCGGTGATGACCGCATCCATGCCCGAACCGCAAAGGCGGTTCATGGTAGTGCCGGTGACGGCCACCGGCATTCCGGCCAGCAGGAGACTCATGCGGGCGACATTGCGATTGTCTTCGCCGGCGCCATTGGCATTGCCGAAAATGACATCATCGACGGCTTCCCAATCGACGCCGGTATGCTCCTCCATCAGCGCCTTTAGCGGAATCGCGCCGAGATCGTCAGGACGGACGGCGGAGAGCGCGCCGCCGAAGCGGCCGATAGGTGTGCGCGTATAGGCGCAGATATAGGCGTGTGTCATCTCACAACTCCGGGGCGACAAGGTCGCCGATCGTGTCGGGCAGGACCAGCTCGGCCCCGGTCACGGCTTGCAATTCGTCGACGCTCATTCCGGCCAGTTTTTCTCGTAACACGAAGCGCTGGCTCTCGATGTCGAGCACGGCAAGGCTGGTATAGACGCGGGTGACGCAGCCGACGCCGGTCAGTGGCAGGGCGCACTTTTTCACCAGTTTGGGCTTGCCATCCTTGGTGACGTGGTCGGTGATGACGGCGACGCGCTTGGCGCCATGCACCAGGTCCATGGCCCCGCCGACCGCCGGCACGCCCTTGGGGCCGGTCGACCAATTGGCAAGATCACCATTCTCGGCCACTTCATAGGTGCCCAAGATCGCTACATCGAGATGCCCGCCGCGCACCATGCCGAAACTGTCGGCATGATGGAAAAATGCCGCGCCGGGGCGAAGGGTGATCGCCTTCTTGCCGGCATTGATGAGATCCCAGTCCTCCTCGCCCTCGGCGGGCGCTTCACCGAAGTTCAGCACGCCGTTCTCGGTGTGGAAAATGGCCTGCTTGCCCGGCGGCTGGAACTTGGCGACCATTTCGGGAAAGCCGATGCCGAGATTGACATAAGCGCCGTCCTCGATGTCCTGCGCGGCCCGCCAGGCGATCTGGGCGTTGGAAAGTTTGGTGCTCATGAATAGGCCACTCCTTCGCGCATCAGGGCTTCTTCCTGCTTGGCGTCACTGACTTCGACAATGCCGTCGACGAAAATGCCGGGGGTCACCACATGTTCGGGGTCGATTGCCCCGGGCTGGACAATTTTGGTCGCCTGGACAATCGTCCTGGCAGCAGCGGCGGCCATAAGCGGCGAGAAATTGCGCGCCGCCTTGCGATAGGTCAGATTGCCCAGCGTATCGGCCAGTTCGGCCTTGAGGATCGCCACATCGGCCTTGAGCCAGCGCTCCTGCACATAATGCTTGCCGTCGAACTCGGCCACAGGCTTGCCCTTGGCGACATCGGTGCCGTAGCTAGCCGGCGTGTAAAAGGCGGGGATTCCAGCGCCGGCGGCGCGGATGCGCTCGGCCAAGGTGCCCTGCGGCACCAGTTCGAGACCGATTTCGCCGGCCAGATATTTCTCGGTGAAAGCGCGCGGATCGGCCGAGCGGGGGAACGAGCAGACCATTTTCGCCACCATGCCGGCATCGATCATGGCGGCGATACCGATGCGGCCATTGCCGGCATTGTTGTTGACCAAAGTCAGGTTCTTCGGGCTGCCACTGGCCTTGAAGCGGTCGATCAGCGCGTGGATGAGCTCGATCGGCGCGCCCGAGCCGCCAAACCCGCCAACCATTACCACCATGCCGTCTTCAACGCCCGCCACGGCAGTCTGGAGATCGGGGACTGTCTTGTCCATCAGCGTTCCGTCCTTCTCAAGTGCCCGAATGCATGGCCTTCAGATACGCCCGGCGCTGGCTTGCCGGCAATCAGGTTTGTGCGATATGCTGCATTTGTTGACATATCGCACAACGGGGGCCCAGCCATGCTGGAGCGCGACATCATGGGTGGGCTGACCAAGGGCCTCTCGGTCATCGAGACCTTCACCGCCGAGCGCCCCCGGCAGTCGATTGCCGAAGTCTCGGTCGGCTCCGGGCTGGACCGGGCGACGACGCGCCGCTGCCTGTTGACGCTCGCCCATCTCGGCTATGCCGATTATGACGGGAAATATTTCACGCTGACGCCGCGCATATTGCGGCTGGGCACGGCGTGCCTTGCCACCATGCCGCTGCCGCAAATGGTGCAGCCCCTGCTCGACCAGCTGTCGGACCGGCTGGGGGAAAGCTCGTCGGTCTCGATCCTGGATGGCGCCGATATCGTCTATGTGGCCCGCGCCGCGCAGCGCAAGGTCATGTCCATTGCCCTGATGCCCGGCTCGCGCCTGCCGGCCTTCTGCACCTCGATGGGTCGAGTCATGCTCGCCGCCCTGCCCGAGGCGGAGGCGCTTGCGCTGCTCGAGGCCTCCCCGCTGGTGGCCCGCACGCGTCACACCGTCACCGATGTGGAAACGCTCATGGTCATTCTGGGCGGGGTGCGGTCAGACGGATTTGCGCTGATCGACCAGGAGGTGGAACTGGGCCTGCGCTCCATTGCCGTGCCGGTGGTCAATGCCCGCAGCAAGATTGTGGCGGCGCTCAATGTGGGCGTGCCGGCAAATCAGGACGACATCGGCGCCCTTGCCCGGCTCTATCTCGGGCCGATGCGCGCCGTGCAAGCCGAGTTGCGGGCGATGCTGAACTAGGCGATGCGCAGCTGATCGAGCAGCTTTTGGGCCAGGCGGAGGCTGGCGCCGGTATTGACCAGCATGGATGGCAGGGTCAGCCATTCGAGGGTCCAGGCGGCGCCGGAGCGTTCATTTTCGTGCACCAGTGCCTGCGCCAGATTGCCCGAAAGCCCGGCATTGGCGCGCGCCAACGCCACCAGCACCTCGGCATTGACCGGGTTGGACTTGTGCGCCATGGCCGAGGAGCCGCCACCGCCCTCAAGGCGGATGGAAGCGACTTCGTTCTGCGCCAGCAGCGTGACATCGGCGCCGATCTTGCCCAGCGAACCCGAAATCAATGCGAGCAGATTGCCCAGCGCCACGATGGGGTCGCGATTTGCCTGCCAGGGGGAGGCCAGGCCCAGATCAAGGCGTTTCGCCATGGCAGCGGCGATGGCGTCGCCATAGCCCTCGAAACTTTCACGGCCCCCCACGGGACCACCCAGCTGCACCACGAGAAGACTGCGCCGCATGGCGGCCAGAGCCTGCCGGTGGCGCCGCAATGGCTCGGCCCAGCTGGCAAGTTTGGCGCCCCAGGTCGTTGGCAGCGCCACCTGCATGCGGGTATGGGCCATCAAGGCCTTGTCGCCGAATTCGGCAGCGAGAGCATCGAGCTTGCCCAATAGACTGGTCAGCCGCGCCTCATAGATGTCGAAGACACCGGCCAGTTGCAGCATCAGGGCGGTATCGGTGATGTCCTGGCTGGTGGCGCCTTTATGCAGCGCCGCCCTATGCGGTTCGGCGAGGGCGGCCCGCAATTGCCTGACTAGCGCCGGGACCACCACACCATCCTGGGCCATGCCGGATTTTAGGTCGGGCCAGTCGGGGGTGAATCCATCGCAGGCAGCAGCGACCGCCTCGGCCGCCGCGTCGCTGATCCAGCCGGCATCGGCGCTCGCCCCGGCCAGCGCCTTTTCGACCGCCAGCATGGCGGCCAGTTGCGCCGCGTCCGACAGCAGGGCTTCGATTTCGGCGTCGCCGGCAAGAGCGGAAAGCAGGGTCATGGGTCCATCCTAGGCGCTGGTCACCCCACCCTTGATCCGTCCACCTTGCGGGGCGGAATCAAGGGTGGGGGCATTCCTCAGATATCGAAGAACACTGTTTCCTTGTCACCCTGGAGATGGATGTCCAGCACATAGCGCGGCACCGGACCGTCCTCGCGGCGGGCGATCAGCGTTTCGCGGCGGCGCTTGTCCATGATCTTGTTGAGCACGAAGTCGCCTTCATTGGCCTCGGCCTCGTCGGCGAAATAGAGCCGGGTCTGGAGGCCGATATTGACGCCGCGCGCCACGATCCAGAGCGAGACATGGGGGGCCATGAGCTTGCCATCGGGGCCGGGCACGCGGCCGGGCTTGATGGTCTCGAAGGTGGCGATCCCGTCACTACCGGCGGGTTGGCGGCCCCAGCCGGTAAAGGCGGGCACGGAATTGGAGTTCGGCGCCGTGGGCCCCACGAAATTGCCGCTGGCATCGGCCTGCCAGATTTCGGTCACGCCATCGGCCACCGGGGTGCCGGCGCCATCGATGAGGCGGATGACAATATCAATGCGTTCGCCCTCGACCGCGCCGTTGAGCATGGTCTTGCCCAGGTCCTTGTCGATGACGCCGGTGATGTCGCAGAAATTCGGCGTCATGCCGATATGGACATAGGGACCGGCGGTCTGGGACGGGGTTTCCTTCAGGATCGGGGTGGGATGCAGCATGTCAATTCCCCTCCGGCTTGTTTTCAAACATGGTCGAGCGACGGCCGCGCAGCACGATATCGAAGCGATAGGCCAGCGCATCCATGGGCGTGGTGTTGAGGCGGTCGAGCTTGGCCGTCAGCTGGTCGATAGCGGCCTTGTCATTGATGGTGGCCACGATCGGGCATTGCCAGATCATCGGGTCGCCCTCGAAATACATCTGGGTGATCAGGCGCTGCGCAAAGGCATGGCCGAAGACCGAGAAATGGATATGGGCGGGGCGCCAGTCATTGCCATTGTTGGGCCAGGGATAGGCGCCGGGCTTGACGGTGCGGAAGTGATAGAAGCCGTTCTCGTCGGTGATCGAGCGGCCGAACCCGCCAAAATTGGGGTCAAGGGCAGCGACATACCCTTCCTTCTTGTGGCGATAACGGCCACCGGCATTGGCCTGCCAATATTCGACCAGCGTATTGGGCACGGGGCGGGCATTCTCGTCTAGCACCTGGCCATAGACCACCATGCGCTGGCCGATGGCGTCGGTGCCATCCTGGCTGAAATTGCGGATGAGGTCGTTATCGAGCGGCCCCAGCTTTTCGTGTCCGAAGGTCGGGCCGGTCAATTCCGATTTGGTCGGCCCCAGCGCCAGAAGGCTATGCTTGGGCGCGCGGAAGGTGGTCGACTTGTAGCCGGGGGTGTCGGCCGCCGGGTGCCAGGCGCGGTCGCGCTGGAAAAGCATGCCATCGGCTCCGGGTAGAATGATGCCGCTCATTGCGCTGCCTCCTGACGCTTGGCCAATTCCTGTTTTGCAATTTTGTAGGCGCTGTTGGCGGCCGGTACGCCGGCATAGACGGCCACGTGCAGCAACAATTCCTTGATATCGTCCTCGCTGGCGCCGGTATTGACCGTGGCGCGCACATGCATGGCGAATTCCTCTTCATGCCCGAGCCCCGCCAGCAGCGCCAGGGTGATGATCGAGCGCTCGCGCTTTGTCAGCCCGGGCCGGGACCAGACCGAGCCCCAGGCGCCTTCGGTGATGAAGGACTGGAAATCGGCATCGAAGTCGGACATGCGCCGGGTGGCGCTGTCGACATGGCTGTCGCCCAGCACCGCGCGCCGGGTCGACATGCCGCGGTCGAACAATGACGTGTCAGCCATGGCCGACCTCCTTGAGAAAATCGGTGATGAGGCCCGCCAGGACAGCAGGCCGTTCGATAGATGGAATGTGACCGACCCCGGCCAGCACTTCAAAGCGCGCGCCGGGGATGACGGTGCAGTTGCGCACCAGCTCAACAGGCGCGGCGAGATCCGCATCCCCAGCCACGATCAGGGTTGGCGCTGGGATATCGGCAATGGCGGCGGAAAGGTCCGTGTCGCGCAGAGTGGCACAGGTGCCGGCATAGCCCTGCGGATTGGTGGAGAGAAAGAGATTGCGCCAGCCGGCCAGTTCCACCGGGCGGTTGCCCCGGAAGTCCGGGCTGAACCAGCGCTCCATCACCGGATCGGCCATGGGCAAAAGGCCCTGGTTCAGTGCCGTTTCAATGCGGGCATCCCACATGGCATTGTCGCCCATGCGCGGCGCGGTACAGCACAGCACCAGCCCGGCCACGCGCTGCGGGGATTCAAGGGCAATGCCCTGGGCAATGAGACCACCAATGGACACGCCGATCACCACGACCCGGTCGAGGCCAATATGGTCGAGCAGGCCTTCGAGGTCGGCAAGGTGATCGTCGAGGCTGTATTCGCCCTCGGGCGCATCGCTGAGGCCGTGGCCGCGCTTGTCATAGGACAGGCAGAAATAATGCGCGCTCAGATCCGCGATCACCTCGTCCCAGATGCGTGCATCGGTGCCCAGGGAATTGACAAAGACCAGGGCCGGCGCCCCTTGGGGCCCGCAGGTGCGATAATGCAGCAAAGTGCCGTGGATACGCGCAAAACTCATGATGTCCTCTTGGCCCCGATTTAAGGGGCTGGCGCGGTCACTGTAAAATGATATGTCTCTGCCATGACATAATCCATGGGTTATCGATCAACCCAACAATTGCGCATTTTTGCTCGAATTGTCTATGTGCCATAACCAGTAGTGCCATGTCCCAACGCATTATCGACCCCCGAATCCGACTGCGGCACATTGCCTGCTTCCTTGAGGTGGCGCGCTTGAGGTCCATGGCCGGGGCGGCCGATGCGCTCAATATCAGCCAGCCGGCGGCCACCAAGACGGTGCAAGAGCTCGAGGCCCTGCTGGGCGGGCAATTGTTCGATCGTACCCGGCGGCGGCTGTCGCTGACCGCGTTTGGCGAAGTGTTCTTCCGCTATGCCTCGACCAGCCTTGCGGCCCTGCGGCAGGGGATCGACGCGGCCCGCGGCACTCATGATGCCGCCATGGTGCGTGTCGGCGCCTTACCCACCGTTTCCGCCCGCATCCTGCCCGACGCAGTGCGTGCCTTTACCCGCGACAGTTCGGGCGTGACCACGCGCATCATCACCGGGCCCAATAGCTACCTGCTCTCGCTGCTGCGCACGGGCGATGTGGACCTGGTCATTGGCCGCATGGCCGAGCCCAATGCCATGGTGGGCCTCAGCTTCGAGCATCTCTATTCCGAGCGCGTTGTGCTGGCGGTGCGGCCGGGCCACCCGGTGCTGGCGGAGGCCGAGTTCAACCTACGGCTGATCGAGGGATACCAGACGCTGATGCCTACCCCGGATTCCGTGATCCGGCCCCTGGTGGACCGTATCCTCCTGGCGCATGGCGTGACGCAGTTGCGCGACGAGATCGAGACGGTCTCCAATGCCTTTGGCCGCTCCTATGTGCGCCAGACCGAGGCCATCTGGATCATCTCGGAGGGGGTGGTGGCCGATGACGTGGCCGAGGGTCAGTTGACGCTGCTGCCGGTGGATACCAGCGAGACTCTCGGGCCGGTGGGCTTTACCACCCGCACCGATACGCCAGCCACGCTGGCCGCCACCAGTCTTATGCAGGCGGCGCGCAACGTGGCCGAGCGGCTGCGCAATGCGGGTCACTAGCGCCTGCGCATCTGCTCCCTGAGGGCCGCCGGCGAGGCGCCGAACATGCGGGTGATGAAGCGCGAGAAATAGGCCGGGTCCTCATAGCCCAGTTCGGCGCCGATCTGCTTGATGGGCAGGGTGGAAAACAGTAATTGCCGCCGCGCCTCGATGGCCACGCGCTGTTCGACGACGGAAAGGGCCGAGCGTCCCAGCACCTGCCGGCAGAGCCGGTTGAGATGGGTGGGGCTCACCCCCACCGCGCCGGCATAGTCGGCAACCCGCCTAGTCTGGCGGAAGCGCTGTTCGACATGGTCGCGGAAAGCGGCGACCAAATGTCCCGCCCGCCCGGCGGCGGCCGATTGTGACAGGGTCGGGATGGCCCGCCGCAGCGCCACAAGCAGCAGTAGGAGGTGGGCCCGCATGCTCATGTCGTGATCGAGACCAGGGCGGTCGGCCTCAGCGGTCAGGCGGTTCAACGCCAGGGCAATATCGGCGCAATGCCCCCCGATCACCATGGCATCGGGCCGGGGCAGGCCAAGCCCCTCGATGTCTCGCTCCATCAGCGTCACCACCAGCCCCCGGACATCGGTGCTGAAGGCATAGCCATGCACCGTTCCGGCCGGCAGCACCGCGACGCTGTCCGGCTCGAGCACATGCAGGTCCCCGTCCAGGGTCATCTCGGCGCGGCCCGCTGTCAGATAGAGCACCTGGAAAAATTGCTCATGCCGGTGCGGCGCAATGCGATAATCATGCAGGCGGCTGCGTGCCTGGATGGTTTCCCAATGCAGCCAGTCCTGCTGCCGCTCGCTCTCGGTCTCGCCGTAAAGGGCATAGGTGGGGACGGAATTCATGTTCGGATAGTGCAAGAAATTGCGCAACCTGTCCATTCCAGTCCCGCCCGCGAAACCGCACATTAGGCGCAACAAGAACAGGGGGGGAAGCCATGCGCACCCAGATTGCCATTATCGGCGCCGGGCCGGCCGGACTCATGCTCGGGCGCCTGCTCGATCTCAACGGCATCGACAATGTCATCATCGAGCGCAAGAGCGCCGATTATGTGCTGGGGCGCATTCGGGCGGGCGTCTTGGAACAGGGTTCGGTCGACCTGATGGAACGCGCCCAGGTGGCCGAGCGGCTCCATGCCGAGGGCCTCGTCCATCACGGCACCGACCTCTCCTTTGACGGCGACAGGTTGCGCATCGACTTTACCGACCTCGTCGGCAAGCAGGTCATGGTCTATGGCCAGACCGAAGTGACCCGCGACCTGATGCAGGCGCGGCAGGGTCAGACCGTCTATGAGGCGGACGACGTCGCGCTCCATGATATCGACGGCAAGCCCTGGGTCTCCTGGGTCAAGGACGGCGTCACCCACAGGCTCGACTGCGACTATATTGCCGGCTGCGACGGCTATCACGGGGTCAGCCGCGCCAGCGTTCCGGCGGACGCGCTGACCACCTTCGAGCGCATCTATCCTTTCGGCTGGCTGGGCGTATTGGTCGACAAGCCGCCGGTGGCGCATGAACTGATCTATGCCCATCACGAGCGCGGCTTTGCCCTCTGTTCGCAGCGCTCGACCATCCGCAGCCGCTATTATGTCCAGGTGCCAACGGACGAGAGGGTCGAAAACTGGAGCGATGGCCGCTTCTGGGACGAATTGCGCCGGCGCCTCAATGCCGAAACCGCCGAGGCGCTGCAAACCGGCCCGTCGATCGAAAAATCCATCGCGCCGCTCCGGAGTTTCGTGGCCGAACCGCTGCGCTTCGGCGCGCTGTTCCTGGCGGGCGATGCGGCCCATATCGTGCCGCCGACCGGCGCCAAGGGCCTCAACCTTGCCATGAGCGACGTGGCCATGCTGGCCGATGCCTTTATCGAAAATTATGGCGAGCACTCGGGGGTCGGGCTCGACCTCTATTCGGCCAGGGCACTGAGCCGCATCTGGAAGGCCGAGCGCTTCTCCTGGTGGATGACGAGCCTTCTCCACACCTTCCCGGAGAACGGCGCCTTTGGCCGCCGCATCCAGCGCGCCGATTTCGACTATCTGGCGGGCTCGCGGGCAGCCCAGCAGAGCCTGGCGGAAAACTATACCGGCCTGTCGGCCTGACGGGCCTACCCCAACGGACCGGCGTGCCCTTCCCAACCACCGCGCCGCCCTCGGGCCTGACCCGAGGGCCTTTCGCAACCGTCGTGCTGGCGGACAGTGGCCCTCGGATCAAGTCCGAGGGCGGCTCCGCGTTGTCCGGCCATGGCCCCCCGCGCCCTTCGCCTTGAAAACAAAAAAGGGCCCGGTCAATCTCCTGACCGGGCCCTTCTCTTGTTCAGACCACCTTATTCGGCGGCGATAGCGGCCTTGGCGGCTTCATGCAGGGCCGGGCCATCAAAGCCCAGCGCTTCCATGTCGGCATACCACTGCTCGATCACCGGCTGTGCGGCATCGATCCAGCGCTGCGTCTCGGCTTCGTCGAGCTGAACGATATTGTTGCCGGCATTGACGGCAATCGACAGGCCGGTGGAGTCGCCATTGTCCATGACGCGGCCGAACTGACGCGAAGTCTCGAGGCCGGAATTGGCATCGATGATCGCCTTCAGGTCGTCGGGCAGGTTGTTGTAGCTGTCCATGTTCATGACGAAGCCGAAGGTCTGGGTATAAAGACCATTCTGGCTGGTAAAGCCGGTATGGTTCTTGACCAGTTCAGCCACACGCAGCGACGGCGTCACTTCCCACGGAATGGTGGTGGCGTCGATCACGCCCTTGGAGAGGGCCTCGGTCACCTGCGGAACCGGCATGCCGATAGGCTCGGCACCCAGTTCTGCAAGCATGCTCGAAATGATGCGCGAGCCGCCACGGACCTTCATGCCCTGGAGATCTTCCAGGCTCGTGATCGGGTTGGTCGAGTGGAACAGACCGGGGCCGTGGGTGTGCAGCGCAATGACATGCACGCCGGCGAACTCTTCCGCCGAATTGGCCATGACGTAGTTGTAGAAAGCGCCCGAACCCCTTTCGCCATTCGGCGTCATGAACGGCAGCTCGAACACTTCAGACTTGGGGAACCGACCGGGCGTATAGCCGAGCACGGTCCAGATGATGTCCACCACGCCGTCCTTGGCCTGGTCGAACAGTTCCGGCGGCGCGCCACCGAGCTGCATGGCCGGATAGAGTTCGAAGGCGATGCGGCCGCCCGATTCATCGGCCACCTTGGCAGCCCATGGCTCGATGGCCTGGGCCGGAATGGTGGCCTGGGCCGGCAGCATCTGATGGATGCGCAGGGTCACTTCCTGGGCAAAGGCACTCGTGGACATGGCAAGCGCTGCAAGCGCCCCCAGCACCAAAGTCTTGGTCTTCATTGGGTATCCCTCCCTCGTCATGGCCAGGTTTGGCCGGTTCATTGCCCGCGTCCTGCACCTGGGGTGCCGGGCCTGGGCAGGTTCATTACCGGGTTCCATCTCCCCGTTGCGGGCATGGAACTCCGGTTTCGCCTTGTCGCGTGATCGAACCGCAAAAGTCTGCAACTTTTGCTGATCACGCTCCTAGTACAGCATCCAGACCAGCCACAGGGTGACGGGCGGGAAGGCGACCAGGATTGCGGTGCGGACGATGTCGCTGGCCACGAAGGGCAGCACGCCGCGATAGGTTTCGGATAGTCGGGTCTGTGGCGACATGGAATTGATGATGAACAGGTTCATCCCCACCGGTGGCGTTATCAGCCCCACCTCGACCACGATCAGCACGATGATACCGAACCAGATGCCGAACTCGTCCGGCGTCAGGCCGAAGTCGAGTACCGACATCATCGGAAAGATGATGGGCACCGTGAGCAGGATCATCGACAGCGAATCCATGACGCAGCCCATGACCAGATAGAAGACCAGCACCAGGATCATCACAATCCAGGGGTTGAAGCCCTGCTCGCCCACCCAGGCAGCCATCACCTGGGGCACCTGCGACATGGCCAGGAACCCGTTCAGGGCCGCAGCGCCGAGTACGATCAGGAAGATCATGGCGGTCGAGCTGGCCGTCGAGAGGCACGCCTCGACAATGGTCTTGCGATCGAGGCTTCTGGCAGCCAACGCGATCAGGAAGGTGCCGGCGGCGCCGACGGCTGCCGCCTCGGTGGGCGTGAAGATGCCGGTATAGATGCCGCCGATCACGGCAAGGAAAACCACCAGCACCGGCCAGGTGTCGAACAGCGCCCGGAAGCGCTGGCGATAGGGAAGCCGCTCGCGCACGCCGCCGGCGTCAGGCCGCACGCGGACATAGATGGCAATGACGATGACATAGCCGATGGCGGCCAGAATGCCCGGCACGAATGCGCCCATGAACAGCTTGGCGATGTTCTGCTCGGTCAGGACCGCAAAGATCACCAGGATGATCGAGGGCGGAATGAGAATGCCCAGCGTGCCGCCGGCTGCCACGGCGCCGGTCGAAAGCGCGCCCGAATAGCCGTATTTCTTGAGCTCGGGCAGCGCCACCTGTCCCATGGTCGCCGCGGTGGCGAGCGAGGAGCCGCAAATGGCGCCAAAACCGGCGCTGGCGCCGATGGCGGCCATGGCCACGCCGCCCTTCCTGTGGCCCAGCCAGGCAGCGGCGGCGTTGAAGAGGCCCGCCGAAAGTCCGCCCAGGGTCGCAAACTGGCCCATCAGCAGGAACAGCGGCACCACCGAAAGCGAATAGGACGCGAAGGTGGAATAGGTGAGGTTCTTGAACTGGGCCGAAACCGGATTGAAACTGCCCGTGACCAGAAAGGAGCCGAAAACGCCGACGGCAAGCATGGCAATGCCGATGGGTACGCGCAGGAAGATCAGGATCAGGACCGCCGGGAGTCCCAGAAAACCGAGCATCAAATTGGTCATAGCTCGGCTCCGGCACGCTTGGGTTCGGCTTCGCCCTTGAGCGCATAGCTGAGGGACCGGCCCTGTACATAGATTGCGACCAGAACCAGCACCGCCGCTCCGACAAAGCCCATGGCATAGGCCCAGCTCAGGGGAAAACGCAGCAACAGGGTGGTTTCGCGATAGGCGAACTTGTCCATCATGCCCAGATAGAGCCGCCAGGCGATGAAAACCGAGGCGACAAGCACCATGAGGTCGGTGATCACCAGGATCCAGGCATTAGCACGAATGCCCAGGCTGTCGGTAACCAGTGCCACCAGGGCATGCCCGCGCTGCAGATGCGCCCAGGGCATGAAGGCAAAGACCGCAAAGCCCATGCCGATCGACACCAGTTCATAATCGCCGGTGATCGGCCTGAGGCCGAAGGCAAGCAGGGCGCGCCCCACGATGGAGACACAAATCATGGCCACCATGGCCATGAGCACCAGGCCGCCGGCAACGGCCAGCCATTTCGCCAGGCCCACGATCAGGCGCCCCAAAAGGGACTCGTCTCTAAACACGCAGGTCCTCCCCTACTTCAGCCTCGATTTAAGTCACTGGTCGGCGCCAAGTAAAATGACAAATGACCGCCATCACATAACCTGAGGAATATATACCAGGCCGATATCCCCTATCAAACGCGGCCAATTTCGGATTAACCAATAACCGCAACGAATGAAATCGACCCGCAGGCCCGTTTTCATGCCGACCTCAGTTTCCCCCCGGACATCGTCATATATCACGATTGGCACCCTTGCCTTCGCTATCGGTCCCGCTAGGGTCGAGAAACGATGACCAATCCTTCCCCCACGCCAGATGCGGCATCAGCCGACCAGACCGAGACGAGCCTGAGCACCCACACGACCACGGGTGCCATCGGCTATCGCCTGCGACGCGCCCAGCTCAGTGTATTCCAGAAATTCCTCGCGATCTTCGAAGAACTGAAGCTCCGCCCGGCGGAATATTCGGTTCTGGTGCTGATCGCGGACAATCCGGGCCGCAAGCAGACCGAAATTGCCGAGGTTCTAGGCATCAAGCGCGCCAATTTCGTCACCCTGGTGCATGGGCTGGAGGAGCGTGGCCTCGTGCAACGTGTCCCTTCGGCGCATGACAAGCGGGCCAATGCCCTGCACCTTACGCCTGAGGGCACGGCGTTCCTGGTCATTGCCCAGGCCCGGCATGCGGCGCTCGAAGCCGAGACCGTCGACCGGTTGGGTGGCCCGGCGGCCCGCGCCCAATTGCTCAAGCTGCTCGACCGGCTGATCTGATTCCGGGCTTCTTAAGTTCACCCGGAACAGCGGCCCTTCGCCCCCTCCCTCCAGGGGAGAGGGTTGGGGTGAGGGGTGAAGTCCTTGCGGGAGGACCTCAATGCTGAACCCCTCATCCGGCGCTGCGCGCCCACCTTCTCCCCTCGAGGGGAGAATGGCATCTGCCCCTAGCGAAAAACCGGCGGCCGCTTTTCGAGGAAGGCCTTCAGCCCTTCCTCGGCATCGGGGCCGGTCTGGCTCAGCGCCGCCGTCAGGCTTTCGGCATAAAGGCCGGCCTCGGGCGGCATGGACCCGATCTGGGCGATGGCCTGGATGATGAAGCCATTGATGGTGGGAGAATTTTTGGCGATGCGTCCGGCCAGTTCGAAGGCCTTGTCCAAGGCTGCGCCCTCTGCCACGACGTGATGGGCAAGGCCCAGGCGTTCGCCCTCAACACCCGAATAGGTGCGGCCGGTCAGCATCATCTCGGTCAGGCGGTCGGGCCCGATGAGCCGGGAAATCCGCACCGAGCCACCGCCGCCGACAAAGATCCCGCGCAGGCCCTCGGGCATCTGGAAGCGCACGCTGTCCTCGGCGACGCGCACATGGCAGGCGGCGCCGAATTCAAGACCGCCGCCCATGACCGCGCCACTCATGGCAGCAATGACCGGAACCGGCGAATTGGCAATCCGGGCCATGACCCGATGCCAGTTGCGCGAGTGAGCCATGACGTCCAGCGGACTGCGCGCCACATGCTGGGAAAGATCGAGCCCGGACGAAAAATGGCCGCCGGTGCCGCTGACCACAATGGCGCGGGTCTCAGCCGGCACATCGGCGAAAAAGGCATCGACCGCCGCGACCAGGTCATCATTGAGCGCATTGCGCTTTTCGGGTCGGTTAAGCAGCAGATGGCTGATCGCGCCCTTCTGGCTGACGACGAGAACCTGTTCCTTGGTCATCGGATTATCCTTGATTCTGGTCATGCGGTCTGGCTCAACAGGGTTCTGACGTCGTCCGGGAGCGGCGCTGACCGGATGGCCCCGCCCTCGCCTCGCACCACCCAGACACGCTTTTCATGGGCCTCAATGGCTAGTTCGCCATCCCTGAACACGCTATGGCTGACAGCGAAGCTGGAGCGGCCCAGCTCGGTGATCTCGCTCCTGATCTCGATCACGTCGCCAAAGCTGGAGGGCTTGATGAAGCGCGCCCCGGTATCGACCATGGGAATGCCGGCAATGCCGTAATGATCGAGCCAGTTGCGCTTGTGCATGGCAAAGGCCGCCGAGAGCAGGCCCGCCGCGGCATTGTCGAAAAAGCGGAAGTAATTGGGATAGTAGACGATGCCGGCCGGGTCACAGTCGCCGAACTGGATCTCCACAGTGCTGGTGCGCGAAAACATGGTGTCTCCTATTTCGCGGCCATGCGCAGGGCGCCATCGATGCGCACCACTTCGCCATTGAGATAGTCGTTCTCGACCATGGCCATTACCAGCGCCGCGAATTCATCGGGGCGGCCAAGGCGGGCGGGATTGGGGATGGCGGCAGCCAGGCTGTCCTGCGCCTCCTGTGGCAGGCCTTCGAGCAGCGGTGTCAGGAACAGGCCCGGCGCGATGGCGAGGACGCGGATGCCGAAGCGGGAAAATTCGCGCGCCGCGGGCAGTGTCAGAGACACGATGCCGCCCTTGGAGGCGGCATAGGCGGCCTGGCCGATCTGGCCTTCATAGGCGGCCACCGAGGCGGTCGAGATGATCACCCCGCGCTGGCCATCGGTGCCGGGCTCGGCCAGCGACATGGCATGAGCGCAGAGCCGCATCATGTTGAAGCTGCCCACCAGATTGACATTGATGACTTTTGAAAAGGAATCGAGGGGCATGGGGCCGTCGCGCCCGACAATGCGGCCTGCCGTGCCGATACCGGCGCAATTGACCAGCACCGAGGGAGTGCCCAGCGCAGAAATCGCAGCACTGACGGCGGCCTCGGCGCTTGCCGCGTCGGATACGTCCACGGCGAAGAATTTTCCGCCCAGTCCGGCGGCAATGGCCTCGCCCTTGGCCGCATCACGGTCGAAAATGCCCAATGTGGCGCCGGAGGCTTTCAGCGCCCGCGCCGTCGCGGCGCCAAGGCCCGAAGCTCCGCCGGTTACGAAGGCGATCTTGCCCGCAATATCCATCACGCCGCCTCCGGGTTTTCGATGAGGAGGGCAATGCCCTGCCCGCCGCCGATACAGGCCGAGGCAATGCCATAGCGTTCACCCGAGCGCTTGAGTTCAAGCGCCAGGGTCAGGCCGAGGCGAATGCCGGTGACGCCGAGCGGATGGCCGATGGCGATGGCGCCGCCATTGACGTTGAGCTTGTCCTCATCGAGCCCCAATTCATCGACGCAGGCCAGGATCTGCGCGCCGAAGGCCTCGTTGATCTCGATGCGACCGATCTGGTCCAGCCGCATGCCGGCGGTTTCGAGCACGGCGCGAATGGCCGGGGCCGGGCCGATGCCCATGATCTGCGGCGGCACGCCGACGGCGGCACTGGCCAGAATGCGGGCCAGCGGCTTGTGGCCATTGGCCTTGGCATAGGCCGAAGAGGCGACCAGAACGGCCCCTGCCCCATCGACAATGGCGGAGCTATTGCCACCGGTCTGCACGCCGCCAAAGGCGGGACGCAGCTTGGCGAGGATGTCATAGGGCGAGGGGCGGATGTGGCTATCCGTATCGACGCTATCGGTCCCGCGTGGCAGCTTGATACCGCGCTTGTCCAGCGTCTCGATCTCGAAGACCTCGCTGGTCACCGCCACGATCTCTTCGGCGAGGACGCCCCCGTCGTGGGCGGCAATGGCGCGGTTGAAGCTGCGCTCGGCAAAGCGGTCCACCCGTTCACGACCAATATTGTACTGCTTGGCCAGGTTCTCCGCCGTGTCGCCCATATTGACGCAGCCGGCCGGGTCATAGAGCGCTTCCCAGAGGAAGTCCTTGAACTCCACCTTGCCCATGGCAAAGCCATTGCGATGGGTATAGGCGGCGATGGGATTGCGGCTCATGGATTCACACCCTGCGCCCAGCGCGAGGTCAACGCGCCCGAGCGAGACCGAATCGGCTGCTTGAGCGATGACCTCGATGCCGGTACCGCAGATGCGCTGCACCAGATGCGCCGGCGCCTCAATGGGAGCGCCGGCATAGAGCCCGATATGGCGCGGGGTGACATAGGCGTCGAATGAGGCCTGGGCCATGGAGCCGGCAATGGTGTGGCCGATGTCCGATGCCTTGACGCCGGTCTTCTGAATCGCGGCGCGGGCCGCCTTGATGCCGAGATCGATAGGCGAGACGTCGCTCAGGGCGCCACGATAATCGATAAAGGGGGTGCGGGCGCCGCCGAGCAGATAGGCGTCATCGAAGGTGAGGCGAAGGCCTTTGCTCATGATCAGGCGCCTTTCTTGGAAAGAACGAAGATGTCGGGGCCGGGCGTATCGGCATAGAGGCTCTCGACCAGCTGGGGCCGATGCGTCCGCACGGCGCGCTGGTTGATCGAGCCCTTGTCGGTGACCTCGCCCTTGTCAATATCGGGCTGGTCGAGCAGCACCAGGGCGCGGGCGACCTGGGTGGAACTGCCGGTGGATTTCTGCGCCAGCGCGGCAAGACTTGTCACAAATTTCTCGCGCACCGCGGGGTGTCCGATCACTGTCTGCGCATCGGCGTCAGCGGGCAGGCCCGCATGGCGGGCACAGGCGGCCAGATCGGGGAAGATCATGGCGCCGATGAAATTGCGATCAAGCCCGGTCAGCACCACATCGCGAATCAGCGGTGCGCAGGCGCTGATGACAGAGCCACGCACGGCAGCGAAATTGACCCATGTGCCGGTCGAGAGCTTGAAGTCCTCGGTGACGCGGCCATCGAATACAAAGCCCTTGGTCAGGTCCTCCGGATCGGCAAAGCGCACGGCGTCCCCGATCTGGTAGAAACCTTCCTCGTCGAAAGCTTCACCTGTCTTGTCCGCGTCACGCCAATAGCCGGGGGTGACATTGGGGCCTTTCAGACGCAGTTCGGTCTTGTCGCCGTTGGACACGAGTTTCACCGTCATGCCGGCGGCGGGCAGACCGATATGGCCGGCTTCTTCCACCGGCCAGGTGGTGGTGAAGGCAAAGGGTGCGGTCTCGGTCGAGCCATAGCCAGTGATGATCATCACCCGCTCGCCGGTCTCGGCGCGGGCCGCCTTGTCGAGACCCTCGAATACATGCTGGCTGAGCCCGGCGCCGGCATATTGCAGAAGCTTGAGCCGAGCGAAGAGATTGCGCCGCGCCTCGGGATGCTCGTCAAAGGCGGCCACGAGGAATTCATAGGCCTTGGGCACATTGGTGAAGAGGGTCGGCTGCACCGTCTTCAAGTTTTCCAGCGTGCGCCCGATGCGGGCCGGTGTGGGCTGGCCATCATCGATATAGAAGCTGCCGCCATTATAGATGGCGATGCCGGTATTGTGGCTGCCTCCGGCCACATGGTTCCACGGCATCCAGTCCAGCAGCACCGGCGGCTCGTCTTCGACGAAGGCCAGCGCCTGGCGGATCATCTGCTGGTTGCAGGCCATCATCCGGTTGGTGGTGATGACGCCCTTGGGGAGGCCCGTGGAGCCGGAGGTGAACAGCACCTTGGCCACGGTGTCAGCCGTGATCGCTTCATGCGCTGCCGCGACGGCGGGGGTCACCTGGGTCGCAAGCAGGTCATCGAACAGGCTCGCCTGCCGGCCTGGCAGCGGATTGGTGCGAACGATCACCGGCACATCGGCACCGAAAACGGCCTCGATGGCAGGCTCAAACCTGGCGCCGTCGCTGGCATAGAGCATGCCGGGCGTCAGCAGGCCGGCAATGTGCCGCAGCTTGCCGAAATCGGTGGAGACCAGCGAATAGGCCGGGGAGATCGGGGCATAGGGGATGCCCACCCAGATCGCCGCCATACCGAGCTGGAAGTGCTCGATCTCATTGCCCGAAAGGATCATGAGCGGCCGCTCGGGCGAGAGGCCGGCATCGAGCAGGGCCTGGGCCAGCGGGGGAATGCGCGCCATCACATCGGCAAAGCTGAGCTTGCGCCAACCCTCGCCCTCGCGATCGGCGATCAGCATGGCGTCAGGGGTCTTGTGCGCCCAGGCCTCCAGCGCATCGACAATGGCGCGGGGATAGGGGCCAAGCTCTTCGACAGAGCGGACGATAGTGCTGCCATCGGCGCGTTTTTCAGCGGCCGCCGCCATGTTGCCGAGCCGCACCGAGCGGATCGGGGTAGAATGAACGTTCATGAGTATCCTCCCCACACATTTAGTTATGACTCATAACTATAACAGATGCAAGGGTCGATACAGCCTGAGGAATGATGGGGAGAATTCCGGGTCCGCCTCAGCTGGCCCCGTTCCGCCGCGCCAAGTATCGGCCCGTCAAGGATAGCGGGTCTTTCGCCAGCGCGGCGGGCACACCCTCGAACTGCACCCTGCCCCCGTCATGGCCCGCCCCGGGCCCCATGTCGATCACCCAGTCGGCGCGCGAGATGACATCGAGATTGTGCTCGATGACGATGACGGTGGAGCCGGCCTCGACCAGCCGGTCGAAGAGGCCGATCAGGGTATCGACGTCGTTCATGTGGAGCCCCGTCGTCGGTTCGTCGAGCACATAGATATTGCCCTTCTTGCCCAGTTCGGCCGCCAGTTTGAGGCGTTGCCGCTCGCCGCCCGAGAGGGTCGAGAGTGGCTGACCGAGCGTCAGATAGCCCAGACCCACATCGACCAGACCCTGGACGATCCTGGCCAAGGCCGGTTCGGTGAAATAGCCTGCCGCGTCCTCGATGCTCATCTCGTAGACATCGGCAATCGACTTGCCGCGCAATTGATGCGCCAGCACTTCGGGCAGGAAGCGCTTGCCCTCGCAGGTCTCGCAGGTGGTCACCATGGGATCGAGATGGGCGAGGTCGGTGAAGATCACCCCCAGCCCGTTGCAGTCCGGGCAGGCGCCCTTGGAATTGGCCGAAAACAGCGCAGCCTCCACCCCATTGGCCTTGGCAAAGGCCTTGCGCACGCCGTCGAGCAGGCCCGTATAGGTCGCCGTATTGGACCGCCGCGAACCGCGCGCCAGGTTCTGGTCGATGATGATGGTCTCAGGGTAGGCAGTGGGCAGACACCCCTGGATGAGACTCGACTTGCCCGATCCGGCAACCCCGCTGACCACGGTCAACACGCCGCGCGGAATGTCGACCGACACGTCCCGGAGATTGTTGACCTTGCCATGCGCGATCCTGAGCGCATCGCCCTTTGGTGCGCGCACCTTGTCCTTGATGGCTTGGTGTTTCTGGATGTGGTTGCCGGTCAGCGTGCCCGATGTGAGAAGGCCAGCATAATCGCCCTCATAGACCACTTCACCGCCCTTGCTTCCCGCCAGCGGACCCATATCCACGACATGGTCGGCAATGGCGATCATGTCGGGCTTGTGCTCAACAATGAGCACGGTGTTGCCCTTGTCGCGCAACTGGGTCATCAGCCCGGCCAGGCTCCCCACGTCGTGCGGGTGGAGGCCCACCGAGGGCTCGTCGAAGACATAGGTGATGTCGGTGAGCGACGATCCGAGGTGCCGCACCATCTTCACGCGCTGACTCTCCCCACCCGAGAGGGTCGAGCTTTCGCGGTCAAGGCTCAGATAACCCAACCCTATAGTCACGAGATTTTCCAGCCGCGCCGCCAGCGCCTGGAGCATGGGCCCCACCTGCGGCGCGTCGATGCTGCGGATGAAGGGGGCAAGGTCCGAGACCTGCATCCCCGAGAGTTCGGCGATGGATTTTCCATTGACCAGACTGGTCCGCGCCGCCGCGTTGAGTCGCGTGCCCTGGCAGGCGGGGCAGACTGCGCGGGTGAAGATCTTTTCATATTCGCGCAACACATGGGGCTGCAGGCTTTCGGGGTCCTTGCTGCCCAGACCCTTCTTTAGTTTGGCGACGACGCCCTCATAAGTCAGCCCGATCTTGCCGACCTTGATCTTGCGCCCATCATCGAGGTGCAGGAGGTTTTCGCGCTCCTCGGCTGTGTAATCCTTGATCGGCTTGTCGAGATCGAACAGGCCCGAATTGGCGTAGATTTCCCAGTACCAACTGTCGACGGCGAAATCCTTGGGTAGCAACGCCCCGCCCTTGAGCGATTTGCTCTCGTCGATCACCGCGCTCATGTCCATGGCCGCCACTTGGCCGATGCCTTCGCAGTCGGGACACATGCCGCGCGGATCGTTGTAGGAATAGAGCCCCGGCGGGCCGAGCCTTGGTTCGGCGAGGCGTGAGAACAGCACGCGCAGCATCTGCGCCGCATCGGTCACTGTGGCAACGGTGGAGCGCGAATTGCCGCCCAGCCGCTGCTGATCGACGATGATGGCCGCCGAAATGTTTTCCAGCTGATCGGCATCGGGCTGGCCGTAGCTGGGCATGAACTGCTGCACGAAGGCGGGGTAGGTCTCGTTGATCAGCCGCTGGCTTTCGGCGGCAATGGTGCCAAAGACCAGCGACGACTTGCCCGAACCCGAGACCCCGGTGAACACGGTGATCCGGCGTTTGGGTATGTCGAGCGAGACGTTTTTCAGATTGTTCTCGCGCGCGCCGCGAATGGTGATGGCGCCGTAAATATCGTCCTGCATCTTCGTCCCCTGCCCTACTTTCTAGATGCTCGCCTTGCGGATCATCGTGCCGCCCACGACAAGCCCGACCACCAGCGTCGCTGCCACCACCAGCGTGCCATAAAGCACTGTGGTGCTGAACAATTCTCCCACGAATAGCGCCCGCTCGGCCTCGATCAGATAAGTTAGCGGGTTGAAGCGGCTGGCAATATAGAGCCAGCCCGGCCCACGATCGAGCGGCAGCAGCACGCCGCCCAGCAGCATCAGCGGCAGCGCCACCGACTGGCTCACCATATAGAACAGCGAAGTATTGTTCTTGGCGGCAATGGCCAGGGCATAGGAGAGCGCCGCCACACCGACACCGAAGAGACCCAGCAGTAGGAGGCCATAGAGCATTTCCACCGGAAAGAGCCGCAGCCCGAAGGGAATGGCGATGACGATCATCACCACGGCCTGGAAGAACAGGGGAAACATTTCCTTGAGCGCCCGGCCCATCAGCATGGCGGGCCGGCTCATGGGGGTGGCGAGAAAGCGTTCGAGCACGCCCGAAAGCAGTTCCTCGGTCAGGCTCCAGCCCACCATGGCGGTGCCGAACAGGGTCAGCATCACCATCATGCCGGGGATGAACCATTGCAGCGGCGAAGCACCCTCGATGCCCACATCGCCCAGCAGTGGCACGAAGAGGCCAATATAGAGCAGGGGCTGCACAAGGCCGAAGGCGAGCCAGACCCAGCCCGAGATCAGCGGCTTCATCTCGCGGACAAAGCTGGTCTTCACGTCATACAGGAAATCCATTTTCAACCTCCTCAAGCCGCAGCCGCCTGGGCTTCGCGCAGGGTCCGGCCGGTGAGGCCCAGGAACACATCATCAAGCGTAGGGCGCCGCACCGAGGCGCTGGCGACATCCACGCCCTGTTCATGGAGGCGCCGGATGAATTCGGGCAGCAGCGTCTCGCCCTCGCCCACCGTGACATGCACTTTCTGGTCCTCGAGCGTGACCTCGCGGGCCTGGGGCAGGTTCTGCGCCAGTGCGGCGGCTGCGGCCTTGTCGCTATTAGCGAGGCCAATGCTGATCCGGTCCCCGGCCAGGTCGGCCTTGAGACGGGCCGGCGTGTCATCGGCAATCAGCCGTCCATTGTCCATGATCATCACCCGCTCGGCCATGGTGTCGGCCTCTTCGAGATAGTGGGTGGTGAGGAAGATGGTCATGCCGGTTTCGCGCCGAAGCCGCAGCACATGTTCCCAGAGATTGGCGCGGCTATGCGGGTCGAGCCCGGTCGAGGGTTCGTCGAGAAACAACAGGTTCGGGCTATGCATCAGGCCCAAAGCCACGTCGAGCCGCCGCTTCTGCCCGCCCGAGAGCGTATTGCCGATGCGATCCTCCATGCCGGTCAGTTCCAGCATGCCGATCAGGTCATCGGCGCGCTTCCTGGCGGCGGCCTTGTCCATGCGCATGGCCGCCCCCTGGGTCAGAAGCTCGTCGCGCAGCTTGTAATATTGCCCGGCGCCACTGCCCTGTCCGACATAGCCGATCTTGCGCCGCACGCCCGCCGGGTCGGCGATAATGTCGCTACCCGCCACCATGGCGGTGCCGGAACTGGGCGGCAGGAGCGTCGTCAGCATGCGCACCGAGGTTGATTTGCCCGCGCCGTTTGGCCCGAGAAAGGCCACCAGTTCGCCTTCGGCGACATCAAGGCTGAGGCCTCGCACCGCTTCCACCGGCCCGGCCTTGGTCTTGAACGAACGAGTCAGATCCCGTGCACTAATCATATTCACCCCTATGACCGGCAAGGAATGCACCATTGCCCAATGCGTTGACGCGACGTGTCAGCAGTCTGGAATTCGACACAGGCTCGACATTGTCACCGAGCCGCCTTAAATTCCGTACAGCACACAAGGTTTAGCACAACATTGTACGGTGTAAAGAGTTATTTGGAGATGATATGACCGAGGACATCGCCGGCAGGGGCGATCCATTGAAATCCCTCAATCTGCTCTGGGGTCGGGTGGAGGCGCCCAAGCGTGGACCCAAGGCCAGGGTGGCCGTGGCGGATCTGGTCAAGGCGGCCGTGACTATCGCCGACAGCGAAGGTATCGAGGCAGTCTCGACCCGTCGGGTGGCCGAGGCCGTCGGTATTTCGCCGATGAGCTTTTACACCCATATCCCCGACAAGTCGGTGCTGATCGATCTGATGCTGGACGCCGTCTCGGGCGGTGCAGACGAAGTGGATATGCCGGTATTCGACCCCGGCCGTTGGCGCGAAAATGTCACCATAGTCGCCCGCGCCTATCGTGACTTCTACCTGCGCCACCCCTGGGCGCTGCAGGTGGGCACCCATCGTCCGGTGCTCGGCCCCAACACGATGCGGTCCTATGAGGCCATATTGAGCGCCGTCGATGGGCTGGGGCTGGACGAGGTCGAGATGGACATGACGGTGACGCTGATCACCAATTATGTCTATGGCGCGGTGCGCGACGCGGCCCGGGCTAATCTGGTCAAGCAGCAGACCGGCATGAGCGACGAAGAATGGTGGTACACCATCGCGCCCTTTTTGGAGACGCTCGACTATTCCCGCTATCCGGTGGCCAGCCGGGTCGGCCCGGTGGTGGGCGAACTTTATGGGCTGGGCGATCCGGCCCGCGCTTTTGAATTCGGCCTTGCCCGGCTCCTGGATGGCATTTCCATGCTCATCGCCAGCAAGACGCCCGCGCCACCGGCCTGACGGCAGGGCAACGCGGGCGTTTCATTTCTTGCGTGCCGACCCTACTCAGCCGCGCCGGCGGCGGCCGCCAACTGCCCCAGCTTGAGCTGGGTGAGCAGGCTCAATTCGTCATAGACGGTCCATTCATCCACGACCTTGCCGTTCTTCCAGTGGTAGTGGCTCATGCCCATCACCTGGATGCGTACGCCCGTCGGATCGCCCAGCGTGCCCAGAATGCCATAGCCCAGGTGATGGCCTTCCATGATCCAGCGTACAGCGACCTTGGTGCCGCCTTCCTCGCAGGGCGTGGAGGCTACATGCTGGATTTCATAGGAGGCGTCGGGCAGCGAGCCGATCAGGCCCAGATGCTGGTGGATGATGGCCGCGTGGCCATAGAGCTCCTTCATCAGCGGCCCGTGATACTGGGCATTGGGCGCGTAATCCTGGGCGATGCGGCCGAACATGCGCTTGACGAAGATTTCGTGCAGCATCTCGATGGTCTGGGCTTCCAGATCATTATGGGCCAAAGACGTATCGGGTTTTTCGGCGGGTGGGGTCTGACCGAGGAAGCGGCGGTTTTCCCCGATATCGAGCGAAATCAGCCCGGCATCGAATTTGGCCTTTGCAGTCTTCGTCGCAAAGTGATGCGGATCGAGGCCCAGCTGCTGGATGATGGCCATGGTGTCTGCCACGACCCATTCGCGGTAGATCTTGTTTTCAAAGATCATGCAGTCGGCAATGGTGCGGCTGACAAAGGGTTTGCCGGTCGGGGCGCCCAAATGGCCATATTGGGTATGTCGGCCCGAACCGGTCACCAGATGGCTGGTAAAGAACCCGTCCTTGTCATTGCCGTTCCAGATCACATGGGTGCCCATGCCGCGGCGCTCGGGAAAACTCACCAGCCGCTGGATGGTGTCGCGGACAATATCCTCGCGATTGTAGATCGTGCCGGTGGTGCCATAGAGCACGCAATTATGGGTGTAGTGGCTGTAGATCAGCCCGATATCGCGCTCGTCCCAGATCCGGTGGGTGCAGCGGATGATGTAGTCGACGATATCGGTATAGATGTCGTCGAACCCGGCCATGGACTGGCCGCGCGGCCGATTGGTCGGCGCCAGGTCGGTATAGTCGTGGCGCTCGACCTGGAGTACCGATTCAGCGGCCACGGGCGCATTGCCCTTGCTCTTGGGATTGCTCGTTGCGTCGCTCATCTTGGCTCCTTGGTCTGCTGCCTGTGCGGCATGATGTTTGGGTGCCCGACCCAGCCAACCGCCTATATGACGCGCCAGCACGGCCGGATTTTCAAGCGGGGCGAAGTGTCCCGCTTGCGGAATGGTGAAAAATTGCGCGCCGGCAATACCGCTGGCGAGTTCCTCGTGGGCGGAGAGCGGACAGATCTGCTCGTCGGCTCCGGCCAGGATCAAGGTCGGGCAGGCAATGGCGCCAAGCCGTTCCCGGCTGTCGGCCCGGTGAATGGCGATCTCGGATTGTTCGGCCAGCACATCGGCCCCGGCATCGCGGGCCATGGCAATGATCACGTCCCTGAGGCGATCATTCCCCACATTGTGCGGGGACACCAACCTGTCCCAGGCGTCAAGAATATAGGGATCCATGCTTTCGGCCCGGGCCTTGGCCACGGCATTCCGCCGCACAACTGCATTGGCTTCAGGGTCGGGCCGAGGCGTGGTGTCGACCAGCGCCAAACGAGCAATCCGCTCGGGCGCCTGCGCCGCCATTTCCAGCGCCACGATACCACCCAGCGAAAATCCCAACAGCGCAAAGCGCTCCGGCGCTGCGGCCAGTACCTTGCGCGCCAGCTCCGGCGTCGACCTGGCCCCGGTCATGGCCACGACGCGCATGTCGGGATGATCCAGTTCCGCCATCAGCGGCCCGAAGACCCGTTCGTCGCAGACTGTGCCGGGCAGCAGCAGTAGCGGCAACGCGTGAGCGCCCTGACTCTGCCCCTCGCCTTGCGGCACTGCGTGCTTGTTCATCTCACCGGCTTCGCTTTGAGGCTCCGACGAAAGATCGAGGCGCTCCTTACCAAAAAACACTGGCAAATTTTGAATACGTATGCAAGATCGAAATTCAGAGCCGGCGAGCCTCGGGACGCGTTCATAATGCGTTCATGATCGCTGGCCAGGACCTGCCCCTGGAGCTCGTAATGACTGACCCCTCACCCTTTCCCGGCGTCACTTATGTGAAAGCACCCGCCCGCTCCCCGCTGAGTGACAATGCCTCGGTCGAGACGCTGGTGAGCGAGATCATCGCCAATGTGCGCGAATATGGCGATGCAGCGGTGCGCGACTATTCCGCGAAGTTTGACAAGACCGATCTGGAGGCCTTCGAAGTCACTGATGCGGAACGTGTATCCGCTCTCAACAAGCTCGATCCGCAGACCCGCAAGGACACCGAATTCGCCATTGAGAATGTGCGCAAATTCGCGGAAGCGCAGCTTTCGACCATTCTGCCGCTGGAGGTCGAGACCCTGCCGGGCGTCCATATGGGCCACCGCGTCATCCCCATCCAGCGCGTCGGCTGCTATGTGCCCGGCGGCCGCTATCCCCTTCTATCTGCACCGATAATGACCATCGTGCCGGCCAAGGTTGCCGGCGTGGACGAGGTCATTGCCTGCCTGCCGCCCAATGCGCATAGCGCGATGATCGCCGGCTGCCACCTCTCCGGCGCCGACCGCATTTTCCGCATCGGCGGGGCCCAGGCCATCGCCGCCATGGCTTATGGCACCAAGAGCGTGCCGGCGGTCAACAAGATCGTCGGCCCCGGCAATGCCTTTGTCAACGAAGCCAAGCGTCAGGTGTTCGGCCCGGTCGGCATCGACCAGCTTGCTGGCCCGTCAGAGATTTTCGTCGTAGCGGACGCCACCGGCGATGCCGAAATGATTGCGACGGACCTGCTTGCCCAGGCCGAGCACGACATCCGCACCCGCGTTGGCCTGATCACCACAGACAAAGCGCTGGCTGAGGCCACGCTGGTCGAAGTCGAAAAGCAGCTCGAAACCCTCTCCACCGCCAACACGGCCCGTGAAGCCTGGATCAATTATGGCGAGATCACCGTGTGCGAAGACGAAGCGGCGATGATCGCCTATTCGGACCTGATCGCCGCCGAGCACCTGCAAGTGCATACCGTCGACGCCCAGGGCTTCGCCAAAAAGCTGCGGAATTACGGGAGTCTCTTCATCGGCGAACTGGCGAGCGTGGTCTATTCCGACAAGTGCTCGGGCACCAACCACACCCTGCCCACCATGGGTGCGGGCGCTTATACCGGTGGGCTATGGGTCGGCGCCTATGTCAAGATTGCCACCCATCAATGGCTCGATGAGGCGGGCGTCAAGCAGGTGGCACCGCCAGCCGCCCGCCAGTCCGCCAGCGAAGGCCTCGAAGGCCATCGCCGCGCCGCACAATTGCGGCTGGACCGCATGCAGGCAACGAAAAGCGCATAAGCAAAGGCCCGCGAAAGCGGGCCTTCTCCTTCTCCCGTTGAGGGCGAACTGCATCACTTGATCTGGTCGGCCTCGGCCCAGGCTGCACGCAGTTTTTCCACGGTAAACCCCGGCGCCCGGGCCGCGCTCAGTATCGGCACTTCCCTGCGCATCACCACGTCGATGGCCCAGGCCATGCGCTCGATATGCTCGGCGGGAATGACCACGCCACCATGGCGATCGGCATGGATCAAGTCGCCGGGCCTGACATGCATGCCGAAGACCGTCACTGGGCAATCGAGCTCGGTCACATGCACAAAAGCATGGCTTGGGCCCACGGCTCCCGCAATAACCTGATAGCCCTCGTCGAGCATGCCCAGGTCGCGCAGCACGCCATTGGTAAGCGTACCGGCGACGCCAAGGCCCTTGTGCTGGGCCACCTGCATTTCGCCCCAGAAGCCACCAACGACATGGGGCCAGTCACTATCCTCGATGACCACGACATTGGGGCCATCTCCGGCCGAGACATAGTCATAATACAGCATGCGCAGCGCCCGCACCTCGGCCGCCGGCTTCTGGGCCGGGGAGGAGGCGCGGATCTTGGCCGTGCGCGCGAAGCCCACCACGGGCGGCAGGCCAGGGTCGGCGCAGACCACCGGGAACTTGGTGAAGCCCTCGGCCGTGCGCCCGCCCATGACATGCTCAAGCGCATTGCAGACGGTGGGCGTATCGGCCTTGCGCAGGGCAGCGAGGGTTTCGGGGGTGATGGTAGGCATGCGCTTCTCCTCGTGCACATTGCTTCACCTCTCCCCTGAGGGGAGAGGTCGGCGCGCAGCGCCGGATGAGGGGTTGAGAGTATCGGTCCTGCCGGGAGGGTGAACCCCTCACCCCAGCCTTCTCCCCTCAGGGAAGAGGGGGCACCAACCATGCGCTTTGGCGTTACTCCGCCGCCCGCGCCGTTGCGAAGACCGGTGCTGCAGGGGCTGCGGCACCACGGATAACAAAGGCAATCGCATTGGCGGACGCCGGATTGCGGTAGCCATGCATCAGCCCGATCGGCACAGTCAGCGTATCGCCGGCACCCATGACCAAAGAACCACCATCCCAGGTAAATTCCAGGGTGCCGGATTGCACGAAGATCACTTCCTGCTCGGCACGCGCATGGGTGGGGATGATTGCGCCAGTTTCGAGCTTGAAGCGGCGCAGGGTAAAGTCATGTTTCCAGTGACCGCTGATCGGGCCGGCCTTGATGCCATCCTGGCCATCGACATCGCCGATGACACCGGCCTCCTCGACGCCATCGCCACTCAGCGGAGAATTGGGATCGCCTTTTATGTCTTCGGCCTTGATGGCGTATTTCGCCAGTTCGGCTAGCGGCGGAGTGGCCAGTTCGCGGAGCTTTTCGGCGGTCGGGGGCTGTTCCAGTTCGGCACCTTCGGGCACTTTCTCGCCCTGCGTGGTGTCGACCAATTTGCCGCCCTTCAAAAGCTTCAGACCGAAATCCTCGGCCATCTTGAAGACGCTGGGCGCCCAGACCACTTTGCCCGGATCGTCATGGCCAAGGACCACGAAGAGGAATCCCGTGCCCTCGTCCAGCTTTTCGAAGCCGCGGAACATGTGGGTTGGCACGGTGGCAACGTCACCGGGCTCGACATCGATATAGCCCTCGTCCTTGTCCGGGCCGAAAACGAAACGCCACTTGCCGGTATGGACCACGAAGGTCTCGGCGGTGAGGTGGCTATGCTGAGAATTGGTGCAGCCGAAGGGCTGGCGGGCGGCGCCGATATTGAACCCATGCGCCTCTGGGATATGCACCACCTGCGCCGGATTTTCCGACACGCCCGGCCCGATAATGGTGAAATTCTCCTTGCGGTCCGAACCCGGCGTGCGGGCGTCGATGAAGGCGTTGCGCAGGCCCTTGAGGTCCGCATAGCGCACCAGGCGCTTTTCCATCTCGCCCTGGGTCCAAATCTTGTTCTGGGTCATGGTGACCTCCTCTTTCCGCATCAGGATAGCAGTTTTGCATTCGTATGCAATATGGAACGCAATTGCGGCGAAGCCGTGCTTGCCGCGTGATTTCTCTAGGTCTTGGCGGGTTTGTAGATGTGCCGGCCATCGACTTCGACGATGCCGGCCTTGGGCAGTCGGGCCGAGGTCCGGACCACCAGTTCACCATTGAGGATGCGGTGCTCGGCCTCGATTTCGCCCGAGGCAATCTGGTCCATCAGGATATTGACCGTAGCCTCGACCATGCGCTTCATCGGCTGGCTCATCGAGGTGATGCCATAAGAGGTCCAGCGCGCCGGGCCAACATCGTCATAGCCGATAATGGACAGGTCCTCGGGGATGGACAGGCCGAACTCGTAGCGGGCCACATCCATGACGGCGACGGCCATATGGTCATTGGCTACGAAGAGCGCATCGGGGCGGTCCGGCCGGGCAAAGATGTTCCGCGCCGCTGCCTCGGCTTCGGCACGGTTGTAATTGCCGACACCGAGAACGATGTCCGCGTGCCCAGCGGCCGCCAATGCCTCCTGATAGCCGGCGAAGCGGTCGCGATTGGTTGAGGAAGACTCGATACCGGAAATATAGCCGAAGCGCTTGTGGCCGCCTGCCAGCAGAAATTCGGCGATACGGCGCCCACCTTCGCGGTTGCGGGTAGTGACGCTGGAGACCGCATCGCGCTCGGTGGTGCGGTTGAACAGGACCACGGGAATACCGGCCGTGGCGCATTCCTCGGAGAGGTGCGAAGACAGCGTCGTCGATGCCAGGATGATCCCATCGACGCGATATTGCATGAGCTGGTCGAAGACCGGATCGCTGTCGCGGTCCATATGGCCGGTGAATAGCAGCAGGCGGTAGTTTTCCTTGGCCAGCAGCCGGCCCAGTTCTTCGAGCACGTCGGGATAGAAGAGGTTTTCGAGATAGGCCATCACCACGGCGATGATGCGGGAACGATTGGTAATCAGCGAGCGGGCAATGGCATTGGGCCGGTAGCCCAATTCCTGGGCGGCGGCCACGACCTTGGCGCGGGTCTTGGGGGAGATGGAAGCGCCGGGGGTAAAGGTGCGGGAGACCGCCGACTGCGAGACGCCTGCGCGGCGCGCCACTTCGGATGAGGTTACTCCGGTCTTTTTTACTCCGCCGTCCATCCACCATCCACCAGTAGCGCGGTGCCGGTGATCAGCGCCGCGGCATCGGAGGCCAGGAAAACTACAGGCCCCATGATGTCCTCCACCCGGCCCAACCGTCCCAGCTTGATCTTGGACAGAACCCAGGCGCGGAAATCAGGATCGCTGAGGTTCTTTTCCGTCAATTCGGTTTCGATGAAAGTCGGGCAGACCGTATTGACCCGAATATTGCTGGCCCCCAACTCGATAGCCATGGCCTTTGTCAGACCTTCAACAGCATGTTTGCTGGCGGCATAGACCGCGCGTTTCGGTCCGCCGACATGTCCCATCTGCGAGGAGATGTTGATGATGGCGCCGCCCTGCCCTGCCGCCTGCAGTTTTGCCGCCACGGCCTGGGACGTAAAAAGCGTCGCGCCCAGATTGAGCTGCATCACGGTCTGGTAGTCGGGCTCGGTAATGTCACCAAAGGCGCTGTGCCGACCGGTGCCGGCCGAATTGACCAGCACCTGGAACGGATCGCTGTCGGCCACGAAGCTGCGCATCGCAGCGAAATCGGTAATGTCGATGGCAACGCCTTCAGCGGTCAGCCCGTCCGCCGCCATGGCATTGACCACCGCCTTAACGTCGCTGGCGGTGCGGGCCGCGACCGTCACCGCAGCGCCGGCCTCGGCCAGCGCCACCGATATGCCCAGGCCGATACCGCGTGTGCCACCCGTGACCAGGGCGCGCTTGCCAACGAGGCGGAAACTGGGGGTCCTGGGCAGTTGCATCTTACATTCCGGCGTCAGGTCTCGGGGGTGCAGCCGTACCATAGGGCACGTTGCGTCCGCCATAGCGGCGTACCCGGATATTGGCCTGTTCGGCGTGGCCGACAAAACCCTCCAGCATGGAGAGGCGCGACCCATATTCCCCAATCATGGCCGAGGCCGCATCACTGGTAACGGTCTGCCAGGTGCAGGTCTTGAGAAACTTGCCGACCCAGAGCCCGCCAGTATAGCGCGCCGCCTTCATGGTAGGCAGGGTATGGTTGGTGCCGATCACCTTGTCGCCGTAGGCCACATTGGTGCGCGGCCCTAGGAATAGGGCGCCAAAATTGGTCAGATTGTCCCGGAACCACACGTCCCTGTCGGTCATCACCTGCACATGCTCGGAGGCAATCCGGTCGGCTTCGACCAGCATTTCGTCATAGTCCTCACACACGATCACTTCGCCATAATCGACCCAGGATTTGCGGGCCATGTCGGCGGTGGGGAGAATAGCGAGAAGGCGCTCGATCTCGGCCATGGTGTCTCGCGCCAGCTTTTCCGAATTGGTCAGCAGAATTGCGGGACTGGTCGGGCCATGCTCAGCCTGGCCAAGCAGGTCGGTGGCGCAGATTTCGCCATCGACGGTGTCGTCGGCAATGATGAGGGTTTCGGTGGGGCCGGCAAACAGGTCAATGCCGACTCGGCCATACAGCTGACGCTTGGCTTCGGCGACGAAGGCATTGCCGGGGCCAACCAGCATGTCGACAGGGTCGATGCTTTGAGTGCCGATGGCCATTGCGCCGATAGCCTGGATGCCGCCCAGTACATAGATTTCGTCAGCGCCGGCCATAGCCTGGGCGGCGACGATGGCCGGGGCCGGCCTCCCGTTGAAAGGCGGCGCGCAGGTGATGACACGGGGGCAACCGGCGACCTTGGCGGTCAGCACCGACATATGGGCGGAGGCCAGCAACGGATACTTGCCGCCCGGCACGTAGCAACCGACGGCATTGATCGGTACATGGCGGTGACCGAGGGTGACGCCCGGCAGGGTCTCGACCTCGAGGTCGAGCATGGTGTCCTTCTGCCTCTGGGCGAAGTTGCGCACCTGGGTCTGGGCGAACTCAATGTCGATGAGGTCCTGGTCAGTCAGTTGCGCCTTGCAGGCGTCGATTTCCTTTTGGTCGAGGCGGAAATCGTGGCGATCCCACTTGTCGAATTTGATCGAAAGTTCGCGCACGGCGGCGTCGCCGCGCTTCTCGATATCGGACAGGACGGACTCCACGGTGGCGCGAACCTGGCGATCCGCTTCGGCCCGTTCCTCGACATCCTTACCGCGCTTCAGCCAGACTGGCATTGGAGGCTCCCCTCAAAAGTTCATTCAAAGATACTGCATACGTATGCAACACTGCAAGACCGGGATATTCAAAAACGCGACTTTCGGCGATCAGCGCCGACGGGGCGGCTTCGAGCGGCCGATTTCGGTGGCTTTCTCGAGGGCATCGCCGAACTGCACGATCCGCGCTTCGGCGTGGTGCCGCCCGATGATCTGCATGCCGATGGGCAAGCCATCATGGAACCCGACCGGCAGCGCCAGCACCGGGTGGCCGGAGACGTTGAAGCCGATGGTGCGCATGGGCGTCCACACCGCCTCTTTCTCGAAGGGGGCGGCAGGCAGCGCCGTAGTCAGGGCTCCGGCAGTGATCAGCACGTCATGCTGGTCGAGAAGGGCATCGACCGCGTCCCGGAACTGCGCGCCCATATCTCGGGCCCTGGCCAGTTCTGACTCAGATATGGCGAGCCCTGCCGCAAGGCTGAGAAAGGCCCGGCGGCCATAACCCTCAGGGTGATCGCGCAGATCTTCGGCATGCAGGCGAAAACTTTCGGCATGCAGGATCGTGGCTACGGCGACTTCAATGGAAGCATAATCGGGCAGGTCGATCTCTTTGACCACGGCCCCGAGCCAGGACAGCCTCGACACAGCATCGTCCACGGCCGCCAGTACGGCGGGCATGGTCTGGGGATCATGCGCGAACCAGTTGCGCGCATAGCCGATGCGGAGATCGCTGACGGGTTCGCCCAGGCGGCCCGTGGCACTGCGCAGGCCGGATTGCCCGGTCAGTACGTCGAGAGTCAGGGCGGCTTCGGCGACGCTGGCACTGATCGGACCGACATGATCGAGGCTGGAGGAAAGCTCCAGCACGCCCTCTCCGGCTACACTGCCATAGGTCGGTTTGAGGCCAACAGTGCCGCAATAAAAGGACGGTCCCCGCACTGAACCGCCGCTATCGGTGCCGATAGTCGTACGAATCAATCCGCCCGCCACCGCAGCGGCGGGGCCCGAGGAGGATCCGCCGGTGATGTGGTCGAGCTTCCAGGGATTGCGGGCTGGCGGGAACAAGCCCTGCCTGTCCGGCCCGACCGTGGCCCATTCATAAGTCGCGAGCTTGCCGATGATGATCGCGCCGCCCCGTCGGAGGCGGGTGACCAATTCGGCGTCCTGATCGGCAATGGCCTCGGCGCGACCCGGCGCATTGGCGGTGGTCGGCACGCCCGCCACGTCGATCAGGTCCTTGATGCCGACGGGAATGCCATGCAGCGCGCCACGATCCTCACCGGACGCCAGTTCCTGGTCGGCGCGGGCGGCATCGGCCCGTGCCGTATCGGCCAGTACGCAATAGAAGCTCAAGTAATCCGGGTCGCGCTCGGCGATGCGCGCCAAGGTCGCCTCGACCAGCGCCAATGAGGTCAGGCGTCCATCGCGCAGGCGGTCGCCCTGTTCCTGGATCGAGAGTTCAAGAATGCTGGTCTCTACCGGAAGCAATGGCGTAGCCGGCCCCCCGGCGAGCCCATCATGCATCCAAGCGGCCAGTTTCCCGAGCCTCGCGGCTTCGTCGGGTGTCAATGTCAGTCCACTGGCTTCGAGCGTCGCCTGGAAGCGGGCATCGAATGCGGGGTCCGGCGTCATCGTTCAGGCCTCGATCCGTCCACCCGTGGCATGGTCGAACAGGTGGCAGGCCGAAGGCGGAATGGCAATATGGGCGACCTCGCCGATTTCGGCGCGATAGTCCTTGCCGACCTTGATCGAGACCAGTTCCCCGGCCACGCGCATGGAGAGCATAGTTGCATCACCCAGCAGTTCCACCGTGTAGATGGGCGCCGCGATTTGCCCGCCACTATCGGCCAGGCCTGCATCCTCGGCCCGGAAGCCCAGGGTGACCGGCCCTTTTCCCTCGGGAGCAAGCCCCTCGATGCGGATGCCGGCGGCGGTAAAGACGCCCTTCTCGATTTCGCCCGCGACCAGGTTCATGGCCGGGGAGCCGATAAAGCTGGCCACAAAGGTGTTAGCGGGACGATCGTAAATCTCCATCGGGGTGCCTACCTGCTGCACCACGCCCTTGTTCATGACCACCACCCGGTCGGCCAGGGTCATGGCTTCGACCTGATCATGGGTCACATAGACCGTGGTGCGCTTGAGCGTGTGATGCAGATTCTTAATCTGGGCACGCGTCGAGACGCGCAGCTTGGCGTCGAGGTTGGAAAGTGGCTCATCCATCAGGAAAGCATTGGGCTCGCGCACGATGGCGCGGGCCAGCGCGACGCGCTGCCGCTGTCCACCCGAGAGGGCTGCCGGGCGGCGCTCGAGGAAATCGTCGAGTTCCACCATTTTGCTCGCCGCCATGACGCGATCATGGTGCTGCTCCTTGGGCACCTTGCGCACCTTCAAAGGGAAGCGGATGTTCTCGTACACCGTCATATTGGGATAGAGGCCATAGCTCTGGAATACCATGGAGATGTCTCGGTCCTTGGGCTCGAGCTTGTTGACCATGCGGTCGCCGATCCAGATTTCGCCCTCGGTGATGTCCTCAAGGCCCGCAATCATGCGCATGGTCGTGGTCTTGCCGCAGCCCGATGGTCCGAGCAACACTAGGAATTCCTGGTCGGCAATATCGAGATTGAAATTGTCCACGCCGACGAAATTGTTCCAGCGCTTGGAGACGTTCTTGAGACGGATCTGGGCCATCTTGGTTACCCCTTTACGGCGCCGGCGGTGAGGCCGCTGACGATCTGGCGTTGGAAGAAGAGCACGAGGATGAAGAGCGGCACGGTGGCCGAGACCACGGCGGCTACGGCGAACATGACATTGCCGGTTTCCTGGATGGAGCCGAGGAAGCTTGAGATCTTGGGCACCATAGTCTGGTTGTCGGCGCTGAGGAGCATCGCGGTGACTGCGAAGTCATTGTAGCCGAGCAGAAAGCTGAACAGGCCAGTCGTGACCAGGCCCGGCCACATCACCGGCATGATGACCATGCGGAAGGCCTGGAAGCGCGTACAGCCGTCGACCATGGCGCTCTCGTCGAGATCCTTGGGGATTGAGAGAAAAAAAGAGTGCAGCATCCACAGTGTGAAGGGCTGGTTGATGGCCACGAGCACGATAATGGAGGTGGGCAGCACGCCCCAGATATTGAGCTCGAAGAAAGGCAGCAGATAGCCCGAGACCAGGGTGATGTGCGGCATGGCGCGGAATACGAGCGCCGCAATCAGGATCCAGAACGCATAGTTCTTGCCGGACCGGGCCAGGGCATAGCCGCCCAGTGTGCCCAGGGTCAGCGAGATGATGGTGACGCTCAGCGTCACGATGATGGTATTGCCTGCGGCGCGCCAGAAATCACGCAGCACCCATGCGCCATAATAGCCGGCACCGGTAAAGGGCCCTCCGGTCTGTGCGACGGTATTGGTGCCGAGAATGGCGTTCCACCAGCTTTCGCGGGAGAAGAAGTCGACCTCGACCTTGAACGACCCCCAGACGGTCCACAGAAACGGCACTGCCGCCAGGATAACCCAGAGGACTATGAAGCCGTAGATCAGGAAATTGAGGAGCGGGGGGCGCTTGTGGGTCATTGCGTCCGACATGGTCACACCGCCTTGTGTTTGAATTCGCGCCAGGTGCGCACCAGAACCGGGGAAAGCAGGATGATCACGCCTAGAATGGTCAGGACCGAGGTTGCACCGGCCGAGCCGAATTGCTGGCTGTCGCCGCTCAGGTCGTTGTAGATCAGCCAGCTCAGCGAGGTGGCGTTAGCTTCGGCCGAGAAGCCGACAATCGGCTCGAAGACGCGGAAATTGTCCATCAGCTGCACCAGCGCCACAAAAGTGGCGAGCGGCGCCAGATGCGGAATGATGACATAGCGGATGCGCTCCCAGCGTGAGGCGCCATCGATCATCGCCGATTCCAGCGTATCGCCCGGCACGGTCTGCAGGCCCGCATAAAAGACCACGAAGGAAAACGGGGCATTGGTCCAGACGCCATAGACCAGCAAGGCAGCCCAGGTCAGCGCGGGCGTCGAGCGCAGCGACAAGGTCGGATCATTGAAGATGTGCTGGATGGTGGCGCCCAATATGCCGTTGGGACTGAGCATCCAATAGAGGATCAACGAACCTATCAGTGGCGTGATGATCATCGGCAGGAGCGAAAAGAAGATAATCGGCCCCTTGGTGATCTTGGGCAGGGCATTGACGGCGAGCGCGATGGTGAAGCCGAGGATCATGGCCAGCGGCGTCACTACGAAACAATAGACGAGGGTGAAGATCAACGCCTTGTAGAAGGGCAGGTTGAGAACCTGCGTCCACTTGATGCCAAGGTCGAGATCGCTGGAGAGGATGGCACCCAGTTCGCTGGTCGCCAGATGAGCACGGTTTAGATAGGTGCCGAAGCCGTTGAAGCGCCCCAGTGGCTGCTCGTCGCGGAGGACCGCGGTCGCAGCCGAATCGACGCGCAACTCGGTGGAACAGCCGCCAAAGGGCTGGCAGTTCTCGACTTCGACCATGACCTGCTCATGGCTCACATAAAGCGACTGCACCACCACCGAGACGATGGGCAGGGCGATGAACAGCACCATGGCGATCAGCGATGGCAGGATGAAAGCAAAGAAGGTCTTGTTTGGCATTGCCTGCCTCCTCAAAGCACGTCGCTTCTGGTTTTTACCATGCGGCGGCCTCGCGCCCCGCGCAAAGCTCATGCACGACGGGTCGGTTCACCGACCCTTTGCCGGCGCCGGTGCATTTGCCTCCCCCCGCATACGGGAGGAGGCACAGCGTCCGAGGGACGACTACTGGAGGAAGCCGGCGCCGCGGGCGGCGGTCTCATAGGCAGCCTTGACGTCGGCCAGCGCCTGGTCTGCATCTTCCGATCCGGCGACGAATTCGGCCAGTTCGGTCGAAAGCGCGGTGTGTAGCAGGCCCATATAGGGCTGCATCGGATAGGCCCGCGCGCCGGCATTGGCATTGGCGATCACGCCGACGGCTGCCGGACCGGGCTCGTAGCCGGCAATCAGCCAGGTGGCGACATCCTTGTTGGCGGCCATCATCTCGGGGCTGATGCCATGGACCATGGCACGGAACGAGGCTTCGGCATCTTCATCGGAGATGTTCTTGGCGATGGTGAATCCATCCCACCAGAGTGCCGCCGCCGGGATCGAACCACCACCAATGGTGGGCGAAGCGGCCAGAACGGTGTTTTCAACCACGCCATCGACTGCACCCTCGTCATCAAGGATGGCGCCGCCGAGCGAGCCCCATTCATTCATGATGGCGATATTGCCGGCCTCGTATTCCTTCTGGATTTCGTTGGCGTCGAAGGTAAGATAATCGGGGTCCATGAAGGCGATCATTTCGCGCATGACGCGCAGCACTTCGCGGCCATTCTCGTTGTCGATGGCCAGTTCGGCACTGCCCGGCGCAAAGAAGTCGGCACCCGTGCCCAGATAATTGTTGACGAATTCGGCGGCCAGATCCCAACCCGGCTTGACCGACGCGGCCAGCGGATAGTCCATCAGCCCGGCGTCCTTGATGGCGGCGGCGGCGGCGAGCACTTCGTCATAGCTGGTGGGCGGCTCGACACCGGCCTCTTCCAGAATATCCTTGCGATAGAACATGTGCTGACCGTTGCCCATGAAGGCGACGGCCATGATCTTGCCGTCGATCTTGACCAACTGGCTGGGCTGCAGATCCTGGCCGAACTCGGCAACAAGGTCGTCAAGTGGGCGGATCAGGTCGTCATTGAGCAGCGGTACGATAGAATTGTTGGCGACTACCGCTACCGAATATTCGGCAGGATTGATGGTCAGCGCCGGCACCTGGATTTCCTTGTGCTCGGCCGTGGCATTGGCGGTGACCGTCACGCCATCGGTCGCGCACTCTTCGGCAGTGGCATTGATGGTGCGCAGAGCCTCGAAGTCATTGCTCAGAATGCGCACGGAACCAGACTCGATTCCGCACTCTGCGAAAGCGGCGCCCGTTCCCAGTGCCAAGGCGAGGGCTGATACTGCTAACGTTAGATAGGGCTTCATTTCGTTCTCCTGACTTGGGGCAATTATGTGCCCATTCCTTTGGCGACGGCCTTGTCGGCTACGCATCCCCTGCCGGCGTTCCCCACGACTGCATACGTATGCATACATGTTTTGCATTCGTATGCAATACCTAGCTAAGCATATTGCCCCGGCGCCCGCAACGCTCCTGGGCGCGGATAGCGCGTGCAATGACGGCGAGAACTGGCGGATCAATCGCACGATGCAAGACATGTGACCCCGCTCGGCAGTTCCATGCTTTGCTAACTCGAGACGTAGAAGCCTCCCTCGCCGATCAAGGCAAGGGAGGCTGGGTATCTAACAATGGGCGAGCCGGTAGCTCGCGTCCAGTCAGATCCGCTGGCCGCGCTCGTCAAAGGCCAATATAGCGCCCGGCTCGATACCAACTGTAATCGAGGCGCCATCTGGAATGCGCGAATGTCCCTTCTGCTGGATGGTCACCTTGGCCTCGTCATCATTGCCGACGGCGTAGACGAAGGATACGCCGCCAAGCTGCTCGACCACCTGCGCCTTTGCGGTGAGCGTAGGCCCGCCCAGGGCGGCGTCGGCAAAGTGCTCGGGGCGAATGCCAACGCTGATCTGCTGCCCAACCGATCCACCCGGCCCCCGCCGCTCGACCACCAGACCCGGCGCATCGAAGGCGTCGAGGGCCACGCTCATTGCATTACCCTCGATCGCGGTGATCCTGCCCTCGAGGAAATTCATGCGCGGCGAGCCGATGAAGCCAGCGACGAACTGGTTGTCCGGGTTGTCGTAGAGCTCGATGGGACTGCCCTGCTGCTCGATGCGCCCGGCGCGCAGCACGACGATGCGGTCGGCCAGCGTCATGGCCTCCACCTGGTCATGGGTCACATAGACCATGGTGGCACCCAGTTGCTGATGCAGCTTGGCGATCTCGATGCGCATCTGCACGCGCAGTTCGGCATCGAGATTGGAGAGCGGTTCATCGAACAGGAAGGCCTTGGGCTGGCGCACAATGGCGCGGCCGATGGCGACGCGCTGGCGCTGCCCACCGGAAAGCTGGCGCGGCTTGCGCTCCAGCAGTTCGGTGAGTTCAAGAATGCGCGCAGCCTCCATCACCCGCTCGGCGACCTGGTCCCTGGGCGTGCCGCCCATGCGCAGGCCGAACCCCAGGTTCTGTTCCACGCTCATATGCGGATAGAGCGCATAGGACTGGAACACCATGGCGACGCCGCGCTCGGATGGATCGAAGTCGGTCACATCCTCCCCGCCGATCAGCACCTGTCCCGATGTCGGTTCCTCCAGGCCTGAAATGGTGCGCAGGAGAGTGGACTTGCCGCAGCCCGAGGGCCCGACAAACACCACGAATTCCCCATTGCCGATATCGAGATCGATATCGTGGATCACCTTGACTGCGCCGAAGCTCTTGTTGATGCCTCGAAGTTGTAGATCTGCCATCGTCTCCTCCTTGCCGATGGTTGACGTCAGGTCAGCGCGCTGCCCAGAGCGCGCCGCGTTCGAAAATGGTACGCATCTGCGGCACCTGGAATTCATCCACCACATGGCCAAGGGTGGAGTGGAACACCCGCCCCTTGCCGAAGCGTCGCTTCCACACGACCGGCATGACCACACCCTCGATCTCGTCGAAATGCGCGCCCGAGAATGTCGTGGTCGCCAGCACCTCGATGCTGGGATCGAAATGCATGTAGTACTGCTCAGAGTGAAAGGGGAAATCCTCCAGCCCCTGCATGATCGGATCGTCGGGCCGGGCCACGTTGACGGTGAAGTCGATGATATTGCCAGGATGGGCCACCCACTGCCCACCCACCATGAACTGGTAGTCGGGCTCGTTGCGGAAACTGTCGCTCATCAGGCCGTGAAAACCGGCCAGGCCCGTGCCGCCACGAACCGCGGCAAGAAGATTGGTCAGCTCTTCCTTTTCGATGCGCGACATGGTGATGGCCGGCACGATCAGGTCATAGCGCGCCAACCCGGCATCGGCGAAGGCCTCGGTCGTTGGTTCGATGTCGACTGCAAAATCATGCTTTTCCAGCATCGTGCCAACCAGGCGCGCGCTTTGCTCGGGCGTGTGGCCGTCCCATCCTCCCCATACGATCAGGGCAGATTTAGTCATTGAATTTCCTCCTGGTAGGCCGATGTCCATGGGGCGCTGTAAATGTCGCGCAGCATGAGCGCGGCGGCGCCGCGGGCCCAGAGTTGATCGTCCAGTGTATGCAGGATCAGCTGGGTGGCCGCGTAGTGAGCTCGGAAACTATTGACCGCCGCCGTCGCCTTGACGACCGGCTCGACCAATTCGCAATAGCGCTGTGATTCCAAGGCGATAATGATCTTTTCAGGGTTAATCAGGTTGATGATATGGGACACGCCGATGCCGAGTTTTTCGCCATGCCGATCGATCACGGCGCGGGCCTCGCTGCGCCCCGCATCGCAGGCTTCGGCCAGCGCCGCCATGATATTGGACCGGGCCAGGGGTGCTTCCATGAACGCCGGGCCCAGCGCCGCGGCTGCCTGCTGACGCAGGGCCGACTCGCTCACATGGGCGTTGAGGCAATCGAGTTGCCCGCATTCGCAGGCCAGACCCTCGCCGCCAACCTTGAGGTGGCCAAAAGTGGGGCCAAGCGTGCTGGCTCCGCGGTGCACATCGGCGTCAAGCCATAGCCCGAGGCTTGCCGTCTGGTCGAGCACCACCACCGCAAAACTCTTGTCGCGCTGGGCATAGCCGAACCAGCTTTCGGCCAGGGCGAGCAGATTGGCCGGTTTTTCCAGCTTCACCGGCAGGCCGGTGCGCTCCCCCAGAAGGGCTCCCAAGGGCACTTCGCGCTCCCCGAAGACGGAACTGGCATAGCTGCGGCCCGAGCGCGGATCGACCAGGCCCGGCACGCCAATGCCGATGCCCCGGATGCGCTTGCGATCAACGCCGGACTTGTTGACGCAATCATCCATGGCGTCCTCGATGAGGTCGGCAATGACATCAGCCGGCTGGCGAGCCAGCCGGATCGGCAATTGCGCTGAGGTCACCAACTCGCCCCGGAAATCGATCAAGGTCACCGTGGTCATGGCTTCGGAAATCTTGATCCCAAGCACATAGGCCGCGTCGGCGACCAGCCCCAGCAGCACGCGCGGGCGACCGCGATGGGCCTCGCCATTGGCCTGGGGCTGGGCATGGCTTGCATGGATCAGCCCTTCGTCGATCAGCGCGCCAGTGATGGCTGAAACCGTCGTGCCGCTGAGCAGGGTGCGCTCCGAAATTTCGACGCGAGAAATCTGGCCATGGCACCGGATGGTCTCCAGCACATGGTATTTGTTGATTTCCCGCATCAGCAGCGGATCGGCGATCTTCACGACCACAGGGACGCTCCGCGTGTTCATTTCAGCATCGTTGATTTAGTTTGCAATCTCTATCAAAATCAACCGCGTCAGTGAAGTCAAAAACGCATCAGAATTCTTATGTGACTTCAAGTTCACTATATATTTCAGTCGTTTAATGTGCTTTCCCCACCCATGTCTACTCCACATAGCAATCTCGAGGTACGTTCCTCTTGCGTCTTTAATAAGGGATGCGTAAAAAGTAGCAAGTGGGGAGTTCAGCAGGCGCTGTCTCGTCATTGCGGCCAAGGGAGGATTCCGAAAAACCGGTTTCTGGCCGCCACAAGGATTGGAGGAAACCATGAAACGTTTCGCGCTTGCCGCGATGCTGGGTCTGGCTGCCATTGCGCCAGTACAGGCCCAGACTGTCGTCAAACATATGCACATCACGTCCATCCCAGCCGAGGTGGAACTGATGAATTCCATCGCCGCCGATTTCATGGCGCAGAACCCGGACATCATCGTCGAACTGCCGTTCCTCGAGAACGAAGCGTTCAAGGCCAAGCTCACGACATTGCTGCAATCGGCAGACGCGCCTGACGTGTTCCACTCCTGGGGTGGTGGCGTGTTCTACGAGCAGGCCGCCGCCGGCGTGCTGCGTCCCGTCGAAGACGTGCTGAGCGACGAAGCCAAGGAAAATATGGGCACTGCCGGTGTTTCCGCCTTCACCGCGCCTGATGGCCATCTCTATGGCGTAGCGCGCGACGTTGGCGAAGTCGTCCTGTGGTACAACAAGACCCTCTTCGAAGAAGCCGGTGTTGATCCCGCCAGCATGGAAACCTGGGATGGCTTCCTTGCAGGCGTCCAAACCTTCAAGGATGCCGGCATTACCCCGATCGCCATTGGCGCCAAGGACAAGTGGCCGGCGCACTTCTGGTGGTCCAAGCTGGTCGTCCGGCTGGCAGGCCAGGAGGGCTTCCAGGCTGCCGCTGCCGGTGAAGGCGACGGCTTTGCCGGCGAAGATTTCGTCAAGGCCGGCGAATATTTCCTCGAGCTGGCAGCGCTAGAGCCCTGGCAGGAAGGCTTCCTCGCCGCCGGTTATGGCGACGCATCGGGCTATTTCGGTGACGGCAAGGCCGCCATGCACCTCATGGGTGACTGGGATTACGGCGCGATGAAGGATAATTCGGCCAGTAAGGAAGGCATTCCGGATGACCAGCTCGGCATCCTGCCCTTCCCGACCATCGAAGGCGGCAAGGGCGACCCGACCGACACACTCGGCGGTCTGGGCGGCGTGCTGTTCTCCAAGAACGCTTCCGACGCTGCGGTGAAGTGGGTCGAGTTCTTCAACAATATGGAGAACCAGGCCAAATACGCCAAGGATGCCTATTACATCCCGATCGCCAAGGGCGCGGCCGACGTCATGACCAACCCCTTCAAGGTGCAGATTGCCAGGAATATCGGCAATGCCCATTGGCATGCCCTGTTCTTCGATCAGGCCCTGGGCCCCAATGTCGGTGGGGTGGTCAACGACATCTCGGCCGAGCTTGCTGCCAATGCCATGAGCGCGGAAGAAGCCGCCGAGCTCATCAAGGAAGCCGTGGACGACGAGATGTAGTCACTCAACCACCTCCGGCGGGCGGGACACCCCCGCCCGCCGGACCAATCTATTGCAATGCCTGGACGTGGCCGTGCCGGACCCGCCAGTGCGTTGGACGGCGAGGGGAATAATCAATGAGCAGTGTTGCTACCGGGGTGCAATCGGGGGCCGTCGCGATACCGCGCCGCCGCCGCTATGTGGAAAGCAAGAGCGTGTTGCCGCTGCTGCTGTTCCTGCCGCCCGCGCTGATCCTGTTCACGCTCTTCGTCGTGATGCCGATGATCGATGCGACGACCTTTTCGTTCTTCGACTGGAACGGTTACGGCCCCATCACAGATTTTGTCGGCTTCGAAAACTATGCCGACGTCATTACCCATCGCAACTTCGGCACCGCCGTGCGCAACAGCCTGATTGTGGTTGCAGTATCGCTGGTCATCCAGCTGCCGCTGGCCATGTGGTGCGCCATCGCGCTGGCCGAGCGCTCCGTGCACATCAATGTGCTGCGCACCCTGTTTTTCCTGCCCTTCATGCTGGCCGAAGTGGCCGCCGGCCTGATCTGGAAGTTCGTCTATGACGGCAATTACGGCCTCCTGCCCGCCATTGGCGGGGCAATCGGGGTCGATATGCCGTTCGTGCTGGGCGACAAGCTCTGGGTTATTCCGGCCATCATGCTGGTCATTACCTGGAAATATTTCGGTTTCCACATGATGATCTTCATCGCGGGGCTGCAATCAATCCCCGCCGAAGTCATCGAGGCCGCGCGGCTCGATGGCGTCAAGAAGTGGCAGATTGTGCGCCATATCAAGATCCCGATGATCCGCTCGGCCATCGTCATCTCGGTGTTCTTCGCCATTACCGGCGCATTGCAATTGTTCGACCTGATCATTCCGCTGAGCAATGGCGGCCCCTCGCATTCGAGCCACACCATCGTCACCTTCCTCTACCAGTTCGGCATTCTGCGCATGAAGCTCGGCTTTGGCGGCGCGGTGAGCGTGCTGCTGTTCATTGCCTGCGTGATCGTCGCGCTGGCCTATCGTCGCATCCTGTTCAGAGTGGAGCAGCACTGATGGCAATTGCATCCAAGAAACGCCGTCCGATCATTTCGCCGGTGCAGTGGATCACGCTGCTGGTGGTGGCCACCTTCGTCATCGTGCCGTTCTACACGACGGCCCTGGGCGGCTTCAAAGAGATCGGCGAGTTGCGCGTCAATCCGTTCGGCCTGCCCGCCAGCTGGGACCCGGTGCGGTTTGTCGAAATCCTGGGCGGACCGCGCTATTTCTCGTCGCTGGGCAATTCCCTGCTGATTGCCGGGGGCACCGTGGTGCTCTCGACGCTGGTGGCATCGATGGCGGCCTTTGCCCTAGCCCATATCAAGTTCTTCGGCTCCAAGTTCATCCTGGGCTATCTGATGCTGGGCCTGCTGTTTCCGGCGGCCACCGGCATCCTGCCGCTGTTCATCAAGATGCGCGACCTGGGCATGCTGGACAGCCATTGGGGCATTATCGTCGTGCAGGTGGCCTTCAGCGTGTCCTTCTCGGTGCTGCTGTTCCACAATTTCTTCAAGGAGCTGCCCAAGGAGCTGATCGACGCGGCGCGCATGGATAATTGCGGCTATATCCGCATCTATTGGTACATCACCCTGCCGCTCTGCCTGCCGATCATCGCCACGGTGGGCGTGTTCAACTTCGTGGGCAGCTGGAACAGTTTCCTGCTGCCCCTTATCGTGCTCAATTCCGAGGCCAAGTATACCTGGCCTCTCGGCATCATGCAGTTCCAGGGACAATATGGTTCGGACTGGCCGCGAATCCTCGCCTTCCTGACGCTGTCGATCATGCCCGCGATCGCGTTCTTCCTGCTTGCGCAGCGCTACGTGATCTCGGGCCTGACCGGCGGTGCGGTAAAGGGCTGAGAGCTCCTGACCCGCTATAGGGCCGTTCACCTTCAAGCTGATGCGTTTTGTCGCCCACTCCCCCCTTGAGGGGAGCGTTGGTGGGGGTGGTTTTGTGGCCCACTTGCGGACCCCTCCCTCGGTCGCTCCCCTCAAGGGGGAGGGAGGCGAAGGGGCCGCGACTGCAGTTAACAGTGACCGATCTAGAGGCGGGCGCCGTGCTGGTCGAAGGCGAGGATGCTTTCGGGCTTCACCGCCAGGGCAATGGTGGCGCCCATTTCGAAACTCCCCTGCCCAGGCAGGGCAGCGGTCATTTCCGTGCCGTCGGGCAGGGCAATGCGCACAATGGTCTCGTTGCCCAAGCGCTCGACCAGGCGAACCTGCCCACGCAGCGGACCGTGGCTCTCGAGAACCAGATCATGTGGGCGCATGCCGATGGTGGCGGGGGCTCCATCCACGAGAGCCGATTTCAACGCCGGCAGCCTCAGAGGGGCGGCAAGCGCCGGCGAGACAATGCCTGCGGTGCCCTGGGCACTTGCCGCGATCAGGTTCATCTTGGGTGAGCCGATAAAGCCGGCCACGAAGAGATTGGCGGGATCATTATAGAGGTCGAGGGGCGAGCCGACCTGCTGCACCACCCCTGCGTCGAGCACAACGATCTTGTCGGCCAGGGTCATGGCCTCGACCTGGTCATGGGTGACATAAATCATGGTGGCGCCCAGGTCATGGTGCAGCCGCGCCAGTTCCATGCGCATGTCGCCGCGCAGCGCCGCGTCGAGATTGCTGAGCGGCTCGTCGAAGAGGAAAACGTCGGGCTCACGCACGATGGCGCGGCCGATGGCGACACGCTGTCGCTGGCCGCCCGAGAGCTGGGCGGGCTTGCGATCGAGCAGGTGTTCCATCTGCAGGACCCGCGCCGCGGCCCGGATCTTGTCGTCACGGACCTGCCGGGGCGTGCCCGCCAGTTTGAGACCAAAGCCGACATTGTCGTACACGCTCATATGCGGATAGAGCGCATAGGACTGGAACACCATGGCGACGCCACGGTCACGCGGCTCCACGTCGTTGACGACCCGGCTGCCAATGCTGATCTGGCCGTCGGTAATGTCTTCCAGCCCGGCGATCATGCGCAGAAGCGTGGATTTTCCGCAGCCCGAGGGCCCAACAAAGACTACGAACTCGCCATGGGCAATGTCGAGATCGACGCCCTTGATGACCGGCACTTCGCCGTAATTCTTGTGAACCGAGCGGAGGGTAAGCCCTGCCATGGAAAGTCTCCGGATTAGCCTTTGACCGCGCCCTGCATGAGGGCAGCGACGAACTGGCGCTGGAAGATGAGGAAGAGCACGATTGTTGGCGTGAGGATGAGCAGCGAGCCGGCGCAGAGCAGCGGAATATCGGTGCCCCACTGGCCCTGGAAGGCGCCGAGCGCGCCGGCCATGGTGCGCTGCATCGGGTCCTGCACCAGCACCACGGGCAGCAGGAACTGGTTCCAGGTCCAGAGGAACAGCAGGATAGTCAGCGACATGATGGCCGGCCGCGCCAGCGGCACCTGCACCAGCCAGAATTCCTTCCAGCGGGTGGCGCCATCGAGCTGGGCGGCTTCGCTCAAGTCATGCGGCACGTTGAGGAAATGGGCACGCATCCAATAGACGCCGAAGGGCATGTAGAGGCCGATCAGCGGCAGGATGATGGCGAAGCGCGTGTTGAGCAGACCCAGCGCCCGTACCTCGTAATAGAGCGGGGTGATGACCGCCTCGAAAGGCAGGGTCAGCCCGAAGACGAAGACCAGATAAAGCCACTTGAAGCGGTTCGAGGTCAGCTTGGCGAGGCCATAGCCGGCCATGGTCGCGACCAGCACCGAGATGGGGACCACGCCCAGCACGATCAGCGTGCTGGAAAACAGCAGCTGGTCCATCCTGGCGACTTCGAAGGCGCGGGCGAAATTGCCCCATTGCGGATCGGCGGGCCATTGCAGGCCATTGGGATAGGTGCCCTGCGGCGCCAGCGCCGCCGACAGCATGGAGAGGAATGGCAGGATGGTAATGATCATCAACAGGATGATCAGCCCACGGGCGACAAGGGAATTGGCGGACAGCGGTTTCATTTCTTGTCCCGCGTCAGCCACTGGACGGGCGCAATGGAGATCAGCACCAGCACCATGAGCACGATGGCCAGCGCCGAGGCGAGGCCCACCTGGCGATGCGCAAAGGCGAGGCGATAGATTTCAAGACCGGGGACCGTGGTGGTGATGCCGGGGCCGCCCTGGGTGGAGATATAGACAATGTCGAAGCTGGCCAGAGCAGCGATCACGGTGACGGTGATGCAGACGCCGATTTCCTGGCGCAGGCCCGGCAGGGTAATATAGCGGAATTCATGCCAGGGTCGCGCGCCGTCGAGGCGGGCCGCTTCATAGAGGCTGGGGTCGATCCTGGTGATGCCGGTGACCAGCAGCATGGTGCAAAGACCCAGCAGTACCCAGGCGCCGATAATGCCGACAGCCGGCAGCGCCCAGACGAAATCGCCGAGCCAGCCCCGCGCCCAGCTCGAAAGGCCGATGGCCTTGAGCGTCTGATTGACCAGGCCCGTAGAGGCGAACATCCAGCTCCAGGCGATGCCGGCGGCGACCAGGGGAATGACCTGGGGCAGGAACAGCACGGTGCGGGTTACGGTGCCGAAACGTCCGGCCATCTGGCTGCGAATGGCCGAGGCCACGGCCAGGCCTAGGCCCACGGGAATGAGGGTGAAATAGAGCACGAGCTGGAAGGCATTGCCGATGATCTGGAGGAGATCCCTGTCGGTCAGCACGGTGAGGTAATTGGTCAGGCCATGGAAGCGCGCTTCCCCGATGCCGTCCCAGCGCAGGAACGAATAATAGATGCTCATGCACAGCGGCACGAGCACGAAGGCGGCATAGGCGAGAAAGGCGGGCGCGACGAAGAGCCAGGCTGCCATTCTGGTCTTGCGGCTCCCCCGGGCAGGGGGGAGCCGCTTGCTTTGCCTCTGGGCGTCCGGAACGGACGGAACGGTTTCAGTCATGGTTCATTCCGGCCCCCGCAGGGGCATTACCGAGACCCGTGGTTCAACGGGACAGCTGGGTCTCGTATTCTTCCTGGACGGCTTCGAGAAGACCAGCGGCCGTCTGCTGGCCACCCACCATCTTCTGCAGTTCCGGCGTCCAGCCGGCGGCAAAGATGGCACCGGTCGCATTGGCGATAAAGTCCATGGCGCCATTGTCCTGGGCCAGGGTCGCACCGGCGGCCAGCGAGGCCTCGGTCACCGAGCCGGGGGTCACGGCGGGCATGGCCAGGTCGGCCGGACCGCCGGGATTGGAACCGCCCACGGCGACGTTGATCTCGCGGGCTTCCTCATTGGTGGCAACCCAATCAAGGAAGAAGGCTGCGCAATCGGGGTTGGCTGCCTTGGCGGAGATGCCGAAGGTCAGCGGGGCGGACATGGTGGCGTGACGGCCACCTTCTTCAACGCTGGGCATGATGAAGAAGCCGAACTTGCCAGCGGCATTGGCGTCGAGATTGCCCGATTCCCAGTCGCCGTTGAACATGAACAGACCCTCGCCGCCGATATAGCGGCTCATCATCTGGAAATATTCGATGGCGTTGGCGTCGGAGGGGAAATAGCCTGCCTTGATCCAGGCATCGAGGTGCTGCGCCGCTTCGAGATTGTCGGGCGTGTTGATGGTCGCGCCTTCCTTCTGGAAAATCCAGTCATTGATCGGCTCGGGCGCGCCGTAGGCCCCCATCAGGTTCTGCAGGGGGAAGGCCAGGCCTGCGGTGCCCTTGTTCCACTGCATGATCGGCTGAATGCCGGCTTCCTTGGCGGCGGCCATCAGGGCGTCCAGTTCGGCCAGGGTCTGAGGCGGCTCGGTCATACCGAGCTGGTCGGCCAGCTCCTTGTTATAGAAGACGCCGGTCATGGAATAGTTGAGGCCCATGGCGTAGAGCGAACCGGTGCCCCGCGGACGGCCGCCCTCTTCGACGCGCAGTTGCACCAGTTGTCCGGCCGGGAAGGCATCCCAGCCGAATTCGGTGAAGTAACCATCCAGATTCATCAGGAGATTGTTGGCCACCAGGTCGGTCAGGGAGGGCAGACGGATCAGGTCCGGCGCATTGTCCTCGGAGAGGATGCGCGGGGAGTTCTCCATCATATTGGCGAACTGGTCTTCCTTGATGTCGAAGGTGACATTGGGGAATTGCTCCGAAAACTCTTCGGCCAGCCGCGTGGGCAGCGGGAAGCCGGTTTCAAAATAGGAATTGAGCACCACCGGATCGGTGCCGCAGCTGGGCGCGGCCAGCGACGTACCGGCAATGGCGGCAGTGGTGGACAATGTCAGGGCAATACGAAGTGCATGGCGAGAATGGGCTCTCACGACAACCTCCTCCAGGTCAGATGTGCAACGGATGTTTCCGTCTGCTAAATGGATTTAGCGCATGGAGACAAAGCCATGTCAATATGGCTCCGGCGCCCATGCACGGCGACTAGACCAGTTTGCGCAAAGCCTCGATGATCTGCGTTGCACGCTGGTCCTCCGGCCCCATCATCCAATTGGTGACGTAGCCGAAACCGATCTGGCGCTGGGGATCGGCAAAGCCGACCTGCCCGCCCGCGCCGTCATGTCCGAAACTGTTCTCGCCAAGATAGCGCCGTGCTTCGGAATCGAGTTGGAAGCCATAGCCCCAGCGTGAAAAAGGTGGGTCGCCGCCAAAGACCGACACGCCCTGGCTCTGCGTCCGGGTGGCCTCAGCAATGACAGCATCGCCGATGAGGCGGAGGCCATCGGTGGGCACGACCGTCGTCGACCAGATACTGGCAAGGGCTCTCGCCGTGGCAATACCACCGGCGCCGGGGATCTCGGCGGCGCGAATGCGCTGCTTGTTGAAGCCGCCATCCTCGCTGACCAGGTCGGCCGGCAGGGCGTCGCCCAGCGTCATAGCGCGGTAGGGCCAGTTAGGCGCGGGCTTTGCGCCCTCCCCGGCCCAGAGCGCGATGAGGGGCGGGCTTACCTGCAGATGCGCCGGGAGATCGGCCAGGGCGTCCGGCAGCCCGATCCAGGCATCGGCCCCCAGCGGCTCGGCTATCAGTTGGCGGAAATAGAGGCCCGGCGATTTTCCGGTAACACGGCGGACCAGTTCCCCCGCGAGCCAGCCATGGGTGAGGGCGTGGTAGGCATAGCCGGTGCCGGGCGGCCACAGCGGCTCTTGCGCGGCAAGCACAGCGACCATGCGGTCCCAATCGACAATGTCTTCTTCAGTGAGGGTCTCGCGCGGCGCGGAGAGCCCGGCCTGGTGCGCCAGGGCCTGCCCGACAGTGACCCGCTCCTTGCCGGCAGCGGCAAATTCTGGCCAATAGCGGGCAATCGGCGCCGCATAATCCAGAACGCCATCCTCGACGAGGCGCGCGACAAGGATCGACATCAGGCCCTTGGTGCAGGAAAAGACCACTGAAGGCGTATTCGCCGTCCAGGTGCGTTCACTGCGCGCATCCGCAATGCCCGCCCAGAGATCGACAACGCTCTGGCCGCCAATCCTGATATTGAGGGCCGCGCCCATATCGGGGCGCCCTTCAAAGCCTGCGGCAAAAGCCTCGGCCAACGGCTCGAAACCCGGCTCGACAGTTCCGGCCAGTGCGATTGCCATGCTCACGCCTCCACCGTCAGATATCCGTCCGCGCCCGTGGTGACACGCAGCGGATCGCAGATGCCACCGACAAAGCTGCCCTCGGCGGACACATTGTTAAAGGCGAGCAGCCAGGGCGTGCCCTGCCGGTCCATGGCGATCCTGCCGGCATAGAGGCGTTCGTCGACCAGGAGCCGGGCCGTACCCAAATCCACCGGTCCGGGCAGGTCCCCGACCGGCAGGCTCCAGATGCCACCGACCTCCCCTGCCCGCTTGCCGCAGAGCTTGGCGCTGTCGCAACAGAAGACCAGGTGCTCGCGTCCACCGATGTTGACGAGTTGGAAGACTTCCAGATGAGCGAAACCCGAGCCCGAGGCTCCCAGAGGCGGCTCAACGGTCCAGGTCTTGAGATCGTTGGAAATCGCATGGCCCATGATGCCACGGTCGGGCTCCAGGCCATCCTTGCCGCGCGCGGTGATCAGCATATGCCAGCGCTGGTCCGACTGGCGCCAGAACACCCAGGGGTCGCGCCAGGCCTCTTCCGGCCAGGACGAGGTGCCCAGCGTCTCATAATATTGCTTGTCGGCCGAGCAGATCGGCCCCGGCGACCTGGTCCAGGTATGCAGGTCCGGCGAGGTGGCAAGCCCGATGGTTTCGATATTGGCATTGCTGTCCTCGGAGAGGAAGCGCGAGCCGGTATAGAACATGCGCCAGAGGCCGTCGGGGCCGCGCAATACGCAGCCCGTCCACGTGGCGCTGGCATCGAAACTGCCCGGCACCCCGGCGTCAAAGACCTGGCCATGATTGGTCCAGTTACGCAAATCGCTCGAGGTCGCATGACCGATGCGCGCATTGCGATGTCGCAGGTCGGGATGGCCCAAGGATCTGGGGGCATGCAGGTAGAAAAGGTGATGCTGCCGGCCATCGTCGGCCAGCCAGAAGTCCCACACAAAATGATCCGGCAGACTGAATGCCACTCCCGAGCCCCTTTCCGAGGTCTTGCCAAACCGGTCTTCTCAGACCGGCTTTGCTAAATCCATTTAGCACATGCTATGCTCCAGCCTGCTTGTCAAGCGGGGGTCGCATGGATATCCAGTCCAGTGTCGACCTCCCGGTCGCAGGGGAGGAATCGGGGCACTTGGCGAAGAAGCGTATAACTCTGGCAGATGTAGCGCGTCTGGCGGGCCTCTCGACCACGGCGGCCTCGATGATCCTTACGGGGCGCCCCGACACGCGCCTGTCGCCCGAGGCGCACAAGAAGGTGCATGACGCCGCTGCGAGCCTTGGCTACCGCCCCAATGTGGCGGCACGGGCCCTGCGCACTGACAAGTCGCGCTCCATCGCCTTCATCTCCGACTATGTCGCCACCACCCGCTTTGCCAGCGGCCTGATCCGCGGAGCCCTGGCCGCCGCCGAGGAGGCCAAGCATGTGATGCTGGTGCTCGAAACCGGCGGCGAGCCCGCGCGGGAAATCCAGGCGGTCGAGGCAGCGCTGGATCGCCAGGTGGATGGGCTGATCTTTGCGGCCATGCGTGCCCGTGAAGTATTCGTGCCCGACATGGCCATCAACATCCCGGTGGTGATGCTCAACGGCACCAGCGCCCGCTTCCCCGTCTCGGTCCTGCCCGACGAATATCGCGGCGGACGGGCGGCGGTGGAGCTTCTGGCCCGCGCCGGCGTCCGGGATGGCATCGTGCTGCTGGGCCACAATGCAAGGCAGGAAGAAGGTCTCTTCCGCTCCGAAGCCATTGCCCGCCGCTTCCAGGGTATTCGCGATGCCATGGCCGAAGCCGGGCTCGGCTTCGCGGACGAGTTGAGCTGCTGGAACTGGGAACCGGGCTTTGGCTATGACCTCACCCGCAAGCTGCTCAAATCGCAGCGCCCCCGGGCCCTGCTCTGCCTCAACGACCGTCTGGCCTTCGGCGCCTATCAGGCGTTGGCGGAGGCTGGTCTCAAAATCCCCGAGGACGTGTGTCTTGTCGCTTTCGACAATGACGAAATCGCCTCCTATCTGCGCCCGGGCCTCACCACGATCGGGCTGCCCCACGAACAGATGGGGCGCCGGGCCGTGGAATTGCTGCTCGAGGGCAAGGGGAGTGAGGGCGCGCTGATGGATATGCCGGTGATCGAGCGCGGATCGCTACCGCCCGGCCCCTAGCTGCGGCAGCCGGATCAGGCGTCGACCTCGATATGGGAATGGGCTCTTGCCGGCACCCGCACCAGGGCCATGGCTAGCGCACCGGCCAGCAGCAACAGGGCAAAGATGGCAATAGGCGCACGATAATCGCCATACCAGTCGTGGAAGACGCCGGCCAGGATTGGCGCCACCGCCGTGCCCGGCACCTGGAAGAACATCAGCAACCCCTGCACGGCGCCGAACTGGTTCTCCCCGAAGAGATGCGCGCAGAGCAGCAGCACGACCAGCGTCGGCGCCCCGGCACCAATCCCCTGCGCCACGATGACGACGAGCATGGTGGAAAAGCCGGGCCAGATTGCGTAGCTGCCAATGGCCACGGCTTCGAAGAGGAACAGACCCGCCAGGAAAAGCGGTAACACCTTTGCCGGCGCCTTGTCGGCAACGCGGCCGGCGATCAGGCGCACGGGAATCGACAAGAGGATCATGCCGCCGAAAATGCTGCCCGCCAGGGGCGCATCGAGACCTGAATCGGTCATTAGCGGCAGCAGATGCACCGAGAGGCCGGTGACCACGGCGGCCTGTGCCATAAAGGCGAAGGCGATGAGCCAGAATTCTGGCCTTGCGGCGATGGACGCGAAGAGTTTCGGCCTGACCACAGGCTTGACTTTATCGCCGGCGGGGCGGGGCGCCTCTGTCCGGCCGAACGTCAGCAGCGGTATGGGCAGCAGCGCCAGGACGATGGCGGCCCAGATGAAGCAGGTGTTACGCCAGCCCACCAGTTCGACCAGCACGGTGACCAGCGGCACCAAAAGGGTCGACACCACTGCCGCCACGGAAAAACGTACGGCCAGCGCCATGCCGCGCCGCTCGCGATTGGCCGTCACCACCAGCTTGTCGAGTGCCACGGTAAAGCCGGCAGCCACGCCCACAGAAACCAGCACCGACCAGGCAAAGTAAAGGGCGGCTTCGCTCTGCACAAAGCCCAGCACCACCAGCCCGAAGGCCAGCAGCACCATGCCGGCCACCACCACCGTGCGTTCCCCGGTACGATCAACCACCTGCCCGACCAGGGGCGAGACGGCGCCCGAAGCCAGGCGCCCCAGACCAATGGCGGTGGACACCGCGCCGCGCCCGGTGTCGAGGTCGAGCGCAATGGGCTTGAGCAGGGCCGATACGGCGAAGGCGACGAAGCCATGCCCGAAGCCGGTCAGGATGCCGGTTGTGGTGATCAGCCCCCAGCCGCCCTTGGGTCTAGAAGTCACAGGTTGGGCAACCAGAGCACAAGGACGGGAAAGGCGATCAACATGGCCACATGCAGAACGTCCGCCGCCACGAATGGGAAGGCCCCCTTGAAGATCTTGTCGAGCGGCACGTCCTTGGCGACCCCTGAGAGGATATAGACGTTCATCCCTACGGGTGGGGTTATCAGCGCAATCTCGGTCATGCGCACCACCAGGACGCCGAACAGCACTGCGTCAAAGCCCAGATCCATCATCAGGGGAAAGAACAGCGGAATGGTCAGCGTCATCATGGCCGAGGCGTCCAGCACCATGCCGAGCACGAAATAGACCAGGAGCACCAGCATCAGCACCGCCATGGGCGGCAGGCCGCTCTGGGTGACGAAATCGACAATATGCAGGGGGATGGTGCTGGCGGTGACGAAGGAATTGAACACCAGGGCCCCGAACAGGATGCCGAAAATCATGCCGGTGGTCTTGAGCGTGGCGTAGATGGCGCTTTTTGCCGATTCCCAGTTGAGCCGCCGCCGCGCCACCGAGACGATGATGGCCCCGAAGGCACCGATGGCGCCGGCCTCGGTGGGAGTGAACCAGCCCAAGACGATGCCGCCCATGACCAGGGCGAAGAGAAAGATCACTTCGCCAGTCTTGGTGAAGCTCGTGAGCTTCTCGCGCCAGGTGAATTTCGGCCCGCGCGGCCCGGCATCGGGCTTGATCCGGCACCAGATTCCAATGGTGATGATGTAGAACAGCGCCAGCAATATGCCCGGCACGATGCCGGCGGCGAACATTTTGCCGATCGAGGTTTCGGTCAAGATGCCATAGATGATGAACATGCCCGAGGGCGGAATGAGCGAGCCGATGGTGCCACCGGCCACGACGCTGCCCGAGGCCAGCGAGAGATTGTAATTGTGCTTGCGCATTTCGGGCATGGCGACGAGGCCCATCGTGGCCGTTGTCGCCAGCGATGAGGCGCTGACCGCCGCAAAGCCGGCCGAAGCACCGACCGTGGCCATAGCCAGTCCACCGCGCCGCCGACCCAGCCATTTGGAGGCGAAATCGTAAAGGTCCCGCCCGATGCCGGAGGCGAACAGCAGATGCGCCATGAACAGGAACAGCGGGATGGTGCCGATAGCATGGTTGGTGGCCAGGTCATAGGCGGTCACCCCGATCCGTACCACGGCTGCGTCGAGACTGATGATCAGAGCGAAGCCGAAAAAGCCCACCAGCCCCATGGCAAAGCCGATGGGCATGCCGAAGGTGATGAAGGCAAAGAGAATGGCGAGACCGGCAAAGCCGATGGCGACGGTCATTTCGAATAGTCTCCGGACTGACTCTCGTCATCCACGGGCACGCCCCGCAACAATTGGATGGCCTGGTAGATCAACACCACGCAGAGCAGGATGATCGCGGTGGCCATGGCCCAGCGGAAGGGAGCGACAGGGACGTTGATGATTGGGGACAGCTCGTTCTGCGCGCCGCGGCGGATGGCCTCCCTGATCGTTGCCCAGCCAATGGCGACCCAGAACAACGAACCGAGGAAGGTCATGACTCCATGCAGGCCAAGGCGCAGCCGGTCCGACTTGATGCGATCGACAAAGAGGGTCACGCGGGTGTGTTCCCCCTGCATGGCCGCGTAGGCCAGCGCGAAGGACACCGCCGGGATCAGCAGCAGTTCGGACAGCGAATAGGTGCCGGGAAAGGCGATGCCGATGGCGCGGAACACCACGGTCACCACGGTGAGCAGCATGAGGGCGAGAATGGCGGCGACGCCGATAAAGGCCGCCAGCGCGCAGAGACGCCGCAGGATGGTTCCAAGAAGGGTCATGGCAACTCCGGCTGTGGGGAGCGCCGCGCGCCAATCGGGGCGCGCGGCACTTTTGGGATGCCTATTCGCCGTTGGCGGCGCGGATCTTGCCAAGGATTTCCGTGCCCGGCAGGCCGCTGGCGTCGAGCTGTTCGGCGGTCGCCTTGGCGGATGTGGCAAAGGCCGTGGAATATTCGGCAATCACTTCGGGATCAACGGCATTGAAGGTCACGCCCAGTTCCTCGCCATAGGCCTTGCCTTCCTCTTCCGCACCCTGGGCCAGCTCATAATTGGTCTGGGTCCACCACTCGATATTGTCCTCGAACACCTGCTTGATGTCATCGGGCAAGGTGGCCCAGACATCGCCGTTCATGGCGCGCGACGGATAGGCGCCACGGCTGTGGGGCAGCTCGGAGTAATACTTGATCACTTCGGCGAAGCTGAGGGACTTCAGCGCCTCATAAGGCGCAATCACCCCGTCGAGAACGCCGCGTTGGAGCGAGGGATAGGTATCGGTCATGGGCATGGTGACACCCTCTGCCCCAAACTCGGCCAGCGCGCCGACATAGTCGACCGCCGAACGGATACGCTTGCCCTGGAGGTCCTCGATATTTTCGAACGGGGCTTCGCGCAGCATCAGATGCATCGGTGTGCCGACATTGAAGCCCAGCACCTTGACGCCGTCGAGTTCTTCGGCGAACTGCGGATATTCCTCCCACAGGTCGAGATAGACCCGCAGCACATCCTGGGCGTCCCCATAGCCGTAGAACAGCTGTGGCGTCAGGCGGCTCAGGTCATAGCCGGAGCGGGCATAGATGGGGGCGATATAGGCGATGTCGGCAACGCCGGCGGCCAGTTCATCGATGCCTTCACGGCTGGTGATCAGCGATCCACCCCAGAACGGGGTGATTTCGACGCGACCGCCCGTCTGTTCCTTGATCCGGTCCATCCAGGCCTGGTCGGCCGCCCCATAGGGGTGGGTGGGCGAATAGGTGGTCGAATAGGTGAGCTGGAATTCCTGTGCCAGGGCAGACCCCGACAGGGCGACCAGCGCAGTTGCAGCAAGCAATGTCCACGTCTTCAGTTTCAGGTTCATAATTTCCTCCCTTATGAGACCTTGTTTTCGGCGCCGAGGGCGCCGCTTCTCCTGAGTTGGTCAAGATCCGCTCCGCCAATTCCAATCTCGGCGAGTGCGGATTCAGTATCGGTTCCGGGGGCATGACCGAGCCAGCGGACCGGATTTCGGGCGTCAAAGCGCACGGGTGGACCGACCTGCCGGACCGTCACGCCACTTTCTCCAATTGTTTCCACCACCATGCCGCGTGCGCGGTTATGGGGGTCAGCCAGCGCCTCGCCGACATCGTGGACCGGCGCAAACTGGGTTCCGGCGCTCTCGAGAATCGACAGCCACTCGTCCCGGTCACGCTCGGCAAAGATGGCCTCAAGCGCGGCGCGGATTTCGGGGCGCCGTTCGACCTGGTTCTGCAAGGGCGCGAAATCGGGGCGCCCGACGGTGTCGCAGAACACACGCCAATAGCGCGGCTCCATGTCGGTGGTGCAGATGAACTTGTCATCTCTCGTGCGCCAGAGCCCCATATCGGCCCGCCGCGTGCCGCGGGGCGGGATCGTCGTCGGATCGGGGTGGCGCGAGAGTACATTGACCAGGAGGCTCATGGAACAGTCGCTCATGGCGACGTCGACATGGCGCCCCTGACCGGTGCGACGGCGCTCCTCGATTGCTGCCAGTATGGCAAAGGCGGCATGGCTGCCGGTGATGACGTCGGCGGCCGGAATGCCGGCGAAGCTGGGCGCATTAGTATCTTCGCCGATGCGGGACTGCACCCCGGCGATGGATAGCGCCACCGGATCATGGCCCGGCTTGTCCCGATAGGGACCGGTCTGGCCGCAAAGGGTGAGACTGGCATAAACAAGGCGCGCATTTATGGCGCTGAGCGCCTCGAATCCCAGCCCCAGGCCATCAAGCACGCCGGGGCGGTAATCCTCGACCACGATATCGGCCCATCGCGCCAGATCCTGCAACACAGGCAGCGCGTCCGCATGACCGATATCGATCATCAGGGAGCGCTTGTTGCGGGCCAGGATATCATTCTCCCGCAATTGCGCGCGCTTTTCGGGCGACAGGCGATCCCAGCCGAAAACCTCGGCCTGCTTGGCGATCTCACGGGGATTTTCCACCCGGAGCACCTCGACCCCCATATCGGCCAGAAGCCACGTGCAATAGGGCCCTGGCAGCAGCCGGGAGAAGTCGAGGACCCTAAGGCCAGAAAGAGCGCCGCTCATCTGGCCCCCCATGACTTGAATGAGCTGGCCGGTCGGGGGGTGGCGAGGGTCCGGGCGGGCGGCGTCTGCTTGAGCGAAGAGGCAAAGAGCGGGCCAGGCAGGCTCGCCTTCTTGCCTGTCGTTTCATCCGTGACCTGCACAAAGAGGCCACGGGCGGCCAGATGCTCGCTATTGCGCACTTCGGCGGGCGTATTGATGACCGAAAGGCCCCAGCCCTTTTCGAGCGACCAGCGCCCCAATTGCGCCTTGCCCTGCGAAAGGAAGAAGCGGCCCACGATCTCCTGCCAGCGGTCAATGACCTCCTGCGGCGTATCGGCGACCAGGGTATTGTCCCAGTCGATTTCGGCCAGTTCACCGGCCACGCCCTGGTCCACCATCACGGCAACCAGCGCCCGCATCATGGGCGGATTGTCGATCATCGACCAGGTGACGTGACCATCGCGGGCTGGCCAGATCTGCCGCACGCCGGACTTGCCGCGCACGAGGAGATTGCCGCGACGCCGGCCAATGCGCCCGGTCCACTCATACATCACGGCTTCGCGGTAACTGGCGAGGGTGACGCTCTGGAGCGCCGAGACATCGACACTCTGCCCGCGCCCGATACGGCGGCGCGCGAAGAGCCCCATCAAGGCCGCGGTCGCCGCCTGGATGCCGGTCAGGATATAGGCCTGCTCACCGGGAAAGCGCAACGGCGGGCTTTCGGGATCGCCGGTCACATGCATCAGGCTCGATTGCGCCATCAGCGTCAGGTCATTTGCAGGGCGCGCCGCGCCCATAAACGTATTAACCCGTACATGGATGACACCAGGCGAACCGTCTAGAGCGGCGGTCAAGTCAAAGCGGTCGCCATGGCGCTGGCCATCGAGCACGATGTCGGCATTCCGGGCCAGGGCGATGATGGCGTCACGGTCGTCGGCCTTGAGCCTTGTCTTGCCGTGGTGCAAGGCCAGTTCGCGCTCTGGCAGGCGCTTTTCACCCGCTTGCACGGAGACAACATCCGCACCAAGCTCGACCAGCATGCGGCCGCCGAAATCGACCAGCCCGTCGGAAAGTTCGACAACCCTGATGCCGGCTAAGAGGCTCATGCCAGGACCCCTTCGGCTTGCAGTGCCGCGATCTCGTCGGCGCTCAGCCCCGCAATCTCGCCGAAGACCTGTGCGTTGTGCTCACCGAGCAGGGGCGCCCGCGTCATGGTCCAGGGCGTTTCGCCAAAGGCATAGGGCGGCGCCGGCATTTTCGAGGATTTGAGAACGGGATGATCGAGCGCCACGAAATGGCGGCCCTCTGCAAGGTCCTCGCTTTCGAACACGTCTTTTCCGTCCAGCACCGGCGCAGCGGCGAGGCCCAGTTGCAGCAATGTCTCGGCCAGTTCGACTTTTTTCAGCCTTGCGGTGGCCTCGGCAATTGACTGGTCATCAAGATGTTCGGGGGCGAGTTCAAGGGCGGCAGCGAGCCTTGCCGCTTCGGCTTCGTCCCGGGCGGCAATGGCGATCCAGGCGTCGTCTCCCGCGCAGGGATAGACGCCGTGGATGACATATTCGCGGTCGTCATTGCCGGCCTTGTCGGGGATGGTGTCGGCCGCATAGAGATCGGCGATGACATGGATCATCGGCTCGATCTGGGAAATGTCGAGATGCTGGCCCTCTCCAGTCCGCGCCCTGTGTTCGAGCGCTGCGAGAATGGCAACGGTGGCAAACATCGGCGCGATGACATCGCCATAGGCCAGCGGCGGCATATGCGGATCGCGGCCAGGCCAGCCGGTAAGCGCGGCATGACCCGAGTGAGCAGCCGCCGAATTGCCATAGCCGCGAAAGCCGGCCATGGGCCCGCTGCGCCCGGCAACGGACACACTGGCGAGGATCACGTCGGGCCTGATGGATTTCAGCGTCTCATAGCTGAGCCCGATGCGATCCATGAACCCGGGGCCGAAATTTTCGACCACGACATCGGCCCAGGCCACGAGCTTTTTGGCGATCTCGACGCCCTGCGGGGTCGAGAGATTGATGGTGACGCTCTGCTTGGAGGTGTTGGTCTGGGCAAAGAAGGCCGAACCGTCGGGGTCCTTGATGCCACCGGCAAAGGGCGGAGAGAGACGACCCAGGTCCAGGCGTTTGCGCGACTCGATCTTGATGACCGTGGCGCCATTATCCGCCAGGTCCTTGGTGGCGCGCGGACCGGCACCTACCCAGGAGAAATCAGCGATCTTGAGGCCGTCCAGCGCACCCATAGCGCACCTCCCTACCCAGTCGTCGGCTTTGCCGATCTCGTTATGATGCATAATAGTTCATTAAGTGAACTACGTCAAATACCCTTTGCGCGTACCACCTCATCAAGGATCGGGGTGATGCGGCCGATTACCGCGTCGCGATCCCAGTCGCGCTGGTCGACCATGTCGGACCAGACTTTGACCACCCTGATGCCCGCCTCTTCCAGCGCCGCCTTGGCGAAAAGCGAGCCATGGCCGGAGAAACGGTCATGTTGGGGAATGAGCATCAGTGCCACGTCGATGCGGTATTTTTTCGCTTGCTCGACCATCCAGGCATTGACCCAGGGCGGCTGATGCAATTGCTCGTTCATGGCCGAGACTCGCGCCGCCAGTGCCCGCAGCGGATCGCCATTGCTGGCACGCCGATAACCATCGCCGGCAAAGGGCAGGTACATGGACCAGACAAAGGCGGCGCCATGGCTTTCCTCGAAAGCGGCATAAAAGCTCGTGTCGAACCAGAGGCCGGCGCCGATCCACATCATGCGCACCCGCTCATTCTCGACGATACCGGTGCCTGCCTCGATGCGTTCTGCGACTTCGTCGCGGAAGCGCCGCGCATGGGCCAATGCCCAGTCCGAGCCGCGGTGCCATTGGGGGATCATCACGTTGGGGATCTGCTCGGAAATGCGGATCGGACAACGGGGCGCCGCGGCAACAAGGTCGCTCGCCTCCTCGAAAATCTGCTCCTGGAGGTCAATGGCGTCCATATAGCGCGCGAACGCTTCCCGGTCGAACGGGCGGCCGGTCAGGGCTTCGAGCTCTCCGATCAGCTCCTCGAACTCGGCGACCATCAGGTCCAGCCGATCGGTGTGGTAAAGCGTTTCCCAATCCTTGCGGGCCACGCGCCACCAGTCCGGCTGCGGGTCGGGCACGGCGGGCGCCGACAGCAGCGTCAGGTGTGCGCCGGTCTTTTCGGCCCAGAGCGCAAAGATGCGCGCGTGGTCATCGGCACTGAGCCGGGCGCAGAGCATGGCCGGCCGAGGCAAGCCGCCCCAGGGCTGGCGCTCCGGACTGCCTTCCAGCTCGGCAACCAGCGGCAGGCTGGAATAGCGCGCCAGCCGTTCGTGAAAGCCGATGGATTGCATGTAGTCGAAATAGAATTCGGACAATTGCTTGGCCGCGATGACCGCCGACCACCACTGGTTGGTGACGATAGGCATGCCCATGGCGTGGAACAGCTCATGGGGTGTATCGGCGTTGACGAACGCATATTGCGTGCCCGAGGTGATCTGGGCGCGCAGCCCCTTGACCCAGTTGCGCTGGTATTCGGCAGCGGCGGCGGTGGCAGCAAGCGGCTGGTAGGTCATGACGTCGGCTCCAATGCTGCTGCAATCCTGCCGGCCGCGTGGGAGAGCCAGCCCGCATCGGGTTCCGGGTCGCGGAACCCCAGATTGACGAAGCCGATGCCACGCTCGGCCAGCGCCGCCATGAGGCCGGGTATTTCCCAGCCGAAGGTGTCGTCGGTCTGGGCCAGCTGGCAAATGACGAGCGAACAGTTCGCAGCCGTGATGGCGTCCAGCAGGGCCTGACGATGCCGCCCGGGGGGCGAGATGCGGAGGCAGAACGGGTCATCGGCCAGCGCTGCCAGCATCGCATTGCGCTGATGCTCGATCTCCCAGGGGCCGGGCCACACCTGGCCAAGGGCCTGTGCGTTGCAGGCCAGATCGCCCATTGTATCGAGCATGTCGAAAAAGCCCGGCGCGACGATGGGGGAGCCGACGAGGCCAAGCCGGGGGTGTCCTGTGGGCTTGGGCGTGGAGGACTGGAGCGCGGTTTCGAGCAGGTCGGCATGGCGCGCGACCGGCAGGAAGCGGCCAGCATTGCGCCAGCGCGAGGCCAGCGCTCCGGGCGCTACCGCATCGAGCGCGACCAGTGCGGATTGGCGGCGCGCGGCGTGTTCGGCTTTTGCAGCCAGCGCTTCGGCCCCGGGCACGGACAAACCCACGCGCACCAGAAAGTCCTGCAATTTATCGCACTGGATCTGGTTGAAGCGGGCGGCAGCGGTCCCTGACTTGTGCACCAGGTTGAAAAGGAACAGCGCCGGTACCGTCTTGGCCGCCCGGCCCTGGCGCACCCATTCGGTTGCGTATTGATAGGCCGTCAGCGCTGCCGCATCGTCGCGGGCAAAGACAATGCCGGCAAGTGCATCGAAGTGACCCGTAGCGAAACGATTGAGGAAGATCCGCACCTCGGCATCCACGAAGGGCTCGATGACCGCATCCATCGGGCCGGCGCTGGCCATGCGGCAGAAGTTGACGTGGATCGGGGTGGCGCCAGCGGCCGCAATCAGGGTTTCCGGCACGCCATTGCCGAAGATACCGATGCAGGGACCAGCCATGTCGCGCGCCGAACGATCTTCGGCTGCGAAGGCCGCATCGAGTGCCTCTCGCGCCTGCTCGGCGTCCAGTCCGGGCGCAATGTCCACAGGTGCCAATGATCCCTCCTCAATTATTAGTTCATTTTATGAACTGTTTTTGAGCGGGTCAAGCGGGGATATGGGCCGGTTTGACTTGCCCGGCTTTGCCGGATAGTCACCTCAGCCGAGACGAGGGACCGCGGATGACACAAAGCGACGACGCCAGCCCCGACCGACAGGGCGTGCAACTCGGAAATCTGCGTGAGAACCTGCCCTTCCTGACGCGCGCGCTGCGTGCCCATATCCGCGCCGAGAATGCCGGCTTCTTTTCCGATTTCGACGCCCAGCAGGGCGAACTCGTGGTCATCTGCCTGATCGGGCTCAATCCCGGCACCTCGCAGAACGACGTCGCCTCGACACTGGTGTTCAAGAAATCCGCGGTGACCAAGCTGATCAAGACGCTTGAGGATCGTGGCCTGGTACAGCGCGAAAAGGTGGCAGCCGACAAGCGCTACAATGCGCTGACCCTGACCGAGGCCGGGCGCGCCAAATATGAGCGGATCAACCAGCGCATGCGCGATCAGCACGAGGCACTCCTGGCGCCCTTCTCGGCCGACGAGAAGCAGCAATTGTTCGGCCTGCTCAATCGACTCCTCGACCACATGGCCGAGCGCGGCACCGCCAGGCAGGACGAGCGCGGCATGCTGGCCGGTGACCCCGACGATTGAGCCAAGCTTGACAACATCTCCCACAATAGTTCATTAAATGAACTATAAAACTGGGGAGAAGAGCATTGGCCCAACCACTGGCCGGCGTCAGGATTGCCGATTTCAGCCATGTCATTGCCGGCCCGCTCGCGACCCATTTCCTGCGGCTGCTGGGCGCCGAAGTCATCAAAGTGGAGCCGCCGGGCGGCGATGTCCTTCGCAACTACACCCAGCGCCGCGAATTGCGCGGCATGGCCGAGCCCTTCATCGGCGCCAATGCCGGCAAGAAGTCGATTGTGCTCGATCTCAAATCCGATTTTGGTCGGGACGCTGCCCGCAAGCTCATCGCCACCTGCGATATCCTGGTCGAGAACTTCCGGCCCGGGGTCATCGACCGGCTGGGCCTCGGCTATGAAACCTTGCGCCAGGACCAGAAGGAGCTGATCTTCTGCTCGATCTCGGGCTATGGCCAGGAGGGCCCGATGCGCGATTATCCGGCCATCGACCAGATCATTCAGTCCGTCTCTGGACTGATGAGCCTTTCGGGCGAAGCCGATAGCGGCCCCATGCGCGTCGGGTTCCCCATCGTCGATACATATTCGGCGCTGCTGGCCGCCTTTGCCATCCAGTCCGCCTATATCCAGCGCGAGCGCGACCCGCAAAGGCAGGGTCAGTTCATCGACATGTCCATGCTCGATGCTTCGCTGGTGATGATGGCCTCCGTGGTCAATCCGCTGGTCATCTCGGGCACCGAGCCCAGGCGTACCGGAAATCGCGGTTTTTCTCTCGCGCCCACTGCCGATACGTTCGAAACGCTGGATGAGCCGATCACCATCGGCGCCGTGCAGCAGAACCAGTATGAGCGCCTGTGCCTGGCGCTGGAGCGGCCGGACCTGCTGGCCGATCCGCGCTTTGCCGATGGCGACAGCCGGATGGATCACGACAAGGAATTGCAGGGGGAACTGGCCAAGTCCTTCCGCACGCGCACGGCGCTGGAATGGGAACGCGTGCTCTCCGATGCCGGCGTCCCTGCCGGCGCTGTCCGCCCGGTGCGCGATGTACTCCATCTCCCGCAATTGCAGGGCCGCGACCTGCAATTGCCCATCCATGTGCCCAACGCCGCCGTGGGCGACACCACGATCCTCAATGCCGGTTTCAAATTCGCCCATGATGGTCCGGGCCTTGATGCGCCGCCGCCGCTCCTGGGTGAACACACCGCCGAAGTGCTGGCCGAACTGGGCCTCGTCGAACCGGCGCTATAAAAACTCTATCAGCGGCGCAACGCCATTCGTCTCTATGCTGCGGACCGCGTCGAGAAATGCGCCGACATCGACCCCGACAATGCCAAGGCAATTGCCGAGCTTGGGAGCGAGATCGGTAAGCTGCATGTCCGCGGTGCGCCACTCCGGCACAGCGATGACGGTCTCGACCAGCCGCGTGCCATCGAGCAGTGCGATCTCGTAGCGCGCTTCGAAACCTGCAGAGGTCACCAGCTCGCGCATCTCGACCTTTCGCGCCAGATCCAGGATCGCAGCGTCGCCGCGTACCGCTTCGGCAAAGGCGCCGAGATCGACAGTGTCGCGGGTCATCGCCGCTGCGAACACATAGGGAATGGAGAATTTAGCGTCGATGGAAGTAGCCGGGGCAATTCGGCTCTGGCGCGGCAGGAAGAGCATGTCGTTGGGCGGCGTCGCCGTGACATCAACCCGCGCGATTGACCCCGCCAGCACACCCTTCCGCCGAAAAGTCTGGGCCGCGACAATGGCGCTATGAGTACCCCGGCAACTGGGCCAGCGCTTGACCGCGACAGATGGCCCGGCAAAGTGAACGCCTAAACTATCCAGTAGCGCCTGCTCCAGCGGCCCATTGCGCGTCAATTGAGCAAAGACCCCGCTCCGCCCTTCCAGCGGCTGCTCCACCGCCCGCACCCCGGCTCGGGCCAACAGCACAGACTCGACCGCCGCGCGGGCCGCCAGACTTTCGCGCACGGCGCGCAAATGTGATCGCGGCGAGCGCTTCAATTCATCCCCCAGCATGAACTGGGCGATGAACAGGCCCAGCGCATCGACGGCCTGCTGCCCGGTTAACCCCAACAGATATGCCGCGCCAAGGGTGGCGCCCAACCCCGACAGGATGGGCGGATGATACCAGCCGCGCTGCGCGGGATCGCCATCCAATGCCAGTGACAGGCGGCAGGCAAAGTCGCAGCCGAGGGCCAGCGATTTCAGGACACGCGGGCCATCCGAAGCCTCCATTTGTGCCAGGGACAGCACTGCCGGAATGAGCGAGGCATTGGGATGGATCATGCCCGCTTCGAACGTATCCTCGAAGTCCAGGGCATGGGCCAGCGCCCCATTGGCCAGTGCCGCCATCGGCGCGGTGACAGAGCATCCCCGCCCGATGATCCGCGCCGGCCCCGAGCCGCCCATGGCCATTGCATGATCGAGAAACGGCGCGGTGGCGGGCTCCAGAGAAACCGCTGCCGCCATCACGCCGAGGCCATCGGCGAGCGCGATCCGGGCGGCTTCTATGATCGGCCGGTCCAGCCTGTCGACGGACCAGTACGCATCGACGATCTGCCGGCTCAGCGTCATGTCCTGGCCGTGACAGCCAGCCGGGCGCCGTCCCGAACGATCTGTGATCCCAGTTCGGCAGCGTCGGAAATGGATTGGAGATAGGCGTGGATGCGCCTGAAGTCGGCGTGCTCCGGCCCTAAGATGCGCGGCAGGGCGTCCTTGCCTATCATGATGGGCACGAAGCGGACGTCCTCCACCCCCTCGTTGCCGAGCCGGGCTTCCAGCATCATGCTCATGGCCGAATCCGGCGGGAAATTATAGCGGCTGGTGAAGTCCGGCACCCAATCGGGATTGAGCTTCTGGATTTCCCGAAAACCCTTCGACTTGGCATGGGCCTCGTCCATCAGCAGGTCGATGGCGAAATTGGCAAGGCTATAGGCGATGGTCTTGCCCTTGTAGATTTCCACGCCCTTGAGGATATGGGCATGGTGCCCCAGCACCAGGTCGGCCCCTGCGTCGATGGCGGCATGGGCCACTTCGCGCTGATAGTCGGGGATCACCGCCGGCACGAAATGAATGCCGGCATGGTGGGAGAGGATCACAACGTCGACCTGCTTTCGCAGGTCACGAATACCCTCCAGCAAAGCATCCAGATCGTCGCGATGGCTAAAAGTATGGACGCGCGCCGGGGTGCCCGGCTGGTCGTGCTCAATCTGCTCATAGACGGTATGTGCCCGCATCGGCGCGCAGCCTGGCCGCCGCTCCTCCGCCCAATAGGTCATGGGGAGGATGGAATTGACGGCGATAACGCCGACCTTGACGCCTTTGCGCTCAACAATGGCGGGCCTACGTGCCTCTTCGATCGTGCGCCCGCTGCCGAGCTGGATGGCCCCTGCTTGCTCCAGATTGTCGATCGTGTCGGTCAGCCCGTCCGGACCCCAGTCCATGCAATGATTGCCAGCAAAGGACACCAGTTCCAGCCCGGTGCCCACCAAGGCATCGGCCACATCGGGCTTGCCGCGGATGGTGTGGCGAGCCTGGGGCAGTCTTGTGCCACGCGTCGTCAGGTTCACCTCAAGCTGGCCGAAGCCCAGATCGGCAGATTGAAGGCGCGCCCGAACGCCGTCGAAAATGCTGGCCGTATCATCCCGGTCCGGACCGATATCCCCCACGGCAACGAATTTCAGGCTCATCGCGCGATCTCCGGGTCAAGGAGATGACAAGCTGCCGCGCCGCCATGGGTCGCTGGCAGCATTGCTGGACGCACCGTGCGGCAGGCATCAAAGCTCAGCGGGCAGCGGGTGTGATAGGGACAGCCCTCGGGTGGATCGAGCGGGCTCGGAATTTCGCCGCTCGGCGGCAATTCGGGCCGGGGCGCATGGGGGTCGGGCGGCAGGGCCGCCGCCAGTAAAGCCCTGGTATAGGGATGGGCGGGCATGGTGCAGATGGACTCGGCGCTCCCGCGCTCGATCACCCGGCCCAGATACATGACGATCACATCGTGGGCCATGAACCGGACGGTGGCCAGGTCATGCGAGATGAAAACGCAGCCCAGCCCATACTCGTCCTGCAAATCCTTCAAAATGTTGAGGATCTGGGCTCGGATGGAAATGTCCTGCGAGGAGACCGGCTCATCCAGCATCAGCACTTCCGGCCGCGAGGCGATGGCCCGGGCAATGGCGATGCGCTGGCGCTGGCCACCGGAAAACTCGTTGGGAAAGCGCCGCGCATCCGCCGCCGTCAGCCCCACGGCTTCGAGCACCTCGGTGACGCGATTGGCCCTGTCAGTCCGGGAGAGGCCCTCGATGGTCGCGAGCGGCTCGGCGATGATCCTGCCCACCCGCATGCGCGGATCGAGCGAGGAGAAGGGGTTCTGGAACACCGGCTGCACGGCACGGCGAAATGCCCGCCGCTCTGCGGCGCTAAGCTGGGAGGCGGGCCTGCCCTTGAACAGCACTTCGCCCTCGCTCGGCGCATCGAGCAGCAACAGCATGCGATTGAGCGTGGTCTTGCCGCAGCCCGATTCGCCAACCACACCGAGTGTCCGCCCCGGCTCCAGCGTCAGATCCAGTTCGGTGACCGCATGCAGGTCGCGATTGGCGCCGCGATGGCGCACCTTGAAAACGCGCCCCAGCCCACGCGCAGACAGGATGGCACTCATGCTGCCCCCCTTTGCGCCGCAATCGGAAACCAGCAGAGCGCCGAATGCTCCGCCCCGACGGATACATTTTCCGGCGGTTCAAGGCATTTGGCCTGGGCATTGGCGCAACGCGGATGAAATCGGCAGCCCTGAGGCCGCGCCCCGACCGGGGGCGGTGAACCGGGAATGGTCGGCAGCCGTTCGGGCCGCTTGTCCACCGTCGGCACGCTGTCGAGCAGGGCCCTGGTGTACCAATGCGCTGGACGGGCGAAGATTTCGCGCACCTGCCCCTCTTCGACGATCTGGCCGGCATACATGACCGCCACCCGGTCGCACATGCGCGCCACCACACCGAAATCATGGGTGACGAACAGCATGGCCATGCCGAGACGCTGTTGCAGGTCCTTGAGCAGGTCGAGGAACTGATACTGGATGGTGACATCGAGCGAGGTGGTCGGCTCATCAGCAATCAGCAGTTTTGGCGCTCGCGCCAGCGCCATGGCGCCCACGACACGCTGTCGCATTCCGCCGCTCATCTGGTGCGGATAACTGCCCAAGCGCGCCTCGGCCGAGGGTATGCGCACATCTTCAAGGGCGCGGATGGCCCGCTCCTGCAACGATCCCTCTGCGGTCGCGTGCCGACGCAACCCTTCCTTGAGCTGGTTGCCCACGGAAAATACCGGATTGAGCGAAGCCATCGGGTCCTGGAGGATCATGGAGATTTCCCCGCCGCGCAAAGCCGCCAAAGCGTGCTTGTCGAGCCGGGCAATGTCCTGCCCCTGATAGCGAATTTCTCCGGTGAGCCCCTTGTCCAGCAATGGCGGCAAGAGGCGCATCAGCGCCATGCCCAACGTGGTCTTGCCGGAGCCGCTTTCGCCCACGAGGCCAAGGGTTTCGCCGGCGCGGATGGAGAGGCTGGCTTTGTCGATCAGCGCCGGGCCATCGCGGCCCACGCGCACGCTGACATTGCGCATGTCGAGCAGCGGCTGGTCGGATAGAGGCGACATTTTCATGCTCACAGGCTTCGCCCTCGCAGCGCAGGATTGATGCGGTCGGCCAAGGCGTCGCCCACCAGGTTAACCGACATGACGGTAAGAAGGATCGCGAGCCCCGGGATCATGCAGAGCCACCAGGCCGAGGTGATGTAGGAGCGCCCGTCGGCAATCATAGAGCCCCAGGATGGGGCGGGTGGTGGAACGCCGACGCCAAGAAAGCTCAGCGAGGCTTCGAGCACGATCACCACGCCCACCTGCAAGGTGGCGACGACGATCAGCGACGGGGCGATATTGGGCAGGATATGACGCCAGATGATCTGGAAATGCGAGAGGCCCGAGGTGCGCGCCAGATCGACGAAATCCTCGCTGCGCACCTTCATGGTCTCGCCACGCGCCATGCGGGCATACTGGCTCCACAGCACCAGCGAAATGACGATGATGATATTGGTAAAGCTCGGCCCCGAGATTGCCCCCAGCAGCAGCGCCAGGAGGATCACCGGAAAGGACAGTGCCAGATCGACCAGACGCATCAGGATGCGGTCGGTCCAGCCGCCGAAATAACCCGACATTGTGCCTACTGCCGTGCCGATGGAGCCGCCAATGGCGATGACCAGCACGCAGACCGTGAGCGAAATCCGCGCCCCGGCAATGATGCGCGAGAGGATGTCGCGGCCCAGCCGGTCGGTGCCGAAAACATGCACCCAACTGCCGCCCTCCCGCCATGCCGGCGGGTCGAGACGCGCCCGCAGGGAGCCGGACAGCGGGTCATAAGGGGTGATGAACGGCCCGAACAAGGCCACCAGAACGAACAGCACCAGCAGGACCAGCGCCAGCCGCACGGTCCAGCCGATTTCGTTCCAGAAGGCGGCAATGGGCGCCAAGACGCTTTGCGCCCGACCCGCTGTTTGGCCCTGCACGCTCATCGCCCGCTCCTGCGCATGCGCGGATCGACCAGAATATAGAGGAGGTCGACCAGCAGATTGGCCATGATGAAGAGGGCCGTGATCACCAGCACCACGGTCTGCACCACCGGGAAGTCGCGCGCCAGGATGGATTCATAGGCCAGCCGGCCGATGCCGGGCCAGGCGAACACCGTCTCGACCACCACGGCGCCGGTGATCATCACGGCAAAGAAAGTGCCCATGAAGGTGATGACCGGGATGAGGCTATTGGCCAGCGCATGCTTCCACACCACCACGAATTCGGACAGGCCCTTGACCCGCGCCAGCTTGATATATTCGCTGCCCAGCGCCTCCAGCATGCTGGAGCGCACCAGCCGCGTGACTGCGGCCAGGGTGAACAAGCCCAATGTCGCGGCCGGCAGCACAAAATGCTGCCATTGCCCATGACCCGAGGTGGGCAGCCAGCGCAATTGCACGGCGAAAATGTAGATGAGCACAATGCCCAGCCAGAAGCTCGGGACCGACTGGCCGATCAGAGCCAGCAGGCGGGCGGCGATGTCGATGGGGGAATTGCGCGCAACGGCGGCCAACACGCCCAGCGCCACGCCGACCATGAGAGTAAAGGCCAGCGCCACTCCAGCCAGGCTCAGCGAGGCCGGGAGCCGCGACCAGACCAGATGCAGGGCCGGCTCGGCGCTTGCCGTCAGCGAGTGACCGAAATCGCCGCTCAGCGCATTGCCGATGAAGGAGAGATATTGTTCGGGCCAGGACCGGTCGAGACCCAGATTGACGATCATTGCCTGCCGGTCGGCTTCGGTCGCCCCATCGCCCAGCATCAGCGCCACCGGGTCGCCGGTGATCCGCGAGAGCAGAAAGATCACGAGACTCATCAGCAGCAAGGCAATTGCTGATTCCCCGACGCGTATGGCGATGGTCTTGAACATGGGGCCATTTCGAAAAGCTGATCCCGGCGCCACTCTGAAATTGTGGCGCCGGGCTCCGGGGGGATATTATTGGGCCTTGGTGACCCGGTCGAAGTTCCACACATAGGCCGTGGTGATGTCCCACTCGCCCACCTTGTCACTCACCCCATAGGGCTCGTTGGCCAGGGCGATGAACACGGCACCGGCCTCGTCGCGCAGATATTGCCCGATACCGGTGAAGAGCTGTCGGCGGGTGTCAGCATCCTGCTCCTGGCTGAACTGCCCGATCATCGCTTCCAGCTCGTCCGAGGTGAAGCTGGCGAAGAGACTGGATTCCATGAACCCGGCTTCGAGCCCATTGGCGGCGCTGGCAAAGGGGAAGCCGCGATGGGTCCAGACATAATCAAGCGACCTTCCCTCGGTCCATTCGGTGCGCAGCGACGGCCAGTCGACCGGCTCGATCGTGGCGTTGACGCCCACATCCTGCCAGTAGAGCGCCACCGCTTCCGCCATCAGCGGCAGTTCGGCCCCCGGTGCGGTGGTAAAGGTGCGCAGGGTGATGTCGAACCCATCGGGATAACCGGCTTCGGCCAGCAATTGCCGCGCCATCTCTGGATCATAGGGATAGGGTTCGACATCGGACCAGGCCGGCACCGGCGTATCGCTGGCGGCAACCGTGGCTTCGCCCTGGAAGAGCTCGTCGATGATGGTCTGCTTGTCGACGGCATAGTTCAGCGCCTGGCGCACTTCCCGCTTGGCCCAGGGGGCGTCGGGATTGTAGCGCTCGTCCGAGGTCTGGACCAGGCCGCCAAAGCGTACCACCGGCGACCAGGTCGCTTCCGCCGACACGATCCGCAGGCCCGCCTGCTCGATGGTGGGGATGGAGTCAAAGCTGATCGGCGCGATATCGGCCTCGCCGGTCTGCAGCATGGCAACGCGGGTCGATTCCTCGGGCACGACGCGGAACACCACCGAGGTGAATTCGGGCTGTACGCGCCAATGACCTTCGATATCGTCGCGCAGGGTCATGGTGATGACCGAGCCTGCCGAGGCGCTTTCGACCACATAGGGGCCCGTTCCCACCGGCATGGCCGCACCCTCTTCGCCGCCCAGGCTTTCGAAATAGGCCTTGGAGACGATGCCCAATTGCTGGGCGGCGCCGAAATAGCCCTGGGCCAGTTCGAAATCGGGATAGTTGAGGGTGACGACCACCGTCCGTTCGTCCGGGGTTTCCACCGAGGCGATGGCGCGGCGCATGACCGAAGCCGGGCCGGCGCGGGAATCCTCGCCGATCAGACGCTGGATCGAATAGGCGACGTCGGCAGAAGTCATTTCGCCATGGCCGCCCGAGAACATCACGCCCTCGCGCAGCTTGAACGTCCAGACCGTACCGTCCGCGTTCATCTCCCAGCTTTCGGCCAAGCCGGGAATAGTCTCGCCGGTCTCGGAGTCGATATAGGTCAGATATTCATAGGCCAGGTCGAGATAGGTCTTGCGCTGGCCGCTGCCGCCCCAGGGCGTCATGGTTTCTTCCGAAAAGGTCGAGAGCGCCACGATCAGATCGTCCGCCTGGGCAAGCGCCGGCATCGTGGTCAGCGGCAGCAGCGCCGTGGCGCCCATCAGTACCGCAAGCGACAATCCGGCAGTTCTGCGTGTCATCCGTTCCATATCTTTCCTCCCATCAGCTATGGCCCGATGAGTGAATGGTTATGCAATAGAACTATTAAGTCAACAAAATTGTCGACTATCCGTGATCTGGTTTGACGGAAGGGGTGCACCGGGGTAGCTTTCGCCACCCTCAAACCCCTCGCGGAGCCAAAGGAATGGATGACCGGCCAGCGGCCGTGCCGCTCACGACCGGCGTCATCGCCGAACGGATCAAGTCACGGATTCATTCGGGGGCCTATGCACCGGGCCAGCGGCTGATCGAGATCGACCTTGCCGACGAATACGACGCCGGGCGCGGCCGCATAAGGGAGGTGCTCAAGACCCTTGTCGGTCAGGGCTATCTGGAATTCGTTGCCAATCGCGGCGTCTATGTCCGGCGCTTCACCCGGGCGGAAATCCTTGAAATGGGGCGGGTGCGCGAGGTGCTCGAAGGCCTCTCGGCCCGGCTGGCCGCCGAGACTCAGTTGAGCGCCGAGCAGCGGACAGCGCTGGTGAGCCATCAACAGCGTCTTGATGCCGCCGAACAGGCGCATGACATCGACAGCTACAACAATGAGAATTTCGCCTATCACGCCACGATCTGCGCCCTAGCCGGCAACCGGCATGTGGACGAGTTCCTGCATCGGGTACGGCTGCCGCTCTACAGGCTGCAGCTGCCGCGCAATTTTTCATCCGATTCCATGGTGGCCTCCAATCGCGGCCACCAGGTGATCACCGCCGCCATTCTTGCGGGCAATCCCGACGCCGCCGAGGCCGCCATGCGCAGCCATGTGCGCGAAGGCAATGCCCATGTGCTGCGCCTCTCCGAGGACCATTTCAAATAGGCTAGAGGAACCGCACCGGCACCGAGAGGGGCCCATATTCGGGCCAGGTCGTCATCGGCGTCGGGCCTGCCAGTTCCCACCCATTGGTGCGGCCGATCAATTCCTCCAGAGATATGCGCAGCATCAGCCGGGCCAGCGGCGCGCCTGCGCATTGATGCGGCCCTAGCCCGAAGGCGACATGCTGCCGGCCCTCAGGCCGGTCGAGCCGGAACGTATCGGGGTCCTCGAAGATTTCGGGGTCGCGATTGGCCGAGGTGAAGGCCAGGGCGATGGGCTCGTCCTTGCGGATGCTCCGGCCGCCGATCTCGACATCGGTCTTGGCCGTCCGCGCAAAGCCACGATAGGGCGTATAGAGCCGCAGCAATTCCTCCAGCGCCGCCGGGATCAGCTCCGGCTGGGCCTTGAGCATGGCAAAATGCTCGGGATGGCGCGCCAGGTGCACCGCCATTGACCCGGTAAATGTCGTGGGCGCAATGATGCCTACCACCAGCAATTGCCGGATCGTGCCCAGGATCATTGCATCGGGCAGCGGCTCGCCCTTATCGTCGCGCGCTGCAAGGAGCGCGCTGGTCGGATCGCTGTCGGGGCTCAGGGGATTGCGCTTGCGCTCGGCGATGATGTCGCGCGCCACCTCATAGAGGAAGAGGCTGGTCTGCTCGAGCTTTGCGGTGTCCTTCACCTGCAAGGCATGGTTGAAATCGGCCCCGATATTGCGGATCTTCTCGGCCTGCTCGGCCGGAATGTGGAAGAACTCGGCCAGTACGAAGATCGGCAGCCGATAGGAAAAGTCCACACAGATATCGGCCTCGTCCTGCGCCACGACCGGCGTGAGCAGATCGACCACGATCTGGCGCACTACCGGCTCCCAGGCCTTGATCTTGTGCGGCCGGAACAGCGGCGAGATGGCGCGTCGATAGGGCGTGTGCTCGGGCGGATCGAGATGCAGCGGCGGCCGCCGGCCCGACGTCGCCACGCGCGGCACCACATTCTGGTTGGCGGTCGAAAAAGTCTCGGTGTCGGCCAGCACCCTGACCACATCCTCATACTTGGTGACCACCCAGAACCCCTCGAAATCGGCGCTATGGGCGACGGGGCACTTGCCGCGCAGCTGCTTGAACATGGCATGTGCGTCGTCGAACCCCTCGGTCACGTCGGCATCGAATTCATGCAGATCATTGCGGGGCGGCACGAAGGCCTTAGGGGCGGGACCGGCTGGAGAAGTCATCGTCACCTGCTGCGGGTTGGCAATCTCCCCCGGAGCGAGGAAATCTGAAGATTGTCGACAATAAAGTCGACTAAATGCCAGGTCAAGTCGCCGCGCGACGTCGAAGGCAGTCCCGGTGGTAGTGGAAAAAAGGTCGGTTCGATGCGGCGACCATCAGGCCAGTCCATAGGCCGCCATTGCCGGAGGCCCGGTTATCCGCACGGAGGCGTCAGGCCACGAGCGCCGCCCGCCGCGACATTTCCCGCCAAAGCGCGAAATAGGTCAGCGAGCCGGCGACACAATAGGCGGCATAGCCGAAGGTCTGTGCCGTTATGGGCGCACCGGCATCGATCAGGAATCCGGCGATCCCCGGTCCCAGGGCCGAGGCGGCGACCAACGCGGCAGTTGCCAGCGAGCGGATGGCGCCGATATGGGCCGTTCCGTAGATTTCCACCCAGAGGGCGCCCACGACCGGGTTCATCATGCCCTGGGTCAGGCCGATGCAGGCAAAGACGATCGGCATGGACCAGATCGGCTCCACGCTCCCCAGGATCAGGCTTGCCAGCGCTAGCGGCAGCAGCACGACGGGCATAAGCCGCCAGGCCCCGAAGCGGTCGACCAGAAAACCGGCGACGATGGAAGAGATTGCCACCGAGAGCGAGAGGAACGGGAACAGGGCGGTGAAAGTGGTCAGGTCCCAACCCTTGACCTGGATCAGATGAGCCTGGTGGAAGATATAGAGCGTGCCGATGGCGGGCGGCGCCATGATTCCCGGCAGCAAGGCATAGAAGAGCGGGTCGCGCAGCACACGCGCTCTCGTCCATTGCGCGCCGGTGGGCTCGAGCGAGGTCATGCCATCGGGATTGGCGATGACCGGGCGGCCCTTGCGCCCCTCGGGCGGGTCGCGCAGCAGGAACCAGATCGCCGGCACCACCAGCCCTACCAGAATGGTGGCCGCGCCAGCCCATACATTGCGCCATCCAAAGGCCAGGATCGACATTGTCAGCACAAAGGGCAGGATGGCGTCGCCGATGGTAAATCCCAACCCGGCAAAGGAGAGCGCCCGGCCGCGGAACCGGTTGAACCAGCGCGACATGGTGGTCATGGCGACATGGCTCAGCATGCCCTGGCCGAAGAAGCGCAACAGCGCCAGCGCCGCGACCAACACGGCGACATGGCCCGCGCCGGCCATGACCAGGGCCGTGGCGGCCAGGCCGAGCATGCAGATGATGGCCAGGCGCCGTGCCGGAAATTTGTCGGCCACGACCCCGGCGAACACCAGCACGCTGGCGCTGGCAAGTGTGGCCAGCGTGTAGAAGCCGCCGAATTCCCCATGGCTCAAACCGAACTCGCGGCGCAGGGCAGTATTGAACTGGGCAATGAAGTTGGTCTGCCCCGGCATGGTCGCCAGCGTCATCATGGCGCCACCGGCGATCCACTGGAGCTGGCGGCCCGTCAGTTCGGACAGCGGCGGAGACTTCTGCGGGGCAGGAACAGACACGATATGACTTTCCCGGCGGAGCGCCGGCGGCAATGGATGAGATGAAAAGCGGGCCCCAGATGGGACCGAAGGCGGGTCGGTTCAGCCTAGCACCAAGCCTTGCCCCTACCCAGCGTTCCTTTGCGCGCAGGCAATGCAAAGGCTTGCCGCCGGATCGATCTCGAGGCGCCGGAGCGCAGTGGGTTCACCGCAGTCCCGGCAGTCACCGAATTCGCCGCTTTCCAGTCGTCGAAGAGCCATTTCCAAGGCCACCTTGCGAGCCTGGCGCCGCTGGCCCGAGGGCCGCGCCGGCGCCTGCCCCTGCATGGCATCCATGCGGAAGGACGCCCGACGCTTCGCTGGTCGAGCTGCACGGAGCGCGACCGGCCGGTGTTTCTAGCGGAACAGCATGACCGGGCGTTTGACCGAGCGCACCATTTCGGCGGTGGTGCTGCCGATGATGAAGCTGCGAATGCGCGAATGCCCATAGGCGCCCATCACCAGGAGGTCGATATGGTCGGCCTCGGCATGGCTGGCGATGACCTTTTCGGGCTCGCCGTCCTCGATATGGGTGTGGATGGTGTAACCGGCGCTGCGCAGCACATTGGTGGCGGCTTCGAGCTTGCCGCGATTGTCCGCATTGTCCTTGCCGGCCATCACCAGATGTCCCTCAAGGCCGGGGAACAGCTTGCCGGTGGCGATGTGGTTGATCGCCTTCATCACACTTGGGCCGCCATCGAAGGCGACCAGGAACCGCTTGACCGGCTGGAAGGCCCGCGAGGCGACCAGAACCGGCCTGGTGCTGGTGCGCACCACACGTTCCAGATTGGACCCGAGATGGAGCCTGGCAAAATCGGCCGCCTCGCCGCGCTTGCCGATCAGGATCAGGTCGGCCTCGTTCTCCAATTCCTGCACCGCCTCGACCACGTCGCCATTGCGCAGCCTACCAATGGCGCTCGTCACACCCGCATCGAGCAGCCGCGTGACGCCGGCATCGACGATCAGGCGACCACGTTGCTGGGCGAGCTTGGCGCGCTGGGCATCGTGCTCGGCGAGTTCGTTGAGAAGGCTGGTACGGGCGCCCAGCTCGATGCTGCCAGAGAGGTCCGCCGGCATGCTCGAGAGGTCACGCCGCCCGATGACATGGACGACGTCGACACTGGCAGCGATGGTGGTGGCCACCCAGGCGGCGTGATCGAGCACGCTCTGGGCATAGGTCGAGCCGTCGATGAAGGCGATGAGCTTTGCCATTGGTCGTTCTCCTCCTAATGTCCCATGAGGCGTTCGAGCGCCCCGGGCTTATCATGAATGGCCAATTGGTCGACGATGGTCTCGCTGGCTTCGTTCAGCCCGACCAGGTTCACTTCGGCGCCCTCGCGGCGGAATTTGAGCACGATCATATCGAGCGCCTGGACGCTCGATATGTCCCAGATATGGGCGTGGGTGACGTCTATGGTCACTCTTTCGAGGCTCTCCTTGAAATCGAAGGCGGCGGTGAAATCCTCAACCGAGGCAAAGAACACCTGGCCCTCCACCCTATAGGTCCGCTCCCGGCCATCCTGGGAGAGCACGGAGGTGACGCGGAAGATCTGCGAGATTTTCCAGGCAAAGAAGATGCCCGACAACAGCACGCCGATCAGCACTCCGATGGCCAGGTTATGGGTGTAGATCACCGTCACCACTGTCGCGACCATGACGATGGAGGAGCTGCGCGGATGGGTGGCCAGGTTCCTGATCGAGCTCCAGGAGAAGGTGCCGATCGAAACCATGATCATGATGGCGACCAGGGCCGGCATGGGAATCTGGCTGACCAGGTCCCCCAGCACCAGGATCATGAACAACAGGAACGTGCCGGCGCAGAAGGTCGAGAGCCGGCCACGCCCGCCCGATTTCACATTGATGACCGACTGACCGATCATGGCGCAGCCGGCCATGCCGCCGATAAAGCCGGTGGCGGTATTGGCAATGCCCTGGCCGATACATTCCTGGTTGCGGTCGCTCTTAGTGTCGGTCAGCTCGTCCACGATCTGCGCCGTCATCAGCGATTCGAGCAGGCCGACCACGGCCACCGCAGCCGAATAGGGCAGGATGATCATCAGCGTCTCGAAGGTCAGTGGGATTTGCGGGATTAGGAACACCGGTAGCGTATCGGGCAGTGCGCCCATGTCGCCCACGGTGCGGACATCAAGGCCGAGCGCCAGGGAGAGCGCCGTCAGCACCACGATGCAGACCAGCGGCGAGGGCACGGCCTTGGTGATGCGCGGGAAGAGATAGATGATGGCGAGCCCGCCCGCGACCATCACATAGGTCAGCCAGGTGACATTGATGAGTTCGGGGAGCTGCGCCATGAAGATGAGAACCGCCAGCGCATTGACGAAGCCGGTCATCACCGATTTCGAGACGAAGCGCATGACATAGCCGAGCCTCAGGAACCCCGCCCCGATTTGCAACAGCCCGGCGAGAACCGTCGCGGCGAGCAGATATTGCAGGCCATGATCCTTGACCAGGGTGACCATGAGCACGGCCGTCGCAGCCGTCGCGGCCGAGATCATGCCGGGTCGACCGCCGACAAAAGCGATCAGCACGGCAATCGAGAAGGAGGCGTAAAGACCCACCTTGGGATCCACGCCGGCAATGATGGAAAAGGCGATGGCCTCGGGGATCAGCGCCAGGGCCACGACGAGCCCGGCGAGGATGTCCGCACGGATATTGCCGAACCATTCGGCGCGCATTCTGGGAAGGAAATCTTGCATCTGGGGTCCATCTTGGGGGCCGCCGTCAGAAGGGTCTGAGGGCTGGTGTCGAACAGGACGGTTCTGAAGCAGGTCGGCGGCGGCAACGCCCCTCGGGGGCCCTACAAAACGCGATCACCTGCCTGGGAACACCCTCATATCGGGGCTGCATCCGGGACAACTGACCGGCAGCCGAACGCTTCAGGCGTTCCGTTGCATCGATGTTCAAACGATCTGGTAGGTGACCGGGGGATAGGCGCCCGGAGAAGCCACCCGCAAGGCGGGTCCGACGACAGCCCCGTGAATGCCCCAGATGGCCGGCGCATTCAAGACTTAAATCCAAGCAAAGGAGCGAGGCCAGCCTCCAACGACCACACCGGCGCATGCCGGCCTTACATCGTGCGGGCGGCGGCAGTCGTTCAGATGATGTGAAGAATTGGCGCACCCGCTGCGACATAGATGGGCACTGCAATTGCTGGGAAATTTCTCTTCCTATGGACCGATGAGCGGCAGCTTTGGGCCGCCACCCTAACATTCCAACTCGCTTGGCCAATGACCGAATTGGGGCCGTTTGCGGTCAGTCGGGTTCCGGAGAGCCGAGGCCAGATAGCGGACCATTGGTTAGGCCGCCGAAAGCATGACTCTTGAAACGAGCATCCAGAGGGCCATCGCAAACATCATCAGGTTTTCAGTGAGCGACGCAAAGCCTAGGGGCACATTGCTTGAGCCCCCAACGCACGCGCATTTGAGCTCACGCCGATCAATATAGACTGCCTTGAATACAGACATCGCTCCCACGGTACCGATAAAGAGCGCAATCGGAACCGAGAGCCACATGAACGCCCCAGATATCATCAGGAGCCCCGCGATGGCCTCGGCATACGGGTAAATGTAGCTGTAGGGCACCCATCGCCGCGCAAGAAGGTCGTAGTTGAGAAACATCGTGCTGAATTGTTCGACATCCTGCAGCTTCAGCAGCGCAAGGGCCACCATCGAGAAGCTGATGAACCATTCCACTGTGCGCGTCACGCAAGGCGTTCCATACGCTGCATAGCTGGCTGCAATGGCGGTGAGGGCCATGAGTGCGAACAACACGATGATCGGACGGTAGCTGGTGGCTTCGGGGCCAGCGACCGGCTTTCCGAAAAGCGCCGAAGTTCATCATGGCCGCCAATTCTGGAACCATTGATGAATGTCTGCGGTGTGGTTTCGACCTGAGCTCGCGCTTGAACGCGTCAATTTCTTCCCTGGATTTGAGGTGATGGTCCTCCACCGTGTGGCCCGCCCGTTCAAAGAGACCTTTTGACTTCAAGCCATAGGGGAAAATGCGGTAGGGCATGATCATACGATATCGGGAGTTTTCGCTGAGCGGGTCGTATGCTCTTGAGGCATGATGTGTCTCCCCGTTGGCGCCCGACGAACACTGGTCCCCTGTCATGGATAGAGTGCGGAGCAGCAGTAGAACTTCCACCTTTCTTGAATTTCACGGCGGTCACGTCGTTCTAATCAGCCAATGGTGCAACCTTCCCACGTGGAAAGGTCATTTCCCCATCAGACAACGGTGGAGGACCCGATGAAATATGGCCGCTTTTTCCTGATGATCGCCACGTCGACCGTGGTGATGTTCGGTCTGATGTATCTCAATACCTATCTCTTCAGCCATGTCTTCTGGTCGGAGACGCGGGCCTGGATGGCACTGGTGATGGGCGGAGCCATGGCCGTGATCATGCTGGCCTTCATGCTCTCCATGTACAAGAACAAGGTGCTCAACATCGCCATCTTCGCGGGTGCCGCTGTGGTTTTTGGACTGTCGTTATGGCTGGTGCGTAGCCAAGTGACCGTCGACGACAGCGACTACATGAGTGCGATGATTCCTCACCATTCCATCGCCATCATGACTTCGTCGCGGGCGGGTATCGAAGACGGCAGGGTGCGCAAGCTTGCCGACGAGATCATCTATGCCCAAGACAAGGAAATTTCGGAAATGAAGTATCTGCTGGCCTCTATTGCCGAAGACGGCAAACAGCCGGCCGATCCGAAAGATCCTGCGCCGCTGGTCGACAGCGTCGAAGCCGCCCTAGCCAGCGCCGATGTGCCTGCCCTCGATCCGCAATTCCTCGCTTCGGAGGATGTTTCCACTGCCTTGCCTGAAGGGGCCATATGCACATTCTTCTATACCGAGGACAGTCAGCCTGCCCTGGCGATCGGCCCGGGCAGCACCGGCACCATCGCAGTGGTCAAGCTGTCCGGTGATGTGGTGCGGATCGAGGGGAACAGCATGGGCGCGTTTGCCGCAGGCGACCTCAGCCTGACCCTTGCAGGCCGGGACGGCCAGGAGATAGCGGAGTTAATGGACCAGGAGGTGCCCCAAGTGATTATGGAGCTGGCAATAGGGGACCAATTGCAGGCTGGCTATCTGGGTTATCTGCGCTGCCAATAGACGGAATGGATCAGCGGTGGGTCACCGCCGATCGGTCCGATTATCTGGCGGCCGCGGCGGCGCTCAACTCGAACCTGTCGGTCAGAATGACGCCGGTGAGGCAATGCCGAGCCGACACCAGTTCCGCTGCCGCGTCAACAAAGCCCGGCGGCCCGGCGATGTAGACCTGCCCTGACAGCAGGTCGCAATCAAGCTGTCTGATGGCCTCAGCCAAAGGCGATGCCGATGAGTTCCGCGCAACAGCGCCGGTCATGATCGCCTGATAGGTGAAACGGGTGTCTGCCTCGGCCGCTCGCGTAAAGAGGCCATTGAGATAGAAGCCTTCGCGCTGGCGCGCGAAGGAGACCAGGTGCACCCGTCGGCCGTCGTTTGAGTTCAGAATCGACTGGACTGGAGCGTGGCCGGTGGACGCGGCAATCGCAAGGATTGGTCCTGTCGCCTGGTCGGCGCCGATGGCACTGCCGAACGGTCCGGACACCCGAACAGCGTCGCCCAGTTCGCGTTCTTCGGCAAGGAGGCCCGAGGCGCGGCCACCGGCGATTGCGCGGATATGAAACTCAAGCTCAAGCGCGCCCTGTTCGCTGGCTACCGAGTAGCTGCGGGTGATGCCGGGCGCCAGTTCGATTTCGAAGAACTGTCCGGGTGAAAAGGCAATCGGCTCATCGGGCCGGAGCACCAGCCGATAGATTTCGGGCGCCATAGAGTACAAGGCAACGATCCGGGCCCGAGCACCCGCCACGACTTGATCATTAGCCCAGGCGACGGCAACGTCCGTTAGTGGAACGGCACGACATGCCAGGATATTTCCGGCTGCCCTGTCCGAAGCATCGAGCGCGAAGGGAGAGTGCTGCAGCATCGTGACTTCGCCCGAAAGGAGGCGAGATTTGCAAGCCCCGCATCGGCCGGACCGGCAACTATGGGGAAACGGGACACCAGCGTGGAGCGCGGCGTCGAGCACAGTCTGCCCCTCGGCTACGGCGATGCGCGATTGGGTCTGGGGGAGACGAAGGGTGGTCATCGTCCGGCTCCAAACAGCTCCGGCCAGTCCTCGCGCAACTTGTGGCACTGGGCATCGTGGGTGCCGTAGTAGATCTTGGTCCCGATGACCGTGATGGGTGCGACCCGGACGCCGGATCGTGCCTTGGCCTCATCCGCGACTTCCGGGAGGGAGAGATCGCGCTCTTGATAGGTGATGCCAAGCTGATCGAACCAGAGCTTGAGCTGGCGACAGTCCGGGCACGTGGGAGTCGTATAAAGTTCAATGGTTGGAAAAGATGACGTCTGCATGTTGCACCTATCGGGTTGGTGCTGTCTGTCATCGGCCTTCCAACGCTGGCCGAGTCAACACCAGCGGGCATTAATTGAGAGTGGCGGAGATGCTGATCTCCGCCACGAGGTTCAAGCGGCGAGGTTCAAGCGGCGAGCTTGTGAGCGAGGCGGGAGGCGACCGTGGCCACGTGATGGCCCTGAAAGCGTGCGCCCTCGAGTTCGGTCGCAGTTGGCATCCGCTCGCCGTCACTGCCGACGATCGCTCTAGCACCATAGGGACTGCCGCCCTTGATCTCATCCAGGCCGGACTGCCCCGCGAAGGTATAGGGTAGACCGACGACGATCATGCCGAGGTGGAACAGAGTTGGCATGGCAGAAAGGATTGTCGTCTCCTGACCGCCATGCTGGGTCCCCGACGTGGTGAAGATCGCGCCCACTTTACCGACCAGGGCATTGCGAGACCAGAGACCTCCGGCCCGTTCCAGGAATGCAGGCATTGGGGCGGCCATGGAGCCGAAACGGGTCGGCGTGCCGATGATAATGGCGTCGAAATCTGCGAGTTCATCGATGTGAGCGAGCGGTGCCGACTGGTCGATCAGGTGGCCGTCCCTTTCGGCCACCGACAAAGGCACAAGGTCCGGCACTCGGCGGATGGAGACGGATGCTCCAGCTTGGCTGGCGCCTTCAGCGACGGCATGCGCCATGGATTCTATGTGGCCCCAGGCTGAGTAGTAGAGAACGAGTACGCGAGTCATTTTGTGTATTCCTTTCAGATGGATTGACCGAAGTCGCCATGCCCGATGTCCTTGAGCAGGTGCGGATTGAGAGGCGGCCGTTTTGCCTTGCGTCGAAACCACGCGAGGATGCCGATCCGACGCCCGGTGGCCTGTGGTGGGTCGAGGTAGAGGGAAAAATCTTCGAACATGCTGATCTGCCGAAGCGGGGGGGGGGGGGGGGGGGGGGGGGGGGGGGGGGGGGGAGTTG
>NZ_JBTLRJ010000005.1:0-77505 GCF_054482695.1 Devosia sp. CAU 1758 | reverse complement strand
CCCCCCCCCCCCCCCCCGCTTGGGGTTTAGCCCACCGGCACCTCCCGCTGGGCGGCGCCGCCGCGAATGAGAACGAGTGTTGCCAGAGCAGCGACGGCTGCGACGACACCTGCGCCCTGGAACGCCGCCTGGAAGCCCTGGAGCATTTCTGCCGGGCCGGCGCTGCCATGGCCGAAGCCGGCAGTGGAGATCACCACCATGACGGCAAGACCAATGGCCGAGCCAATCTGGTAGGTGGTGTTGATGAGGCCGGAAGCCAGGCCCGTTTCTTCGGGCTTGGCGCCTGCCATTCCCGACATGGTTGCCGGGATATAGGCCAGGGCCATGCCCAACGCCGCCAGTAGTGAGGCGGGCAGAACGTTGATCACGAAGGATCCATCCAGCGGCAGGTTGGCGAAGAGGATGAGGGATGCCCCCATCAGCAACAGGCCGAGGATGAGATTGGTCTTGGGACCGAACCGGCCAATCAGCTTTCCGGAGAAGCCCACCATGACGATCATGATCAGAATGGTCATCGGCAGGAGCGCAAGACCGCTGGCGAGGGCCGACAGACCAAGAATCTGCTGCAGATAGAGGTTGAGGAAGAACCACAGAGGAATCCAGGCCGCGCCCAGAAGGGCCATGACCAGATTGCCGGCGGCCAGGTTGGGCGCCTTGAAGATGCCCAAGGGCAACAGCGGTTCGCGGCGGACGCGTTGGGCGATCAGGAAGATCACGAAGAGCGCCAGGGAAACACCGAGCAGCGACAGGATCAGCGGCGAACCAAGGCCGGCGGTCTCGATGGTGACAATCGCATAGACAAGGGCGACCAGCGCACCGGTGACAGTGATGGCGCCGAACCAGTCGACCTTGCCGCGTGCCCGTTCGGACTTGCGCAGAACAGCCGGGATGGCGGCCAGCACGATCAGGCCAAACGGCACGTTGATGAGGAAGGTCCACTGCCAGGCCATCCACTCGGTGATCACGCCGCCGAGGAAGACACCGGCCGAACCGCCGGCCGCTGCAGCAGCACCCCAGAAGCCAAAGGCCTTGCCCAGCTCAGCACCATTGTGTCCAAAGAGGCGCATGACAATGGTAAGGGCTGAGGGTGCAATCAATGCCGCACCGATGCCCTGAAGCGCGCGACCGGCAAGCAGGATTTCCTGGCTTGTGGCGAGGCCGGCCAGCAGGGAGGCGGCGGTCAGGATGACAAAGCCGGTCGTGAAAATGCGGCGAGCGCCGAACAGGTCACTCAACCGTCCGCCGAGCAGCAACAGGCCGCCAAAGGCGATGACATAGGCGTTGAAAATCCAGCTCAGACCGCTGGCGGAAAAGCCGAGATCGGCCTGGATGGCGGGCAGTGCCACGCCGATGATGGAGGTATCGAGGATGACGATGAATTGGGCGGCACACAGCAATGCCAGAGCGGCCCATCTCTTCGGATCCGGTGTGAACTTTTGCATTGGAGTTCCCCAGAAAAAGGTTTCTCGCCGATTGCGATTAACCCCGGTGTCCGGCTTCCAACGCTGGTAGAGTCAAGAGGAGTGAGGAGAAATATTTCAAACAAAAAAGGCGGTGAAAATTCACCGCCTTAAATGATCAGTGGGTATGCGGGTCGATTTCACCCGCAAGACCAAATCGTGGTCTTCTTCTCAACAAGATCGTTGGTGCGAGTGACACCGCGAACTCTTCTATTATTGGGCAATCCGGCCTGTCATCGCCGTGACAATTCTCTGCCAGATGCTCAAGTGTTCGACTCATTGCCTCAAGAGCCAGCGCCTTTTCTTTCAGCTTGGCGACGTGCTCAAGCGCGATCGACTTCACATCGGCGCTGGCGCGGCTGCGGTCCCGCCACAGCGCCAGGAGGTCTCGCATCTGTTCGACCGAGAAACCGAGGTCCCGGGCGCGATTGATGAAGCGAAGCGCATGGATGTCGTGATCGGTATAGACGCGATACCCGGCATCTGACCGGTGTGCAGGAGTGATCAGACCGATGGTCTCATAGTAGCGGATCATCTTGGTCGAGATACCCGTAGCCTTAGCTGCGTGTCCGATGTTCATTTTGCATACTCCAGCTCAAGTGGCGCACCGACGGTACCTGCTTCAGAGCCGGCCGGCGCTCCAAAGGAGCGCAGGCGGAGGGCATTGGCGAGCACGAAGACGCTCGACAGGGCCATGGCACCGGCGGCAAGCGCAGGAGAGAGCAGCGTTCCGGTGAACGGGAAGGCAGCTCCGGCTGCAACCGGCACCAGTGTAGCATTATAGGCGAAGGCCCAGAACAGGTTCTGCTTGATGTTGCGGATGGTGGCCCGGCTGATCGCGAGGGCTGTCGAAACGCCACGCAAGTCACCCGACATCAGGACCACATCCGCGCTTTCGATGGCGATGTCGGTGCCGGTACCAACAGCTAGACCGACATCGGCCTCAGCCAGTGCCGGGGCATCGTTGATGCCATCACCCACGAAGGCCAGCTTGCGACCATCCGCACGCAAACGCTTGATGGCATCGACCTTGCCCTCGGGCAGCACCTCGGCAACAACTTCGTCGATCCCCAGCTGGCGGGCAATTGCCTGCGCGGTGCGGGCGTTGTCGCCGGTGATCATCGCTACCTTCAGACCCTGCTCATGGAGAGCAGCAATGGCGCTGCGGCTGGTTGGCTTGATCGGGTCGGCTACGGCAATGATCGCAGCAAGCGTTCCGTCGATGGCGGCGTAGAGCGGGCTCTTGCCTTCATCACCCAGCTGGCGAGCATTGCCGGCGAAGTGATCGACCGCGATGCCTGCCTTGGCCAGGGCGCGATCCGCACCGACAAGAACCTTGCGGCCTTCAACAATGCCGGAAATCCCATAGCCCGGGGTGGCCTCAAAGCCCCGGGGCGCCGTGAGTACCAACCCGCCCCTTTCAGCCGCGGCAACAATCGCTTCGGCAATCGGGTGCTCCGAAAGAGTTTCAAGGCTTGCCACCTGACGAAGAACGTCGGTGCGATCAAAGCCCTCGGCCACGATCAGGTCGGTCAGCTCCGGACGGCCCTTGGTGAGAGTGCCGGTCTTGTCGAGGGCAACAACATTGACATCACGCAGGGTCTGCAGGGCTTCGCCCTTGCGGAACAGGATACCCAGTTCGGCGGCGCGGCCGGTTCCGACCATGATGGAAGTCGGGGTTGCCAGGCCCATCGCACAAGGGCAGGCGATGATCAGCACGGCAACGGCATTGACCAGAGCGAAGGTGAGCTGCGGCGACGGGCCAAAGACAAACCAGACCGCAAAGGTGGCCAGAGCGATGGCAATGACGACCGGGACAAAGACCCCGGTGACGCGATCGACCAGCGCCTGGATGGGCAGCTTGGAGCCCTGGGCGGCCTCGACCATGCGGATGATCTGGGCCAGCAGCGTGTCCGCGCCGACCTTGGTGGCTTCGAATTCGAAGGAGCCGGTCTTGTTGATCGTGCCGCCAACGACTTCGTCACCCTCGCCCTTGCGGACTGGAATAGGCTCGCCGGTGATCATGGCTTCGTCAACATAGGACTCACCAGACCGCACGATACCATCGACAGGAACCTTGTCGCCGGGGCGAATCTGGATGCGGTCGCCGGCACGGACGGCCTCGAGCGGCAGTTCAATCACGGCCCCGTCGCGCACAACGCGCGCGGTCTTGGCCTGCAAGCCGACGAGGCGCTGGATGGCCTGGCTGGTGCGGCCCTTGGCGCGAGCTTCAAGGAGACGCCCGAGAAGGATCAGCGTCACGATGACCGCTGCCGCTTCATAGTAGACATTGGCGGTGCCGGCAGGGAGCAGGCCGCCAAAGAAGGTGGAGACGACGGAGAAGCCCCAGGCGGCCGACGTGCCCAGGACGACGAGCGAGTTCATGTCCGGGGCGCCGCGCAGCAAGGCCGGAATACCCTTCTGGAAAAAACGAAGGCCAGGCCCAAACAGGACGACGGTGGCCAGGATGAACTGCAGATAGTGATTGGTCTGCATGCCGATGGTGTTCATGATGAACATGTGCACCGCCGGAATGAAGTGCGAGCCCATTTCCATGACGAAGAGCGGGGCAGTCAACACGGCCGAGAGGCCGAAGGCCCAGCTGAGCTTGCGGGCCTCTGCCGCCTTGCGGTCGGCGGCGGGGACCGGCTCGGCACCGGCTTCGGACGCGACCTGACGGACGTCATAGCCAGCCTCCTTGACCGTGGCTTCCAGCACAGCGCGCGTGACCAGACCACCCGTTGCACGGATGGTCGCCTTTTCGGTGGCGAGATTGACACTGGCACTGATGACGCCAGGTACGGCGGACAGAGCCCGTTCGATGCGTCCGACGCACGAAGCACAGGTCATGCCCTCAATTTCGAGTTCGAAGTTTTCGACGCTGGTTTCATAACCGGCCGAGTTGATGGCGGCGATGATGGCGCTCGGTTGCACCGATCCATCTGTTTCGACACTCGCCCGCTCGGTCGCCAGGTTGACAATGGCCTTGATCGTACCAGGAACAGCAGCAATCGCCTTTTCCACCCGCAGCACGCAGGAGGCACAGGTCATGCCTTCAATGGGGAACTCGAAACTGGATCCGGAAGTGATGGTGTCCGTAGACATTTTGCAGTCCTTTCATTTCGACTGCCATTCCATCTGGGGCTTCCAACGTTGGTAAGGTCAAGCACTTTCTTGCGAGAAAATGGTGAGGTGAAAAATCTGCAAATTGGGCCTTGACCCTCCCACCGTGGGAAGAACCATTTTCCATCGTGTCTCAACCAAAAAGGACACGACATGTATAACTTCACTGTCTCGGATATGACCTGCGGCCACTGCGCCTCGACAATCGAAAAGGCCGTCAAAAGCACCGATCCGGCTTGCGAGATCAAGATCGACGTCGCTGCTCGCAAGGTTCAGGTGGAAACGGCCCGCTCCGCGCAGGACATTGCTGACGCCATCAAGCTGGCGGGCTATTCCGGCACGCTGGCTGCCTGATTGCGCCAGATCAATGCCAGCCGGGCAAAGCGGTCCTATGGTCGCTTTGTCCGGCTTGCCATCACGCGGACAGAATGACAGCGCATCAATTGACCGGTTTCCTTGGATGGAAAGGCTCCCCATGCTGATCACCCGACGTACTTTTGCCATCGGCGCCCTTAGCCTCGCTGGCGCGAGCTTGATGCGGCCGGCGCTGGCGCAGGACGCAAGCCCGATAATCTCGATCAAGAAAGATCCCTGGTGTGGTTGTTGCACCGGTTGGGCGCGCCACCTGGAGCAAGCAGGATATGCGGTTGACGTCGAAGAGATCGAAGAGATGGAAGCCGTTAAGGACAATTTCGGGGTCCCGGCCGAGCTTCGTTCCTGCCACACGGCGACTATCGAGGGATATGTGATCGAAGGTCACGTGCCCGCCGAGGCCATCTTCACGTTGCTTGATCGACGACCGCCGGTCACAGGACTGGCTGTTCCGGGAATGCCTATCGGTTCACCCGGGATGGAAGGCCCCGCAGGCAGCAAGCCCGAAAAGTACGATGTGGTGGCATTCGACGGTTCCAGCGACTTTGTCTTCATGCGGTTCATTGGTCGCGAGCGCGTGTAGCCGCTTGACCCTTCCGTGTGGCAAGGCCACACCAAAAACGGGCGCCGGGCCACAGCAAACATGAAACTAGTCGCTCGCACACTGCTGACCTTGCTGATGGCGCTGACGCTCAACGCCTCGATGGTCCTTGCGCCGACAGCGCACTCATCCGGTCACTACACTGACACGGTTGCGGCCGATCCGTGTGACCATCACGGTCACGGCTCCAGGCAATCCGGCCACGGAAACGTCCCGACTATCGACCACTGTTCTCAAAATTTCTGCCCCTCCTGTACCGGCTTGCCCCTGACTACCCTCGTCACCTCGGGCAATGCTTCACCTCATCTTGTCCCGGCGCTCAGGCTGAGCCATTGGCCCCCGTCCTGGCGTCCGCGACTCTTCCGGCCCCCAATCCATGTCTGAAGTCCTCTAACGGCCCTTGAGCTTGTCCCTTTCAGATATTGGAGCATTACCATGAGCACGCAGCTCTCCCGTCGCGCCTTTCTGGGCGCCTCACTTTCCCTTGCCGGCAGCGTTGCCTTGCCGCGTTTCGCACAGGCGCAACAGCCATCTGCCCGCACACTGGTTACCGAGCGTCGTGTCATCGACGTTCTGGGCAAACCGGCCAATGTTTTCGGCATCCGCGCCCAGGATGGAAGGCAAGGTCTCTTCCTGCCTGCCGGCGAGCGCTTTCTGGTCGACCTGGAGAACCAGATCGGCACCGAAACCATCATCCACTGGCATGGGCAAGTTCCCGATCCTGCACAGGACGGGGTCTCCGACACGGGCTATGTCTCGCCATTGGCAGCCGGCGAAATACGGTCCTTCGACTTTCCGGCGCGCAGCGGGACGCATTGGATGCACTCCCATCACGGGCTGCAGGAGCAGTCTCTGCTCGCCGCGCCGCTCGTCGTCTATACCGCCGAGGATGAGGCGGCGGACCTGCAGGATGAAACTGTCCTCCTGCACGATTTTTCGTTCCGTAGCCCCGATGAAATTCTGGCCGAATTGACAGGCGGACAGGCCGGGGGCCACGACATGCACAACATGACCGGTGGGGAGATGTCCTCAGGCGGTGGCATGCCCATGGGTGAAGGCATGATGATGGGCGGCATGGACCATGGGATGATGTCCATGGACCTTAACGACGTCGCCTATGACGCATTTCTGGCCAATGATCGCACACTTGATGATCCGCAGATCATCTGGACAGAGCCCGATGGCAGGGTCAGGCTGCGCCTGATCAATGGAGCAACGTCGAGCGCCTTCTGGATCAATCTGGGCGAAGCCGAAGCGACCGTGCTGGCCGTAGACGGAAATGAAGTCGAACCGATCACTGGCAACCGTTTCCCGATGACGCCTGCCCAAAGACTCGACTTGATGATCGACATGAAGGGCAAGTCCGTGGTTCCGGTTCTGGCCCAGGTCGAGGGTCTTGCGGATCGCACGGGTGTCATCATCGCGGTCAATGGTGCTGAGGTCCCGCAAATTCCGCGGATGGCGGAGCAGGTCGAAGTCCCGGTCGATCTGTCCCTGGAAGAAAAGCTGGTCTCGCGCCATCCACTTGCGACAAGGGCAGCCGACCGCACGATCCAGACCATGATCATGGGGTCAATGGCACCCTATGCCTGGAACCTGGACAATGCCCCTTGGCCCAATCGTCGCCCGCTGACGGTGACTGAGGGCGAAAGGGTGACGATGGAGATCATGAACCATTCGATGATGGCCCACCCCATGCATCTGCATGGACATCATTTCCAGGTCACGTCCCTCAACGGCCGGGCCTTGAACGGCGCCGTCCGCGACACAGTCCTGGTGCCGCCGATGGCGACAGTGGGCATCAGCTTCGACGCCGACAATCCCGGGCGCTGGCTGTTCCACTGCCACAACCTCTATCACATGGCCACGGGCATGATGACCGAGGTGGTTTACGGCTGACGTCAATCCTCTGAGGCAACTGCTCCGCTCGCGCCATCAATCCGATGAGCGCGGCGGAGCAGCATATGGGTCCCGACCAGAAGCACAGTCGGCCAGAGCATGGTGTTGACGATGTCTTTTACCGAACCACCCAGTTCAGACGTGGACGGCCCATGATGGAAGATGTCGATGGCTTCGTTGACAAGCTCAAACGCAAGCACGGTAGCCCAGGGGAGCCACAGCCGGCGCCCCCGCGCCAAAGTCAGCAAGACGACCAGATAGATCGCCAGCCCCAGATGAATATGGAGCGCGTCCTTGCTCAGGTGCAGGAACTCGCTGAGACCGGTCTTGAGCGCATTGAGCATGGTGGCCCTCCCCGAGTGGGCTACCACGACCACCTTAGCGACAGGTTACATTGCGCCGCCGCTACTTGATCCGGGCGGAACGCAGGCGAAGCGAGTTGCCGATCACACTGACCGAGGACAGGGCCATGGCCGCCGCCGCGATGGCCGGAGACAAGGTCAACCCGAAGAACGGATAAAGCACGCCCGCGGCGACGGGGACCCCGGCCGCGTTATAGACGAAGGCCAGGAACAGGTTCTGGCGGATGTTCTGCATGGTGGCGTGCGACAGGCGTCGTGCCCTGGCGATGCCGATCAGGTCGCCATTGAGCAAGGTCACACCGGCGCTTTCCATGGCCACATCGGTGCCTGTGCCCATGGCAATACCGACATCGGCCGCGGCCAGCGCAGGTGCGTCATTGACGCCGTCGCCCGCCATCGCGACGACCTTGCCCTGCGCGCGAAGATGTTCAACCACTGCACTCTTTCGCTCAGGCAGAACATCGGCCTCGACATTGTCGATCCCCAGCTTTTGGCCAACGGCCTTGGCGGTAACGGCATTGTCGCCTGTCATCATGACCACGCCGATCCCCTGGCTCCTCAGATCCGCCAAGGCCTCGGCGGTTGTGGCCCGGATCGGATCGGCTATCCCTAGGGCGCCTGCGACTTTGCCATCAACGGCGACAAGGACGACTGTCGCGCCCTCGGCACGCACGTCGTCGGCGCGGGATCGCCACAAGCCCAGCTCCACGCCCTCAGCCTCAAGATATTTGGCACTGCCGATGAGCACCCGCTTGCCATCGACCATGCCGGTCAGACCCTTGCCTACAGGAGAGTCCACGTCGCTGGGCGCAGACAACTTGAGTTTGCGATCCTCCGCTGCGGCCACGATGGCCACGCCAAGGGGATGCTCGCTGGCCCGTTCGAGGCTGGCCGCCAGCGCCAGGAGCTGAGCCTCTTCGAAGCCGTCGGCTGGCAATATCCGGGTAAGGCTCGGCCGCCCCTCTGTCAGCGTTCCTGTCTTGTCGACCACGATCGTGTCAACCTTTTCCAGTCGCTCCAGCGCCTCGGCATTCTTGATCAGGAGACCCAGCTGGGCGCCCTTGCCGACACCCACCATGATGGACATAGGAGTGGCCAGGCCCAGGGCGCATGGACAGGCGATGATCAGTACGGAGACCGCGGCCACCAAAGAGTGGGCCAGGCGGGGCTCGGGGCCCCAGACCATCCAGGCCACGAAGGCGAGTACTGCGATGGCGATCACCAGCGGCACGAACCAGCCCGAGACCTGATCGGCAAGCCGCTGGATGGGCGCCCGCGATCGTTGCGCTGCTGCCACGAGGTGAACGATGCGCGACAGCATGGTGTCGCGCCCGATCTCGGTGGCCTGCATCACGATGCCTCCCGAGCGGTTGATCGTTCCGCCGATCAGCCGCGCGCCTTCGGTCTTGGTGACCGGCATGGATTCTCCAGTGACCATGGACTCATCGACGGCGCTGCGCCCTTCCAGAACGGTGCCGTCGACTGGCACCTTTTCACCGGGCCGGACACGCAGACGATCGCCCACCATCACCGCGTCAACCTCCACTTCCTCGTCGGATCCATCGGGCCGGATGCGCCTGGCCGTCTTGGGCGCGAGACCGAGCAAGGCTTTCATCGCACCCGAGGTCTGTTCACGGGCCCGGAGTTCAAGAACCTGCCCAAGAAGCGCCAAGGCGGTGATGACCGCAGCGGCTTCGAAATAGACCGGCACGGCTCCATCCATTCCGCGCATGGATGAGGGGAAGATGTGTGGCACCAAAGTCGCCAGCATCGAATAGAGCCAGGCCACGCCGATCCCCATGGCAATCAGCGTGAACATGTTGAGGCTCCGATTGGCCACCGACGCTACGCCGCGTTCGAAGAATGGCCATCCGGCCCAGAGAACGACGGGCGTGGCCAGAACGAGCTGGATCCAGTTCAGTGCCTGGCCGGACAGGACACCGTGCAGATCGACCAGATGCGCGGTCATCTCCAGGACGAAGACCGGTGCGGCCAGCGCCGTGCCGACCCAGAAACGCAGCGTCATATCGCGCAGCTCAGCGCTTGGAGCATCATCGGCAGTAGGCATTTCCGGTTCCAGCGCCATGCCGCAAATGGGGCAGGAGCCAGGCTCCGACCGCCGGATTTCCGGGTGCATGGGGCAGGTCCAGATGGTCCCGGCGGGCGCGGGTTTGGTCGGCGCCGGGACCGCTGCAGCATATTGTTCCGGATTTGCCGTGAACTTGTCATGGCAGTTCTGCGAGCAGAAATAGAAGGTTCGACCCTCGAAAGTAGCCTGAAACCTGGCCGTCAATGGGTCCACGTCCATGCCGCACACGGGGTCCTTGACCAAGGTGGGCGGCGACTTGGCTTCATGCTGATGCGACGCGTGACCATGCGCATGGGCGTGGTGGTGGGCGTGATCGTTTGACATGGTGGACCTCCAGAGACGGGCCAGCTTGCACCTTCCCACGGTGACAAGGTCAACCTGGATTCGTAATTGCGTTCCCCCCGCGCGCGCAACGTTGAATTATCCCCCCTGGGGGGATAGTTCTTGACGCATGACCGAACATCTCCACGCGTCCCACCCCGATATCGTCAAGCGCCTCAAGCGGGCCGATGGCCACCTGAGATCGGTAATCGAGATGATCGAGGCCGGCCGACCCTGTGTCGATATCGCCCAGCAATTGCATGCGGTCGAAAAGGCCATCCAGCAGGCCAAGAAGACACTGATCCACGACCATCTCGACCATTGCCTGGACGACGCGGTGACGCGTGACGGTTCCGTCGACCGTGCCGCCATTGACGGCTTCCGTGAAATCACCCGCTACCTCTGAAGGCTGTTCCGATGCTGGCCGTGCTCGCCAATCGTACCTATCGCCACCTGTTTCTGGCTCAGGTCATCGCCCTGATCGGTACCGGGCTGGCCACGGTGGCCCTTGGCCTCCTGGCCTTTGATCTCGCTGGCGCCAATGCGGGCGCCGTGCTCGGAACGGCTCTCGCCATCAAGATGATCGCCTATGTGGGCGTCGCGCCCATCGCAGCGGCCTTTGCCGAGCGCCTGCCGCGACGCGCCATGCTGGTGGGGCTCGATCTGGTGCGCGCCGCAGTCGCTGTTCTGCTGCCCTTCGTCACCGAGATCTGGCAGGTCTATGTGCTGATCTTCGTGCTGCAATCGGCCTCGGCGGCCTTCACGCCGACCTTCCAGGCCACAATCCCCGACGTGCTGCCCGACGAGAAGCACTATACGCGGGCCTTGTCGCTTTCGCGCCTCGCCTATGACCTCGAAAGCGTGGCCAGCCCTTTGCTCGCCGCCGCACTCCTGACGGTCATATCGTTCAACAGCCTCTTTGCCGGGACGGTCATCGGCTTCCTCGCCTCGGCCCTGCTCGTCGTTTCGGTGGTGCTGCCCAGCCCCAAACCTGCTGCACCGCGCGGCATTTATGACCGCACCACCCGGGGCATTCGCATTTACCTCAAGACGCCGCGCCTGCGGGGCCTTCTGGCGCTGACCTTTGCGGTTTCGGCCGCCGGGGCCATGGTCATCGTCAATACCGTGGTGCTGGTGCAATCGTCCTTCGGGCTCGACCAGCAGGCCACCGCCATTGCCCTGGTGGCCTTTGGTGGTGGCTCAGTGGTGGCTGCGCTGGCCCTGCCCAGATTGCTGGACCGGTTCGCCGACCGGCCCGTCATGCTCGTTGGAGCGGGCCTGCTTGTCGCAACGATGCTGATGGGCAGTCTGGTTGGCGGCTACGGCACGCTCCTGGCGCTGTGGTTCGTCATCGGCATCGGCTATTCGGCCACCCAGACCCCGACCGGACGACTGATCCGCCGCTCATCCCATCCCGAAGATCGCCCGGCCCTGTTTGCCGCCCAGTTCGCGCTCTCCCATGCCACATGGCTCCTCAGCTATCCGCTGGCCGGCTGGCTTGGGGCGACGGCAGGAATGCCAGTAACGTTCATCGCCATGGCCGCGATTGCCGCATGCGGTGTTTTCGCCGCAACGCAGCTTTGGCCGCAGGATGACTTGATAGAGATCGAGCACAGCCATGATGACCTGCCCGCAGGTCACGCGCACCTGGCCGGACATGGCCATCGTCATGTCCACCCCTATGTCATCGACTCCGATCATGCCAACTGGCCGGGTCGATGACGGATATCCTCGCCTGGCTGGTGGCGCTGCAGGGCGACATCCAGCATTCCGTTGCCGATCAGATCAGCGACTTCTCGGCGAGCGGTGACTGGCTTGCCCTTCTTGGAGCAATGCCACTCGCAATTGTGTTCGGCATGGCCCATGCCCTGACGCCGGGACACAACAAGCTGGTCCTTGCAACCTACGTCCTGGGCGAGCGGCTCGGTCTGCTCAAGGCCCTCGCGACCTCGATGCTGCTCAGCGCCACCCATATCGGCAGCGCCGTAGCCATCGGCTTTGGGGCCAACTGGCTTGTCTCGCGCACCATCACCCAGGCGGGCCGGGCGCCCCTCCTTGAAACAACCAGCCAGGTCTTGCTTGCTGCCATAGCGGTCTGGATGATCTGGCGCGCCATCTGGCCCGCGCGATCACATGAGCATCCCGGCCTTTTTGCCGTGGCCGCGGGTTTGGTGCCCTGTCCACTGACGCTGTTCACTGTGGTGATGGCGACGTCGATGGGATCACCGGAGGCCGGCCTGATATTTGCCCTGGCAATGCTGGTGGGCGTAGGGAGCGTGCTGTCGCTGGTTGGGTTGGCCGCACAGCTTGGCGCCGCCAGGATCAGCGATGCTGTTGGACGTTTGGAGTTTGCAGGCCGGGCTGTACTCGGCCTTGGGGGCGCAATGTTGCTCTTATTGGTGGTAATCCCGCTGCTTCGGTGAGGCACCCAATGCTGAAATAACCCCGGAGACGACACCGTCGCCTCCGGGATTATGCGGCGCATTTGGCTATCCGCCATGCATGGATCTGGCTGCCCCGACGAGATCGAAACTGTGGGCTGCATAGCCGACAATACCGATGGAGATCAGTGCTACGACGGCGATGAGAATAGTGCGACGGGTCATTTCGGGTTCCTAGTTGTAGGCGAGGGTTTGACGGATGGTGAGGCGCGCCGCCTGCCGGGCGGGCGTCAGGCTGGCGAGGACCGAACCGACAGCCAGGATCAGGGCCCAGATGGCGATCGCCTCGAGGGACAAGGTCAGCGGCAGCGGCAGGCCAAAGGACAGGGTTCCGACCAGTTGCCCGATGCTGTAGCCGAGCGGGATGCCGACAAGCAGGGCGAGGGGCAGGCTCAGGAAGGCGATCATCAGGCCCTCGGCCAGGATGTTGCGGATCAGCGTGCCACCACCGGCGCCAATGGTCCGCATGATGCCAAACTCGCGGGTGCGCTCGACCACGCTTGACCCCTGTGAAGCGGCCAGGCCGATACTGCCGACGGCCGCCATCAGCAGCGCCATCGCCTTGAGCGCGATGATGAGAATGGCGACATGGCCCGACTGCGCCGCCGCCAGCGTGGCCTCGGTGGTCAATTGTTCGATGGCAATGCCGGACTGGGTCAGGGCCGCAGATGTCTGGGTTGCCGTTTCGGCGACACGCTCCGCATCGGCATCAATGACCTCCAGCCGGATGGCGGTGACCCCATCGCCATGTTCCGCCAGATCGGCGAAGAGGTCCGGCGGAATGTAGGCAGTGGCGGGGGTAAGGATCTGGCGCGCAATGCCGCCGGGCAGCGCCGCCACGGTCCGTCCTTCGACGGCCAATAGCAGCGGCGCATCGAGCGCCGGGCGGCCGAGCAGGTTCCATGCCTGCTGGTTCAGCACGACCGCTGAGTCGTCCGCGCCGTTCCCGGCAAGGAACACCGGGTCGGCCGGCAGGCTGCCGAGCGGTCGCAGCGACAGGCTGCCGTGGCCGCCATCGGGATAGGTGCGCACCAGCATCAGCCCATCTTCGCGACCGGCGGCTGCGGCGATTAAGTCAGTCGGACGCAGGTCAGCAATATTGGGCACGGAGGCCAGCGCTTCGGACAGTCGTGTCGGCGATACTGGCTGCAGCAGGCTGATCTCGATATCGTAGTCGCGGCTATTGGCGGCCGCCACCAATTGCCCCTGCCAGGCCGCCTCGACATTGAGCGCCGCGATGAACATCGCGCCCGCCGTGCCCAGCAGCCCGATATTGAGCAGCAGTCTGCCACGCTTGCGGAAGGCGTTGCGCAATGCCAGCAGCAGCGTGCGATCGATGCCGGTAAACCGGCCGAGCAGGCGTTGGATCGGATCATTGCGCAGGGTATTGGCGGCGATGCCCTGGTCGGCCAGCGCCTCCCGCACCGTTGCGCGGGTGGCCTTGCGGATGGGAACCGCGACGAAGACCAGCGGCAGCAGCAGGCCGGTGGCGACCAGCGCGATGACGAGCCAGGCCGGCACCAGTGGCGAGGCGATGTCGAAATTGAGCAGTTGCGAGATAACGCCGGCAAAGCCGACTGCCCCATACATGCCAAAGGGAATGGCTATGGCCACCGCCAGTGCCGCCACGATGGCAATGCCGACCAAATAGAGCCCGCCGATCTGCCGGCTGGTGCCGCCGATAGCCTTCATGATGGCGATCTGGCGCACCTGCTGTGCCAGCAGCGCCGATACCATGGCCGCGGTCAGGACGGCGCTGAGAATGAGCGTCAGGATGGCGAAGAGCATGAACATGCCCAGGACGCCATTCATCTGGCTCTGATGCGGGTGCTGATTGACCAGCGGAATCTGGACCTGGTGCACGGTGGCGCCGAGATCGCGGAGGCGGCTGGCGACGCCACTAACGACGCCATCGATATGATCCTGCCCAAGGGCGGCGTCTCGAACGATCACCTTGACCAGTTCGGGCGCAAGCGGCAGGCCGAGCTGCGCCGCCGTTCGCGACGACAGATAGATGTAGGCGGTTTGTTCCTGCCAGGCCGGTGCCAGGCTGGGGTCGTGGACCGTGCCGGCAACGGGCAGGTCAAGCGTGGTGCCGCCGCTGGTCTGGATGGAGATTTCCTCGCCAAGGATCGCACCGAGAAAACCCATGGCTTCCCGTTCCACGAGGACTGCGCCGTCGGCGGGGGGAAAGCCCCCGTCTTCCGGAAAGGTAAGGCCAATGCTGGAGCTGGAAAAATCGGGGACAATGAACAGCAAGGTGCGGTGCCAGGCTTCCTCGCCGACCCTTGCGCGCGCGATGACAATGGACGCTGGCTCCGCCGCTGCGATGCCCGGATCCGCGCCTATGGTGGCCAGGATTTCCGGCGTCACCTCTCCGACATCGATCAGGGCCGAGGCTGGATTTGTATCCAGATAGTTCCGCGCAATCTCGCGGCTGAGGATGGCATAGGCGCCCGAGATGGTGGTCAGGGCAAACATGCCGATGGTGAGCGCGGCAAGCATGAGCGCGATACGACCACGGGTCGCGCCAAAATCGCCGATCAGCTTGCGCCAGCGAGGAGCCAGGGTCATGTCCGCGCTCCCTGGCCGGTATGCGCGACCATCCGGCCATCGGCCAGTTCGATCGTGTCGGTGAAATAGGACGCCAGGTCGCGTTCGTGGGTGACCATGACAACGGTCCGACCCTCCTCGGTCAGGCCACGAAACAGGTCCATGACTTCGGTTGTGGTGCGGGAATCCAGATTCCCCGTCGGCTCGTCGGCTACCAACAAGGGTGGGTCATTTGCCAGCGCGCGAGCAATGGCAGCGCGCTGCTGTTGCCCGCCCGAGAGGTCGGCGGGCAGCTTGTCGGCCTGCTCGGCAATGCCAAGCTTTTCGAGCAGGGACAGCGCTCGCGGACGCCGGTCCTGGGGACGGCCGACGTTGCAGAAGTCCATCGGCAGCATGACATTTTCGATGACCGTCATCGTCGGCAACAACTGGAAAAACTGGAACACCACGCCGACATTGCGGCCGCGCCAGGCTGTCAGTTCCTCCTCCGACTTGCCGTTGAGCAACACATTGCCAAAGCGGATTTCGCCACTGGTGGCACTGTCGATGCCGGTCAGAAGATTGGCCAGTGTGGTCTTGCCGCTGCCCGATTTGCCGACCACCGCTAGGAAGGCTCCGGCCTCAAGGTCGAGATCGATCCCGGCCAACGCGGCAAAGGGACCTGCAGGCGTCTCATAGGTCTTGCCGATTGACCGCAGGCTGACAATGGGCGTGGCGCCGACCGGACGCGCCGCCGGTTCGAGAAGCGAGGTAGAGGGCACTGTAGAACTCCGTGACGATCAGACATCCGTGTGATATTGGACACTTGTCTTGAAACGCAATCGACGCAGCGGCTACTCATGTCCGATACTGAACACTGGCCGGGTTTTGACCGGGAAAAGTCCGCACGGGTCCTGGCGGCGGATGGGCTGACCGACCGGCGCGTCCGGCGCACCCGACAGACCTTGCATGAGACGCTCATGCGATTGACGGTCGAGCGCGGTTATGACGAGCTCACGGTTGCCGACATCGCCGCCGCCGCGAATGTCGGCCGATCAACGTTCTACGCCCATTTCACCGACAAGGATGATCTGCTGCGCAGCGCTGCTGGCACCCTGCGCGCCGCGTTGATGCAGGAGCATGCAGCGGCGGGAGTTGACGGCGCCGGACCAGACCGCATGCTGGGCTTCAGCCACTTCATGACGGCCCACCTGGCCGAGCAAAGGGTGCTCTATCGGGCGCTGATGCGCGGCAGGGCAGGGCCAATCCTGCTCGACCTTATCCGCCACGCCCTGTGCGACATTGTGCGCTCTGAGTTGGCGCCTGGAACGAAATCGACCAATGCCTCGCTCGAGGACGAGCTATCCGTGCAGTTTGTTGTCGGTGCCTACATGTCGGTTCTGACCTGGTGGCTTGATCGAGGAGGCAGCGAACCGCCCGAGGTCATTGAAGCCGGCTTTCGACAGATGGCGCTGAACGGCCTGTCGGTGAAGTCGGCCACCCTTGCTCCATAGCGGGCTCCCAACGACCGCCTTATTGAAGTGAGAGACCTTCGATTGCCTGGGATTTGCACATTTCGTTGCGACGGACCGGAGCGTCAGCTATCGGGGTGCTGCTAGGCCCCCTCATCGACCGATTTGGGGCACATGGCAGTATGTCCACCATGTGGGTTCAGCCGGCGAGCCATGCGACACGCTATGGCAGATCGAAGTACACATCATCAGCGTTTTTGAACTCGCAAGGGTTTCCGTCCGGGTCCGCGAAGATAGCTATCGTACCCCACTCGAACCGCAGGACCTCGACACCGACCCCAAGCCCCGCAATTCGATCAGCTGAACGATCAACATCAGGCACATCAAACCGCAAGACGACGGGATTGGTCTCGGCGGCCTTGCGCTGACTCGATCCCACCCCACCTCGCTCTACCATCAGGTAGCTGTCAGCGCCGAAATGAAAGCAGAACAGATCTGGCTTCTGGTACCACAATTTCAACGAGAGCACGTCCCGGTAGAATTCCATGCACTCGGCGAACTTTTCTGTCTTGAGGATAATCCCAAACCGAGCGGGAGTTACTACTTCCATTTTGTTCTCCTGGCGACTTATTCACAGCCGGCATTGTCAAGGTGTTGCGAGGCGAAAATCAATTGCGACCGGCCTGATGTCCCATGGTCGGCGCCTGACCAACCAGATCTGAGCGCGACAGCCCAAGATCATTCAACCGGTGTTCCGAAAGAGCACAGAGGTCAACTGTTACAGCGCGCTTTCGGCGGCGGACGGTCCCCGAGTTCCTAGCCCGACGTTGCACCTGGTGATTGGCGATCTGCCCGGCCCAGACGGAAGCCAGAACGATACCGCCGCCAAGGATCTGCAAGGGCGTCAGGGACTGGTGCAGCCACAACCAACCCAGGGCAACGGCAACGAGCGGGCTGACCATGCCCAGCATGGAGGCGGCGGCTGGTTCCAGTCGAGCCAGCCCGCGAAACCATAGGCCATATGTTGCGGCCGCCCCGATCAGACCAAGCCAGGCAAGGGCCAACCAGTTGGTGGCGGACAATGAGGGCAGTGCCGGCTCAACAAGCATGGCAACAGGCAGCAGCACCAGGCCGCCGGCAGTCAATTGCCAGGCCGTGAAGCGCAGAGCGGAGACCGGCGGAGCCCACTTACGACTAAGCACCGTGCCGGCGGCCATTGATGCCGCTCCCAACACCCCGGCCAGAATGCCCGCCGGATCAAGCGCAGCGGCGGGCCCCAGAAGCAGGAGTGCGACCCCGACCACCCCAGCGACAGCAGCCACAACAGCGCCGCTCATGATAGGCGTGCCGAGCCAGGCGCGTGCCAATACGATCACCATCAGCGCCTGGACGGCGCCAAGGGTTGCCGCCACACCACCTGGCAGCCGGTCTGCGGCGATGAACAGCATGGTCCAGAACAGCGCGAAGTTCAGGACACCGAGGACCAGGATGCGGCCCATGAGGGTAAACGGTGGAAAACTGCGGGTGAACGCCAGGAGCAGGATTCCCGCCGGAAGGGCCCTAAGCGCGGCCAGGGTCAGAGGGTGTCCACCCGGGAGAGCCTCGGTGGTCACAATATATGTGCTGCCCCACACTGCCGGTGCCAGGGCAGTCAGGAAAATATCGGATATCCGTGCCATTTTTGGTTCCAGTGCCGGATGGTGCAGGATCGGGTCAGGGCGCCTCAGGCCGCGTCCCGTGCCCAATCCTCTTGTGCGAGCCGCCCTGCAACCCGGGCAACATGAGCGCCCTGGAAGCGGGCACCCGCGAGATCGATTTCGGTCGGATGGAGCGAGCCATCGACGCCTGCGATCGTCCCGGCGCCGTAGGGAGATCCCCCCACAACGCTGTCACGATGCGTCTGCCCCGCGAAGGAGTAAGGCAGTCCAACAATGACCATTCCGAAGTGCATGAGCGGAACATGCGCCGACAGGATCGTGGCCTCATGGCCACCATGTTGGGACCCGGTTGAGGCGAAGACCGCGCCAACCTTGCCCACCAGGGCATTGCGCGCCCACAGACCGCCTGCCTGATCGAGAAACTGCTTCATCTGCCCCGCCATCATGCCGAAGCGTGTCGGGGTTCCAAGGACAATGCCGTCGTAGTTGACGAGGTCTCCGGGACTGACCAGCGGCGTTTCGTCAACAATGTAGCCGGACTTCTCGCGGACGGCCTCAGGAACCGTTTCAGGAATTCGGCGCAGGTCGACGATCGTCCCGGGGACGCTCTGCGCGCCTTCGGCCTCTGCCTGCGCCAAAGCGCGAACATGGCCATAGCTGGAATAATAGGCGACAAGAATGCGAGTCATTGGGATGCCTCTGGCAAGGTTTGGAATTGCCAGCAACATCACTGAACCGGGGTGAGCGAGTAATCACCCGGCGCTCAAAACACTGTTCACGCCACGTCAGGAATAGAGGTCGTTGAGCGCATCCTGAAGATGGGCAACGAAGGCTCTGGCCCTGGGGTCGGAGCCCATATGCGAGGCGGTAACAGCAAAAATTTCGGGCGATGGTAGTTCATATTCGGGCAAGACACGCGTAAGATGCCCATCGGTCTCGGGCTCTCGCGATATGAAGTCCGGAAGTGTCCCGATGCCGCAGCCTGCAATCAGCAGATCGCGCAGGACGACGCTGCTGCCGACCTTGATGCGCGGATGCAGGGCAAGCTTTCTTGTGCCCCCTGGTCCATGCAGTTGCCACTCGCTCTGATGACCTGCCAGAGTGAACCCAATCACCGTATGAGCGGCAATGTCGTCAGGATTGGCGGGCGTGCCGAAGCGCTCCAGGTAAGCGGGCGATGCAAAGATTGCCTGTTTGAGCTGTCCCAGGCGCCGAACCATCAACGACGAGTCGGGTAGGCTGGGCCGGATGCGGATGGAAATGTCGAAGCCGCCCTCGATCATATCGAGTATGTGATCGTCGAGAGACAAGGTGACTTCCAGGTCAGGATGGTCCTGCAGGAAGCCCGGCAGCATCGGCGCGATAACCAATTGCCCGAAGGAGTGCGGCGCATTGATCTTGAGTTGGCCGATCAGCGAGCTGGCGCTCGCGCGGATCTCATTTTCGAGCGTGTTTACCGCAGAGAGAATGGTCACGGCCTTGTCGTAGTAGGCCTGTCCGGCCTCCGTGAGCGACATGCTGCGGGTGGTTCGCGTCACCAGCGTGCAGCCCAGGCTTTTCTCAAGCAGCTTGATTTCCTTGCTGAGCAGACCTGGAGACACCCCGAGATCGTTGGCGGCGCCCACAAAGCTTCCGCGCTCCACGATTCGGCGGAAGGCATTCATCACCGAGAGCTTGTCCATGTTCGGCCTGCGATCTCGAAACTGCTTTAGCCGACGGTAGCCGGGTTTGCGGGCATATAGAAGTTGTTCAACCTCGCCGCGTCGGGGCGGTGGGGACAAGTTGACGATGATCTAGAGGCCGCCGAGTTCCTCTGCGAGGAAGTCGAACACCATGCGGACCCTCCTGGAGGTATTGAGTTCGCGGTGCGTGGTAAGCCAGATGGGGAACGGAAAGGCCGGAGCTTTGTCCTCAAGGGCGCGGACAATGCCGGGCGTGTTTTCGCCGAGAAATTCGGGGACCATGCCAATACCCAGCCCGGCCTTGAGCAGTTCCCAATGGACCAGATGGCTGTCCGCCAGAATGGTCAGATTGCTGCGGTCGATGGGCAGGCCCGCCTCCACCAGTCCAGCCAGATAGGTATCGGGCGACCACAGGCTGATGAAATCAGCCTCGGCGACCGTCTCCAAGGTCAGCGGACTGGCAAAGCGTTCGAGATAGACCTCCGACACATAGAGCCGTGCAGCAACGTCCTTGATCTTGCGGGCGATCAGTTCGGGCTGGTCCGGACGGAAATTGCGGATGGCAATGTCGGCTTCCCGGCGGCGCAGGTCGGCGGCGGAGTTCTTGGCGATGAGGTCCACGGTCAGGCCGGTGGCGGTGCGGCGCAGCTTCTCGATGATCGGGGGCAGCAGATAGGCCGCGTCGATCTCGCTGGCGGTGATGGCGATGTTGCCTTCGAGCGCCTGTGCCCGCCCCGATGCGCCGAGCGAAAGACGCCCCGCCGCCTCGCCCATGGTGCGCACATGCTCGAGCAGCTCAAGGCCACTGGGAGTGAGTTCGAGACCCCGGCCGGTACGCTCAAAGAGCACCACGCCTAGTTCTTCCTGCAAGGCTTCGACCTGCCGGCCAAGCGTCGGCTGCGCCATGCCCAATGCGCGGGCAGCGGCCGACAACGAGCCCTCCTCGGCCGTGACCAGAAAGGCCCGGGCGCGGTTCCAGTCAAATCTGACAGATCGCCAATCCATGCAAATGTGCATACCGGAATACAGGATTTAGTCAATTCTGCAGAGGGCGTGTCTGCCGTACCCATTTGGCCATCGGCACCGCGATGGTGCATCCAAAAGGAGACAACAGATGAAAGCGGTCATTGCCAAGGCCTATGGCGGTCCGGACGTCCTGAGCATTCAGGAGATCGAACGGCCGGCCCCCAAGGACAACGAGGTCCTTGTAAAAATTTATGCCAGCGCGGTAACCCAGGCCGACGTGATGATGCGGACGGGCAAGCCCCTGTTCGGCAGGATTTTCCTGGGGCTGCGCAAGCCCAGGGCCTCGGTGCCCGGCACGGCATTTGCCGGCAAGGTTGAAGCTGTCGGGCGGGGTGTGACCCGCTTTGCGGTCGGCGACGATGTGTTCGGAGAGACAACCGTCGGATTTCACGCCCACGCCCAGTTCGTGACTGTGCCAGAAGAAGGGATCATCCAGACCATTCCGATGACCATGTCTTATGAGGAGGCGGCGCCGGTGACCGATGGCGCGCTCACCGTGCACAATTTCCTGACGCGGCTGGTGACGATCCAGCCGGGACAAAAGGTGCTGATCAACGGCGCAGCTGGCGGACTTGGTACCTCGGCCGTGCAACTGGCCAAACATCTGGGCGCCGAAGTGACTGCGGTGGCGAGCCGGCGCAATCTGGGTTTTCTGCGCGACCTTGGTGCCGATCATGTCATCGACTATTCGGCAGAGGATTTCACCGGGCGGCGTGGCGCCTATGACCTGATCTTCGATACGGTGGGCAAGGTGCCGTTCGGCAAGGCCAGGCGAGCGCTCACGTCCGATGGCGTCTATCTCTCGCCGGTTCTTGGCCTGGGCCTGTTGCTCCGCATGCTCTGGACGGGGAAATTCGGACGCCGGAAGGCCATGTTCTCGGCCACGGGACTCTTGCCCCATGCCGAACTCAGCAGTCGCCTGACGGAAGTCAAAGCCCTGATCGAGGACGGCGCGCTCAAGACCATCATCGACCGGCGCTATGGCCTCGACCAGATCGCTGAAGCGCATGAATACGTCCAGAGCGGCCACAAGCGCGGCAATGTCGTGCTCGAGATCGACCACCACGACGTGGCGATCCTGGCAGCCGAGTAACTTCCTACCCCAGCGGCAGCATGCTGCACCGACCCGACCGGATCGGTGATGGATGCTGCTCGCCCATTTCCGAGGATGATCCGATGACCACTCAAACCATGCATGACTTCAACTGGGCCCGCTCCGCCGGATTGGCCTATCTGGCGGTCGCGGTCCTTGCCGGCTTTGCCGAATTCTCCGTTCGCACCGGCATGGTCATCCAGGGCGACACTGCGGCCACCATGGCCAATATTGCATCGAACCAGATGCTCTATGGGCTTGCCGGGATCGCTGACCTGCTGGTGCTGCTGCTCGACACCTGGCTCGGCCTGGCGTTCTGGATGCTGCTCAAGCCGGTCAACAAGCCTATCGCCTTGCTGGCGCTGTTTCTCAACCTCCTGCGGCTCCCCTGGATGGGCGCGAACGTAGTCTATCACTTCGGCGCGCTGCTGCTGGTCAATGGCGCCCTGCCATCCTTTCCACCCGAGCAGGTGCAGGACCTGGTGGCCCTGCTGCTGGATCTGCACGCCTATGGCTACACCGCCAACGGCATTTTCTTCGGCGCCTGGTGCTTCACCATCGGCTGGCTGTTCTACCGCTCCGGCTTCGTGCCGCGTCTGTTGGGCGTGGTGATGATGCTGGCGCTGGTTGGCTACTGGACCGACCTTTTCGTGGTGTTCGTGCTGCCGGCATTCGAACCCACGGTCTCCCCCGTGGCCATCATGCCTGCCGCACTCGCCGAAATCTTGGTTTGCCTCTGGCTCACCTTCTGCGGCGGTTCAGTCCATCGGGGCTTCCAAAGACATATCTCAACGCTGGCCGCCTGATCGGCCAGCCCATCCCCAACAGTCCAACGGAGGACACCATCATGGTCGGATCTGACCAGGAAAACCGTTCCAACAAGAGCATCGCCCGTGTCGCGGGTCTGTTCTATCTCGCTATCATCGCCCTGGGCATCTGGAGCGAAATGGCGGTGCGTGAAATGCTTATCGCTCCAGATAACGGCCCGCAAACGCTCGCCAATATCATGGCATCCAGCGGATTGTTCTCGCTAAGTCTCGCCGCCGATATCGGCATGATCCTGAGCGATATTGCAGTGGGGATCCTTCTTTTCCTGCTGTTTCGCCAGGTGGCGCCGCGTGTGGCGCTGGCCGCGATGATCCTTCGCCTGACGCAGGCCATCGTGCTTGCCGCAAACCTCCTGTTTCAGGTGGCCGCGATGGTGCTGCTGCGCGGGGAGCACTTTGCCGATGCTTTCGGAGCTGGCAATCTCGCCTGGGCGGTGCAGGCATTGCTCGAACTGCAGGGGCAAGGCTATGACCTCGGCCTCATCTTCTTCGGGATCAACTGCCTGCTGACGGCCTGGTTGATCATGCGCTCGGGCATTGCACCCCGTCTGGTCGGATTGGGAATAGCAGCATCGGGCCTGGTCTATCTTTCCGGAAGCGGATTTACCCTACTGACTGGCGATCAGCCTATGGTCATAACCATCGCCTACTTCATACCCCTGATTGCCGAACTGGCATTCGCGATCTGGCTGCTGGTTGGCTTAGGGCTGAGGTCCACCCCACGCCGCGGCTAGGCCGTTGCCGACTATCATTCCCTTGATTTGGCCTTCGGGGTCCACTGCCCCGGAGGACCTAGACGTTCATTTTCTCCTGGAGCTTATCATGGAAAATTTTTGGACTTTTGGTGGGATTGGCTTGATGGCCTTTTTGATAATGGTCGGGGTATCCACAATCATACTCGCCGTGAAGTTGCCGATAAAAAAGAGCGACTAGGGACCGCGCACAATTGCCACCGGCGAGGCCCGATTACGGTTACCAACGTTGCGCAGGCAGTCTTGACCCCACAATGTATAATTGCCTCACATCCTCATCGACGGAAGAAGATTTGCAGGACAGGATAAATGACAGCTTTCGGGTGATTGCCGGAGCAGTCTGAATGACCATTTTGAGGCGCGTTTCTGCCTGGCAGGTGCCGACCCATTTCGGCAATGGGTAGTTGTGCCATCTCGATCCGAACCTGCCATCGTGGTCAGTGAATATCCAGTTGAACGGGATTCTCGTTGCTAGACTTGTCGGTAGCGCAGGGCTTCGATCAGTCGTGCAAATGCCGGTGATGTCTGACGGCGGCTGGGGTAGTAGAGGTGATAGCCGTCAAAGGTTGGCATCCAGTCCTCTAGCACGCGGACCAACGTACCGGCTTGAAGATGTGAGGCCGCAAGGTCCTCAGGAATGCAGCCCAGGCCCGCCCCCACAAGCGCCGCAGATAGGATGTGGCTGCTGCTGCTGAACGCCAGTTGGCCATCAACCCGAACATTGAGCCGCCGCCCACCGCGCTCGAACTCCCAGGCGTAGTTTCCGCCATAGGTCGGGAGCCGCAGATTGATGCAGTCATGTTCGGTCAGATCTTGAGGGGTTGCTGGCACTGGCCGTCCCGCCAGGTAGTCTGGCGTTCCCACGATGGCCATGCGCCAATCCGGCCCGATGCGCACTGCGATCATGTCCTTGGCGAGCTGCTCGCCCAAGCGCACGCCAGCGTCGTAGCGCTGCGCGACAATGTCGACCAGCCCATTTTCGGCGATGATCTCAAGGCGGATGTCGGGGTAGGCCCTGGTGAAGCTTTGCAGGCGTGGCCACAACACCGAATTGACGGCGTGTTCGCCGGCGGTCAACCGGATCGTACCGGCTGGTGTATCCCTGAATTCACTGACCTGCTCAAGCGCCGCATCGACCTCCAGGAAGCGCGGCTCGACCGTCGCCAGTAAATGCTCACCAGCCTCGGTCGGGGAAACGCTGCGCGTGCTGCGGGTGAGAAGCCTGACCCCAAGCCGGCTTTCCAGTCGGCTGAGCGCGTGGCTGATTGCCGACTGCGAAACGCCGAGACGGCCAGCAGCGCGAGTAAAGCTGCGCTCCTGCGCAACGGTGATGAAAGCAATGAGATCGGCAGCGTTTTCGCGATTCATCCTGTATCTTTCATGAATTTCATTCATGAGATCAAGCAGAATTTCTCCGGTAATAAGATGAGCTGAACCAGCCTATCTTGTGCCGGGGTGCCTGCAGGTATCGTTGCGGACATCCACAGAACACAAGAAAGGGCCGCTTATGACATCCGTGCCAAATCTCAAGCTCAACAATGGCGTCGGAATCCCGGCCATCGGTCTTGGCGTATTCCAAACCCCGCCCGCCGAAACCGCTGCTGCCGTACAGGAAGCTTTGCGCGTCGGCTACCGCCACATCGACACAGCCGCCGCCTATGGCAACGAGCGCGAAGTGGGCAAGGGCATCCGGACCTCAGGCGTCCCCCGCAACCAGATCTTCATCGAGACAAAAATCTGGATCAATGACTATGGCTTTGATGAAACCCTGCACGGTTTCGAGAAGAGCGCGAAGAAGCTGGGCGTCGAGCAGATTGATCTGTTGATCCTGCATCAGGCGCTACCTTCAGCTTTTGACAAAACCCTGGCTGCCTATCGGGCGCTCGAAAAACTGCTGGCCGACGGCAAGGTGCGCGCCATCGGCGTCAGCAATTTCATGCCCGAGCATATCGAAAGCCTGCTGGCGAAGACCGACGTCGTGCCGGCGGTCAACCAGATAGAACTGCACCCCTATTTTCAGCAAGCCGCTTTGCAGAAGCTGCATCAACAGCATGGCATCCTGACGCAGGCCTGGTCCCCGATCGGTGGGATTACGCTATACCGCGGCAGTGGCAAGAGTTCGCTCGAAGACGCAACGATCGTGGCCATCGCGCAGGCGCATGGCAAGTCAGCGGCCCAGGTCATGCTGCGCTGGGGGCTGCAGCACGGTCGCTCCGTGATCCCGAAGTCCGTCAAGCCCAGCCGCATTGCCGAGAACTTCGACGTCTTCAACTTCGAGCTAACCCCCGATGAATTGGCGGCAATCGACGGCTTGGAGACCGGCACCCGCGGCGGCCCGGAACCCGATTTCATTACCCTAGACAATTTCAGCCGGGTCATCCCGGAAGCGTGAGGAGATACGACATGAAAAAAAGAAAACTCGGCAAACGCGGCCTTGAGGTTTCGGCCATTGGCCTAGGCTGCATGGGCATCAGCCAGTCCTATGGCGCTCCCCTGGAGACCCCAGCAGGCGTCAAGCTCATCCGCGACGCCTTCGAGCGCGGCATCACCTTCTTTGACACCGCAGAAGTCTATGGTCCCTACAAGAACGAAGAGGTTGTCGGCGAGGCACTGCAGCCCGTCCGCGACCAGGTGGTGATCGCCACCAAGTTCGGCTTCGACATCGACGGCAGCGGTGTTCCCGACAGCCGGCCCGCACGCATCCGCCAGGCTGTGGAGGGCTCGCTCAAGCGGCTGCGCACCGACCATATCGACCTGCTCTACCAGCACCGGGTCGATCGCAATACGCCAATGGAGGATGTCGCCGGCACGGTCAAAAACCTGATCGCGGAAGGCAAGGTGAAGTATTTCGGCCTATCGGAAGCCGGTGTCGCCAACATCAGGCGAGCTCATGCCGTGCTACCCGTCACGGCGTTGCAGAGTGAGTACTCACTGATGTGGCGAGAACCTGAAGACCAGATCCTGCCTGTGCTGGAGGAATTGGGCATCGGCTTTGTTCCATTCAGTCCACTCGGCAAGGGCTTTCTGACCGGCACGATCGACACCAGTACCAAGTTCGCCGACAAGGACTTCCGCAATTCCGTACCGCGCTTTAATGCGGAGAACCGCGCCGCCAACCAGGCGATGGTCGACACGGTCACGCGCATTGCGGCAGAAAAGCAGATCACACCCGCCCAGCTGGCACTTGCTTGGGTTCTGGCGCAAAAGCCGTGGATCGCGCCGATCCCTGGTACCACCAAGCTGCATAGGCTGGAGGAAAACATTGGCGCTTGCGACGTTACGTTTACCGACAGCGAGCTGTCCGAAATCGAGCAGGCCGTCAGCGGCATCGAGATCAAGGGGGATCGTTATTCCGCCCTCAACCAGGCGCGGATCGACAGATAACTGTTGTTCCTCCCTCCCAGGGACCAGCCCCAATGTCGTCACAAGTCCAGCAGGCAGACACTTCGATGACAATGACCGCGACTCATCCTGAGACCTATCGGGGTGTCTGGCTGACTGTGCTGCTGAGCGCTCTGCTGGGTTTCGCTTCGATATCGACCGATCTTTACCTGCCCGCCATGCCCAGCATGGGATTGAGCCTGGGCGCTACGCAGGGGCAACTGGAACTCACCATCTCAGGTTACCTGCTCGGGTTCGCGTTCGGCCAGCTCTTCTGGGGCCCGGTCAGCGACCGGTTTGGGCGCAAAGTGCCTTTGATGCTCGGCATCGCCATCTTTGTGTTGGGCGCCGCCGGCTGTGCACTATCCACAGATGCCGTCCAGTTGATCGCCTCCCGCATCGTCCAGGCGCTCGGTGCCAGCGCGGGCGTGGTGCTCGGTCGGGCGATGGTGCGCGATCTGTTCCACAAGGACGAGGCGGCCCGGATGCTCTCGACGCTGATGCTCATCATGGGTGTCGCTCCGATGCTGGGGCCATCGGTCGGTGCCCAGATCCTGGCCTTCTCGTCGTGGCACTACATCTTCTGGAGCCTGGTCGCGATCGGCATAACGACTTTTCTGGGCGTTGCACGGACCGCCGAATCTCTACCGAATTCCGCGCGATCAGGCGGGACTTTGGTCGAGGCTTTTACCGCCTACGGACATCACCTCCGGAACCCCAGGTTGATGGCCTATGCTGCCATCATGGCGTGTTTTGGGGCCGGCGTATTCGCCTATGTCGCCGGCTCTTCCTTTGTGTTCATTGAGCATTATGGCCTCGCACCGGCCAGCTATGGGCTGATCTTTGCCTCGGGAATCGGGGGCATCATGCTGTCCAACACGCTGAACCTGCAGTTCGTCGCTCGGATTGGTAGCGACCGAATGATGCTGCTGGGCACCTCCATCGCAGCAGTCGCTGGCATTGCCATCCTGGTCATCGCTTCCACTGGATGGGGCGGTTGGCTTGGCCTTGCTGCGGCGCTTTTCGTCTATATTGGGATGAACGGACTAATCGGCGCAAATACCATTGCCGGTGGCCTATCCAGCGTGGACCAGGGAACGGGTTCGGCGTCGGCCCTTCTTGGCTTCGCACAGTATGGTGGCGGCATGGTCGGTTCGGCCCTGGTGAGCACATTTGCCAACGGCACGCCATGGCCCATGGCTTTGATCATCTGCGTCGGCACACTATGTGCGGGAACGATAACGTGGCTTCTGAGTGGCAGAGAGAACACCCACTAGCGGCCCGCTGCGACGGATGTGTTCGCCACGAGGCCGTCCACTCGAAATGCCCGCTAAAAGCTGCCAACACCCTTTCCACGCCGCAATCGCCATAGCTTAGACTTGAGCGGAACGGCCGTTTTTGGGAATTCGAAGCGGCGGTCTGAACGGCAGAAATGGGGCGCGTTGCAGATCGTCGGCTCGCGACCCCGTTGCTGCCGCTTGACGCCCCAAAACGAACTGTGGTGAGCAGCCGCCGGACAATTGTTGCGATTTGCTCGTACGTCTGCCGCGGGCCGTGCTGTCAACGCAACTGCATGATGCAGCCGTGCTGCCCGATCTGCCCGTTTTCGACGAGAATCAGCAGATCTTGGCGGCCGATAAAATACTGTTTGCCTGTGTCGAAGTTCAGGACGTTCAGCCCGGGATCGTATTGATATGTCCGCTCCCGACCATTGCTGTCCACGTATGACGACGGCCCGGTGATCTCAAATGAACCGGTGATCTGACCCTTGTTGCGGCACACGTACGAGCCCTCATCAATCGGGCTGTCGTTTGCCACGACAGCTGTGGTCAGACAGCCAATGACCAGTGCTGCGGTCGCTACCAATATCCGTATCAAAAGTGTCTCCTCGGCTTGCATCCGATGGTCATTCCTCGCGCAGGGCACGCCGCATCTGCTCGGTGAAGGGGGCGATCAGGTACGACAGCACTGTCCTGTCCTCTATTTGCATATAGGCCTCCACGGGCATGCCAGGCACAAGCTGGACCGTATCGGGCAGGCGCGACAGTTCCGCATCCGGTATCGATATCCTCGCGGCGTAGTATTGCTGCCCGGTGGCGGCATCGATCGTGGCGTCCGGCGCTACCCGCGTGATGGTTGCAAACAGTTCCGGCGTCGTGCGGGGATTGAGCCCCGGCAATCGCAAAACCACATCCTGGCCGACATAGACTTTGTCGATGTCGATGGGGTCGACGCGGACATTGACCAGCAAGGGCTCATCCGTCGGAACGATCAGCATCAGGGTCTCGCCCGGTGCCGCGACACCGCCGACGGTGTGCAGGACCGACTGATGGACCACCCCGGCCTGTGGGGCGCGTATCTCGGCGCGCTGCAGGCGATCGCGCTCGGCGATGCGGCGCTGACCTGCTTCGGCAATGAGGCCACGTGTTTCCTGCAGCTCGGCCAACGCCGCTGTCAGGAACTCATCCCGAATCTGTTCGATCTGTAGCGCTCGTTCGGCGGCACTTGCATCGCTTTGCGCAATCGCTGCCACCACCTGGCCCAACTGACCGCGAGCCGAAGCCAGGTCCTTGTTGAGTGCCGTGCCGCGGCTGGAGGCGACGAGCCGCTGCTCGTACAAGGCCTCGAAGTCGGCGATCTCTGCTTCGAGAATGCCGATCTGGGTTTCGACCGCCTGCTGCTGGATGACGAGGCCTTCTCGTTCCCTGTTCAACTGCACGATCTGTTCGTTGAGCTGCGCGATACGCCCCGACTTTGTCGCCAGGCGGACATCAAGCGCCTGCTGCTCCAGGGATAGGGAGGACAGGAGTTCGTCCCGGCTGAACATCGCCAGCGCAGCCTCGGAGAGGTCGGCCTCAGTCCTGTCCTCGATCTCGGCTGTCAGGCGCGCCTCCCGAGCGAAGGCCTCCCGCAGCTGCGCCTCGGAAATTTCCAGGCCAGCCGCCAGGGTCGTCTGATCGAGGCGAACGAGCAGTTGGCCGCCGTCAACCTTGTCCTCGTTGCGCACCAGGAGTTCGGTGACAATGCCACCTTCGGCGTGCTGCACCTGTTTGGCGTTGCTTTCCACCATCAGCGTTCCGGGCGCGATGATGGCCCCGGATATGCTAGTCATGGCGGCCCAGGCCACCAGTCCGCCCACCAGCCCAATGACGGCGACCAGGCCGAGCCAGCCGTGGCGCTGCAAGCTGGAAAGATCGGAATGCTGGTGTGACAGTGCTTCGGCGCTCATGTGCCGGGCACCTTGATCGGATGCACATTGCTGCCGGGCTGGGTGATCTTCTGCAAAACCTCGGCCTTCGGACCGAAGGCCATCTGCTTTCCACCCTGGACAAAGAGCACCTTGTCGACGGCCGAAATGGCGCTGGGACGATGGGCGATGACAATGACGATGCCACCGCGCTCCCGCACCTGTTGAATGGCCGCCGTCAGTGCCGCATCCCCATCCGCATCGAGATTGGAATTGGGTTCGTCGAGGAGAACGAGGAAGGGATCGCCATAGAGGGCACGCGCCAAGCCAATACGCTGCCGCTGACCGGCACTCAGCTGATCCCCTTGCTCGCCCACCGGGCTGTTGTAGCCATCGGGCAGGGCGCTGATGAGATCGTGGACGCCTGCTGCCTTGGCCGCAGCGATGATGGCTTCGCTCGTCGCGTCCGATCGAAACCGGGCAATGTTCTCGGCCACCGTCCCATCGAAGAGATCGACGCGCTGCGGAAGGTAGCCGATCATCTGCCCGATCTGGTCTGGCCGGAAGTGCGCCAGCACCGCGCCATCGAACCTGACCTCGCCTGCAAGGGCCGCCCAGACGCCGACGAGGCCCCGCGCCAGCGACGACTTGCCCGATCCCGACGGTCCCAGGACACCGAGGCCCTCGCCGGCTCCAAGTTCAAAAGACACGCCTGAGATAACGGCCGCGCGTCCGCCATGCGGCGCGGTAGCCAGGCCACGCACACTCAAGGAGCTGGAGGGCAGCGGCAGTCCAACTTCCCGCACCAGCGGGTCCTTGACCTCCAGCAGCTTGCGAATGCGCGACCACGCCTGTCGGGCGCTCACGAAACTGCGCCACTGGCCGACGATCTGCTCTACCGGCGCCAGGGCCCGCGCGGTCACGACGGATGCCGCGATCATCAGTCCGGGCGTCATCTGTCCCTGGATGACAAGGTAGGCGCCGAGTGCCAGGACGGCCGACTGCAGGAAGAAGCGCAGGCCCTTGGTCGTCGCAGAGAAAAAGGCCGCTCGGTCGCCACCCTTGAGTTGTGCGCGCAGCATCCGGCCGGACTGCGAGAGCCAGCGATCCCGCAGAGCCCCCATCATGCCCATGGCAATGACCGTCTCGGCATTGAGCCGCACATCATCGCTTTGTCGCTGGCGAAGCTGCTGCTCGACATTGGCTTCCTGCGAGGGCCGGCGCGCGCTGGCTTCATTGATGGTCATCAGGAGCGTGATGACGAGGCTCCCGGCGACTGCCAGCCAGCCGAGCCAGACATGGAACAGGAACACCACGGCCAGATAGACCGGCACCCAGGGCAGGTCGAGCAGGGTCATGGGCGCGGGGCTGGCCAGGAACTGGCGCAGCACATCGCCATCACGGACCGGATCGGCCGTCTTGGGCGCATTGGCGACGAGGCGGAACTTGACCGCTGCGGCAAACAACCGGTCGGCGATCCTGCCATCCAGCACATTGGCGAAGCGTGCGGACATGCGGCTGCGAAGGGCGTCGAGGAAGGCATAAAAGGCGAAGAGCCCCGCTATCAACCCGGTCAGGACGATCAGGGTGGGGATGGATCGGCTGGCCAGCACCCGGTCGTACACCTGAAGCATGAACAGCGGTCCTGTCAGCATCAGAAGGTTCGAAACCAGGCTGACGACGACCAGGGCAATGCTCGGGCCGGCCAGTGACAATCGCGAAGCAGCGGGCTGCGAGGCCCGCTGCTGTGCGTTGGTCGGCAGTTGTGTCTTGTCCATTCAGTTAGACAAACCTGAAGTCATCTGCCACCAGCTGGTGCTTGAGAACGCCCTCGATAGCCACTTCAGCGCCGCCATCGAGATGCAGGTAGGTGTTGCCGTTCCACTCGGTGGCCGCCGCCATGACTGCAGCAAAGCTCGTCAGGCTTTGTCCCTGCAATTCGATGACGTCATTGATCCCCACACCAGCATGGAAGTCGTGGATCGTGTCCTCGCCCGAGCCAGGTGCGAACACAAACGTGTCCTTGCCCGCTCCGCCCACAAGCCAGTCGAACCCTTCGCCACCGATCAGGCGGTCGTCGCCGTCACCGCCGTAGAGTTCGTCGGCACCGTGGCCGCCGACCAGGGTGTCATTGCCACCATAGCCCTCGATAAGGTCATCGTCGTTTCCGCCGTCGAGATAGTCGATGCCGTTGTCACCCCAGAGCGTGTCGTTCCCGGCCTCGCCGTAGTAGAAGCCGCCTGTGCCCCAGGTGTTGAGCAGATCGTCGCCGGCGCCGCCGTAAAGCGTGAAATTATCGTCGATCACCGTCATGTTGTCGGCGAAGGCCGTGCCTATGACGATCTCGATCGAATAGGCGAAGTCGTTGAATGCCTCGCCGGTATAGGTACTCGGCGCATCATTGCAGTGGAAGTAGATGCCTGCAGTGGCAGAGGCATAGGTGATGGTGTCGATGCCATCGCCACCATAGTAGGTGTCCTGGCCACCGCCGCCGTTGAAGACGTTGTTGCCACTGTTGCCCGTGAGGACATTGGAGCCGCTATTGCCGGTGGCATTGATGTTAGCCGTACCCAGAAGCGTCAAATTCTCGACGTTGGCACCAAGCGTGTAGCTGATGGTCGAGCGTACCGTGTCAGTGCCTTCGCCGACCAGTTCCGTCACGACGTCACCCACAGCATCGACGACATAGATGTCGTTGCCCGTGCCGCCGATGAGGGTGTCGTTGCCGCCAGCGCCATCGAGAGTGTCGTGGCCGGCTCCACCGATAAGCGTATTAGCTGCCCCATTGCCGGTGATGACGTTGTTCAGCGTATTGCCGGTGCCGTTGAGCGCCGTGGCGCCGAGGAGGGTTAGATTTTCGAGGTTGGCGCCAAGCGTGTAGGAGATCGAGGACCGCACGGAATCGGTGCCCTGGTTCGAGGCCTCTGTGACCACGTCACCGGATGAATGGACCACATAGGTGTCGTCGCCCAGCCCACCGACCATGGTATCGCTACCCGCGCCGCCGTCGAGCGTGTCATTGCCACCCCCGCCTGTGAGGGTATTGGCCGCACCATTGCCGATGAGGATATTGTCTAGCCCATTGCCGGTGCCATTTATCGCTACCGCGCCGGTCAGTGTCAGGTTTTCGACATTGTTGCCCAGCGTATAGGCGATCGTGGAATGGACAGTATCGGTGCCGCCGCCGGACGCCTCGACGACAACGTCCCCGCTGTTGTCGACATAATACGCGTCGTTGCCGTTACCGCCGGTCATGGTGTCTGCGCCAGTGCCGCCATTCAGCACGTTGTCTGCGCTGTTGCCGACAATGGCGTTGTTGAGACTGTTCCCGGTGCCGTTGATTGCCAGGGCGCCTGTCAGCGTTAGGTTTTCGAGATTGGCCCCGAGCGTATAGGTCACCGACGACTTCACATGATCAGTGCCGGCACTCGACAGTTCCGTGACCACGTCTCCGGCAGCGTCGACGATATAGGTGTCGTCGCCAAGCCCGCCGACCAGCGTATCGTTGCCTGCTCCACCATCGAGAACGTCATTGCCACCGCCGCCATTGAGGGTGTTGGCATATTCATTGCCAATGATGGTGTTGTTCAGGCTGTTCCCGGTGCCGGTCAGCGCGGAAGCGCCCACCAGGGTAAGATTCTCGACATTGTTGCCGAGTGTGTAGTTGATCGAGGCGATGACGTGATCGGTGCCTTCGCCTGTGGCTTCAACCACCACATCGCCGGCGTTATCGACATGGTAGGTGTCGTTACCGGCGCCACCTGCCATTGTGTCTCCACCGACGCCACCATCCAGCGTGTCGTGGCCGCCTCCACCGCTCAGAACATTCGCGGCGGCATTACCAATGAGAACGTTGTTGAGGCTATTGCCGGTGCCATTGATGGCAGCGCTGCCGGTCAAGGTCAGGTTTTCAACATGCCCCGCAAGGGCGTGCGTCACCGAAGCCAGGACAAGATCAGTCCCTTCGCCGGATTGTTCAATGACGGAGTCGCTCGCATTGTCGACCACATAGGTATCATTGCCGGTGCCGCCGACCATCCAGTCAACGCCGGAGCCCCCATCCAGGTAATCATCGCCCCCGTAAGCGATGAGATCGTCATTGCCCGCGCCGCCATAGAGCTTGTCGTTGCCGTCATCGGCGTGAAGGCTATCACTGCCGTCATCGCCATAAAGTTCGCCCTGGCTGCCCACGAAGGTGATGTAGTCATCGCCATTGCCGCCGTGAACGCGGCCGATCTCTGTCACCAGGATGAGGTCATCTGCATAGGCACTGCCGCGCAGACCTTCGATGGAGCTGTAGGTATCGCCAGCAGCTTCACCGGAGTTCGTGCCCGGAGACCCCGTATGCGCATAGACGCTGCTCGATGCTCCCTCATAGGTGACATAGTCGAAGCCGGCGCCACCATGGTGCGCGTCCGACCCGAGGCCACCGATGAGGGTGTCATCGCCATCCCCGCCATTGAGCGTGTCGTTGCCGCTGCCGCCTGACAGAATGTTGTTGGCGGCATTGCCCGTAATGACATTGCTCAGATTGTTGCCGGTGCCGTTGATTGCACCGCTGCCGATCAAGGTCAGGTTCTCGAGGTTGCTCCCAAGGGTATAGTTGATCGAGGCGCGTACGAGATCGGTACCCTCGCCTGAACCCTCAGAGACCGTGTCGCCGAGATCATCGACAACATAGGTGTCATTGCCTACGCCACCGATCATCGTATCTGCGCCGCCCATGCCATCGAGCGTGTCGTGGCCCGAGCCGCCAACCAGGACGTTCGCACCGCTATTGCCGGTCAGAATGTTGTTCGCGCTATTGCCAGTGCCGTTGATCGCAGCGCTGCCGGTCAATGTCAGGTTCTCGACATGCGAACCGAGGGAATAGGTGATGGAAGACTGGACAGTATCCGTGCCGCCGCTTGAATATTCCACAACGCTGTCGCCGACATTGTCGACCACGTAGGTGTCGTTGCCGGAGCCGCCTACCATCCAGTCGGCGCCGGTGCCACCATCAAGCAGGTCGTTGCCACCATAGCCGAACAGCTGGTCGTTCTCGGATCCGCCATAGAGTGCGTCATCGCTATTGTCGGCGTAGAGGGAGTCGCTGCCGGCTTCGCCGTGCAGCTCAAGGTTGGTCCCGACACCTGTGATCTCGTCATTGCCGGCACCGCCCCAGGCCTTGCCGCCATTGGCGACAAGGATCAACTCATCGTCAAAGGCGCTGCCACGCAGCCCCTCGATGGAGAAGTAGGTGTCGCCGGCCGCTTCACCGGTATTCTGGTTGTAGTCATCGGTGTGGGCGAGCACGCCACTCGTTGCGTGTTCATACGAGGCAATGTCAAAGCCATTGCCGCCAGAGAGGGTATCTGCACCCCCGCCGCCAATGAGCACGTCGTCGCCATCGCAGCCGGACAGAACGTTGTTGGCGCCATTGCCGGTGATGATGTTTGCAAGCTCATTGCCGGTGCCGTTGATCACGCCACTGCCGGTCAGCGTCAGATTTTCGAGATTTGCGCCGAGGGTGTAGTTGATTGAGGAGCGGACGAGGTCTGTTCCCTCGCCGGCCAGTTCAGCAACGCTGTCGCCGGTCGAGCCGACAATATAGGTATCATCGCCATCTCCGCCCGACATAGTGTCGTTTCCAGCGCCTCCGTCGAGGACGTTATTACCCGAGTTGCCCACGAGGATGTTGTCGAGTTCATTACCGGTGGCATTGACGTTATCGCCGCCGATAAGCGTGAGGTTCTCCAGATGCGCACCCAGCGCGTAGGATGCGGATGACCGGACCAGATCAGTCCCCGCATTGGCCGACTCGACTACAGTGTCCCCGGCATTGTCCACAATGTAGATGTCGTTTCCGGTGCCGCCCACCATGTAGTCGGCACCCGCACCGCCATCCAAGGTGTCATTGCCGCCATTGCCTACCAGGACGTCATTCCAGCGCCCGCCGATCAACACGTCATCGGCGTCAGTACCCATGATATTGAGGGACTGGCCATTGGCGTGGGTCGTGGTCACCGAAACAATCGACAGCGTGCCGGTCCCATTGTCAGTTGCCACGGTCTTGATGGCGCTACCGTCAATGCGAACCGTGACGATTTCCTGATAGTCCACCGTGCCGTTGTTGTCCGAGTCCCGATCCAGCTGGGTGATCATGCCGTCCGAGCTGATGGTCATGACACCGGTGGCGACCACGGCGTCCGACGCATTCCTGTCCGAGATCAGACCGCGCTGCGAGCCGTCGATACGGATGGTCCAGACTTCCTCGTGCTCGAAACCGCCATTCCCGTCATAGTCGGCGCGGACAGTTCTGTTGATCCCATCCGCCGCCACGTCGATTTGGGTCAGGGCCGCCGTCGTCGCACCAGCAACAATGGCCGACACCCATTTCACTTTACTAGCCGTAGCCGGTTCGTTGCGAGCGGCGGGCGTTGTGCTGATGACCGTCAGGCTGGAGCCATCCAGGCGCATGGTCGCCGTTGTCACCTCGTCAAAGCTGCCATCGCCATTGACGTCGACAGAGCTGGTCTGCACCCGGCCATCCGCACTGGATGTGACCTTGGCCGATTGCACCAACAGCGGGCTGATCACCACGACCGTGCCGTCACCGGCACGTGCGCTGATCTGATAGATGTCAATCGTCTCTTCGGTCGAGCCATCGGCATTGTCGTGCCAACGATGCGTGGTGGAGAGGTCGAATGTGCCGTCTCCGTCGATGTCCTGCTGCGCAGTGCTGGCGCGACCATCGGCAGTCTTGGTTGTCAGCGTCCGGCTGGCAAGCCCACCCGTTGCGTTGAAGTCGCGGATGTCCACCGTCGAGCTGCCGTCAACGTGCTGAACCACATCCTTGATCTGGTCGACAACACCGTCGCCGTCAGCATCGCGGGTAAAGGTCACGATGCGGCCATCGGCGCTGGTCGTGTTGGTCGTACGCTCCTGCAGCTCCGTGCCGGTCCCATTGTACTTCGACACGGTGACGACTGTTGTCCCGTCCGCCAGGGCGATTGTCTCGGTGATCCTGGTAAGCTCAGGGCCGCCCAGGCCGTCCCGGTTTTCCTGCACAGTAATGGTGCGACCGTCAGCGCTCGTTGTGACAATCGTCTGAGAGAGTGGTGCGCCACCGAATGTGCTGTTGGTTTCCGTCTCGGTGGTCGATCCGTCGGCGTTTCTGACGATGGTGCGAACCGACACCTCGTCGACGTTGCCGTCGCCATTGGTGTCCCAGTCACGGGTTTCGGTAAGCCCGTCGGCGCTCCGGGTCGCGGCGAATTGCGAGAGCATGGTTGCGCCGGAGAAGTGCGTCGTCGTTTGCGTGGTCGAGCCGTCGCCGTTGAAGGTCGTTTCGTCGGTTCGGCTGGTCTCCGCTATGCCATCGCCATCCCTGTCCCATTCCGAGGTGATGGTGCGACCGTTCGGGCTTGTGGTGATGACGGCTTGTTCAACCAGCGACCTTGCGTAGTTGGGGTTCGCATCCGTTGCGCTGCCGCCGCTCAGGTCATAGCGCGAGATGGTTTTGACACGCTCGCCATCGGTGCCGATGACGGAGGACTCGACGGTTTCGCTTTCGGCCAGGCCGTTGCCATCAGCGTCGAACTGCGTCGTCCGGACCAGCCCATCGGCGGCCTCGAGCACATATTTTCCGCCCGCATTCCCATAGTCTCTGCCGGAGGCAGAAGCGACTGTGCCGTCCATATAGGATGTGAGGACTGAACCGTCGGCGCGACTGGCCTTTACCACTGTCTGGTCGACATTGCCGTCGCCGTCTATGTCGGTAGTGGTGCGGACAATCGTACCGTCGGCGCTGACGGAGGAAACCGTCCGATCGTTGAGGGACCCGTCGCCCTTGCGGTTCTCCACGACCCGCGTGGTGGTGCCGTCGGCCGCAACGGAGGTTACTTCGGTGCGCTTGCGCGTCGTGCCGCTGCCCAGCGCTTCGAAAGTGCTCTCGATGGTAAGACCATCACCACTTGTCACGGTGGTGGTCTTTCCTTCCACCACATTGCCGGCCTTGTAATGCGTTTCGACACGCGTGCGTGACCCGTCGGTAGCCAGCGTGGTGAGGTCAGTGGTCTTGCGATCGAGCACCGTGTCGCCGTCGAGATCGGTTTCAACCGTAACGGACAATCCATTGGCGGTTACGGTTCGGACCGAACGCGACTCCAGTGTTGTGCCATCGAAGGTCTCGGATTCTGTGGTCACCGATCCGCTGGCACTGGTCACCGTTTCTATCGTTTTGTCCGTAACCCCATCGCCGTCGAGGTCAATGACCGTTGTCGCGGAAAGGCCGTCGCCACTGATTGTCGTGACGTTCTGAAGGACAAGACTGTTGTCCTGGCTTCGCGTCGCGACCGTCACTGTGCGCGAACCGTCGGCGTTGAGGACCGTCGTTTCCGTTTCGCTGATATCTGGCGTGGTTGAGCTGCCCAGATATTTCCACGACGTCTTGGTGAGACCATCGTCGCTCACCTTGGCGACAAGGCGTCCTGTCTGGATCGTGCCGGCGCCGTTGAAATTGGTCGTGGTGCGGGTCGTCGAACCATCGGCGTTCAGAACCGTGATTTCGGTTACCTGGCTGTCGACGGTACCGTCACCATCGGCATCACGCTTGGTTTCTGTCGACAGGCCATTGCCGCTTACGAGTGTGACGGTGCCGTCGATCCTGTCCGCTGCGGTGGTGCCGGTTCCGGCATACCGCGTGGTCGTCGTCTGCGTTGTCCCGTCGGTATTGAGTACCTTGGCCTGGACTTCGGTACTGTCGAAGTCACCATCGCCGTCAGCGTCGGACTTCCGGGTGACCACCAGGCCATTGGCACTGACGGTGGTGACCGTACGGCCGAGCAGGACGGAGCCGTCGGGGCTGTAGCCGAGAACGGTTTCGGTGCGCGAACCATCTGCAGCTGTGACACTGGTGGTGACGGTTTCAGGATCCTCGTTGTCGCCGACGTAAGTCGAGGTGGTAACGGTCAGGCGATCGGCACTCGTCTCGGTGATCGCCACAGCGGAGACGACTGCGTTGGCCCCCGAATAGGTCGTCGTCGTTTCGGCTATCGAGCCGCTGCTGCCAACGACCCTGACGCTCTCGACGATCTTGTGCGGGTCGGCTTCGCCGGCGTGGAAGGTCTTGACGGTGATGCTCAAGCCATCCGCGCTGGTCTCCGTGACAGTGCGCATGATGTCCGTCGTGTCGGTCCCATCGCGCAGGATCTGGGTCTTCGTGGACGAGCCGTCCTGGGCGATGGCCGTGGTGGTGCGGCGGATGGCGTCCACGACACCATTCCCGTCTGCATCAATCTGACTGGACCGTATCAGCCCGTCACTGCTTGTCGTGGTGATCGTCCTGGACACGAGGTTCGCGCCGTTGTGCGAGTAGACTTCGGACGTTTCAACCGTGTTGGTCCCCACCACGGCAACAGTTTGGGTGCGATCGACCTGTCCGTCACCGTCGCTGTCGATTGAAGTGCTTCGGGTCTTGCCGTCTGCGCTCCAGGTGGTGACGGATTGGTTGAGTAGATCATTGTTGCCGGCACGCGCCGTGACCGTGCGCGTCGTCGACCCGTCACCAGCGATGACGCGGAGATCGCGAACGACGCTATCGATGTCGCCATCGCCATCGAGGTCGGAGCGCACCGTCCGCTCCAAGCCATTTTCGCTCAGCTCGGTGGTCGCACTGCTGCGCAGGCTGTTGTCGTTGTTGCGAAGCTCGACGGTCGTCGTGGTGCTGTTATCAAGGTTGCGAACAATGAGGCTGGACGTTTCGAGGTCGACGTCGCCGTCGCCGTCCATGTCGATGGCAATTGTCTTGTCGCTGGCATCGGCGCTGACCGTCGTCACGGTGCTGCCGATCCGGTGAGCCAACGATGTGCCACTTCCGGCATAGCTGGTTACGGTCTCGGAGCGGGTTCCGCTGCCAGATACCGATGTACTCTCGACCTGCGACGCATCGATCACGTTGTCGCCTGTGACATCTGCCTGGGTGGTCTTGCTCAAGCCATTGACGCTGGTCGTGGTGATCGTCTCGCTGCGCGTCGATCCATTGGCGTTGAGCGTCTCGACGGTGAGGGTGAGGCTTCCATCATTGCCCGTGACCCGCGTCTCGACGCGATCGAAACGTGTTCCGGAGCCAGACAGGTCGAAGCTCACTTCGACTGTCTTTCCATTGGCACTGGTTTCAGTCACCTGGCGGCGCTGCAGAATTGTGCCCGACCCGTCATAGTCGAGACGGGTCTCGGTGACTGCTCCACTGCCCGCCACCGAACGCGTCTCAACGACCACTCGGTCGTTGATGCCGTCACCATCGTCGTCGAATTCTGTCGAGCGCGTATTGCCGTTGGCGCTAGTGGTGGAACTGGTGCTGTTGGCCACGCTGCCGTCGGCATTTGTGCCGGTGTTCACAACCGTCGTGGAACCATCACCATTGAGCGTGACGGTCTTGGTAACGACGAATCCTTCTTCCTCGAAGCTCAGCCGCGTGTCCGCCACGAGGCCGGTGCTGCCGTCGCCGCGTTTGAAGGTGGATCCACCGAAAATGGCAGAACCGTCGCTGAAGTTAATACTCTGATTGTTGCTGATCAGGGTGATCTCGGTGATATCGAGCTGCCCCAGCGTCCTCAGCGTCGTAGTGCCGTCCGCGTTCGTCACCATCACCTTGAACAGCGACCAGTCAGCATCCCCTGCGTCGAGCTTGCCATTGTTGTTCGTGTCGAACATGGCGAGCAGGGCCTGGAGGTCGGACTTGGATGTCCCGTCCCAATCGGTGAAGACCACCTCGTTGCGCTGGTCGATGACGCCGTCATCGTTCCCGTCGCGAACCAAGACGCCATCGCCCGCGCCCGCCCAGGCGGTGCGGTTCAGCTTGCCGTCGCCATCCATGTCGAAAAACATGTTGGAGGAGCCAAGTTCGGTGAGCCTGACGCCATCGCCATTGAGGTCAATCAGAATAGGCTTGTCGGAGTCGGTATCGCCACCGCCGCCACCACCACCACCGCCGTCATTGCCGGCAGGTGCTGGCCGGTAAACGACCCGGTCCTCGAACTGGTTGGTATCAGGATTGTAGGATTTGACAGTCTGCTGGTAGAGCGGCTGGCCAGTGCTCTCCGAAACATAACCGGTCGCCGGCATGGTCTCGCCGGTACGGTTGTCCGTGAACGTCCCGTCGTTGTTTCGCGTATAGGTGAAGCTGTCGTAGGTGCCGTCCTCATAGGTTCGGGGACCTACATTGGCCGGGTTGGTCGATCCGGGCGACAGTTGCGTTGGATCGATGCGCGCGCCTGTCTGTGGGTCCTTGGTGACGACGTTGCCGTTGGCATCCGTGTACTGCACCACCCACTGGGAAGTGCCGTCGGCCTTGGTCATCTGCTTCAGCAGATCGGAGCGCCAGACTTTTTCCTGCTGGGAATAGAGTTCGCTGGTTGAGCCGGCATTGAAAACGACACGGTCGGGACCAAAGGCGCGATCTTGAATGAAGTCATACTGGTTTGCTGATCGCGCGTTCAGGGCCTGAACGGCTGTATAGCCGACGACGCCGCCGGACAACGCGTCATACATCGTCGAGTGAGATAAGGAGGCGCGACCTGAACCTGGAATATAGTCGTTGGCACCTTCCTGGTTTCCAGCCCCTCCAGACAATCTTGGCGCTTGATCGAGCCGAAGAAGCTCGGAGTCGTCGAGTGGCTGCCCGAAGGTGCGCATCTGCACCTCCAAAATTTCATAGAATTCCGCGTAATGGGGCGTTCCACGCCCGAGCCCAGGAGCGGCAATATGGGTATACTCATGGACGAACCTATCCAGCAGTGGCTTGTCGTCGCCAAATGCAGGATTGAGGTAAAGTAGTTTGCCCCCATTGGTGATCGATGCGCTTAGTCGCGGATCGGTGTTCGAAACACCTTCCACCGGATTTGGCCTGCTCGGATCCATGGTAACGGCAATATCGTGCCCTACAGGACGCAAATAATCCGCAAGGCCAGTCCCTTGCAGATTAAATCCTACTGTGGTTTGCCATTTCTGAAGGTGAGAAAAATAACTATTCAAATCATCTCGGACACTGCCAGGCACACTATCGTCGAAGATTAGTTCAGCCATTTATTTTCCCTCATTTTCCATCGAAATTACGACAACGCTATCCGGAGCAATCTGATGAACAAACGCCCCGTTTGGAAACCATTTATTGGCAATTTTTTGCGCCTCTGATGTATCCATATTCCAGACAAAGAATTGAAAAATCCCGCCATAGCCAATTGCGTACAGATGATCTACAACGAAAGCGGGAGAAGCTTCGTTCGCCCCTCGGCAGAACACTCCCTGATCATCTATTTCAATATTTTTACCCAAGTCTGGAAATGTTATAATACTATTATCTGAGGCGATGTCCGCATCTATATAAACTTGGATTTTCTCCAGGAATTCAACGCGTGACAACTCGGGACACGAATCTACTATGTCCAAAGCATTCAGTCTAAATATTGACAAATTCCATGCTGCAAGTGACACTAATAAAATCAGAAATAGCCGCAAGATGGATTTCATGGAGATGAATTTCCTGTATGACGTCGACCGCCTATCGACATGGAGCGCAGGGTCTCCTGCGAGTACAATGGCCGGAACATGCGCTCTCCCAAGTTCCGAACTACATCTAGGATTTTGCGCACCATAGCCTTGGTGAGATTTATTACAAAATCGACGTTCTATGTGCCGTTGGCGCCCTAATATTGATTATATAGAACAGACGTCCCGCCCAACAAGCCACCACGCGGAGTTGATTATGGAGCGAAGTACATGACGCACAGATCAACTTCTCAACGGAACTCGCCCTCTGCGATCCGGCTCAAGAACCATTAGTTACGACCCCTGCGAAGCGACGATTAGCCGACGGAGTGGGGCTCAACAACCCCAATAAACACCGTCGTATCGGCATATCTCCCAATTGCAGAATTGCAGTGTCCATGCAGCTGTCGGCACCGAAGAGGTTTTGCGTCTAATCGGGCAACATGAGTATTGACCGCGTAGCAAGCTGCGCAGATTTTATTGTCGTGCTCTGTGTTATTCCAAGGATCCACGTTCATGACTGCCGCACTGCGCAAGCTCGAAATTCAACAGCTCCTCAGCGGAAGTCAGGTTCGGACTTTACTCCCCTTGGCGCGGGCATGGCACGAAGGTAGCCGATATGCACACCTGCCATTCTCGGAGGACAAGTTCTTCAGAATGGTGGCTTCAATCCTTGATCGACCGCAAAAGGCGACGGCTCTATTCATTACCCGTGACGAACAAGCGGTCGGCGTTATCGCTCTTGCAACAGGGGAGGCCATTCTCGGTACCGGTGGTTGCTTCGCAACGTGCCAGGCCCTCTTTGTGCATCCAGAGGTCCGGTCCACCTTTCTCGGGGGTAAGGTAACGACCATGCTTATCCAGACTGCAAAGGCCTGGGCCAAGGCCCAAGGGGCAACCGAACTCCTGATTCACGGCGTCTATGGCGGCGCCAACGGTCTGGCGAAGCGTGGAAAGTTGATCGGCGAGAATATAGTCATCGAAGTTCAATAGGCACCCAGTCGGTTGCGGTTGCACTTCAGGTAAACCAGTGGCACGCAAAATGTGTCCAGGGAGGCGTGTTTCAGCCGACGTTAGCCGTAATCTCATGTTAAGGGGCCGTGGTTTGTCGCATCAGTTGCATGCGTTTTGGCCTTTGGAGCTGCGGATTTGAAAAAGTTCCTGACTGTTTTTGTGCTAACTGCATGCCTGCTCGGAAATACGATCCGTGTTGCTGGTTCAGAGTCCATCCTGCAGTCATTTGAACAAATCTGTTTAAAGACTGCTGGCGAGCTCTACAGGATACAAACACAAATCGAAGTCCGTGGTGGGTGGGAGGCTGTTCAGCCGGACGAACATTTGGTCCTCAAAAACATCGAGAACAACCGCACCTGGTATTTCCAGGGCAAGTATGAACTTGGCATGGTGGTGGCGGGAAGTCTCCCCGTGGGAGACGGCGACGATCGTCGACTGTGCATGTTTGCTGCGCCCAGAGGCAAACTCACAATCGAGGATGCTTCGAATTTCCTGATTGATGCGGGAGGGCAACGTGCCTTGCCTGCAGGTGATGCCATCGGGCAGGACGTCTTCTTTGCCCACCGCCTGGAAGGCGATTTGGTGATGGTTGGTATCCATCTGATACCGGACCGGACACACTTGCAATTTCTTCTCACGGACCTGCCTGACGACGAAGTGAAGGATGCCATCAAGGCCGCAGAAGCAGAGGACGTTCCTGCTCCGTGAAGGCAAATACGCGGTGCTGAGAAATGTCCGCTTTTGGGAGCTGGCGACAGTTGAGCTGACGGCTGGAATGGGGCGCCTCTCTGCCCGGCCGGTGCCGACCCCAACTCGGTCGTTCGGAAAGAATTTCCAGTGCCTTTGAAGCCGTCACTATGTGTAACTTCGGAACAAGCAACTGACCGATCTTAGATGGTGTCACCCATAGAAGCCTTTTTGGAAGCACTTATAACCTTGGCCAGAAAAAACGGCAGCAGAACGCTGATCGTTCTGACTACGCTCGTCGCCATCGCGACGATGGCGACGCTATGGTACATGGGCGCAAGCAGGTAGGCCCTAACCGCTAACACCTTCCGTGAAGTTGCGGCCCTCGACCCGGTCGCGGCCGCCAGGGGCGCGCAAAGCGTGCTGTCATAGCTGCCCGTCCACAGTCGACCCCGTTCCGGTCGTTGGACCTTGGTTGTCAGGTTCCTGAAAGCAGACCTGCGACCAGCGAACCGGTTGCGCGCCCGTACACTGCATTGCAGACTGCAAAGCACAAGAGACCGTATCGGTTCTATTTCGAGGTTCGAGCTTGATAAAATTCTTCCGGATCAAAGTCGCGCTCTGCTTATTCCTGATTGGTCTTGTTTCCTCGCTATCAATCGCTAGCGAAGTGAACACTGAACTTGGCAATATGCGAGGAAAAGAACTCTATCTGGCACTTCGCTCCTTTATGGACGAACGCAACAGACTATGGTTCGCCCCTCCCCCCGAGGCTAATCGAGACATCGATGTTAGCGCAACGGTCTGCCCGATGGTGGACAACCAGAAGCTGACGGAATTGCTGGGCGCTGGCCCTTACGGCATTCGCTCTAGGGTCCTTACAGATGACCCCGTAGCTCCCTCGGGAACTAGATTATGGGAAATTCCTGGGAACAAATCTTGGCTCGACAGCGAATATCTGTCCATATGGATTGGGGATCAATATTGCCTCGCCCAATATAGGCACACCAAATAATCAGTTGATTGTTAGATCCTTCGAGATACCGCTCCGAAGACCTGCGGTAACTTTCCTTGTTTTTCCGCCACAAGCCGATAGTCAGCTAACCACCCCGTTTCAGCCGTGGGGCACGAGTGTAAGGGATGGCAGCTTTTAGGAAAGCTTAGACGGGTACTGAACGGCCGGAATGGGGCGCATCAGCGATGGTCCGGAATTCTTCTTGGACCGGACATGATCATGTGGCGGCTGACCGTCCGGTTCCAGATATCGAACCGGACACCGCGCTTGCCCGGTTTCCACTCGTGCGGCCTCACCTGCGGTGGGGCCGCTGATCGTCAGACTCCGGTGTGTTCCGCAAGTTCCAGGCGTCCTCAAGATCGACGCCCAAATACCGAACCGTGTTCTCGATCTTGGTGTGGCCAAGAAGCCGCGTTCTTGCGGAAACGCGCGACCCAAGAATCCTTGCTGACCTGGGTATTGGCCCCGTTCGATCGCCGCACGTTGAACGCTGGATGATGACCGTGCTCTTGCATCAGCTCTGAGGCAGGCATAGCGGCGCGTCTCTCATGCCGATGCAACGAACGGTCCTTGGCCGAAGCCATAGATCTCCAAGCGCACCGAAAGGAGTGTCAACGATCGTCTGCCGGCACAAGCACGCGCCACCGGCCCGGACTTTCGCTATGGTTCGCCACGAAGGTAGCGCGGTGAACCCGCCAGGGCCCCGGTTGTGCCGCCATCAACCACGATTTCAGACGCATTAAGACCCGAGCTCTCGCCGGAAGCCAGGAACAGGACCGCGCTGGCGACCTCTGCATCGGTTACCATGCGGTTGATCAGCGCTCTTTCCCCTATGGCCCGTTTCTGACGGTCGCGTTCGTTTGCCTCCATCCTGTGGTGAGGCCAGCCTGGCGTATCAACGGCACCAGGAACGACTACATTTACGCGAATTCTGCGTGGTGCCAATTCGGAAGCCATTGACCTTGCCAGAGCCCCACATGCCGCCTTGCTTGCCGACTCCCTGCGAGTGCGCGTCGCGTGTTCGCGCGCCAGGCGAAAGAACGATGATCCCATCCCGGGACGCGCAGTTACCGACCCCACGATGTGCATCATCTTCTTCACTCCTGATTGTGATTGATCGTGAGGCGCGGCTTCACCTCGGAAATCCTTGTTTGAACTCTATCCGAGTGCCGTGAAACGCAGCCTGCCCTACATTCAGCACCGAGTGGGATGGCTGTGGCGGCATTTGCAACACAAGCGGCAGATCAAACTGCGGCGGAATGGGCAATTGCACTTCACGCCCTTCCGCGTCGAAGTCGCGCAGCGGCACGATCCGGTCGATCACGAAGATCGACGGAAAACGGTGATGATGCAGCGGCTCGGGGATGCCAGGCTGCAGGCTGACGGACAGAACCCGGATGCGATCGTCCTCGTAAAGCACTGCGTGATTATCCGGTGCCGCGACTACGGCGTCCGCTTTCGGGTCCCAGTCTTCTGGCTGGTGCCGTCCCTGGCTGGCATCGTGGAAAGTCATGATCTGCTCCGTCATGGTGACAGCGAGCAAACTGCAGCAAGTCGTCCCCCGCTGTCCCAAAAGCGGGTCCAAAATCTTGCAAATCGGGCTGACTCCTACAATGCCAGGCCGGCCAGACGCAGCCCATTCAGGATAGGCTCAATGCGGCCATGGATCATGGCGGGCTGCCCGGCACGGATGCTGGACAAGGAGATGTTCGGCGCCAGTTGCCGCAGGCTTGCCAGATGCCTCTGCGCCTCCGCCATGCGGCCCAAATGCGCATTGGCCGCGACCAGCATCCAATAGGTGGCATCGTAATGCTGGTTCACCGCCAAAGCGTGTCCGGCTCGTGCCAAAGCTGGCTCATAATTCCCGCGAATAATGTGAATCATGGCTAGGCCGCATAAGGCAAAGCGCGTGTCGGGATCCAGTGGTGACAGCGCAGTCACCCGCAGGAGCAAGGATTCGGCCTCGTCCAGATCGCCGCAATGTATTGCCGCCACGCCGGCAGCCGCACTGACGAAGAGAGCGTTGGGGTTCGCGGCGGCGGCGGCTCGGATCACCGCCACGCCGCTTTCATAGTCCCGCCCCGCCTGCAGCAGCGCCATGCCGCATTGAGCCATCACCACGGCATCGCCCTGTGCATGCTGCAGCGCACGCCGGGCCAGCCGCAGGCAAAGCTCGACATCGTCCTCCCCCAAGGCCGGCCATCCCATAGTGTGGCGATGTTCCAGCGCCCAAGCAGCCTGGGCAAGTATCGCTGCATTGTCTGGCTCACTGAGCAATGCCTCTCGCAGCAGCGCAAATGCGCGGCGGTTGGCCGGCTCCGATTCATCCGTCAGGTCGGCCAGGGCCCGCAGGTAAATGTCATAGCCGACCACGCTGGCGGGCCGTTCGCGGCGCGACCGGGCCAGTTCAGTCGCCTGCACTGAAGGCTCCACCCGCACCGCCACACTTTCCACAATAGCGTCCTGCACTGCGAAGACATCGTCCAGCGATCCCTCGAATCGCTCGGCCCAGATCTGATCGCCCGATATACCGTCCACCAACTGGGTGGTTACCCGCAGTTTGTTACCGTTTCTTCGGAGCGCGCCCTCCAGCACGTAGCGCACCCCCAGTTCCCGCGCCACCTGGCGACTGTCGACGACGCGATGCCGATAGGTGAAAGCGATGCTGCGCGAGAGTACGCTGAAACTGCGAAAACGGGTCAGGGCCGCGATCAGATCGGTCACCACGCCGTCGGCGAAATAGCCAACGCCAGCGTCACCCTCCACGTGGTCGAAGGGCAGGACGACAAGACCAGGGCGATCGCCCCGTACGGCTGAGGGCAGTCGGTCCTGGGTGAAACGGTACCCCAGCCCCGGGACGGTGACGATCCAATCTCCGCCATCGGGGCGCGGCCCGAGCAGACGCCGCAACTGCGATATCTGGACGCTCAGATTGGCTTCCTCAACGAAAAGGCCGGGCCAGGCTCTATCCATCAGTTCTGGCTTGGCAACGACCTTGCCGCCTGCCTCTATCAGGGCAGTCAGCAGTGCCAGTGCCCGTTGCCCAACCTTCAGCGGCGCTCCAGCCCGATGCAAGGTCGGGCCGACCGGATCAAACTCGAAACTCCCGAATGTCAGGACCGCGCCCATGTCGCCACGTTACCGGCGGAGTGGATGCCCCGCGCAATGCGACGGATAGCTCCTCACCGTGTGCAGTGCCGGGGTCTTCTTTGACCAAGCTCTACTGAACGTCCGGCATGCGGATGAAGTCCCACCGGCCGCATCGGCGGGCCAATGCCAGTCTAGTGCAACCGACGGCATGCTGCCAAGAACAACCAACTACACGAGCTGGCAAGCAGCGGAGCATTGTGGGTGGAGCCACAAAGGCTTTGCTATTCTGACGTACTAGGCCACACCCAAGTGTCGCGGCCAGAATTCCTGATGCACCCTGGCCGCCTCCTCTTCAAGATCCGTCGGACAAACTACGTCGACCGAACGCGCTCCAGTTTCGAGGACCAGCGCACCGCATTCTTCCACCTCGGCAATCTGATCGAGGAAGGCGTCACCGAAGACATCTTCGCCAACCCGGTCCACAAGCAGACCCAGGACTACATCATGGGCCGTATCGGCTAAGGGCAGAGGACTTGATCATGGCAATCTTGGCACCGAATACATCGTTACGTCCTATTCCGACGAGCTGACCGGCCTGGCGCAGATGATCGCCGAGATGGGGGCCACGTGGAGGCATCCATCGAAAACGGCACCAAGGCGCTGCTCAAGCTCGACCGGGAACTGGCCGACGTCACCATCATTGCCGATCAGCGCATCGACGACATGCAGCGCCGCATCGATGACGTGGCCGTCTCGATGATCGCCCCCGCCGTCAGCCGATGGCGAGCGACCTGCGCGCCATCATCACCGCCATCCACGTCGCTGCCGATCTCGAGCGCGTGGGCGAATGGCCAAGCAGTTGGCGCGCCGCTCGCTCAAGCTCGAGGGCATCAGCCTGCAGCCGACCTTCTACGACGAGACTGGGTCACCATCAATTTCTATAATCGTCGAAATATGCTTGACGCCGACGCTTTAGTCGGTATGTTATTTCCATGAACATCGAAACAGCAGCATCGCAACTCGAAGCGCTCGGCAATACGACACGGCTTACGATTTACCGGACCTTGGTCCGGGCGGGCGAGAACGGCCTGCCGGTCGGCAAGCTCCAGGTCAAGCTGGACATTGCTGGATCGACCCTCTCGCACCACCTCAGGAAGCTCGTGGACGTCAATCTCGTCAGCCAGGAGCGTCAGGCAACGACGCTGATCTGTCGCGCCAACTATTCCAGTATGAACGGCCTTATTGGCTACCTTGCGGACGAGTGCTGTGCAGACAGCGCTGGCTGTGCCGCTGAAACCTCGAAAGCTGTCGCTTGAGCGGCATTCATTTTGCTTTAATATTCGAACCTTCTAGAAAGATAGAATGATGACCCAGTCCAGCCTTCCCATCGCAGTCATCGGAGCTGGCCCTGTCGGGCTCGCTGCCGCCGCACAGATTGTTTCGCGTGGTCTGGTCCCGGTCATTTTCGAGCGAGGTGCGGGTGTCGGCGCTTCGCTTCGAGCGTGGTCGCACGTCCGAGTATTTTCGCCATGGCAGTACAATGTCGATGCGGCCGCTCGCGCATTGCTGCACGCTTCCGGATGGGATGCACCCGAAGAGACGGACCTACCCACTGGAGGCGAAATCGTCGAACACTACCTCCAGCCATTGGCCAACTTGCCGCAACTGGCGCCGCATCTGAATCTCACTGCCACAGTTACGTCGATCACCCGTCATGGCCTCGACAAGGTTTCAAACGCGGATCGCGACAGGGCGCCATTCGAGATCCGGTGGACCGATGCCAACGGGAGTGAACAGGCTAGCCTCGTCCGTGCGGTGATCGACGCATCCGGCACCTGGACGCAGCCCAATCCAATGGGTGTCGATGGCTTACCTGTTCTTGGCGAACGGGCCGTGTCGGACCGGATTGACTATGGGATCCCCGACATTCTTGGCACTGCTCGGGATACCTACGTCGGCAGGACGATCCTGGTCGTCGGTAGCGGCCATTCGGCCATCAACACGGCACTGGCCCTGCTTTCTCTGCAGGACCAGGATCCGCAGACCAAGGTGCTTTGGGCCCTCAGGCGCAATCGCATCGAGAAGCTTCTTGGCGGCGGTCTCAACGACCAATTGCCGGAACGCGGCGCCCTCGGCCTCGCCGCCAAGAAGGCAATCGATGCCGGCCGTTTGCAGATACTTGCTCCCTTTGCGGCGACGCGGCTGGCGCAATCCGACAGCGGCGTAGCGGTCATGGGTACCGTTGGCCAGACCCAGATGACACTGATGGTGGATCGGATCATTGTCGCGACGGGCTTCCGCCCCGACCTCGGCATGCTGTCAGAGCTACGGATCGCCATTGACCCGGCCACTGAGGCGCCCCCTTCGCTGTCTCCGCTGATTGATCCGAATCACCACTCCTGCGGCACAGTCCCGCCACACGGGGTCGATGAACTGACCCAGCCCGAGCCTGGCTTCTACATTGTCGGTTCCAAGTCCTACGGCCGGGCACCAACTTTCCTGATGGCGACGGGCTACGAGCAAGTGCGTTCCGTGGTGGCCGAACTGGCCGGCGATTTCGTGGCTGCGCGGCAGGTTCAACTGGTGCTTCCGGAAACGGGCGTTTGCAATGTGGCGCCCGCCGCGGTGGGCGCGTCGGGCTGCTGCGGCGGCCCGGCGGCCTCTGAAAGCTCCTGCTGCGTCGCCGACGAGGTCGCCAAATCTGAAGGGGAAGCGGGCTGCGGCTGCGGGACGTCACCCGCACAGGTGGTCGAGATGACATGACTGAGACCACCGCCGGCATCGCTGGGCCGGTGCGGGGGGCAAGCACCTTCATCACCGGCCTGGGCATCGCCCAGATATGTTCGTGGGGTTCGCTATATTACAGCTTCCCGCTGATCGCGGCCGCCATGGAAGCCGATCTGGGGTGGTCGAAGACCGATCTCTATCTTGGGGCGACCATTGGCCTGCTGATCTCCGCGCTGGTGGCTTTCCCTGTCGGCGCCGCGATTGATCGAGGCCATGGCCGATATGTCATGGCGGGTGCCTCCGTTCTTGCCGGTTTGTTGTTGCTCGCCTGGTCCCAGGTCAAGTCGCTGCCCATGTTCTACCTGATGGTCGCCGGCGTCGGCGCCCTGCAGGCCGCAACCCTATACGAGCCAGCCTTCGCCGTAATTGCCCGGCGCGCAGGTCCAGAGCACGCGCGCAACGGCATCACCGCGCTGACCCTATGGGGTGGCTTCGCGTCGACCGTCTTCGTGCCTCCCATCCAAAACCTTCTGGATGCCTTTGGCTGGCGCGGCACGCTGGAAATCCTCGGCGCAGTCAACATCGCTGTCTGTGCTGTCCTTTACCTTGCGGTGATCGATCCGCGACACGATCAACCGGTACGCGGCGAGGTTCCGATTGTTGACGGGGAGCACCAGCCGTTGACGTTGGCACTCCACAATCCAGTCTTCTGGGGGCTCGCTGTGGCCTTTGCCGCCTACACAGCGACCTTCTCAGCCTTCATTTTCCATTTCTATCCGATGATGCTGGAACGCGGCTTTGATGCCGGCACAGTGGTGCTGTCCATGGCGATCATTGGACCGGCGCAGGTTGCCGGTCGGGTGGTGATCAAGATGTTCGCCGGAGAGGTGTCAGGCCGGCGTATTGGATCGCTTGTCGTCGCCAGCTTCCCGGTGGCCATGTCCTTGCTCTATTTCGCGCCGCAGCAGTTCTGGGTCATCGCGCTCGTCGCGATACTCTATGGCGGCGCCAACGGCGTGATGACCATCGTCCGCGGCGTAGCGATTCCAGAGATGGTCTCCAGGGAGGCCTATGGCGCAATCAACGGTGCGCTGGCTGTCCCGATGGTTTTAGCCAAAGCCATTGCGCCCCTTGCGGCAGCGTGGATCTGGTCCATCACGGGCAGCTACGCCGCCGTACTCATCGCGATCGTGGCGACGTCAGTCATGATGGCGCTGGCATTCTGGTCGGCAGCCTGGACGTCAGGTCGGCGATCGGTTCATAAACACTGATCATCTGGCAACACAAGGTTCGGAGCCGTTCGTCCTGGCGGCTATCCCAATCCCTATCGTATTGGCGTCCGCAAGTATGCCGCTTAACTCAAAAAGCGGCCAATTCGCAGTCCCACCCCATTTTCGACGCGGGCAAGACGCTAACCGGCCCCGACCGCTTTCAGGAAATTGAAATGCCTGCCTGAACGGCAGAATTGGGGCGCGCACCTGCCCGGCGGGTTATGGAAGCCCCCTGCCCCAAAATCCTTCGCGCCAGTGCCTTAGGAGGGGGCGGAGGCTGACAGGCAGGTTTCCGAATAACCAAACATGTCGACGCCATGAAAGAGGCCGTACGAGTTTTCGTGCAGCCCAATTTGATCATTGCGGACAGAATTCAGGAGGCGGCGTCCTTGTTGACCCCGCCCTTCATGGCGATCGCTGTCATGCGGCGGTCACCGTGATAAGTCTGATCGAGGCATTTTTTCAAAACCGCCGCGTCACCGTCCAAACCGAGGCGGTTGGCAAAGGCGGCTAGGGTCCCGTAACCTGAAAGTGCGTAATGTACCATGCGCTGATACTGCGGGATGATGGCTGCATCGCGCACGTCAGCGTCCGTGATTTCGTCGGACAAGCCATGCGCGCGCGCTTCCTTCACGAGGCCTTCCATACCCTTGCAATGCTCCGCGTTCGGCTTGATGCCGTGGTCGTTGCACAGCTTTTCTATTTCGGCGATGCCATCGGCAATACCGTTGCCGCCATCGATCAGCGCCTCGGACAATTCCTCGTCTTGGGCGGCGCGGCCGAGTTCGGTCACGACTGGCAGGGACTGGGTGTTGGCGCTCCAGATGTCCTGCAGCTGCTCGAGGTAAATGTCTTTGAGCGAGTTTATCGCCATGCCGGTCTCCTTATGATTGTTAGTCAACCAACGATTAGGCCCATGGAGAGTTCCTATGGTCGATACGGCTGGCCTGTATCCTGTGGCCCGCCCAAGGCGCCGCACTGACCGTTAGATTACTACGATTGGTTGCGTTCGCTGTTCTTGCGGCTACGTCAGCTATGCGCGCTGATCCGAAGGGGCTAAACGACCCGCATTCGGGCGCGTTGCTGCCTGGCAGATAACGACCCCCATTCGGTCGTTCAGCGCAACTCGCCGGAGACCTAAAAGCGGCCAATGGCATTCAGGTAGATAAGCGGCCTATCTGACTTGTTTGCTGGAAACGCGAAGCGGTCGATCTGATCAAGGTCCCCGGTAACCAATCTTTAGATCACCAGGCCACTTGTCATAGCGCGACAGCTGATGCTGCACTAAATGTCGCTTAGAGGAGAGTCCCATGATACTCGAGCGCATCAAGAACAGCGGCGAAATTGCGATAGGGATTGCTATCGCGACCTTCGTGGCAGCGGGAGTCATGCATGGTTTCGATCACGCTTTCCGCATGGAAGTCATCCTCGCCATTCTGGCGCTTAGCGTAGTATTTGTTGGGATTCATCTATTAACGCCTCGCCGCCTGATGGAAGGCCGAGAGAAAGCCGCCCGGCTGGGACAAGCTTACAAGCTGAACCCTGCGGAAGCCGTGTTTATGGCAGCGGGGCTCTTCGTCTTTGGCCTTGCGATATATGCTCTTGGCATGATCTGATCTGCGAGACTTACGAACTTGGAACTGAAATCAGGTAGCATCCAAAGGTGCTGCATGACTCCGACTACAGGCTGGAGCGGACCGGCAGAAGACGCCCGAGTTCAGACTGGCAGCAGACGACCCCATCTCGGCCATTTGACGTCGAGTTCAATAGTCCCAAAAGCGGCCATTGCGGGGGACGGGCCAGCGCCGGAGGTGGACGTCAGGGGACCAGTTTTGCTGCGACGCGATCAACCGCATCTGGGCTTGCAGCGAGCCCGTCCGCAACCCCGCGGCGATCGGCCTCACTGCGGTTCTGGCTCATCTTCACCTTGCCTTCGATGCGGCTGATTGTTAGCCGCAGGCCGACAATTCCCTTGAGCTGCGACTTGATAAACGGCTCTGGCGCGTCAGTGACCGCCCATGGCTGGGCGCGGGGTGTCTCATGAAGCCTGGTCAACCGCGACACCGCATCATGCAGCCGCGCTTCGTCCGTGAAAAATTCCACCGCACCATAGGCATGCACCGTGACATAATTCCAGGTCGGGACGACTTTCCCATGCTCGCGCTTTGACTCGTACCAGCTGGGAGTCACATAAGCGTCGGGGCCATTGAAGATCACCATGGCTTCACCGGTGACCGGCGTCGACCACTGCAAGTTGGCCTTGGCGAGGTGACCATAGAGAACGCCACGCGCCCCCTCGGTCTCATCGAGGATGAGCGGCAGGGGCGTCGCCATGATCCCATCCTGCGTCGCGGTCACTAGCGTCGACAGCCGCGCCGCGCGCATCAGGCGTAATAGTTCAACGGGATCGTTCTCCCGAAATGCCGGTGGCGTATACATCTGGTTCTCCTCGCCCAACTACTTGCCAAAATTTCGAGCGCCCGCGACGCAGGCAATCACCGCAACCGTAACCAGCAGCATGGCCGGTGTCACCGGTTCGCGCAGCAGGCCCCAGGCCAAAGCCAGGCCGAAAAAGGGCTGCAGCAACTGCAATTGCCCCACCGCTGCGATGCCACCCTGCGACAGGCCGCGATACCAGAATACAAAGCCGATCAGCATGCTGAACACCGACACATAGGCCAGGCTCAGCCAGGCCGGCGCTGCAATGCCCGACAGGGTCGGTGGCCAATAGACAATGGTCAGCAGGGCCATCACCGGAAGCGATAGCACCAGCGCCCAGGAGATCACCTGCCAGCCGCCCAGCGTGCGGGACAGTTTGGCGCCCTCGGCATAACCAAGCCCGCAGACCACAATGGCGGCCAGCATCAGCGCATCGCCGATCGGCGAAGCGGTCAGCCCCTGCGCGATGGCATAGCCAGCGACCAACAGACTGCCCAGAATGGAAAAAGCCCAGAAGGCCAATTTTGGCCGCTCCCCTCCGCGCACGACACCGAAGATGGCCGTAGACAGGGGCAAGAGGCCGATGAAGACGATTGAATGAGCAGATGTGAGGTGTTGCAGCGCCATGGCGGTCAGCAGGGGGAAACCGAGCACCACGCCCAGCGCCACGATGGCGAGGGACAGCAGATCTTGCCGGACTGGCCGACGCTCCTGGAAAATCATCAGCAGACCGAGACCCAATACCCCAGCGATCACGGCTCGGGCGACCGTCAGGAAGACGGGGTCGAAAGCCTGAACTGCCACACGCGTGGCCGGCAACGAGCCGCTGAAGATGATGACGCCGACGAATCCATTGATCCAGCCGCTTGTCGATCGGTCCATGTCGCACTCCGTTCGACCCAGCTTATGCGCCACGGTTCTTGCCTGACCCAGCTACAGTCCGGTACGATTACCCCGAACTGTTATGGTCTCTGGAGCAATACGGATGGACCTGTCTCGCATTGCCATGGTCATGACAACAATCCGGCAGCGCATTGCCGGCCGCAGCCTCACATCTGGAGCCAAACTCCCCTCTGTTCGCAGCCTTGCTAAGACGCTGGCGGTCTCGGTCTCGACGGTCGTTGAGGCCTACGCCCGTCTGGCTGCCGAAGGAGTTATTCTATCCCGGCCCGGCTCCGGCTTTTACGTCGCCGCGCACATGGCGCCTATCGCTCTGTCCGAGGTCGGACCAAAGCTCGACCGGGTCATCGATCCATTTTGGGTGTCGCGGCAGTCGCTCGAAGCCGACGACAACGCCCTCAAGCCTGGTTGCGGCTGGCTGCCTCCGTCCTGGCTTCCCGAAGATGCCATTCGCCGGGCGCTGCGCACTCTGTCGCGAGCGGACAGCTTCTCCCTGTCGGAATATGGCACGCCGCTCGGCCTGCTGGGGCTGCGCCAGCTTATCTCCCGGCGTCTGGCGGAACGGGGCGTCGAAGCCTCGCCCGACCAGATCATGCTGACCGAAAGCGGTACCCAGGCTATCGATCTGCTCTGCCGCTTCCTGCTCGAACCGGGCGATACGGTGGTGATAGACGATCCCTGCTATTTCAATTTTCAGGCACTGCTGCGCGCCCATCGCGCCCATCTAGTGAGCGTGCCCTATACGCCTAACGGACCCGACACCGAGGCGCTGGCAACAGTCCTGGCCGAGCACAAGCCTCGCCTCTACATCACCAATTCCGGCATTCACAATCCAACCGGCGCGACCCTGTCTCCGGTGGTGGCGCATCGCGTGCTCAAGCTGGCCGAGCAGCATGGCCTGACCGTCATCGAGGACGACATTTTTGCCGATTTCGAAGACAGTCCGGCGCCTCGCCTGGCAGCCTTCGACGGCCTCGATCGCGTTGTTCAGATTGGCAGCTTTTCCAAGACGCTGTCAGCCGCCTCGCGCTGCGGCTTCGTCGCGGCCAGGCCTGAATGGATCGAAGGCCTGACCGACCTTAAGATCGCCACCACCTTTGGCGGCGGGCGGCTTAATGCCGAGTTGGCGCTGAACGTGCTCAGCGACAGCGGCTACCGCAAGCATCTCGAAGGCCTGCGCGGCAAGCTCGCCAAAGCCAGGCACGATGTCGGTCGCAAATTACGCGCGCTGGGCATCGAACCCTGGATCGAAACGCAGGCCGGCATGTTCCTGTGGTGCAGACTACCGGAAGGCCTAGATGCCGCCGACGTTTCTCGCGCGGCCTTGGCTCAGAATGTCGTCCTGGCACCCGGAAACGCCTTCAGCCTCGCCCAGAGTGCCACAAGCCATCTTCGGTTTAACGTGTCGCAGTCAGACGATGACCGCATTTTCAACGTGCTAAAAGCAGCGAGCCGAGCCGTGAGCTAGGCGGGCCAGACAGTCCCGCACTTCATGCGTTCGACTTTGGATCGAGCTTGAGCAACCCTAGCAGTAGGGCGGGGTACCAAGCGCGCTTCCTCAAAAGGCAAGCCCAGGGTGCACTGACGCGGAGCATAGCCCTTGGTGTCCGACCTCGATGATCAGCAAGCGCTCATCGAAACCCCAGCCAACCTTTACCTCTGTCCTGGGCGAAAGCTCTGCACGCAAGTCATCGTCAATCTGTGGGCAGACGGAAGCGCTTAGATCGACAGGCGGTTGATGCATTCGCGTTTCCATCACCACGCCCATTACGATGTTATCAAACCGATCGTGTAGTCGCCCCTCCAAGGTGAAACGTTGTGCGATCCACAGCATTGATAGCGTCAAGGTAACGGTGACGGTGAGAGGAACCAACACCAAAGGCGGACGACGTTGCAGCCATCGCATCGCGAATACCTCAGCACAGCATATCGAATGGCATCATTCCACGAACCTAAGTGGAATAAAACGCTAGTAGCTGGCAGCTTCCGAGACGTGCCCCCCGGAACCTGTCAGTCAGCTAACCGCCCCGTTGTTGACGGTCGGCAACCGACCCCATTGCGGCCATTTCTGATCGGATTGAAAACCACTATAAGCAGCCAACGACTGTTGGGCAGGGGGCTGGGGAAATGAAATTTGCAACGGTCGTAGTCGGAGTCGCGCTCTTCGGGTGCTTATTGGTAGTCGCTGACGAACTCGGGGCAGCTTACTTTCAACACACGAGTGACGACGAGCTTGCTACACTGATTGTCCGGGTCGTGGAGAACAACTCAGCCTTTGCAGGTGGCTCTTTTCTAAACCCGGTGACTGGGCTCATTTGTCCATACGTCACGCGGCTTGGCCTTGATCAGTTGGTGGAAAAGCCGGGGACCTTTCGGATACGCACCGTCGATGATCATGCGCCGCCACACGGCCCGGGACGAGGATATTACATAGTACCTCGAGTTAGCATCTCGCAGGGCCTTTGGAAGTGGCTCTCAAGGCCCGGGCTACAGATTGAGCTAAAGGAGGATGGCAGATGCTTCTCCAGTGTTCGCCGCGGCGATGCCATCTAGTGAAGGCTATACATGGCTGTCCGCTTTACTAGACGTTCACCCAAAAGCCGCCAGTCCCCTTCCCACCCCATTGCTGCCTCTCATTCACCGATGCACCAGCACGGCCAATCCTGCAAATGTCAACGCCAGCACTGCGCCCGCGACCGCCTTAATTGGATCGAAACTTGCGTTCGCGACGGGTAAGAGCACAAGCGCTGAGACTGACGCGACTGCCAGCCCCGCCAGCACTTGCACGATGATCCTCTTCGTCCGATTGGTCATGTCCTGCCTCCTTGGTTTGAGCCACGATGATAACCGGCGTGACGTGGCGGGGATTAAATGGCTAGTCTCAGGTCCAGCATGGGAGGCGGCGCCATGAAGTCCTATATCGACAAGCTCAGCGCGAACTTGATCGACCAGTACAAACTTTACATCCAGACGTTCACGGTCGATCTCTGGAGCGACCATGGTCTGGTTGAGTTCCATGTCGGCTACGCGCTCCGATCGGACCACAAGATGCGGAACTTCGTCATCAAGGTCGAAGCTGCGGAAGCCATCAATGACGTTGAGCGCCGGACAATCCCCGCTGCTCTCTTCGTGGAAATCGAGGATGCAATCGACGCAGCCATTGCCGGGGAAATGGTGGAAGCGAACTGATGGTGCGGGTTCCCAACACGATTTCCTTCGGGGCCCTCGGCCTGGAGCCAGACGAGAGCTCAGCACCCGAGCCGCCCTTGCACGCCATGCCCGATCGTGAGGTCGATGCTTTCATCAGGCAGTGCGCTGCCGCGCTTCGGTCGCATGCCAGGGATTTCCACCGCGGCCACGACAAGGACAACGCGCTGGCGGCGTTTGAGTCCGCAATGGCCTTGCTGCTCGAGGTCCATGATGTCTATCCAGGCAAGCGGGCACATATCGATCCGGTCCTGGTCGAGCATGGCTACCCGGTTCCGGAGAACTAAGATTTCGGCCAAACATCCGCGCGGCCACCAAGGATTGCAACGAGCATATCGATTGTTTGGTGTGACGGTCCTGCTAGCATGGCAACTGAGGGCGGTACCAAGTCAGCTCGAAGCTCCGGCTGCCACAACACGGCGCCGATAGCTTCGCCTTGAGCCTGCCAATCTCGAAATCATAGCCAAGAGCCGCCACAAGTGTGGGCAGATCAAGCTCCGTCTCTACGCCGCGCGGCTTGGTCGCCTTCAAACCCTGGTGGTGCCGCTCGCACCGAATGTAGCCCCGCCATTTCTCATGCATCGCCTTTCCCACTGTGGGCGGCATTGAAGGCGGCTGCACATCCCGCCGTATCTGGCATTTGTCCTGATTGTAGTTGGTGCTGTTGACCAAGGGCGGGTTCAAGGCACGGGGGCACTGCCTGATCTTTGCCAGCAACACCATCGCTTCACACAACCAACATCGCCAACAAGCTCAGCCAGTCGATCAGCGCGATATTGCCCCTCTCGGCCACAGGGATCGCACTTAAAGCGAAGGGGCGTTGAGCCCATCTGCTTGAGGGAATCGGCAGGCATGTCGAGAGTTCAGAAACAATGTTCTTATTATGTTCATGCGTGGGGCTGCGTTCGAGTCAAGGCGCCAAACACGTTCACATGTCAAAGTTGAAGGGTGTCATGCCCAAAGGCTGGTAACTTTCGCCGTCGTGGAGGATTCGGTTTGCCAGAGTTTCGCATTATTGACTTGCGTAGGGGTGTTATTGAGCCTGAGGCTTCCATCGAGGCCAACTCTCCAGAGGAAGCGGCCGAGAAAGCCTTGGGCATAAAGACCTTCCGCTCAGGCGTCCCACAGCACCTGGTTTGCCGCGTCTACTGGGTGACGAACGGCACAACGAATATGGTCCGCCTCTACCGCCAAACCAGCCATCCGCAGAATTGATCGGGGCAGTCGACAACTAGTCCGCTAAGTGAATGGCACGACCACCAATGAAACCTATGCGCGGAACTTGGGGCCGATGAAGCCGCAAGAGCTGACCCGTTATTGCGAGAAATCCCAATGCTTAACGAATTGTGAACAAATCTCTTGTCCGTCAGCCTTTTGCGGTGCTTATCTGCCCGCATTTCTTTGGGGGACAATCCATGTTGAATAAATCTGTCATCGCGCTTGGCGCGGTCTCAATGCTCGCTGCGTGTGCCACGCCGCCCAAGGACATCGCGCCTGCATATGTGTCCACCACGCTCTATGAAAACCTGTCTTGCCAGCAACTGCGCAATGAGGCCGAAGGTGTATCGGCTCGGGCAGCGGCCGCCTATGGCAAGCAAGAGTCAAATCGTGGCCAGGACGCGGCCATGACGACTGTGGGTGTGGTGCTGTTCTGGCCGGCACTGTTCTTCATGAAAGGCGACGGCGCCGACGCAGCGGAAGTCGCTCGGTTGAAGGGGGAAATGCAGGCTATCGAACAGGTCAACCGTGTTAAAAACTGCGGTATCGTGTTCGCAGCAAGTTAATTGCACATCAGGCGGGGCGGTCAGACTTGTTCGCCCCACGTCGCACAAGGGTCTGCAAACTGGCAGTCCCCGCCTGTCCTAGGAACAGAATAACGATGATGAAATCATTGGTAGCCACGGTCTGTCTTACTCTTGCTTGCGCCGCTCCAGCACTCGCTCAAAAAAGCCCGCACAATGAGGGCGATTATGTGTGTCGAAACAAGGGGGCCATAACCGGGACCTTTGCAATCACCGGTCCATCAGTCTATGTCGATAGCAGCGGCAAGCAGCGTACTTTCCACTACGACCCCGGGTTGAACGTGCTGAATTTTGACAACGGGAAACAGTACTTTGTCGGAAAGCCGGACCTGCTCATCCTTATAGAGAACGGTCGGTTCACCAAGCACGGTTGCGCGCGGCAGATAAGATGAGGTTGCACATCAAATCCAGAGACCCGATGCGATGTCTGCGAGCATGTCGGGCTCTGATAGGGCGGGCTGGTGGAGAGCAAATCGCAGGAGGGCTGGCAAATCGTTGCCGAGCAATTGAAGCGCCACGCTACGGCGAGTAGGGGCTGCAGAATGCCGACCGACTGCTCTCAGGCGAACCGAATGACGGCCTGAATGGCAGAAATGGGGCGCGTCGAAGATGGTCCGGATGTGCTCCTTGAATTATCCGCTGTCATGCGATTGCTGACCGTCCGCATGCTGCGTTCCCACTATGGATCGCGTCAGGCGGCGCCCTCGTTGCGGCCTCACCAGCGGTGGGGCCGCTGATCATCAGACTTCTGTATGCTCCGCCAGTTCTAGTGCGTCTTCGACGTCGACGCCCAGGTATCGGACCGTGTTCTCGATCTTGGTATGACCAAGAAGAATCTGCACGGCGCGGAGATTGCCGGTTGCCTTGTAGATGAGCGAGGCCTTGGTGCGCCGGAGCGAATGAGTGCCATACTCCTCCTTGCGAAGACCGATGGCGGTCACCCACTCATCCACCAATCGGGCATATTGCCTGGTGCTCAGATGATCGTTTGGATCAGCTCTGCTAGGAAAGGCAAAATCCTCTACCGAGCCTCCTCGCCTTTCGAGCCACGCCAACAAACTCGCCCTGGCGTCTGTTGTGATCTCGAACTGCACCGGTCGACTGGTCTTCTGCTGGATCACCATCGCCCGGGCGCGAATGTCATGACCGGAAACAAGGGTGCCGATCTTGAGCTTGACTAGATCGCAGCCGCGCAGCTTGCTGTCGATTGCCAGGTCAAACAGTGCTCTGTCGCGCATTCGCCCCTCCCGATCCAGGAAGAACCTGATTGCCCAGATCTGCCGGACCTTGAGCGCCCGCTTTGCGCCGACTTGCCGACCGGCGTTCCACGCCGGCCGACCTCTGGCGGCGGGGTCATATTGTGAGATACCCATTTTCCATTCTCCTTTGGCCAACATCGGCCAATCGGAGAACGATTAAGGCGAGCGGTTCATCGGTCGGCGCCGTGCTGCCTCGGAAGAGCTACCCCCTGCCCCAAAACCCTCCTCGGCAGCGCCTTCAACGGGGCCGATAGTTGTCAGTCCGGTGCTGGTCAGCGACTTGAGAAAGCTGACTATCGTCGCGTGCTTGGTGGGCGCCCTGGCACATGGATTCGCAGAAGCGCGGCGAGGACTGCGAACCGTCAGGAACTAACCCAACACGGGCGGATGCGATATGGCGGCGCATGAGGCGATCTGCAGGCTCTCTATCGCAACCAGCTATGTGCATGTGCTGGGAGCGCAAAACACCCCTTCATCATTCGGTTTGGCTACGTGCAGCGTGGTCGATTAGGCGGGCCACCGCCTCGGCGGTTTCCTTGACCGCGACGACGTTATTGCCGCCCGTGACCCGAAGCTGACAGCCGCCAGCCTGGTCCGAGAACGAGATGATATGGTCGACATTGACGTAGACGGTGGGGCGAGCCGATGCCACCGCGCTGGTCAGTTTGATCTGCATGAAGTGCGCTCCACTTTCTCAAGTCTTCTTGTAGAATTTGACTTAGTTGCCCTGACTGTCTCTCTCCCGCAACCAGATTTGCAGGCTCTCTGCCGATCTGGGCCTGGCAAACGCATAATCCTCAAGAAAATCCCAACCCAACCGGCGCAGCAGATCGGCATGCGCCTTGGTCTCGACGCCTTCGGCCACGACCCTGAGCCTAAAGAACTTGCCCATGCCGATAATCGAGTCCTCGATCTCATCGCGGAGTTCCCAACACTCCTCATCGGTCTTCGGAACCAGCCGAAAAATGAGACATTTGGGGTCCAAAGATAGGTCGTCCGGTGTCCAAACCTAAGGAGAACAGCGATGCAAGTTCAAGAAATCATGAGCCGTAACCCAGCCTGCTGCGGCCGCGCCGATACCATTCGGGATGCTGCGCAAATCATGGCAGAGAAATCGGTTGGGTCCGTACCGGTTGTCAATGATATGGGAGAGCCAGTGGGGATCGTCACCGATCGTGATATCTGCTGCGGCGCCGTAGCCCAGGGGAAGGGAGTCGATACCCCAGTCTCTGAGGTCATGTCCACAGACGTCTTGACGACGACGCCGGATGAGGACGTGGCGGCCTGCTGCGACAAGATGGAGGAGCGGCAGGTCAGGAGGGCAATCGTTACAGATGAAAACGGGAAGTGTTGCGGAATAGTCGCCCAAGCGGACGTTGCCCGCGGCGCCAGCGATCAGGAAACTGCGGATCTCGTCCAGGAGATTTCGAAGCCAGAGCGCAAATCGGGCTGCTGCTAGCAGAGCGAAAACCGGAGACAGCGGCATGTTTGATGGAATGATGGGTGGCGGAATGATGTTCGGCATGGGGATCTTTTGGATCCTCATCCTGTTGCTGCTTGTACTGGCCGTCTTTGCCTTGGTGAAGTACTTGCGCAAATAGGTGGGCGAAGTTCTCGCGCCGTCGATCAGTCGTCAGCGGCAACTAGTCGGCTCTACTCGCCTGACGTCCCATTGAGCGTCTCCTGGTAGCCACGCTCGCGCTCCGGCCATGTGCTCTTGATGTAGTCGATGATCGCCATGATCTCGGTGTCCGTGAGCACAGCTGCAAAGGCTGGCATGTCCGTCTCGTATCCGGGCGCCATGGTCTCGAGACCATCGCGTGCGTATTACGGCAAGGAGTTGCTTGTCGGAGTGGTGCCACGTGTGCCCGCTGGCATCATGCGGTGGGGCTGGCAACCGGCCGCTCGGCAACCGGCGCATCCAGTCTGGCTGGCCCTGCAAATTGTCACCGTGACAGCTGGAGCAGTACTCCAGATATAGCTCCTTTCCGACATCGTCTGAGGCGCTGCAGGCGGCAAGCACCAGCGAGAGGCTCACTGCCGGCAGGACCCCGCTGCCGCTCACAGCCCGAGTGGCGACCAGCTCTCGCCCCCGTCCGTACTGGCGAGCACGGCGCTTTTGTGCGTAACGGCGACCATGTTGTCTCTATTGGCCGGGTCGGTGGCGAGATGCAGTATGGCATCTTCACCGATTGGAACCGGAAGTTCCTCCCATGTACCGTTTCCGCTGCGCCTGAGAAGGCCAGTTCCAACATAAAAGGCGTAGAGCGAGCCCTCATTATCTACATGTACGGCAGTAACGGGCACTCCGGCCGGTCCAATGCGCGACCACGAGGCGGCATGGTCGGAGCTCTCCATCAGACCGTCAGCCGTGCCTGCGAACAGTTGCCCCTCCGCCAGGCCGGCGGCGATATCGATGGTCTGATCGGGAGCCGGGCCACCCTCTACCCAGCTCTTGCCTCCGTCCGAGCTCATCTGAACGTCGCCATACAGACCATAAATCAGATTGGGATTCACCGGGCTCACCGACATAGCGTGGAAGTCGACCGGTCCGCCGATGCCGTCGGAGACATGGGCCCAGGTGGTCCCGCCATCAGCAGAACTGATGACGCCGATATTGCCGCCGGACGCCGGATGCCCGCTGGCGAACAACCGGCCGCCCGGAGCGGCGGTGAACCCCATAAAATCGTCAGGCGCGGAAGTAAGCTTGGCTTTGCCGTCCTCGCCCACCAAGTAGACGCCGTTGTGCGTCGCCAGAGCGAGGCGAGACTGAGGTCCGGTGAGGAACGCCGCACCATGGATATGGGACAGTTTGGACACCTCGACTGCTGCAGTGCCAGCATGTGCATTGCTTCCCCAGAAGGGAACTGCTGCCGCAAGGGCCAGGGGGACAATCCATTTTTTCATCTGCAAACCTTTTCCTCGGGGCGACGCAACGCAGTTCGAATAACTCACCATCCGCGCAGGTTTTAGCCCTTCTCGGTAACGAGTGCGTTATGCCGCGCCACCGGCTCATCCTCAGCTCGATATCACCGCTGCAGGAAGGCGATGTTTCCCCGGTCGCCGCGAAAACGGAACGCGGCTTGAGGTTGGACGTTGGCCTTAGACCGTTCTGCAGCTCGATGTTCCCATCAAGTCGCCGGCGGATTGTTGGGATACATGAGCAGTGGGATAAGCCGTGGGAGACAACCAAAAACCAGTCGTCTTGGTAACGGGATCAAGCGGATATCTCGGTTCAGCGGTTACCCGAGTTCTGAGCGACAAATATCTGGTCGTGGGACTTGATCGTCACTTACCACCTCATCCGCCCCACCTGGCAGAATGCGTGTGCTTCGACATCACAGATCAAGCTAGCGTCGATAAAGCCCTCCAGCGCGTTCGTTATGCTTACGGCAATCGGATCGCATCCTGCATTCACCTTGCGGCCTATTTTGACCTGACGGGTGAGGACGACCCCGCGTATGAGGCGGTAACCGTCGAGGGAACGCGAAGACTTCTGAAAGGCCTGCAGGAATTCGAACTCGAACAATTCGTGTTCGCCTCGACGATGCTCGCGCACCGGCCAACCCGGCCCGGCAAACCGATATCGGAAGGTGATCCGTTAGACGCGAAACTGCCCTACCGAGCTTCCAAAGTTCGAACAGAAGCGATGCTGAGCGAGGAGAAAGGCAAGGAGAATCACGTATTGCTTCGTCCTGCCGGCATTTACGACGAGAAGGTGCATTCAACGTTTCTCGCGCACCAGATCGCCCGGATTTACGAGAAGCGGCTTACCGGCAAGGTGTACCCGGGCGATTTGCAACGAGGGCAGGCGTTCCTGCACCAAGACGATTTTCTCGATGCGGTGGAACGTGTCCTTGACCGGCGCGCCAGCCTTCCGGAGACTTTCCCCGTCCTTCTGGGCGAGGCAGATCCCATCGCTTTTGGTGACCTGCAACGCCTGATCGGGCGCGAGCTCCATGGCGAGGATTGGATTACCTGGAACGTGCCGCCAAAGTTGGCCAAGATTGGGGCATGGGCCGAAAACAGGATGTTCGGCGAAGATGCCTTCATCCGCGCATGGATGGTCGACATTTCGAGCGACCACTATGAATTGGACTTGTCCCGGGCGCGCAAGGAACTTGGCTGGAAGCCAAAGCATGCGTTGCGCGCCGACATGCCCCGAATCCTCGCCAATCTCAAAGACGACCCGTACATCTGGTACAGAGAGAATGGCTTGAACGCTGCAAAGGTCACATCCGAGAAGGTTCGTTTGGCAGTGGCCCGTGAGGCCGCGAAAGAGCGACCTAGTGTGGCGGACGAGGAGAATATTCAGCACCAGCACGAAATCCATATGAGGAAGATGCACTTTTCGATGCTGTGGGTGCAGTGGCTGGTCATCGCCCTTGGACTCTGGCTCGCCACGGCGCCATCGGTATTCGGTACGTTCGGACAGACGGAGTTCGGCACCGCCGTCCAGCGTGTCACCGAGGACCGCGGCTTATGGGACGCTGCAACCCGTAGTTGGCTGACTGCGTGGAACGATGTGCTCACTGGATCCGCAATCGTCTTCTTCGGAATCCTGTCTCTTCGCCTTGGCAACGGATGGGCACAGTGGGCCAACGCTGCGCTCGGCGTCTGGCTATTGTTCGCGCCCTTGGTGTTCTGGACTCCCGATGCCGCCGTCTACGCCAACGACACCTTGATAGGAGCGCTGATTATAGCACTGACCATCCTCATTCCCATGATGCCTGGCATGTCCCGGGAAGGCATGATGGACGATGGCGACATCCCGCCTGGATGGACCTACTGTCCATCGACCTATGTACAGCGTCTTCCGATCATTGCGCTCGGGGTCATTGGCTTCATGCTCTCGCGCATCCTGTCCGCCTACCAACTCGGTCACATAGACACGATCTGGGAGCCGTTCTTCTCGTCGCCGGACGCTTTGAACGGAACCGAGTACATCATTACCTCCGACGTATCAAAAGCATGGCCGATCGCGGACGGCGGCCTGGGTGCCATGACCTACATGTTCGAGATTCTGATGGGCGTAATGGGCAGCCGTCTTCGCTGGCGCACGATGCCCTGGATGGTGGCGCTGTTCGGGATCGTGGTCGGACCTCTCGGCGTGGTCAGCATCTACTTTATCATTATCCAGCCAATCATGATCGGCACCTATTGCACTCTTTGTCTTCTGGCAGCGCTCGCGATGCTGATCATGATCCCGCTTTCCCTGGACGAGATCATTGCCATGATCCAATTCATGGTCCTGAACACGCGGCGAGGCCGTCCCTTTTGGCGTGCTTTCTTCCGGGGGGACGCACTTCCCGGCTCATCAAACGGGGGCGAGATGAGTTTCGATTCCACCCCGAAGGTGGTCTTGCGACAAGGTCTTCGAGGCGTCACCGTTCCTTGGACGCTGGGAATCAGCGCGGGAATCGGCGCTATGCTGATGCTTAACCCAGGCCTATTCGACAATATCATGCCAATGGCAGGAAGTGACCATCTGGTGGGTGCGCTGATTCTGACGACCTCCATCATCGCATGGGCCGAAGTCGCCCGCCCGCTTCGCTTCTTGAACGCATTTTTTGGTTTTTGGCTGCTTGTGGCGCCGGTTCTGCTTCAAGGAGGAACGACTGCTGGTAGCTCCGTGAGCATTGTTGCCGGTCTTGCGCTTATTGCACTTGCTCTGCCGCGGGGGCGCAGGAGCACGGAACATTATGGGAATTGGGATCGGTTCATTGTTTAACTCCCGGATATTCGCCCTCAAGGGGCCCTTGGTGGCCGAAATACGGTGCGGAGGAAACCAACTATCAGGAGATGTCCAATAGCGCATTCACATGGTGGCAGCGCTGACCGATCGCCCGACCGTGGACGGCGACTTCTCATTGCGCTGGCCCTCAATCTGGGCATCACGGTTGCCGAGGTCGTGGGCGGCGTGGTGTCCGGATCGCTCGCGCTCATTGCTGATGCCGCGCACAACTTCTCCGACGCAGCTTCGGTGCTGGTTTCCTATATTGCCTGGCGCATCTCTCGCCGCGCCGCCAATGAAAAGCGAACGTTCGGCTATGCCCGAGCCGAGACCGTTGGCGCCCTGATCAATCTCACGACGCTCATCATCATCGGGCTTTATCTGCTTTATGAAGCGGGAGCCCGATTGCTTGAGCCCACAGAAGTCGTTCCGACAGCGGTGATCATCGTTGGCGTCATTGCCTTCGTCGAAGACGTCGCCGCAGCATGGGTGCTGCGAAAGGATCTGGGCAGCCTCAACGTTCGCAGCACCTTCCTTCACATGATCGCCGATGCCCTGGCCACGGTCGCGGTCATCATCAGCGGCGTGTCCATCATGGTTTGGGGGCCAGACGTCTACTGGATCGATCCGGCGGTAACCGCTGCCATCGCCATTTATGTGTTGATCCACGGGTCTCGCGAAATCCGTGAGGCCATCACGGTGCTGATGGATAGTGCGCCCAAGGGTTTCGAGCACGACCGGGTGGTCGCAAAGCTTCGCGGTCTGGAGGGGGTCATTGATGTGCACCACTTGCATGTCTGGCAGATCAGCGAGGGCAAAACCGCCCTTCAGGTTCACCTGGCGTTGGACGATATGGGCTTTGCCGAGGCGACAGAACTCAAGGAGCGGCTCAAACGGGAGTTGCATGACGAGTTCGAGATCGAACACGCTACCATCGAGATGGAGTTGGCTGGCAGGGTCGATCACGATCCCGAGATCGTCGCCCGGGAAGAGTAAAAGCCTGACGCCGGGTCACCCTTACGTAACGGCCATTGTCTATGGTTGCCGAAAGCTTCTTGGACAACCAGCATGCTCGGCAACACTCTACGCGCCCTTTGCCTCGTCACGATGACCTTCTTCCTGGAGCGTGCAGCCAGTTCGTTGGCGACAATCGTCACAATGTTCCGCTCGGCAAGCCTGTGTTGGACAGGCTGGCCGAGATCGGCTCATCGCCGTCCGAGCCCATGGTCATCCGCGTTTACAAGCAGAGCTCTGAACTCGAGGTCTGGAAGCGGACGCATACCGGGGACTATGCGTTGTTCAAGACTTACCCGATCTGCAAATGGTCCGGGGATCTGGGGCCAAAGATTCGGGAGGGCGATCTACAGTCGCCCGAGGGGTTCTACGACGTTACGCCAGCGCTGATGAACCCAAAGTCATCTTACTGGCTGTCCTTCAACGTCGGTTTTCCCAACAAGTTCGACCAGGCGTGGGGGCGTACGGGCACCTATCTCATGATCCATGGGGATTGCCTGTCGGTCGGCTGCTACGCCATGACGGACGAGGGGATCAAGGAAATCTACGCGCTTGCTCGCGAGACCTTCCGCGGTGGCAATTCCTCGTTTCAGCTCCAGCTTCTGCCGTTCCGCATGACTGAGGCGAACTTCTCTCAGCATGCTGACAGTCCGCACGCACCGTTCTGGCGCGACTTGAAAGTGGGTACCGACCTGTTCGATGCGACCCGGCGCCCACCAGCGTGGGACGTTTGCGAGCGTCGCTACGTCTTCAAGCCCAACGGATCATCACCTGGTCCTTTGGATCCAGCCGTCTGTCCAGCAGGGGTCTACTCCACGATGGCAGCGCTTTGAGCGGTTAGTGCTGATAGTCGTGGTGATCGGGCAGTTCGGCATCATCCCGTAGAACCACTGCCTCTACGGTCGCGGTCGTGCCGCCGGTCGTGGCAATTGTCACGGGGATGGTCTGAGCGGGCTGGAACGTCGCAGGCACCGCCACCCGCAATCCCTTTTCGGTCATGTAGAGTTCGGCATGAAAGGGGATCGAGATCGAGTCCCGAGAACCACCGGGCGAAACGATCCTTCCCGCCATGCCGGCGACGCCTATGCCCGTCAGGTCGATGGCCGTGTCACTTGTATTGTTGACGACAAGGAAAAGCTCGGAGCCGCTCTCGGCGGCCCGAAGCCAGGCGCCCTCGAGATAAACGCCTTCGGTGATCGTCACGCGCATTGCCGGGGTTGCCGCGGCAGGCACTGCCCCGATGAATATCGCCGACAGGAGGAGGTGTTCCTTCATCATTCCAATATGCCTTGGGGATAACGTCGCGTCGATGGTGCGGCTGGTCGCAAGCCTGCGGAACGCCTCGACATCAGTTTGCTTGCTGGTGGTGTTTGCACTTGTCGTGATCGGCAAGAATCTCGATGACGCGGCAGGTCTCGACGCGTCCATGACTGCAGCCCTCGACCATCCGCTTCAATTCTGCCTGCAGCGCAGTCAGGCTTGCGATCTTGCGAGCGACTTCGGCGAGGCGCGCCTTGGCAATTGCATCCGCGTCGGCGCAGGATTGATCGGGCCGATCCTGAAGGGCAAGCAATGTCTGGATCTGATCAATGTCGAAGCCCAGCTCACGCGAGTGCCGGATAAAACTCAGGCGCTCGATGTCCTTGTGATCATAGGTGCGGCGGCCGCCTTCGGTTCGCGGTGGTGCGGGCAACAATCCGATCTGTTCGTAGTAGCGGATCGTGGGGATTTTTACGCCGCTCCCCTCTGAAACCTTGCCGATCGCGATGCCGTGACTCATTTTCGCTTGCTCCTATAGCCACTGGAGGATGTACGCCACAATCAAGGATTGCAAGGAGTCGGTAGTATGGACACGGGAACAAATTCGACACGCTTTCGTGTGGAAGGCATGGATTGCGCCGCCTGTGCTTCCAAAGTCGACACGGCAGCACGCCGGATCGCCGGCGTCGAGGACGTGTCTGTTTCCGTGATGAACGGCACCATGACCGTCAGGCATGCTGCGGGTGTCGACCTCCAGGAAATCTGCACCAAAGTCGGAAATCTCGGCTACCCCACCGCACCTATCTCGGGCGCCGCCCCCAAGGCACCAGAAGCCGCAGCAGGCGTGCATATGGACGGGGATCATGACCACGACGACGATGGACCGTGGTGGCGCACGCGTAAGGCCAGGCTGACGCTTGCATGCGGTGGGGCTTTGGTCGCCGCTTATCTTGTCGGGCGCTTTCTGCCCGAAGTCGGCCACTGGGCGTTCCTTGTTGCCCTGCTCGTCGGGCTGGTTCCGATCGCCAGACGGGCGGTCGCCGGCGCCATGGGTGGCTCGCCATTTTCCATCGAGACTCTGATGTCGATCGCCGCTATCGGCGCCGTCATCATTGGCGCTACGGAAGAGGCAGCGACTGTCGTGCTATTGTTCCTCGTGGGTGAATTGCTGGAGGGGGTTGCGGCAAGCCGGGCGCGCGCCAGTATCAAAGGACTGGCCGATCTGGTGCCCAAGACGGCCTTGCTGGTCGACGGCGACGACGTCAGGGAAGTGCCAGCGGCGGGGCTCGAACTCAAACAGGTCGTGCTCGTTCGTCCGGGGGACCGCATCCCGGCAGACGGTGAGATCGTCGAGGGAACCAGCGCAATCGACGAGGCGCCGGTCACCGGTGAGAGCGTGCCCAAAACCAAGGGTCCGGGTGACATCGTTTTCGCGGGTACCATCAACACCGATACCGCCCTGCGCATCAAGGTCACGGCCAAGGCATCCGACAACACCATTTCGCGGGTAATTGCCCTGGTCGAGGAAGCGCAGGAAAGCAAGGCGCCTACGGAACGGTTCATCGACCGCTTCTCCAAATACTACACTCCAGGTGTCCTTCTTGTCGGCGCGCTAGTGGCGATCTTGCCCCCTCTGGTGCTTGGTCAGGCCTGGGGCGAGTGGATATACAAGGGGCTGGCGATCCTTCTGATCGGTTGCCCCTGTGCCCTGGTGATCTCGACGCCAGCTGCGATCGCGGCGGCCCTTTCAGCGGGTGCCCGTCGCGGCTTGTTGCTCAAGGGCGGGGCCGTGCTCGAGCAGTTGCGCACCATCACCTTGGTGGCAATGGACAAGACCGGAACCCTGACCGAGGGCAAACCGAAAGTAACCGACATTGTTGGCGTGGGTCGCAGCGAGAGCCAGGTGCTGTCACTGGCGGCAGCCCTTGAGACTGGTTCAAGCCACCCCTTGGCCCTGGCCATCCTCGCTCGAGCAAAGGCAGACAAAGCGCCGATTCCCCCTGCATTTGATATCACGGTGGTCCCGGGCAAGGGCATCACAGGCAGCGTTGGAGGCGAGACCGCATTCCTTGCCTCGCCCAAGGCCGCTTCTGAACGCGTATCGGTGCCAGACGAACTGCGAACCCGCATCGAAGCCTTCAATGACGAAGGCAAGACCGTTTCAGTGCTTCTCGCCAACGACCAGATTGCGGGCATCTTCGCCATCCGCGACGAGCCGCGTCCCGATGCCAAGGCAGGATTGGCCGCGCTTCGGGAGGCGGGCATCGATACCGTGATGTTGACGGGGGACAACTTACGAACGGCCACGGCCATCGGCGCCACCCTCGGCATGGACGTTCGCGCTGGTCTGTTGCCCGAGGACAAGCAGCGGTTTGTCCGGGAGCTGCAGGGTCAGGGTAAGGTTGTCGCCAAGATCGGCGACGGCATCAATGATGCGCCGGCGCTGGCCGCTGCCGACATCGGAATTGCCATGGGCGGGGGCACGGACGTGGCGCTCGAGACAGCCGACGCTGCCATTCTTCATGGCCGAGTGACCGACATTGCCGACATGATAGGCCTCTCCAAGGCCACGATGGCCAATATCGGGCAGAACATCACGCTCGCACTCGGCTTGAAGGCTGTATTCCTTGTTACCACGATCATCGGCATCACTGGGCTCTGGCCCGCGATCCTCGCGGACACGGGGGCGACGGTGCTGGTCACCGCAAACGCCATGCGGCTCCTGGCCTGGAAGGGACGTCCGAACGCATGAGGCGACGGGACGCATTCAAGATCGAGGCAGTTCATGCAGACTAAAGGTCCATTGCCGCTGCGCGTCTTCCAATGGACGCTGTGGCTTCTCATGCTCGGCCTGATTGTTTACGCCTTCGCGCCGGGCATCATCGATCGACTGGCCGGGAACCACGACGCGCGCATTGCGGCGCCCTCCGCTTCGGTCACCCAGGAGGCTCCCGAATGAAAAAACTTCTCCTCGTTGTCGCAACTCTCGCGGTCATGCCGGCGGCTATTGCGCACGATTTCGATGCCGGCTCGATCTATATCGATCATCCAATGGTCGAGGAGGCGCCCCCAAGCGCCCGTGTCCTTGGCGGCTATGTATCGCTGCACAACCAGGGCGCCGAGGACGACCGCCTGGTCGCGATCGAGAGCACTGCCGCCGAAAAGGTCGAAATGCACAGGTCGGTCGTGACCGATGGCATCGCAAGGATGACGCCTCTTACCGATGGCATCGAACTGCCCGCTGGTGAAATGGTCTGGCTCGGCTCGGACGGCACACATGCCATGTTCATCGGGCCGACAAGCGCTACGTCGCCGGTGACGAAATTCCGGCCACCCTGGTCTTCGAAAAGGCGGGACGGATCGACGTGACGTTCAAGGTGGAGGAGCGCGCGACGACCAGGGCCCCGGGCCATGGGGATCACGCGCAGTGAAATCGCTTCGGGTACTTCGCATCGTTCTCTGGGCGCTCGTCCTGGTCGCGGGAGCCGGTGCGGCATATCTTTTTCTCTCAGCGCGCAATGCGCCTATCGATGCAGGCCCGGCGGTGTACGCGACACCTTTCGCCCTGATTGATCAGGATGGAAATGAGGTCACCGAGGCCGATTTCCTCGGCAAGCCTTCGGCATGGTTCTATGGCTTTACCCATTGCCCTGACGTGTGCCCCACGACCCTTTCAGAGATGTCCGCCTTGCTCGAAGCGCTGGGTCCCGATGCCGATCGGCTGCAGGCAGTCTTCGTCAGCATCGACCCGGAACGTGACGATGTCGCCACGATTAAGGACTATGTCGATTATTTCGATGACCGCATCGTCGGCTTGACCGGCCCCCTTGAGAGCGTCTCGGCCATGGCCAAGGCACGCTACATCTTCTTTGAGAAAGTGCCGCTTGAGGGCGGAGACTACACGATGGAACACAGTGCCAGCGTCCACCTGGCCGATGCCGGAGGCAGCTTCTTCGGAACGCTCGATGGCGAGGAGCCCTTTGACACGCGTCTACAGAAGCTTCGGCGCCTGATCGAATGAGAAAGCTGGACGTCGTCGTTGTCGGGGGTGGTCAGGCGGGCCTCGCCGCAGGGCGCCTCCTGGTGGACGCTGGCACCAGCTTTGCCGTTCTGGATGCGCAGAAAACCACCGGAGACTCCTGGCGGCGCCGGTACGCGGGCCTGACGCTGTTCACCCCGCGCGAATACAGCGCCCCGAGCGGCATGGCGATACCCGGCGATCCGAGGGGCTATCCCGACAAGGACGAATTCGCCGACTACCTTGAGGCCTACGCCCGACAGTTTCGCATACCCGTCCGATCCGGCTGCACCACAACCTCGATAGAGCGGGATGTCTCCGGTGACTTCCGGGTCACGGGCGAGGGTTTTGATCCGATCATCGCCGATGCAGTGGTGATCGCCGCTGGCGGATTTCGGAACCCGATAAAACCTTCATGGGCAGCCACGTGCACCATTCCCCAGTTCGCCGTCGACGAGCTTGGCGACTTCGAACGACTTCCCAGCGGTCCTCTGCTCGTCGTCGGCGATGGTGCGAGCGGCCGAGATGTTGCGGTCCTCAATGTCCCGCGCCGTCCTGTCCTGATCTCGACCGGGCGATCAAGAAAATTGCTGCCAGAACGGATTTTAGGACGAAGCCTTTGGTGGTGGTTGGATGTCACCGGCCTCGTCCGGGCCCCGACCGGTTCCTTCCTGGGCAAGCGCATGCGGGCCGTAGATCCTTTTCCGAACAGGCAGCGCGGCCTGGACGATTTGACCTCCGCCGGGATTGAGATACGGCCTCGCGCCATCGGCGCGGAAGGCCGTATTGTCCGGTTCGCGGATGGATCGACGCTGGAGCCTGCGGCCATCATTTGGGCGATCGGATACAAACCTGATTGGTCCTTTGTCCAGGTGGATGGCGCGTTGGATGAACGCGGTGGGATCCTCCACCATCAGGGCGTTTCGCCGGTGGAGGGGCTCTATTTTGCTGGCTTGCCATGGCAATGCAACCGCGCATCAGGTCTTGTCATGGGCGCGAGCGAGGATGCGGGCCTGGTCGTGGACCATTTACTGAGGCGGGCATTGTCCACTGACACGGTTTAGTCTTCAAACCCTCGTAACCGCATTGTTGCCGAATTCGACGGTAGGCTAACGTGCAAGCTCTTTGCCGCTCCGGTTCACATTGGATATGACACCAACACTTCGTCGCAGCCTCATTCCCGTCCTGATCGGAATTTTGGCCATGGTGCTGTCGGTGCACCCGGCGACGGCACTCGATCATCCTGATGCTGCGAGCCTCGGAGACATCCGACAGGGCATCTCGGAGGACCATGAATTGCAGCATACGCTTCACGGCAGGGGCTGTTGCACTGTTGCATGCGGAATGGTGGCGCCGGTGGCGATGGTTGTTGATGACACCAGCCGAGCCCCAATGTTCACACCGGCAGCGGACGAGGATCTGCCAGTCAGCCTTCGACGATCCAAGCACTTCCGTCCTCCACGTTTCACCTGACCCGCGACCGCAACTCGACCGACCCAGGCCGGTATCCCGGGGTGCGTCGGTGAACGAACGCCAATCAGGATGAGAACGATGAAAAGACGAGATTTCCTCCGGCTATTGCCCATGGGCGCCGCAGCCGCCACCTTCCCGACGATGCAGCCAGCACAGGCGCAGTCCCTTTGGGATATGATGAACCGGAACCGTTCGCTGAGCGATGCCGAGCAGGAGGCCAATAGCGCCGCCGCCATCCAAGCTATCGACACTGTCGAACCGATTCTGAGCTACGACACCGCCAACAACCTGCAGATGGCGATCGCCCAATACGAACCTTTTGTGGCCAGCGGCGGCTGGGAGCAGGTGCCGCAGGCGACATACGGCGTCACCATTGGCGTAGCACGAGATGGTGTCATCCAGCTCAAGCGACGCTTGCTGTCGTCAGCCGACATGGCCATGGTCGAGCGAGTGGACGACGTGATGGATGCTCCGACCGATGCCGCCTTGCGCAGGTTCCAGGCTCGCCATGGTCTTCAAGTCAGCGGGCAAGTGGACGAGGCAACCTGGTATGCCCTCAATGTGCCGGCGGAAACGCGCCTGCATCAGCTTCGGTTGAACCTTCTGCGTGTACAGAATATGGCGTCCGAGCTCGCCGACCGTTACGTGGTGGTCAACATCCCTGCTGCATTCATCGAAGTGGTGGAAGGCGGTATGGTCCAGCGACGGCACACCGCGGTCGTCGGTCGAATTGACCGGCAGACCCCCATCCTCAAGAGCCGCATCCACCAGATCAACTTCAACCCGTACTGGAACGTGCCGGTTTCCATCATCCGCCGAGACCTGATCAAGTACATGAACGAAAATCCGAACTACCTGACGGAGCAGAAGATCCGGATTTTCAACGGCAGTGGCAACGAGCTGCAGCCCAGCCAGATCAATTGGCAAACCGAGGAGGCGGTGAATTACAGCTTCCGTCAGGATCCGGGGCCGCTGAACTCGATGGGCAACGTGAAGATCAACTTCCACAACCCCCACGCAGTCTATCTCCACGACACGCCGACCAAAGGCCTGTTCGGCGATAACGCCCGCTTCTATTCCTCTGGCTGCGTGCGCGTGGACCAGGTGCAGGATTTCGTCGCCTGGGTGCTGCGCGACAACGGCGACTGGGGCGCTACGGAGATCCAAACAGTGTTCACGACCGGAGAGCGCAAGGATGTGGACGTGAGCAATCCACCAGAAATCCACACCACCTACATTTCCGCCTGGGCGAACCGCAATGGCGTGGTCAGCTTCCGTGACGATGTCTATGAGTTCGACATGGCCGGCAAAGTGACCTTCGAGGCAGACCCGGGCGGAGAAGCTTATCCGGCTCTGGCGCGAGCTTGATCGTCCGCAGCGCGATGCCTTTCCGGGTGATCCGCGCGACTGGGAGAAGCACAAGGCGACGGCAGCGAAGCTGACACCGCTTGGTGAAAAGCTGCTTGGTTTGAGCCGCTGGTAAACGTGCGAGCCCCGCTAATGCATAGCGGGGCTCGACAGCTTTTCAGCTATTTCGTCCATAACCTGCCAGTCTACCACCCTGTCGCCGCCGCCTGGGTTGGGTAAGCAGACTGGCAGCTCTCGGGAAGTCTTGGTTGCAGCCTGAACGGCAGGAATGGGGCGCGTTGCTGCCCGTCCGCTACTCGTGACGTTGCCCCCAACTTCTATCCAGCGTGAAGTAGACTCGGGCGGTTGGTTTGGCCGATCTGGCCGGTGTGAGCGACGGGGGCTGGCGCGGAGCTGGTCATTGAGCGGAGCGGCAGATCCC
>NZ_JBTLRJ010000004.1:0-502963 GCF_054482695.1 Devosia sp. CAU 1758 | reverse complement strand
GCCTCCTGCTCTTTCAAGATCGCAATGATCTGCTCTTCGGTGAACCTGGTTCGCTTCATCTCTGGTCCTTCTGATGGGGCCAGAGCCTACTTCAAACTGGATTAGGCGCAGGGGGCAACGTCACTCGAAAGTCTCCACGCCTGTCGCATTTCTGGATCCTTTTCCGAACAATATCAGCGCATTGCCACCGACACGCCGAACGGCGTCTGCACCATGTACTCGGCCTGCCTCTGCCGCCATCGTGTTCTAACGGTCGCGATCTGCCCCGGCACACTCACCTATACCAACGTCAAGTGCGTGATCCTGGGGATCCACACTCCACGTGGTGTCGCCTCGGAACTGTCGCCGATCAAAATGGGGAATGCCCACGAATCTCAACCGCGCCGATTTTGTTCTGATCGACCACCTGCAGGCGACCTGGGCCCGCGCTGGCCGGGAAAACCTGGACCCCTATCTTTCCGTCGGGCGCGAAAAACGCGTCTTTCCACTGATCTGCCAGTTCGACCCGACAGAAGGCCTATACCATGGTTGGCTTTCGCACTGGCGCCGCCGGCTCTGGGACCAGATAGGGTTTCGGACGAGCGTGGACATCATGCAGCTGGAAGACGTCCGGCGGGCGCTTGCTCGATTCCATGACCTCAAAGACCGGCTGCCCGTCGAGCAGCGCGACATCGGACAATACAGGACGGTCGATGACTTGCGGTCAATCATTCCGACCCGGATTGCCGACACGCACCGGCGCAGGGAACGCGAAGGCCTAAAGGCCGAGGCCCATCGCCAATCCCAAATTCTCTACCGCGATGGCAAATGGATGGTGGTGCGGTTGAAGGGTTTTGCGGCAGCCCGGTTCTGGGGCTTGGGCACAAAGTGGTGCACAACCAGTGCCGAACACATCTACCTCAACTACGCCGACAAAGGTGACCTTGTGGTCTTCCTGACGCCACACGGAAAATACCAACTCGCTCCCGCCAGCGGAATGTTCAGGAATGAGCGCGACGACCCAGCCGACGTGAGGATTTTCCGTGGCGCGCCGCCAGCGTTCATGAGTTTGGTGAGCAGCTATCTGGGCCGATGACCGCACCAGACAACGCTGGATGGCAGAGATCTAGAGGTATGGAGAGTCAGGCTCGGCCCTCAGCGGTGCCGATCATTTTCATCGCCACAAGGCCGAAAACCGTTTCCCTTCCGTGCCTTAATCTATTCTCCACCCCATGCGTTCGGCGGCACGAAACCAAAAATTAACCACGATTCACGTCGGCGCAGAATGGGGATTGCCAAGCCAAAAAGGATCCCGCAGCCTTTTCAGACGATGCCAATCCCGGCGTCGAAACGGTTGGAACCGCTTCATTTTGAGGCGGCCGACAGAGTGGTTGCAACACCCTGTCGACCTGACCGACATTAAACTGAGGTGCAGTTCAATGAAGGCTATTGCCACCAATAGCGGCCCTGTGGCCGCACGCAACCCCCTATCCCCAACATCCGGTCTGCCCGTATCGGGCGGTGCCGATCTGACGCATCCCGGGCTGATCAGCCACCCGACCCTGACGCCCAGTGTCCAGGTGCAGATCCTGTCCATTGTGGATGCAACCGGCTCGGCCAGTATCGGCGACATCATCGCCGAGCTTCCCGGACATGACGATCCGGTCAGCGCCATCTTTGCTCTCGTCGCTGCCGGTGCCCTGGTGGTGCTGTCTGAAGGCATCATCGATGCTCACACGATATTGGCCCGGCCGCTGCCGTCCGCCCAATCCGGTGACCTCGTCCCGGTTGACGCTCCACCCTTGCCGGACCTGCCGCGCGAGAATCTGGAAGACAAGCTCGCCACTGCGCAGTGGACCGACTTTGTGGCCGACGCCGACGCTGAGCTGCCACCAGACGTTGTGCAGGTGCCCTCGTCAACTTTGCAGCCGCGGATCCTTCGTGGGTCCGGCAGGCATCGTGCTGCCTTCAAATATGCGCCCGGGCTGCAGCAGCCTGGTGTCTATATCCAGCTCTGCGGCGCAGAAGCATATGTTGGCTTTGGCGGCGACGTCGGGTTCCGCATCGCCAAGGGCAAACAGATGGATGCTTTGCCTGACACCATCTTGGTGATCACTGACGCGAACAATAGTTTGAGTGAAGAAGACGGGCTCGCCCTCGAGCGCATCTTGTGGGGTTACGTGTCCGATGATGCCGACTTCACTGTGGTCAACAAGCAGCCCGACGGGGCGCCCATCAGCGTCGAACGCTATGACCAGCTTGTGCAGTTCATCGCCCAGGTGGTTCTGGCATTGCGCCAGGCTGACATCATGTTCCTCGAGGGTTCGGTGCGCCAGCGGCTGGCCGGTCCCCGCGCGGAACCCGATCGCCTTGGAGCCCTTCGACCCTTTGATTCCATTCCCGAAGGTCGGGTGATGGAACTCAACTATCGTGGCCTGACGGCATTGGCGGCAGAGCGCCATGACGGGACCTGGTTGCTGCTGCGCGGCAGCGACGTGCGCATCGACACTGTAAAATCCGCATCGGCCAATGCCTCGTTCCAGCGCGCTGCATGGTTGCATTCGGGACTGCTGGAACTGGCCGGGGATGGCTCCTGCTATGTCCTGATGCGCGACCTGGTCTTTTCCTCGGGTAGCGCTGTGGGCCACTTCGTCTCGGGCAGCAAAGGTTTTGGCTTGAGCTGTTGGCAGCCGATAGACCCGGACGATTGTGAAATCGACGCGTGCGCTCTTTAGCGCGCGTCCGGCACTCCGACTCCAAACCCCTTTCTAATTTACTGTTCAAGGCGCGGCTTCGGCCGCAGCCTATGGAGAACACGCATGTCTCTTTCCGCTCTCAACAACAAGTCCCGCAAGAACTCCAATGACAAGACCAGTGCCGGAGCCGCTTCCGACACAGCACCACGGGAACTCGAGCGTCCCGGTGAGGCTTTGGGCCGGCTCCTGCTCGACAGGGCTCTTACGCCCAAGCTGCGCCGGCTGTTCAAGGCTGCGGCCAAGCTCATCATCATCAAGACCAAGGATGAGGCCACCGCCCGGCTGCTCGACACTTACATCGCCTCCCAGGATCATAACGTGGTCGTCGAAGCCTTCTGTGAGCCGTCCCGCCCGGGGAAATCGCAGGAGCCGCAGGGCCGGCACGAGCTGGCGAAACTGCAGTGGGGACGAACAGTCATCCTGATCTCACCGGACCCAGAGCGCATCCTGGTGCCCGAGGCCTTGGTTGGTGCGGATGTCATCATCACCGTACCGCCTCCGAACCTGGCCGTCGTTCGGCAGACTATCCAGGCCGTCACCGGTCAAACTGTACGGGGCCTGCATCGCGCCGACCTCGAAGGTCTGAGCGTTGAGAATTTTGTCACGGCAATCCGTCCGCTGCTCTCGGCGCGAGAATGCGTGTTCAGTCTGCGTCGGGCTTCCAAGGCTCTGCGCAAGGACGTCGGCGCCGCGATTACGGTCATCCTTGGGGACCTGGCCATGACCCGATCTGTCTCTGCCTGGGCCCTCGAGACGCTGGACCTCATGGAAAAGGTGGAAGAGGGAAAGCTCAAGTCGACGAGCTTGATCCATGGCTGCCTGGAAGGTCCGCCGGGCACGGGCAAGACCACACTGGCCCAAGCTGTGGCCGGTTCGGCCGGCTGGACGTTCGTGCGGACATCCGTTGGCGAATGGTTTGCGGATTCCGGCGGACATCTGGGTGATGTCATTCGCGCAGCCCGCAGATTTTTCGACGAGATCGCGCTGGCCACCACGCCAGTCGTCGGTCTGATCGACGAAATCGACAGTCTGCCCAACCGCGCTGCAATGGATGCGAAAGACGCGCAGTGGTGGACGCCTGTTGTGACATTCGTTCTCACGGAGATCGACAAGCTCAGGCATGCAGGTAAGCCCATTCTTCTGCTCGGAGCCACCAACCATTTTGAAAAGCTAGATGGGGCCCTCATCCGTCCCGGCCGGCTGGAGCGGCGGGTTCCGGTCCTCTTGCCCGATTCCATGGACCGGCAGCGGCTGTTTGCGTGTTTTCTGGGGGACAGGCTGCCCGGATCCGCAGTGGTCCAACTGGCGCGGCTAGCAATTGGTGCAAGTCCGGCGCGGATCAAGAGCTGGTGCGAAACTGCCCTGGCACAGGCCCAGAAAGCGGGGCGCCCTCTGGTCCTGCGCGACGTTTTGGACCTGGTCGCGCCGCCCGATGGCCGATCGCCGCACAAGGACCGCGCCGTGGCACTGCACGAAGCCGGTCACGCTGTGGTTGCGATTGAACTGGGACTGCCTGTCCAGGAAGTGTCCATCCTGAGCATGGGCGCTGTCGGCGGCTATGTGAACACCGGCAATGACGACACCGGTCTTCTCACCCGAGAACAGATCGAGCGGACCGGGATCATGATGCTGGGCGGTCGGGCTGCCGATGAGGCTTTGGGCCCCGGAGGTCATGCTGGGGCCGCGGCAGACCTTGAGAGCGTCAACTCCCTCCTGCGCGCAGCCATGTTGGACTTCGGTCTCTATGGTTCACTGCGGACAGCGAAGAACACCGACCATCGGGATTTTAGGAGTGGTGTTCCGCTGGCCGTGGTCATCGACATCGAACTCAACCGCTTCCTCAAGCGGGCCACGGAAATCGTCATCCGCCGCCAGAATGACATTTTGCGCCTTGTCGACGTCCTGATCGACGAACGGGTCATCACCGGTGAGCGTCTCGACGAAATCCTCGAAGCTCCCGAAAGCACTCAGTCAGATCTGCCTTCTGACCTGGACCAGACCCCAGCTCTGGCGGAGGCCTCATCATGAGCATCGCCGCCGAAACCAAAGCTTTGATCGAGGCCTGCCTAGCCGGCGATCCTGCTCTTGCGTCCCTGACCGCCGTTGGGGCCTCCCCTGAGACGTTGTCTGCGCATATCGCGCCAGGGCGTCCCGTCAATGCAATCGGCGGATCGGGCTTTTCCCCGCACCCGCCCTTCCATCGCGAAACCTTGGTGGAGCTGATTGTGCGCATGCAGCGCCTGCGTTGGAGACGCACGGCGCCCTTCAACCCCAAGGGCTGGTCACCGGAAGACCGAGACCTTCAAGCCCTTCACCGAAAGCACGACAAGGCAGTTATTGGCTTCGAATGCGGCCCCGGTTGGACCGACCTTTTGGACGCCACCTTTTCTTGGCTCCGAGAGATCGCACCGAGCACAGCCTGGGCACCGAGCCAGATCAAAGAGAAGTTCGGGACGCTGAGGTTCTACTGGTTCGGAGACCTGCCGGACCTCGGCGACGAGATCATCGCGGCGGCTGAACACGTCTCTGGCCACATCTGCGAAATGTGCGGTGCCCAGGGTCACCTGCGCAAGGATATCGGCTGGTGGAGCGTGCGTTGCCGTGAACACAACAAGGCGGCCTGGTGATGAAACGGGTGTCTGCAAAAACGCTGAAACGCGCGCTCCGCGACTGGGAGAGACTGGCCAGCGGGCACTCACCCAGTCCAGAGGATCTGTCCAATGCGCCGCTGCTGACCGACTGGGAACCACGCTGGACCGCGTCCGGTGTCATGTACCTAGTGGGAGAGGTCCAGGGGCATCCAAAGCTCGCGGACGGCCCGTGCAGCACATCCCTCGTGCTGGCGGCCGACGTCCGCGAGGGCTGGGCACGCACAATCAGCCGATACTACCGGCTCGGTCCGCAGCGTGGAGAGACCCTCCATTGACTCCAGCCGGTCCGCACATAGTCGTGGGGCCACAGCCCAAAATCACCCTGTATTGCAGTATGGTTCTAAACCATACTATACTAAACCCTGAACGCTAGGAGCTCACCATGACCGCAGAAATCGCCAGCCTGGAAAAAGTGCGCGCCGCCGTGGCGCAGCTCCATCTCACCCGCCAACGCGCCACCGCAGATGCCGTCATTGCCACAATCGGTGGTGGGTCCAAGCCTACCGTGTTGAGGCATCTGAAAACATTGCGTGAGGAGCCGCAGCAGCCGGTGGACGACCTTCCGGCTGGCATGATCGATCTTGTGCGCCCAGCGCTCGCGCAGATCTTTGCCGAGGGCGGCAAGACTGAAGCGGCGCGCAATCGCGATCAGATTGAGCGACTGCACCGCATGCTGGGTGACCTGGAGGCAGAGGTGGAAACGCTAGGATCGGCGAATGCTGTGCTGGAAGAGCGAGTTGTGGAACTCGGCAAGGAGCTAGAAAAATCCAGCAAAGCCCTGTCGGCCACCGAAGGGCAGCTAGCGGCTAGGGAGCGGAAAATCGAAAAACTCTCCGCTCAACTGACCGAGCGAGAGGCCATGGAGCAGAGCCAGCTTTCCGAAGCCATGAAGGGTGTCGACGAAAAACTCGCGCAGCTTACTCAGCGGCTATCCGACACGAAGGCCGATCCCCCGAGCACCTAAGGTTCCGCATGCCACATCGAACTTTGTGGCAAAAAATTGCAATCTGGAAACACATTTCTAGCGTCCAGAAAGGTGTTATCAGACCGTGGTTTTTTGTCACCAAGTGAGGAGGTAACGGGGGTGTATTGGCCCTGGGTAGAAGGGCTGTTTTGAACGACCCATTGGCCTGTCGGCACCATGTAACGGGTGGGTCGAACTCGGATCTAATGAAACGTCGAGTCATTTGCGGCTCGTGAAATTTGCGGACCGGCTGGAGTGCGCCCCATTTCAGACATTCAGCAAGCTTTGGCGAAGGCCCGAAAGCCGCCTGTCGGCTTGCAGCGAGCAGCGTCTCCAAAGGGGTGGGAAGCGAGCGGTCGGCTTTGGGGCAGAAACTCAAAAATGGAGACGTTAGTTACCCCACCCCAAGTGCATCTTCAGAAAATAAAATGGAAGATATAGCGCAAAAACGACCAATGCGATGGCATGAAATAGATAAAAACCATTTATTTTACTGATATCTGCGTCTTTAGGCAAATTTTTAATAATAAAAATGGCCAGAGGAACCGGAACCAATACCAAGAATGCTAAGAAATAGACGACGTCAAACATTTTCATTATGTCCTCTAGCCGGCATTTGACGACTTATACGCGTGGCGCAGAGCAAGCCACTCGAACAATTGGCTGTCAACTGTGGGGCAGTTATCCGCCCAATTTTCAGGGGCGGGCATGTCCGAAACGGGGTCGGCAGGAGACTGGCACCATTGGGGTGGGGAACGGGCTGTCGGGTTTCGGAGCAGAACGTTGGAAAGCCGCCATCCCCTACACTAGCCCTCGACTTCGGCAAAGTGAACGACCACGCTTTCGGTCTCCACCCTAACTACCGCATAACCCGGCGCCTCGAGGCTAACGGGTGCATCACCGCGTGCCGTGAAGTCGAGGGCGATCTGATGGTTTGTGCCTCGGACCCCAGAGAACGACCAATTTCTCCACGCGCCAGCGATATTGCGATGAAGATGGCCGAAAAAGAGATGTCGGACTGTGGCGTTGGATCGCTCCAGAAGGGTGGCAAGCGCATCGCCGTCCTGGAGGCGGATGCTGTCCATTCGGTCAAACCCGACCGGAAACGGCGGATGATGCATGAACAGGAAGATCGGGCCAGGGCGGTTTTCAAGCTCTGCGCCAAGCCAATCCAGGCGCCGCTCGCACAAGCGTCCCTCGGGCCGGCCCTGTTCATGCGTGTCAAGGAGGATCAGTCGACCTTCAGGCACGTCGATGACCTGTTGGACAAAGCCGTTCCGATCACAGGGGACATAAGGGAATGCCGCTCGAAAGGCGCCGCGGTCGTCGTGATTGCCGATCATGAGGTGAACAGGAAAGGGAAGACGAGACAGTATCCGTTTCGCTTCGGCGTAGCCGAAAGGGTCACCGTCATGGGTAAGGTCTCCGCTCACCACGCAGAAGGCCGCATCACCATGTTCACGGGCGATATGGGCGACGCAGCTCGCCAAGCGTTCGGCTGGCCGGAGCCCGTGCAATTCACCACCAGGCGGAACGAGATGAAGATCGGATAGATGAACGAATTTCAACATCTCACAGCGCCGACGGCATGAACAACCGCTTACTGAGGATGACGCTTCGATAGTTTGTGTGCGACCACTGCGCATGTTCGACAAAGCGATAGCCGAGGCCCGTGTACCAGTCGACGAGATGCCTCGCAGGTTCGGCCGTGTCGAGGGCGACTTCATGGGCACCGCTGGCGATGGCGCGGCGTTCGACATCGCGCAGGAGTCGAAGCCCGATACCGCGCCCTTGGATCTGCGGATCAACGGCGAACTGGCCGAGCGACGCGACCTGCGGCAGGTCGTACCAGGGGCATCCCCCTGTCTGTTCAGGACTGCGGTAAAGGATCGTGCCACATATCCTGCCATCGTCCACAGCGACGAGGCAGGTGCCGCTTTGGACCCGCTCGCGGGTGACATCTTCGCTCTGATGGGTCGCCATGTAGCGCAGGCCCATGCGCGCAAGGCGTTCGTAGGCGGAGTGGAGCAGCGTCGTCAGGTCCGAAAGAGAGTCGGAGGGAAGCAAGGCGCGGACGAGGAGCTGTTCGGCTTCGGACGAGGAAGGCATCGGGACGATCCGGTTGGGTGCCCCATTGGTACGGGCCTTCCAACCGCACGACAATCGAGTTAGCTTGGGCCATCTGTCAGGAAAGCTCACACATGGGTCGCCATCTTCCTCCTCTGAACGCCGTGAAGGCGTTCGAATGCGCCGGCAGATTAGGAAGTCTGAGCGCCGCTGCCGTTGAGCTCGGCGTGACACACGGCGCGATCAGCCGCCAGGTTGGCATTCTCGAAGACTGGCTAGGCGTGCGCCTATTTGCCAAAGACGGGCGAGGCGTTGCCCTGACGACGGACGGACGACAGTTTCTCGCCGAGGCGACGAAGCTTATGGATGGGCTGACAGCCGCCAGCGAGGAACTGGCCAAGCGGGACGGCCCCCTGTTGCTAAGGGTGAATGCGCCGCAGACATTCACGATGCGATGGCTGATCCCGCGCCTGCCAGCTTTTTCCGCCCTTCACCCGGAGATCGAGGTTCGACTATCCGCCTCGATAGCGTCGATCGATACGATCAGCGACCCGTTCGACATCGCGATCCGGCGAGGATCGCTCGGTGACGCCAGCTCGCCCTTTCTGGCTGAAACCTGCGGTCCGGTGGCGAGCCCGTCGCTTCTCGCTCGTTGTCCGATCAGAGAGGTTCAGGACCTCGCTGCGCACACGCTCCTTCATGCGGAGTCCGTCACGCATCTCTGGTCAGACTGGCTAAAACTGGCAGGTTACCCTGACTTGCTCGGTCACGCCCAAATGCGGTTCGAACCCCTGTACCACTCGCTTCAGGCGGCGATCGATGGTGTCGGCATTGCTATGGGGCCGAACGCCCTTGTGGCGGCGGACGTTGCGGCTGGAAGACTGGTCTCCCTCTTCCCTGGACTTTCGCTCGCGATGGAGGATTTTCATCTGTTGGTCGTGCCAGGCCGAGACCCAAGCCGCCGACGACAGGCGTTTCGGACCTGGATAGAGAAGGAAGGAGCGGGCTCTGACTGACCGCATAGCGATCCTTGCATTCCTGTGACCCAATACTTGGAGAAATGTCCGCTATTGGGAGAAAAAATTCGACAGGCGAACGGCGGAAATGGGGTCGACACCTGCCTTTGTTGGATACACCGCTCAACGGCAGCTATTCCGTCGTCGCCGCCTCAAAGCTGCCAGTCCGCTTCCCGTTGAGAGTTTCGGCTGCCGTTAGGCGCCCGAAAGTCCCCGAAGAACGAACCCGCGACCCACGGGATGGGGGCTATGGATTTTTCTCGATTTGGCCAGTCTGGGGGCCGCCCGGATGGTGTGATCGGGCTGCAGCGCTAGGGTTGAACAGGTCAATGTTGCGGCCGTTGAGTTGAAGTCTGCCGCGACAGGTAGGGCCGAGCGCGCGTGAGATGACGATCCATTTATGGAGGGGCGCGAGGTCTCTCGCAGGCTGCGATGGTGTTATCGCGGTCTGAGCTCGCAATCGGTTATGCCGGGTCATCGAAGGTCTCCCGGGTTGATGGTCGGGCGGTCGGCGGGGCCCGCGGTTGGCACCATGCAGCGAAGGTCTCGATGATCACCATGGTACCGCCGCAGCAAGGACAAGTCGGGTGAGGATCTGGGGCAACCTCCTCGGTCGGCGGTTCGTCCGTCGCCGGCGCCAGCCCCAACATGTTGCGTGCCTGGGCGAGGCTCTCCTTGCGAACGGAGCCGGCGAGCAGGCCGTAGTGCCGGATGCGGTGGAACCCGCGCGGCAGAACGTGGATCAGGAAGCGGCGGATGAACTCGTCGGCGGCCAGGGTCATGACCTGCTGCCGGTCGGCGCCGGAGCAGCGATAGTTCTTATAGCGGAAGGTGACCTCATTGCCATCGAAGGCGAAGAGGCGGCTGTTGGAGATGGCGACCCGGTGGGTGTAACGGGAGAGATAGGCGAGCACCGCCTCAGGCCCTGCAAAGGGCGCTTTGGAATAGACCACCCAACGCTTTCTGCGGACCGGCGCTAGATGACGCTGGAAGGCACGGCGGTCGCTGATCCCTGCCAGTTTGCCGAAGAAGGCGAGCTTTCCGGCATCATGGAGGTCGAGCAACCTGCTCAGGAACAACCGGCGGAACAGCGCCCCGAGCACCCGCACCGGCAGCAGGAAGGCCGGGCGCGACGAGATCCATCGCCCATCCGGCGCGATGCCGCCGCCGGGCACGATCATGTGGATGTGCGGATGGTGGGTCATGGCCGAACCCCAAGTGTGAAGCACGGCGGTGATGCCGATGCGGGCGCCCAGATGTTTTGGGTCGGCGGCAATCGTCAGCATGGTCTCAGACGCCGCCTTGAACAGCAGGTCATAGACCTGAGCCTTGTTGTGGAAGGCGATATCGGCGACCTCGGTGGGCAGCGTGAACACGACGTGGAAGTACCCGACGGGCAAAAGATCGGCCTCACGCTGCTCCAGCCAGGTGCGTGCCGCCGCGCCTTGGCAGCGCGGACAGTGCCGGTTGCGGCAGGAGTTATAGGCGATGCGCTGATGCCCGCAGTCGGAACAAGCTTCGACGTGACCGCCAAGCGCAGCGGTGCGGCAGGTCTCGATCGCTGACATGACCTTGAGCTGGCTGAGGCTCAGGTGCCCGGCATGGTCCGCGCGATAGGCTGGACCGGCAACCCGGAAGATATCGGCGACCTCGATGGTGGGGCGCACCGCTCAGGGGTCGGGTGGTTCCTCCGTCGGAACGAAGATGCCTAGGCGGTCGAGCGGACTGGTCACAGCCCGCACCGTGCGCGTTGCCACCTTGGTGTAGAGGGCGGTGTTCTCCAGCTTGGCGTGACCGAGCAGCGCTTGGATGATGCGGATATCGACGCCGTCCTCCAGGAGATGGGTGGCAAAGCTGTGCCGCAATGTGTGCGGCCCAACGCGCCTGGTAATCTCGGCCGCCTGGGCCGCCTCGACGACCACACGATAGAGTTGCCTGGTGCTGATCGGCTTGAGGGCGTGCTGGCCCGGAAACAGCCAGCCGTCGCGGTGCAGCACGCCCTGGCGATGGCCGACCTGCCACCACTGGCGCAGCAGGGTGAGCAGGTCGGGTGAGAGCATGGCATTGCGGTACTGCCCGCCTTTGCCGCGCTCTACCCGGATCAGCATGCGTTCGCTGTCGATATCGCGCACCTTGAGCATGGCGACTTCGCCGACGCGCAATCCTGCGCCGTAGGCAACTGACAGCGCTGCCTGGTGCTTGACACTGGTGGTGGCATTGAGCAGGCGCGCCACCTCGTCACGGCTCAATACCACCGGCAAATTGCGGGGGCGGCTCACCCGCACCAGCTTGCGCGCCAGGTCGGGCCGATCGAGGGTGTTGGTGAAAAAGAACCGCAGCGCCGAGACCACGCTGTTCATGGTGGGTACCGGTACGCCGGCCTCGCTCTGGGCCAGCTGAAACTGGCGAACATCCTCGGTGGTCGCGGAATCTGGCGGTCGCCGCAGGAAGCTGGCGAAGCGCCCCACATCACGGATGTAGTTGCGCTGGGTCGCCACCGAGAAGTGGCGCATGGTCATGTCGTCGATCAGCTTCTGGCGCAGCGGGCTGACAGGGGTGTTGGGGAGTGGCGTCGTCATCGTTCGGCTCCTGGGTTGAAGGAGCCAAAAGGGAACGCCTGAACCAGGCGATCCTCAACCAAGCCGTGACGACCGATGCCTTGCCGTTATCTCACCGCGCGCACCCTCCCGCGCAGCGGGTTAGTTCACCGGCCCCATTGAGGACCCACGGACCCACGGACCCACGGACCCACGGACCCACGGACCCACGGACCCACGGACCCACGGACCGGCATGATTTGGCTGTCCGGTTGTCAAGCCGTCTATTCGCTCTTACGAAAAATCCTGTTGTCCGGGCCTGTCCTGGGCAGGTAGATCGCGGCCACCTTTGCGGCGCAGATAGTTCCCAAACCAGGACGCCAGTTCAAACAACCCAGAGCGACCATCGGCTCGCAAGCCCTGATCAATGTAGCGGGCAATGAGGGCATTAACGGTTGTCTCGTCTGCATCAGCCTTCTGTTTGAGCGCTGCGATACCGGCGCGCGGCAAACGGATGCGCACTTCCCGCACGTTCCAGGTCACCTTCCCTGGAGCGACCGCCGCCTCCCCCTCGATTTCCTCAACTTGGGTCATTTTCAGGCCACCTGTCGCTTTTGGGCTTCCGCGAAGATCGCCACCAACAACCGACGCATCTCCCGATCACCGACATCGCCCGGCAGGTATTCGGACACGCCCAAACTCCGCTCCATAGCATCCAGATACTGTACGCGCCGACCCACGACCGCAGGCAACACAGCCCCCTGCTCGGCGTAGCGGTCCACGTAGTAGCGGGTGCGCGGCAGGGTCTCTCTGATGACCTGGGTCAACGCGATGCTGGCTGGAGTCTGAGAAACCGACCAGAGGCGGCGGATTGGCGCCGTCGCCTGGAGATCAAGTGGCGAGGGTTGCGACGGGGTCAGCATAAAGTCGGCCAGGTCGAGGGCATGCTTCATACCCGCCATGTCACGACCTGCCGTATCGATGATGATAAGGTCAAACCCGTTCTGCTCTGCCCAGCGAATTGCTTCCCCGATGCGAGCAAGGTTTGCGCGGCGCACAACCAGTTCGCCGGGGCTTCGGTTCTTGGCCCAGCGCATACACGACTCTTGTCCGGTGTCGCCATCAACGTCTGTGTCAAAGATAATGGTCTTGAGGCCGCCCAGACTGGCAGTCACTCCCAGGTTGACGGCTAGAGTGCTTTTGCCTGTGCCGCCCTTTGACGCCCCCATCAACAGGACAAACCGCTTGAACCGCGGTGGCAGTGGGATTGGTTCTCTATTGAGTGGATAACGCATGTTCGACCCTTGACGTTCTTGTCTGATCTAATATTGTGATCGCTTATTGGATAAGTCAAGGACCTGTCATGTTCTTTTTCCTTCTTGGGGCCAGAGAGCCCCACGACAGCCCGGCGCTGGAGAACTTTGCGCATGCCCTGCACATTGTGCAGCTGCGCTATCCCACCCTGACGATAGGCCAACTCTCAACACTCTTAAGGGTGGGGATGACCCCAAAGGGGCAGGGCCAGAATGTCTCCGTCTCCGACATCGTGGCAAAAGGACAAAAATATCCAACCGTTGCGCGTCAACTCGAGTTGCTCGGCGAGGGCACCGCCCGGATCCCCGGCCTGGGGCTCATAGATAAGGAGCCGGATCCGCAGGATCGCCGGAATCGCTGGGTAGCTATCTCGGAGAAAGGCAAGAGCCTGCTCTATGAGATCGACCTGATCCTGTCTCCTCACATTGTTCAGTCGATTGGCAAGACCAGGACCCACGAGGGGATGGATTGATGGCACGCCCAGGGATCGCATTGATAGAGGCAAAAGAGGGTGAACCGGATCATCCGCACGATCGGAATGACCCAATCCGTCGCGCGGGATTCTTGCTGATCCGCCGGTTACAGTCGACTCAACTGTAACATAGCCGCCGAGACCGAAATGACCGATATCTCACATTATCCAGGATGTCTGCGGCGCCCGGATGCGGGCGGACACATACAGACCCGGTCGACGCAAAGCGAGCATGGATATCGAGAACGCTATCTTGGGATGACAAAGACCCTGTGTCGGAAGCTCGGTATGGACGTAGTGTCCGTGGCGGACCTTGCAATCGACATCGGCCATCGCGCATCCAGGCTGAAGCCCAATGCACTCAAGATGTACCATGCCTGTGTCCGGCAGCATCTGCGCGATCTGTGGGATGAAGATAGTATCACCTTGGAAGAAATCGAGCGCATAGACACCCTGATGCGGGACCAGGTGCCCAGGTCAAAGACCGCAAAGGGTAAGCAGATGAGCACCACCTCTTCCGGGCGTGCAAAGTCGGTCAAGCCTGAAACCCTTTCGGCCCTGGTCAGCCAGTTGTTGGCCAGCGACACAAGCATCCGCCGCATTGCCGCTGCGCTTCTGGAGTACGGGGTGGAATTGGCGACCCGGCCAGGGGAGTTCTTGACGCTGAGTGAAGATCACCGCGGCCGTCTTTGGGTTTGCTCAGCCAAGTACTCCAAGATCAACGGCAAGGGTCTCTTGCCCCTCCGGATGCCCATAGTCGACCATCTTGAGCCTTTTGAGATCGAAGAGCTCAGGTTCATCGCAGCGCTTATCAAGGCCGAACGCGAAAATGGCGCCACGACGAGCAAGCTGCTTCGTCGTTGTCAGCATGCGATTCGAGAAGCACGAAACGTGGTGCGCGGCCGATCGAAAAAGGTGACTGCATACACGGTGCGCCATCAAGCACGAGCTAACATGGCCGCTATGGGCATGACGCCCGCTGAAGTCGCCGTCGTTATGAACCATGCCAGCGCCGACACGGCCCTATCTCACTATTCTCCCGCTCGCCGCGCTTGGAAGCACTCAGAGAGCGCAAAGCCCCCTGCCCTCGATCCTGATCTCGTCGCCAAGGTTCGACCGGGCAACCGAACTCGCGGTTGGACCGCAGGGCAGTCAACCGGACCCAAGCCGAAATGAATGGCTACGCGCCGGGCAACATTTGGCCGCGTTCCACGCCCCATGGGTTCGATCGACATCTCGAGCCCATTGGCATGGTCGAAAGCAGGCCCAGACGCATGCGCCTAACGGCGCGACCGCGGCCAATCCGCATTGCGCTGGCCCCAAGGACCCATGGACCCGCAGACCCACAGATTGAGAGCGTAACATTCTGATTTTCTCTACAAAAATACGTTTGTCATAGGCGGAAAAATGGACAACGCTAAAATCGCACTGAGAACGATCACCGCGCTCGGACTTGGTGCCGCTCGGGGTCAGGTGCCGAAAATTCTCCCGCACCAGCCAGCAGTCAATCCCCGATGTCGTAGACCGCTGGCGGGTGCGGGGCACCAGGTCCTAAATGGCGTTGAAACCACCCGGCCCGCTGGCGCCAGGCGTTCCCCGCGCCAAGCCAGTCTTGAAGTCCTCGCGCCTGTGCACCGGCGCAAGATTGCAGGCCGTCGCGGAGATGATGGTCACACTCGACTTTACCGTCGGGCTCGACGTGCCCGTGGCTGAAGCCGATCTCTATCTGCATTGGGCCAGCGATCTGCTGGCCAGCGCACAGGATGATGACGATGATGAAGCCTAAGCAGATCGGACCTCAGTCTTCCATAAGGCGGCTTAGGGCTGTAGGCTATTGCCGCGTCAGCACCAAGCGACAGGCCGATCACCAGATCTCGCTGGAGGAGCAAGACAGGAAGATCGACGCCACCTGTGTGCTGCGCGATGCCGATCTTGTCGAAACCTTCGTCGAACCCGGACTGACGGCTCGGGTCGATCGGCGCCCAGAGCTCAAGCGCATGCTGGAGTTTGCCTGCGACCCATGCAATCAGATCGATCTCGTTATCGTCTATGCCTTCTCCAGGTTCTTCCGCAACGTCACCCAATATCTCCAGTACAAATCAAAGCTGAAGGAGGCAGGTGTACGCCTAATCTCGGCAACGCAGGATATTCCGGAAGGGCCGCACGGCGAACTGATGGAGACAATCCTCGCGGCTTTCGACGGCCATCAGTCCGAAGTTAATGCTGGGGTCGTTCGCGATATGATGATGGCCAATGCCGAAGAGGGCTACTGGAATGGCTCAGCTCCGCCTTTCGGCTATCGCACCAAAGTCGCTCTGGTGCTGCGCCGCAAGGAAAAGAAGGTCCTCGAAGTCAACGAGGAAGAGGCCGCCATCGTCAATAAGGTGTTCCGACACTATGTGCATGGCGACGAGGGGGGCGGCCCGATGGGCATCAAGGCCATCACCACCCTCCTCAACACCAAGGGTTACCGCTATCGCGGCAAGGCCTTCTATACCGCATCGGTCGAGCGCATCCTCAAGAACGAAGCCTATATCGGCATTCACTATTACAACCGGATCGATAGCCGAACCCGGAAGGAGCGCCTGCCATCCGAATGGATCAAAATGGACGTGCCGGTCATTGTTGACCAGGAAACCTTCGATGCCGTCCAACGAACCTTGCGGGCACGCAATCCCAGGAAGACGGCACCTCGCGTGGTCACCGGCCCGACGCTTCTGACCGGCATCGCCGTCTGCGAAAAATGTGGGCGCGGCATGATGCTGCGCACTGGCAAGGGAGGGCAATACCGCTACCTGACCTGCGCCAAAAGCGCGACTGAAGGCACCGGCTGCGGCCATTCCATCCGCATGGACAAAGTCGATGAGATGGTCATCAGCGCGGTCCAGGAACAGGTCTTCGCGCCAGAGCGCCTCGCCGCCATTCTGGAAGCCATGACCGAGCGCACGGACAATACGCGTCAACAGCTTGAATCCGAAATCGATCGCCAGCGCGTCGCTACGGCCGAAGCGCAGTCACGACTTGATCGGCTCTATGACGCCATTGAGGCCGGCGTCGCCGATCTTCACGATCCGAAGTTCAAGGAGCGCGTTGACCTGGCCAAGCGGCAGATTCGAGAGGGAAACGCCAACCTGGAATCCCTGCGTCAACGCAGGAGTGCCAAGGCGGAACTGTCGCCCGCCTTGATCCGTCGCTTCTCATCAGGAATCCGTCGCCGCCTCCGGGACGCTGATCCTTCGTTCCGACGCACCTGGCTGCACATGTTTGTCAGCAAGGTCACCATCGGCAAGGGTCACATCCGCATCTGCGGACCAAAAGACCAACTTTTGAAAGCCGTTTCCGACGGGGAAAATTCCGCGCGCGCAATGGTGCCCACTTTTGCACGAGAATGGCGCACCCGACAAGATTCGAACTTGTGGCCTCTGCCTTCGGAGGGCAGCGCTCTATCCAGCTGAGCTACGGGTGCAGGCCGGAATCGGGATAAATTCCCGACGGAACGGAGCGCAAACTAGTCGATGGGCCGGACTTGCGCAACCCGCTCGAATGGACCCTGCCTGGGCATGCCCATCAGCACGCGACAATGCTGACAGAATCCGGCAATGCAGGGATCGAGAAATGACCAGAAACCAGGAGGGACAATGAACACGATCATTGGCGAAGATGGATTGCAGCGCTGCCGTTGGTGTGGCGGGGCGCCGGAATTCGTGCCCTATCACGACGAGGAATGGGGCTTTCCGGTCAGCGATGACACGCGCCTGTTTGAAAAGCTGAGCCTTGAGGCCTTCCAGTCGGGGCTGAGCTGGCGGACGATCCTCAACAAGCGCGAGGCCTTTCGCGCCGGCTTTGCCGGCTTCGACATCGGCCGGGTCGCCGCCTTTGACGAAGGCGACATTGACCGTCTCCTCGGCGATGCCGGCATCGTGCGCCATCGCGGCAAGATCGAGGCTGTCATCAACAATGCCGCCCGCGCCCGCGAGCTGATCGTCGAGGCGGGCTCCATCGCCGCCTTTGTGTGGCGCTATGAGGCGAAATCCCCCGCCCCACCACAGAGCCAGACCACCAGCCCCGAATCCGAAGCGCTCTCCAAGGCGCTCAAGAAGCGCGGCTGGCGCTTTGTCGGGCCGACCACCGTCTTTGCCTTCATGCAGGCCATGGGGCTGGTCAACGACCATGCCGAGGGTTGCGCGAGCCGGGCCAGGGCGGCCGCATTGCGGAAGGCGTTCGTGATGCCGGACTGACAGGCAGCGCCACCAGGGCCGCTGTCCCTATAAAATTCGTGACACGAAAGAAAGGCTTCCCTTCCGGCGGTGCTACGCCTAGTCTGGTCAGGCCACTTGACCAAGGCGTTGTCCAAAATAATAATATTGTACTATTTAATAGGACGCGTTATAGGTTTGCCACGGTCGCTTTTGGGAGGATGCGAGCGCTAGCCAGGACTGCCGGCTGGATGAGCCATGCGGGAAACCCCGTTGCGGCGCACCAGCACGCAGGCTGATTGCGCGCCGCCGTATCCCCACCCAAGGTACGTACTTCGAAAGAACCGCCAACAAGGGAGGACGTGTTGGCTCTTCTGGAATTAAATGGCGTGACCAAGGAATTCGGGGCCATTCGGGCCCTGTCCGATGTCAGCTTTTCCGTCCAGCCCGGCGAAGTCGTGGGGCTGATGGGGGACAATGGCGCGGGCAAGTCAACGCTGGTCAAGATCATCTCGGGCATTTACCAGCCCACAGGCGGCGCGCTGCATTTTGACGGCGCCCATGCCCATATTCACAGTCCGGGCGAGGCCCGCAAGCTCGGTATCGAGACTGTCTATCAGGACCTGGCGCTGGCCGATAACCTTACCGCTGCCGAGAACATCTTTCTCGGGCGCGAACTCAAGCGCCAGGTCGGACCCTTCCGCTTCCTGCGCCATGCCGACATGCGAAGCCGGGCCGAGGAATTGTTCGACGAACTCAAGTCCGAGACCCGCGCGGGCGATTATGTGCGCCAGATGTCGGGCGGGCAGCGCCAGGCCGTGGCCATTGCCCGCACCAGGCTTTCGGATGCCAAGCTGATCCTGATGGATGAGCCGACCGCCGCCATTTCGGTGCGGCAGGTGGCCGAAGTGCTCAACCTCATCCATCGTCTCAAGGATGCCGGCATCGCCGTGATCCTGATTTCCCACCGCATGCCCGACGTCTTCGCCGTGTGCGAGCGGGTCATCGTCATGCGGCGCGGCACCAAGGTGGCGGACAAACCCATAGCCAATTCCTCGCCCGAAGAAGTGACTGCGCTGATTACCGGCGCCAAGGAGGCCGCGTAATGTCCCAGGCGCATGCATCGAGTTTTACCAATGTGGGACAAACCCGCTTCTGGCAGCGCGGCTTTCTCAACAGCCAGTCGGCCTATGTGCTGGTGGCGCTGGTGGTGCTGGTCGTGGTGATGAGTCTGCTCTCGCCCAATTTCATGACCGGCGGCAATATCTCCAATATCACCCGCAATTTCTCCTTCATCGCCATCGCCACACTGGGCATGACTCTGGTGATCATCACCGGGGGCATCGATCTGTCGGTGGGCTCGACCATCGCCTTTTCGGCGACCATCACCTCGCTGACCATGAACGGCTTGGCGGCGGCCGAATTCCATCCCTTTGCGGGCAGCGCCCTGATCGTCGCCATCCTGGCAGGCCTGGGCGCAGCCGGTGCCGTCGGGCTGTTCAATGGCTTTGCCATCGCCAAGCTCAAGCTCAGTCCCTTCGTCACCACGCTGGGCACGCTCTCCATGGTGCGGGGCCTGGTCTATGTCACCACCCAGGGGCGCGGTACCTTTCCGGCCGGGCCGGACAAGGAATTGTTCCTGACGGTGACGGCGGGCAAGCTGTTCGACGTGGTGCCGGTGTCCTTCCTCTATCTCGTTATCTGCGCGGCGGTGATGTGGGTGGCGCTCAACCATACCGCCTGGGGCAAGCATGTGTTTGCCATTGGCAGCAATGAGAATGCGGGGCGGCTGACCGGCGTCAATGTCGACCGGGTCAAGATCCAGGTCTATGTGCTGTGCTCGGTAGCGGCCGGCATCAATGGCATCATCATTTCGGGCTGGCTCGGCTCGGCCCCGGCCAATCTGGCCACGGCCTACGAACTCACCATCATCGCAGCGGCGGTGATCGGGGGCGCCAATCTGGCGGGTGGGGTCGGCGGCGCGGCCGGCGCCATCATCGGCTGCATTCTCATCGAGGTGATCCGCAACGGGCTGGTTCTGGCCCGGGTGGACCCCTATTGGCAACAAACACTGGTAGGCGCGATCATCGTCGCGGCCGTGCTGGTGGACCGGCTGCGCTCGTCGCGCAACGGCTGAATACACATCGGAATCGCCGCGTTCGGCCGAGGGGGCGAACGCGGTGTCGGGAGGCCGGCGAACCTTCGCCGGCGAAAGGAGCGGCTTGCCCAATGGCAGGCCAAAACGGAGGAGACTAACCATGACCAAGACCGCCATCGTGCTCGGCACGATCGCTACGATGTTCCTCGGCGGCACCGCCATTGCCCAGGACAATTACACCTTTGCCGTCGTTCCCAAGGCGATGAACAACCCATTCTTCGACCTGACCCGGGACGGCTGCGAGGCTCGCGCCGCCGAGCTGGGCAATGTCACCTGCCTCTATATCGGCCCGGTGGAACATGAAGCCACCACCCAGGCCCAGATCATCGAAGATCTGATCACCCAGGGCGTGGATGGCTTGGCCATCTCGGTGTCCGACATCGCCGCCGCCACCACCGTCATCGACCGCGCCACTGAAGCGGGCATCGCCGTCATCACCTTTGATTCCGACGCCCCCGACAGCACCCGCACCGCCTATGTCGGCACCGACAACAAGCTGTTCGGGGTCGATCTGGGCAAGCTTTTGCTGGAAGTGGCCCCCGATGGCGGCACTTATGGCATGATCTCGGGCGGCGCTGCCGCGCCGAACCTGGCGCTGCGTGTTGATGGCGTCCGGGAGGCCCTGGCCGGTTCAAACTGGACCGAAGTGCCCGGTTCGCCGACCTTCTCGAACGACGACATTGCGCTGGCCGTGCAGCAGATGGGCGATCTCAAGACCGCCAATCCGGACATCAGTGCAATCGTTCCGGTCGGCGGCTGGCCGATGTTCGCGCCTGATGGCTGGAAGAACTTCGTCGACCAGTACAAGGCTGATGTCGACAGCGGCGCTCTGGCGCTGGTGGTGGCAGATACCCTGCCCCAGCAGCTCGAACTGCTCAACGAAGGCTACGCGCATGGCCTGGTCGGCCAGCGTCCCTATGAAATGGGTGTCGTGTCGATGGACACGCTGCTTGCCATCGTTAACGGCGAGACCGTTGATGACATCATCTACACCGGCAATGACGTTGTCACTGCCGCCAATGTGGCTGATTTCCTCAACTAAGTCTGACAGGCGCCGCCGGTCTCCGGCGGCGTTTTCCTCCCAGGAACACCCGGCCGCGCTTCACCGCGGCCGGGTGTTGTCTTTTGTGGCAAGAGGCTGGACCGTTCCAGCTTGAAAGACGCCATGGGAGTCAAAGGGATGGAGCCAGTCCCCAATCAAATGTCGCTTCCGGGCCACGGGATGGACCGCACTTATCACTGAAACAAGGTGCGTCCCAGGCGCTTGTCCCTGTCTGGGGGAGGCTGTGCGGGGTACCTCGGCCGGCATCGACCTGCCATTCGCGCATGGCGCTCATGGCCTTCTCGGCTGAAACCGCGCCACCGGCGCGGTTTTTCCTTCGGTAGGGCTCGACGCTACGCGGCCTTGACGACTTCGACCAGTTCGACTTCGAAAACCAGGTCCTTGCCGGCCAGCGGGTGGTTGGCGTCGACGGTGACGCTCTGTTCATCCACACCGACCACGGTGATCGGCAGCATGCCGCCATCGGCGGTGCGGGCCTGGAGCTGGGTGCCGACCTGCAGGTCGATGCCTTCAGGCACCTTGGCCCGGTCGAGTTGCTGGATAGCATCGTCGCGGCGCTGGCCATAGGCAGCATCCGCAGGAATGGTCACCGTGCTCTTGTCGCCGGTTTCCTTGCCCGCGACGTGCTGTTCGAGACCCTTGATCACCTGGCCTTCGCCAAGTTTGAATTCGAGCGGGGCCTTGCCTTCGGAACTGTCGAATTGGGTGCCATCGGTGAGGCGGCCAGAATAATGAATGCGCACAGTGTCGCCGGTTGCGGCAGTGGTCATGGGACGAGCCTTTCGGAATTGTCTGTCGCCCTGCAGAAATGAGGGCCTTCAGGGTCAGTCGCGCAGCGGGCCGCTCGGCCAGCATGGGGCGGAGCGGCTCGGCGGCGGCAAATCTCTTGCCGCAAATACGCACGACGGCGAAGTCCCTAGTCTAGGGCACCAGCCCCAGATGTAAACCTTTGGAGACAAAGCCCTGCCTCGTCTGCGCTTTTCTGGCCTATTGGGTGATAACACTTGCCGGGGCGTCGCATTTCGGCCATCAAGCCGCCGCGTTTGCCGCGTAGCGGGCAGAGTGAGGGATATCTGGCATTTCAAAGGTAGTTCGATGACGGCTCAGCCCATCCCCATTGCTGGTTCAATTGCCCTAGCGCTGGTCCTGTGCGGCTGCTCGATGGCCAATATCAAACCGCTGCCCGGTAACAGGACAGCCAGCGCCGCCATTGCCAGCCTTGCGCCCGTGGCCGTCACGCCGGCGGGCCATGTGCCCAAGGCCGCAGCCGTGCCGAGCGCCCCGAGCAGCTTGCTGCTGGGTTATGCTGGCAGCGAGCGCGGGCCGCTCGATGGACTGATCAGCCATTACGCCACGCAATACAGCGTGCCCGAACATCTGGTGCGGCGCGTCATCGTACGCGAAAGCGGCTATAATCCGGCCGCCCGCAATGGCCCCTATTACGGGCTCATGCAGATCAGCCACGCCACCGCGCGGGGCATGGGCTATCGGGGCGAACCGGCGGGCCTCCTTGATGCGGAGACCAACCTGCGCTTTGCGGTGCGCTATCTCGCCGGCGCCTATATAACTGCGGGCGGCAATGACGATCGCGCCGTGCAATTTTATGCCCGGGGCTATTATTACGACGCCAAGCGTATGGGTCTGTTGGAAAAAAGTGGGCTACGCTAGCCCGAAAGACGCATCTTGTCAGGCGAGCGTCGATAGCAGGTCATCGACCTGGCGGATGAATTCATCCTCGCGAAACGGCTTTTCGAGCCGCGGATAGTCCGATTTTGCGTCCTCGGGCAATTCGTCATAGGCGGTGGCCAGAAGAATGGGCAGGCCGGGGCGCAGGGCGCGTGCGGCCTTCGCCAGGTCCAGCCCGCTCATGCCGGGCATGGCATAATCGGTGATCAGCGCGCCGATTTCGGGATGCTGTTCGAGAATGCTCAAGGCCTCGGCCGCCGAATAGGCCTCAATGGCGATGTGGCCCATCTCGGTCACCAGATCGACCGTATTGAGCGTGATCAAAGCATCGTCGTCCACGACCAATATGGTCATGGCAGGCCCCCTGAGGGATTGATTTTTCAAGAGGTATCCTTTCGGCTGCCGCAAACGGCATGCGCAAAAAGGCGCGGGTCGCCTTTTCTTCTAGCCGGGAGCTTGGCCCACAAAAGTGGCAGGGATAGGACAGTCAGCTCCTTTTTGGTCATGACTGCTGCCAGGGAAGGGCAAAAATGGGTGCCATCATGGCGCTTGAGGCGATAGACTCGCCATCGATCTGGATGAGGGAATCGTTACATGCATCTGCTGCTCGTCGATGGCTCGGGCTATATCTTCCGCGCCTTCCACGCCCTGCCGCCGCTGAGCCGCAAGTCCGACGGACTGCCGGTGGGCTGCGTGCAGGGGTTCTGCAACATGCTCTACAAGCTGACCCAGGACATGGATGGCGACGATGCGCCCACCCATATGGCCGTCATTTTCGATGCCAAGGGCAAAACCTTTCGCGACGACATCTATCCCCAATACAAGGCCCAGCGTCCGCCCGCGCCCGAGGAACTGGTGCCGCAATTCCCCCTCACCCGCTCGGCCACCCGCGCCTTTTCCATTCCCTCCATCGAAATGGAGGGCTGGGAGGCCGATGACATCATGGCGACCTATGCCTGCATGGCGCGCGACGCCGGCTTCAAGGTCACTATTGCCTCCTCCGACAAGGACCTGATGCAACTGGTCGAGCCCGATGGCTCCATCCGCCTGCTCGATACCATTCCCCGCCCCGGGCAACCTCCCCTGAGATGGATCGGGGCCGATGAAGTGTTCAACAAGTTCGGCGTCACCCCCGACAAGGTCATCGACGTGCAGGCGCTGTGCGGAGACTCTGTCGACAATGTTCCCGGCGTGCCGGGAATCGGGGTGAAAACCGCCGCCGAGCTGATCAATACCTATGGCACTCTCGAAAACCTCCTCGAGCACGCGACCGAGATCAAGCAGAATGCCCGCCGCGAAAAGCTGATCGCCAATGCGGAGCTGGCCCGCATTTCGAAAACTCTCGTCACCCTCGAAAGACAAGTGCCGGTCGAGATCGATCTCGATGGCCTCATCCGCCAACCCATGAGCCCCTCGGCGCTGTTCCCGTTTTTGAAGGCCATGGAATTTGCCACCATCACCAAGCGGATGGGAACGCTGCTTGAGGCCAATCCCGATGACTTCGCGCCCGATCCGGAACTGGCGGCCAATAAGGACACACCAGTCCCCGGCGCGCCGGTCAAATCCACTTCGCTTTCGGTGGCCAAGGCCAAGCTCGCCGCTGGCATCGTGCCCGGCTCCGGCCCCTCCCGCCATGCCGCCGAGGAACATGCGCGGATAAAAGCCATTCCGATCAATTACGACGCCTATGAAATCGTCACCACGCCCGATGCGCTCGAAGCCTGTATCGCTAAAATCATGGACAAGGGTCACGTCGCCATCGACACCGAGACGACCAGCCTTGATGCGCAATCGGCGGACCTTGTGGGCATCTGCCTTTCCACCGAGATCGGCGAGGGCTGCTATATCCCGGTCGGCCACCGCAAGAGCGGCGACATGTTCGAGGGCGGCGACGGGCTGGTCGAAGGCCAATTGCCCATCGGCTTCGTGCTCGAGGCTCTCAAGCGCGTTTTGCAGGACAAATCGATCCTCAAGATCGGGCAGAATGTCAAATATGACATGGAGGTGCTGGAGCGCTACGGCATCACCATGGCGCCGATCGATGATACCATGCTCATCTCCTACGCCCTCGATGGTCCGCGCTATAATGGCCTCGACGTGCTGGCCGACCACTGGCTCAACCACAAGACCATCACCTTTGGCGAGCTGGCCGGCACCGGCAAGGCGCAGAAGAGTTTCGACCAGCTCGACATCGCCTCGGCCGCCCGCTACGCCGCCGAGGATGCCGACATTACCCTGCGGCTCTGGCATGTGCTGAAGCCCCGCCTTGCTGCCGAGAACATGACGGCGCTCTATGAAACCATCGAGCGCCCGCTCGCCCCGGTTCTCGCCCGCATGGAAGCGCGCGGCATCACTGTCGACCGGCAGATCCTCGCCCGCCTTTCGGGCGATTTCGCCCAGCGCGCCGCCGCCTTCGAGGCCGAGGCGCATGAACTGGCCGGCCAGAGTTTCAATCTCGGCTCCCCCAAGCAATTGGGCGAAATCCTTTTCGACAAGATGGGGCTTGAGGGCGGCACCAAGACGAAGACCGGCGCCTGGGCCACCGGCGCCGATGTGCTCGAAGACCTGGCATTGAAGGGCATTCCGCTGGCTCGCACCATTGTCGACTGGCGTCAGCTCACCAAGCTCAAGGGCACCTATACCGATGCCCTCCCCACCTATATCAACCAGCGCACCGGCCGCGTACACACGTCATATTCGCAGGCCTCCGTGCTCACCGGGCGGCTCAGTTCAAACGATCCGAACCTCCAAAACATCCCGGTCCGCACCGAGGATGGCCGCAAGATCCGCACTGCCTTCGTCGCCCCGCCGGGCAAGGTTCTTATTTCCGCCGACTATTCCCAGATCGAATTGCGGGTGCTGGCCCATATCGCTAATATCCAGGCGCTCAAGGACGCTTTCGAGGAGGGGCTGGATATTCACGCCATGACGGCGAGCGAGATGTTCAACGTGCCGGTCGAAGGCATGCCCAGCGATGTGCGCCGCCGCGCCAAGGCGATCAATTTCGGCATCATCTACGGCATTTCCGCCTTTGGCCTGGCCAATCAGCTCGGCATCGAGCGCAGCGTTGCCGGGGAGTATATAAGAACCTATTTCGAGCGCTTCCCGGGCATCAAGGACTATATGGACGCCCAGAAGGTGCGGGTGAAAGCCGAGGGTCACGTCATGACCATTTTCGGCCGCCGCATCCAGTTCCCCAATGCCAATTCCGGCAATCCCAGCGAGCGCAGCTTTGTCGAACGCGCCTCGATCAACGCCCCCATCCAGGGCAGCGCCGCCGACATCATCCGCCGCGCCATGATCCGCATGGAGCCGGAACTCAAAAAGGCCGGCGTCGAAGCCGACATGCTGCTGCAGGTGCATGACGAGTTGATCTTCGAGGTGCCGGAAGGGACCGAGGACCAGGCCATTCCGGTGATCAAGCGGGTCATGGAAGGGGCGGCAGAGCCGGCGGTGCGGCTGTCAGTGCCGATCCAGGTGGATGCGCACGCGGCGAAGAATTGGGACGAGGCTCATTAGGTGGCTTAATTAGCCGTATTGCTTGTATTGCGCTTCGAATTCGGCAATCACTTCTTCAGGTTCACCACCACTTCCTGCTGAGATTTTTCCTGCTGAGATGAGATCTCTATATAGAACCAATATTTGCTTGGCTTCGGACGCCTCCAATAGGCCCTTGCGTACGAAATCTTCGAGCATGACTGCCGTAGACTCTCTCCTGAATTTTCCGGTGACTGATGAGATTCTCTCAATCAATATTGCCGAATTAATCTTGTCTACTTCAGATTGACCAAAGAAATGGCTTCGCGCGTGAGCGATGCCAAAAATTTCACGTTCATATCGAACACTACAAAGATAAATTTCGATTATTTCTTGTTTCGTTAGAATTTTTTCGAGCCAACGAGCGAGAAGAACTTCCACCACCTTCCGCCGCACGGTCTTGTGAAAGTCCTTTATGAAGAGCGTTCTGGCAAGTTGTTGGGTGATGGTGGTTCCACCTCCAGCCTTCTTGCCTCGAAATCTGTCTCGGGCCGCGCGCGCCATGGCCAGCCAATCATTTCCATTGTGGCCATAAAACCGCCTATCCTCACGCTCTACCGCAAATTCCTTGGCGTACCTAAGTTCTATTTTGTGCCTTATCGCTTCATAGCGAGCTAACTTAGCACTATACAAGACGGAGTGAGTTCGACCTTGAAGTCGAACTTTCAAAATTTTGCATAGTAATTTTGTCAATATAAGTAAACTAGTTTCAAAATGATCAAAGAGGCTGCGGCGAATATAATATAGCGTTGCGAAAAACCAGAAAAACCAGAATCCAGCATTAAAAATATGCGCCGTGCGAAATCCATCTCGAAGCAAGGGCACATGGAGGGCGATAAGGATTTCGGTGGAGTAGAAAGAAAACCCAAACGCTGCTACCGACGCCGCCAGTGCAGCAATTGCGTAATATGGGTAGCTGCTTTGTAGACGCCATCCGGGAAACAATCTTATTGCAAAGGGGTGATCTGCTCCCTCAATACGCCAATTCGGCAGCACTAATGTCGAGACACCATAGCTTTGTCCAAGCATTCTTCGAAGAACTATTACTTTTCTTGCGGAGAACACGTACGAACGCCTTAAATGACAAAAGTAGGCGCTTACAACGCCCGTCGCCATTATCATTGCCAGAATGAAAATGGCGAAATTCGTCAGCCGCTCCGACGTGAGTGAGGGGCCCTTTAGGATGTCGGCCAAGAATGGTGATATTGCAGGCAGAACGGGAAGCAAGGCCGCGAGGAGAACTCCGTTGGCAATAGAAACCGCGTTGTCGTCCGATTTAGCTCTTTCGGACGCTGCATTGTACTCAGCCAAAGCTATTTCATTGCTGCCAAGGCGATACGTCGGAAAGAAATTCTGCCAATCGGCATCCAAATCATGTCGCATAGCAGCCTCGCATAACATTCTAACAGTCTGCTTGGGCGCAAGCTGTCGCGCTTACTGTACTCACTGCCACTGATTCACATCGGTGTAAAATTCAGATGAGTTGGCAGAACCCCGCCCGGCCTCCCCCTGAAGAAGGGGGAAGAGTAGGTTTGGGGTCTTTGGACGTTTCGGAGCCTTCACCGCGCCCACACCAAGCTCGACGCGCTCCTCCCCCTATCAGGGGGAGGTTGGGTGGGGGTATCCCCTTCAAAAAACTCACCAATCCACAAGTAGTCCCCGTCCCCTCGACCTCCCCCATAATCCCCCATCTCCCCACGACAGGGCGGTCTGCAGCGACCAGATGTGGGGAGACAGAAGGGCACGGGACAGTCGTTGGTCGGCCGTCGTCTCGGGGACAAACACTTGCCGGTAAAAAGGCAGGTGGTCTGGTTCCCCCTAATGCGAAACTTCGATCTGTCCCGAAGGGCAAATCTCTCCTGTGGGGAGATTTGAGGCGAGAAGGTCATGAGAGCCTGGAGCGACCGAAGGGCAATTCGCTCCGGTGGAGCGAATTGAGCGAACAAGGCTCGCATGGCAAGCGTCCCAAGGCGGCTTCCGTCCCACTTTTATTTGTTTCGGGGACGCAGGCCGTCTCGGAACTCCGCTCTGTTCAGCAACCGCAAGCCAGAAGGCCGGGCGGGACGTCGTCGTGCCCGGATTTTGGCGCGCCGCAGCTTTGGGCGTACACTAGGCCAGGCTGAAAAACAGGAGGATGCGATGACCGAGACACACGGCGCCATGATCGCCAAGTTCCTCACCGCGCAGGATCAGGTCTATCCGGCGGCGCTGCACGAATTGCGCGCGGGGCGGAAACAGACGCACTGGATGTGGTTCATCTTTCCGCAACTGGCCGGCCTGGGCAGCAGCGAGATGGCGCAGCTTTATGCGCTGTCCGGCCTCGAAGACGCCGCCGCCTTTGCGGCCCATGCGATCCTGGGCGCGCGGTTGGTCGAATGCACCGAGGCGGTGCTGCTGCATGCGCCCGACAGCGTCGCGCCGCGCGATCTCGGCACCGTTTTCGGCTCGCCCGACGACAAGAAGTTCATCTCCTCGATGACGCTGTTTGCGCGCGCCGTACCGGAACAGCGCCTCTTCCGCGCGGCGCTCACGGCCTTTCATGACGGGCATGAGGACGCGCGGACAGTGGAGCTATTAGGGACCTGAAATGCCCAGAAAATAGAGGATGAATGGCAGGGCGAAGAACACGCCCCAGGCGGCGAGCAGGATCAGCGGCACGCGGGTGGAGAATTTGGTGCCCGCGTGCTGGCGCAGATGCATGCGCTCGCGCTCGGCTCCGTCGGTGGCGAGGGTAAATTGTGTGAGTTCGGGATATTGGTCGATCAGACGCTCCTCCCGTTCCCGCCAATGGGCCATCGCCTCCTGGGCGGCGAAAATGCCGGGACGTGCCTCGAGCACCAGCACTAGGCCGAGTATGGCCAGGATCGGCGGCAGGATGACGATGAAGGGATTTGCCCAGTCATCATATGCGGCCGCGAGGGCCGAGCCATAGGCGATGACGAGGAAACTCTGGGAGGAGATCAGCGCGTTAAGGCGACTATTGAGCAGGCTGATTTCGGCCCGGATTTCGTTTCTGGTGTGGTCGAGCTCGGTCCTGTCGGTCATGGGCTGTTGGGGCCCTATTTGTTGGTGCGGCCGCGGCGGTCGGGATTGATACTGCCGTCGGCATCGGTATCGTTCATCACGTCGCCCTCCACCGTGCTCTCGCCCGCCTCTTCCTCGAAGGTCATCTCGTCCTGGTCAACGCCCCGGGTGGTCTGGCCGATACCGGGGTTGCGCTTGAGATCGAGATCGTTGGGCGTCTGGGTCTTTGGCTGCTTGCTGGACATGGAAATCTCCATTTCTCTGGCCCTCCCGTCACAAATTCTAACGCGGCGTTCCGGTTCCGGACGCAAAACTTGGATCACATCGGGCAACTCTCGCCGCTCTCGCCCGTTCGACCCCAATGCACGCAGCAAGGAGGTTTGCCATGCAGCAGAGCAATCACGAAACCCGCGGCACGGAGAAGACCACACAGGGTCCGCGCACCCGCGAGCAGCAGAAGGCGATCATCGAGGGTCGCGAAAAAACGAAGGGGATCGATGTCGACCCCCATGAGACGCCGATCAGCGAACGCCGCGAGGCCGCCACGCCGCCGTCGAAGGCCTATGACAATTCCACCGGCGATCGCAGCATCAGGCGCGGCAATAATCAGGAAGACGAGCACCACAAAAGACGGGTCGACGACTAAGTCCCGCTGGTGTTTTAACGCCAGACTGGCCCTGCCCCCGGCAGGGTCTTTTTCAGTTATCCGGGCAGGGGCTGGTCGCGATCGGGCTCGATGTCATCGGGAAACGGATCGCGTCCGGGCGGAAAATCGGGCGCATCTCCCGGTTCGTCCTCGCCCGGCAGAGGCGGCTCGGATTCGCCCGGCTGGGTCGGCGCCGGACCAAAGGGCGGCACGGGCCCGGGCACACCATCATCGGGCAGGGCGGGGTCGGGCTGGATGGGCGGCATCTGCATATGCAAGACCATTGGCATTCTCCTTTCGTCAGGAGATTCAATATCAGGAAGGACTGATCAGTTCCGCGTCAGCCGCACATTCCGCCCCTCCCCGCCGGGCGGGATATCGAGCTGGACCAGCACGGTCACGGCCTCCGCCACCTGCGGGGCGCGGGCGGCCCATTCGACCAGCACGATGGCGTCAGGATCCTCGAGCAGGCCCAGTTCATCGGCCTCGCTTGCCTCGGCCAGGCGATAGAGATCGGCATGCAGCACCGGGCCGGCTGGCGTGTCATAGGGCTGGATGATGGCAAAGGTCGGCGAGGGCACTTCGAGCGCCGGGTCATCGGCCAGTTGGCGCAGGATGGCGCGGGCCATGGCCGTCTTGCCGGCGCCCAGATCGCCCTCAAGACTGACGATATCCCCAGGCTTCAGCGTCATGGCAAGCTCGGCACCGAAGCGGGACGTGGCGTCGTCATCGGGGAGGAAGGTTTCAGTCATCGGAGAAGCACCGGCTCCTCACTCCGCCACCCCGGCCAGGGCGCTGTCGAGCGGCAGGTTGACGATGATGCGGCTGCCCTTGGGCTCGCGCTTTTCGGCCGAGATGGTGCCGCCATGCATGTTGACGAAGGTGCGTACGATGGAAAGGGCCAGCCCGGCGCCGCGCTGGCGGCCACCCGATTGCGGGCCGTCGAGCCTTGTGAGGATGGCCGCCTTCATCTCGTCGGTAATACCGGGGCCCTCGTCATCGATGATGAAGAGCATGCGATCGCCGCGATGGCTGGCGGCAAGGCGGATTTCCCCGCCCGGGGGCGAGAAGCGCGCCGCATTGGAGAGGAGATTGTAGAGCACCTGCACGATGCGGGTGCCGTCGCCGACAAAGGCGGGCAGGCCGGGCTCGATATCGACCACCAGATGGGGTGCCTCGCCCGAGACTTCGGGGAAAGTGGCGGTAATGCCGGCGCGCGCCTTGTCGATCAGCGCCACCACGTCGAGCGTTTCGGGCTTGAGCTCGGCAATGCCGGCATCGACTGAGGCAAGGTCGAGGATATTGTCGATCAACACGCCCAGCGTCACCGAGGAGGCGCGGATATAGTCGATATACTCGCGCTGCCGGTCATTGAGGCTCCCGCTTTCCATGCCCGAGAGCAGGTCGGCAAAGCCGATGATATTGGTCAGCGGCGAGCGCAATTCATAGGAGACGTTCTCCACGAACGCGTCCTTGAGGCGGTCGGCGGCGACCAGCGCGTCATTGCGCTCCTTGAGCACCTTGGAATAGCTGGCGCTTTCAGTGACGTCGAGGAACGTCATCATGGTCTGCCCATCGGGCAGGCGGGTGATGGCATAATCGATCAGGCGTCCGTCGGAGCGATTGATGCGGCCCGTGCGGTCGGTGCGGGTGGGATTGAGGTCGATGATGGTGCGCTTCAAGTCCCGCCAGATCGTCGCGCCGTCCTCGGGAATGGCGCGGCCGCTGGTTTCAGCGAGCTGGTCGATATGGGGATTGGTCCCCAGATCGTTCATCGGCAGCTTCCAGAGCTTTGAAAGCTGCGGATTTGAGAGGGTCAGCCGCCCATTGGTGCCGAACACCGCCACCGCCTCATTGAGGGCCATGATGGTTTCGCGCAACACATTGGTGAAGGCCTTGTTTGTGCTTTCCAGCTCCAGCCGTTCGGTCAGGTCCTCGAACACATAGATCACGCCGCCATTGGCGCCGGCCGGGGCTGAAATGACCTTGATGGTGCGCCCGTCCGGCAGGTGCCAGGGGTCGGCCTCGAAGGGTTCCTTGCGGGCATAGCTCTCAAGGTGCCTGGCCCGCCAGGTGTGGTAATCGACCTGGTTGGGCAGCATGCCCTCGGTCCTGAGCTTGTCCAGGATCGCCCGTTCATCAAGACCCGGCGCCAGGAACTTGCGGTCTAGGTTCCACAGCGCTGCATAGGCGGCATTGTACTGCGTGAGCTCGCGCCTGGCGTTGAAAATGGCAATCGGGGTGCCCAGCGCGTCGATGATGCCGCCGATATGGGCAAGGCCCGTTTCCGCCGGCGGCGCGGGGCGCGCAAGCTCTGCCTGGGGCCGGAAATAGCCGGCGCGGCCGTTGGGCACCGGGAATTCGATCAGTTCGAACTTGCCATGGGCGTTGAAATCGAGCGGCAGGCTGACCGGCTCGATATCCTCGTGGCAGGATTTGAGATGGGCTGCGAGCTGGGTGGCGTCAAGCAGTTCGACGGGCTTGGCCTCGGTGCAGGTCTTGCCCACCGATTTGGCAAGGGCGAGATAGGCGGGGTTGGCGTAGACCAGGCGGCCCTGCTCGTCCCGGAGGAAGGCCGGCTTGGAAAGCAGCGCCAGAATGGCTCGTGCGCCTTCCCAGTCACCGCTCTGGGCCTCGGCCGTCAGCGCCGCGCTCTCATTGGGCTGGCTATATGCCGGGCGCAGGCGCAGCGCCACGGCGCTCCCCATGACCCAGCCATTGGCGCGGACGAGGCGCCCGTCGAGCGTATCGAGGCTCGTGGCAAAGGCATGCCCATGCATCCGCAGGTCTTCGACCAGCGCGGTCAGCCGGTTGGTTTCGGCGGCGCCCAGCCAGGTGTGGAAATTGAGCACGCTTTGCGGCTGGCGGCCGGGCGGCAGCACGGCAGCGGCCTGCCCTAGAATGCGCGGGCCTCCATGGCCCTGCCAGAGCACGGTCAGTTCGCGGCTGCCCGAAATCAGGTTTTCGTATTCATCGACCAGGGCCCGCAGGTCGGCGATCTGTTCGGCAGCGCGGCGGCGGGCAGCGCGGCTATCGGTGAGCAGAGTGCGGACCAGCGCCATGGAAAGCAGCGCGAAGCCACCCGCCCCGATGGCGACAGCGAAGGGGGCGATGCCGCCCAGATTTGCCGGAACAAGACCCTGAGCCAGGGCGGGAACTGCCGTGACCAGGGTGATGGGGGCGGCGCCAAGCGTCGCGAATCCCAATTGTTTCCGGAAATGATCCGGCGTCATACCAGCCCTCTTTCGCTTTGATTGCGATGCCAACCCGGCCGATGGGCCGGTACGCCTCAACTTCACAGGCTGCTGACGCAGGGCCGAATACGGCCCCAGCTGCCCCCAGAACCGGCTTGCGCGTCCCCCCGCAACCCGAATCACCAAGACCATAGCGGGCAGGCGAATCGCGAAAAAGAGTCTTGATGGCTGTGCGTTGCGGGCAAAGGCCAAGGAAAGGCCTTGACCCCGGAACGAAACAGAAACCTTTAGAAAAGGTAAAAGCCCGGGACAATGCCCGGGCTTTTTCACTGCGACCGCAGAAGTCAGTCCAATGCAGCGCCACTGACGCTACCTGAGTCCGCAGGGCGGTTCAGTCTTAGTAGCGGTATTCGCCCGACTTGAACGGACCTTCGACCGGCACGCCGATATAGTCGGCCTGGGCCTTGGTCATGGTCGTCAGCTTCGCGCCCAGCTTGGCCAGATGCAGTTCGGCAACCTTTTCATCGAGATGCTTGGGCAGCACATGCACCTTCTTCTCGATCTTGTCGCCATTGGTCCAGAGTTCGATCTGGGCCAGCGTCTGGTTCGAGAAGCTGGCGGACATGACAAAGCTGGGGTGGCCGGTGGCATTGCCCAGGTTCACCAGACGCCCTTCGGACAGAAGGATAATGCGCTTGCCATTGGGCTGTTCGATCATGTCGACCTGTGGCTTCACATTGGTCCACTTGAAGTTGCGGAGGCCCAAGACGTCGATCTCGTTGTCGAAATGGCCGATATTGCAGACGATGGCCATGTCCTTGAGATTGCGCATGTCATCGACCATCAGCACATCGCGATTGCCGGTGGCGGTGACGACGATGTCGGCGCGATGGGCGGCCTCGGCCAGGGTCACGACCTCGAATCCTTCCATGGCGGCCTGCAGGGCGCAGATCGGATCGACTTCGGTGACCAGCACGCGGGCGCCAGCGCCGCGCAGCGATTCAGCAGAACCCTTGCCCACATCGCCAAAGCCGCAGACGATGGCGACCTTGCCGGCCAGCATCACGTCGGTGCCGCGACGGATGGCGTCGACCAGCGATTCACGGGTGCCATATTTGTTGTCGAATTTAGACTTGGTGACCGAGTCATTGACGTTGATGGCCGGGAAGGGCAATTCCCCCTTGGCGTGCAACTGATAGAGACGCATGACGCCCGTGGTGGTCTCTTCAGACACGCCCTTGATGGCGGCGCGGATGGTCGAATAGAAATTGGGCGACTTGGCCAGGCGCTTTTTGATGGTGGCGAAGAAGATTTCCTCTTCCTCGTTGCCGGGCTTTTCGAGAATGGAGGGGTTGGTCTCGGCCCTGGCGCCGGTCAGCACCAGCATGGTGGCATCGCCGCCATCGTCCAGGATCATGTTGGGCGTGCCGCCATCGCCCCATTCCATCATGCGGTCGGTGAATTCCCAGTACTCTTCGAGGGTCTCGCCCTTGTGGGCAAAGACCGGCACGCCGGCAGCGGCGATGGCGGCGGCCGCATGGTCCTGGGTCGAGAAAATATTGCACGAGACCCAGCGCACATCGGCGCCCAGCGCCACAAGCGTCTCTATGAGCACGGCTGTCTGGATGGTCATGTGCAGCGAGCCGGCGATGCGCGCGCCCTTTAAGGGCTGGGCGGCGGCATATTCCTCGCGGATGGCCATCAGGCCGGGCATTTCGATTTCGGCAATGGTGATTTCCTTGCGGCCAAAATCGGCAAGGGAAATGTCCTTGACCGCATAGTCGGTCGGGCTCTTGGTCATGGGGCTGGCTCCGGCATGATGAATTTCGTTGCCATTCCTATACGGGAGCGGGGGTTACCGATCAATGACGGACATAAACAAATCTTTATATCCGCTAAGCTCGCGTGACCCGCACCCTGCCCCGCCGTCGGAACGGCATGGCACAGAGCCGAGCGAGCCCCGAAAACATCAGATAGCCGAGGATGAATCCGGCCCCGGCATAGAGAATGCCTTCCATGGTGACCGGTACCGCCGGCCGGTAGTTCTCGAGCGTACGGCGCCCGATATCTGTATCGACAAAGGCGGGCAGCGATTGCAGGCGGTCAAGGGGACCGGCGCCCCGGATTTGCGCCAGGGTCTGGCTCAGTCTCTCATAACGCGCGAAGGTGGCCGTCATGGAGGTGCCACGCCCGGCAAGGAAGTCATCATTGGAAATGGTGTAGCGCTCGAGTGCCGCCTGCCGGTCCAGCCCGCCCTCCGTGGCCGCTCGGTCGAATTCCTCGGTGATGACGCGCAGTTCATCGACCGCGCCGCCGAGGCGCTGGGTGTATTGCTGGGCATATTCGGGAAACTGGCTGAGGATGATGGCCAGGGCCAAGCCACCGGTTCCGGCTATCAAGCGTCGCATCTTGCCCTCCCGCCTGCCAGACTTGGCTGAGGCCTATGGCAAATCAATGCCTGGTGGAGGCAAGAGTTGCTACCCGGCTACTCCGCCGTCCCCTCCACATCCTCGTCAAAGCCGTTGTTGACCAGTTCGACAATGGCCTCGAGAGCTTCGCGGGCCTGCTTGCCGGTGGCCTGGACCAGGATATTGGAGCCGGGGCCGGCCCCCAGCATCATCAGTCCCATGATGGAATTGCCGGCAACCGATGTGCCATCCTTGATCACGGCGATGGTGGCATCGAAACACTCCGCGGTCCGCACGAAGCGCGCCGAGGCGCGGGCGTGCAGGCCCTTGCGGTTCACGATGGTCAATTGCTGGGCGAGGGCCCTGCCGGCGTCCATGGCGTCAGCTGCCCAGGATCGAATTGGCGACGGTGATGTATTTCTTGCCCGCTTCCTGGGCGATGGCCACCGCTTCTTCCATGGTCATCTCGCTACGGACGCGACCCAACTTGACCAGCATGGGCAGATTGACCCCGGCAATGACCTCGACCTTGCGGTTCTGCATCACTGAAATAGCCAGGTTGGATGGGGTGCCGCCGAACATGTCAGTGAGAATGATGACGCCATCACCGCTATCGGCGCGGTCAAGCGCAGCCAGGATATCATCGCGCCGGCTTTCGGCATTGTCTTCGGGGCCAATGGCGATGGCTTCGACAAATTCCTGTGGACCAACCACATGCTCCATCGCCAGCTTGAATTCGTCGGCCAGCGCGCCGTGGGTCACCAGAACCAATCCGATCATGCAATTTCCCCAATCGACCGTCGCAACGGGCATGCCCCATCGCGACGGCTTTTCAGCCCCCCGCCTAGGCTGCAGCAGGGTGCCGTCGGCCAAGCGGGGCACAGTCTTGTCCCCATCCGAAAACGTTGCAAGGGATAATTTGTCACGTCTTTGCGTGTTGCAGGCTTGCGCGTACTGCTTCGGCCGCCAGCAGCATCTGATGGCCTAGACTCACCACGCCGGCCTGCGGAATAGGCGCTCGCGACAGCGGACAACCGAAGATTTCTGTCTGCAGCTCTTCCTCCTCGACCATGCGTGCGAGATCGGGAACCAAGTCGATGACCAGGTGCAGTCGTGCGCGCTGCCGATGCGGGCGACTGACAATGCCGCGCCCGCGCAATTCAATGAGGCCAGCCACCTGCGGCGGAGCGACCATGAAGATGGCACCACCCTCATCCACCAGGTCGACCCGGTCATCGGCGACCAGAAGGGCTTCCTGCCCCTTGCTCTCCCACCGGTCGAGCAAGGCCAGGGACAGAGTTGACTTGCCGGCACCGGAAGGCCCGCGCAGCAGCACACCGATTTCACCCAGGACGAGACCCGTCCCATGCACGTTCACTGGCTTGTTCATTCCGCCGAGTCTATTTGCGGGCCCGCGGCAGCACAATTGTAAAAATCGCACCGGATCGGTCCGAGCGATTCTGGGCGCGAATCCGGCCCTTATGGGCATCCACGACCTGCTTGGAGATCGACAGGCCCAGGCCCGAATGATTGCCGAAGCTCTCGGTCTCGGGACGGTCGGTATAGAATCGCTGGAAGATGCGGCTGACATCGCCGGTGATTCCCGGCCCCTCGTCAGTGACAGTGATGGTGATCCCCTCGCCCTCGGTAGAGACGGCAAGGGTCACCGTACCGCCTGGCGGCGAGAACGAGACGGCATTGTCGATAAGATTTGCGAAGACCTGGGCCAGCCGGCTTTCATGGCCATTGACCAGGGTGGTGCCGCGCCCGGACCGCTTGCCCATGACCACGGCAACGTCGCGGCCTGCCGCAATATCCTTCTGGATCGCGACCATGGCCTCGGCCAATTTTTCCACGTCGACCCGCTCGGCGCTTTCGCGTGCCAGTTCGGCATCAAGGCGGCTGGCGCTGGAAATGTCGGTGATCAGGCGGTCGAGCCGGCGTACATCGTGCTGGATGATATTGGTCAGGCGCTCGCGGTCCTGGGGCTTTTTGGCCAGCGGCAGAGTTTCCACGGCTGAGCGCAGCGAGGTCAGCGGGTTCTTGAGTTCGTGCGCTACGTCGGCGGCGAAGCGCTCGATGGCCTCGATACGGTTATAGAGCGCGTCAGTCATGCGTCTCAGGGCATCGGAGAGGTGGCCGATCTCATCGGGGCGATCGGTCAGGTCGGGAATTTCGGCGCGCGCATCGCCTGCCGTCTGCACCCGCTCGGCGGCGGCCGAAAGGCGCCGCATCGGCCCGGCAATGGTGCCGGCCAGCAGCAGGGAAAGCACAACCTGCACGCCGGCGGCGATCATGGCGATGCGCAATATGCTCCAACGCTCCTGCGCCACCACCGAATCGATATCGCCCGGCTCGGTGGAAAGCAGGATGGCGCCGACAATGGCGCGCAGCCGCTGCACCGGCACGGCGACCGAAACCACCAGTTGGTTCTGGGCATCGACCCGCACGAAATCGGCGGGAGCCCCCTGCAGGGCCGAGGCGACCTCTGGATAGCGGGTCCCCTCGTCGGCCTGGTATTCCTGATAGGTCGGATAATTGCCGCCGGGCGCCCAAGTGATGATGGCGTTGAGCCAGTCGAGGAGAAAGAACTGGCCGGTCTTAGAGGTATCGATGGCCTGCCGCAGCACTTCACCGCGCGCATAGATATTCTCGCTGTCGAGGATCAGCAGGCCCTGCCCGTCGTAAATGCGGGCGCGGGTGCGCGTGGGGGTGATGAGATTGCGCAGCAGGGGCGCCACCCGCTCGGGATTGATGGGAAATTCCAGCGTCGGATCGAAATAGGACAGTGGCGAAATGCTGCCCGATTGCGCATCCAGCAGCCGGTCGGGGTCGATGGAAATGATGTCGCTGTCCACCGTGGCCGAGGCGGCGATGGCTGCCGAGATGATCTCGCCCTGGACGCGAAGCGATTGCACACGTGCATCGATCAGCCCGGCGCGCCACTGGTTGAGATAGAGAATACCCACCACCAGCACCAGGAGGCCTGCCATGTTGAGCACAACGATGCGGCGGGTCAGGCTCGAAAAGATAGTAAAGTCGACAAATCGCCGGATCGCGTCGCCCAGCTTGAACAGCGGCATCAACACCAAACGCCAGCGCCGCCGGCCGGAACGCGATGCGCTATCGGCCGGAGCGGATTCCGTCCTGGAATCGTGCTCACCAGCATGCGGGTCGAGCGTGGCCACGAAGGTCCTTACTGCTCCTTGAAGCGATAACCGACGCCATAAAGCGTTTCGATCATCTCGAAGTCGTCATCGGTCGCCTTGAACTTCTTGCGCAGGCGCTTGATATGGCTGTCGATGGTACGATCGTCGACATAGACCTGGTCGTCATAAGCCGCGTCCATCAGCGCATTGCGCGACTTAACGACGCCGGGCCGCAGCGCCAGCGCCTGCAGGATGAGGAATTCTGTGACCGTCAAGGTCACGCGCTGACCCTTCCAGGTACAGGTGTGGCGTTCTTCATCCATAACCAGCGCGCCGCGCTCGATCAGTGCCTTGCCCGGATTTGCCTCCCCACCAGCCGTGCCGGTGGCGGAAGGATCGCGCGGGGCCGAGCGGCGCAAGATCGCCTTGACCCGTTCCACCAGCAAGCGCTGGCTGAACGGCTTAGTGATGAAGTCGTCGGCCCCCATCTTAAGGCCGAACAACTCGTCGATTTCCTCATCCTTGGAGGTAAGGAAGATCACCGGCACATCGGATTTCTGCCGCAGGCGCCGCAGCAGTTCCATGCCATCCATGCGGGGCATCTTGATGTCGAGAATGGCCAGGTCGCACTTGTCAGTGGTCAGACCCTCGAGCCCCGAAGCGCCGTCGGTATAGGTCGCAACCTGATATCCTTCCGCTTCCAGGGTGAGGGAAACGGAGGTGAGGATATTGCGGTCGTCATCCACCAGGGCGATCTTTGGCATGAGCTGCCTTTCTTCTCGTGACGCTTGCTTGGTTCTGGCGTGGCCCGGTTTCCGGCCCGCCGTTGAGCGACTTTGCAGGCGACAATTACGTACTAAATAAGGCGCGGACGGCGTTTGCGCCAGTACCGGCGCTTATTTCGTGCCGATGAGACTTCCGTCGTACGACCGATTTCGGGATGGCTGCGCGCCTCACCCCACCTCTATTTTGAACTCTATCACGCCACCCTGGATGGGCGGCAAAATGGAGAGTGATAGCGATGCCGGCGTTCAATCACATGAACCTCAGGACCAGAATTGCGGATGCTGCCTTGTCGCTGAGCGATAACGCCATTGCCCCTGCACTGGTTGCCGCTTCCATTGGCCAGGGCGGCGCCAGGCTGACCGCGGATGGCGCGCTGTCGGTGGAAACCGGTGCTTTTACCGGCCGCTCGCCCAAGGACAAGTTCATTGTCCGCGACGCGCTGACGGCGGAGAGGGTCTGGTGGGACAATGCGGGCGCGATAACGCCAGACGCGTTCGATGTGCTGCTGGCCGATATCGAGCAGCATCTGGGCGGACAGGCGCTTTACCGACAGGATCTGTTGGCAGGCGCAGACCCCCAATACCAGTACGACGTGACCGTCCTCACCCCCAGCGCCTGGCATGCCCTCTTCATCCAGAACCTGCTCATTCGCCGCAATGACGGCATCCCGGCCTCGGACCATGCAGCGCCAGTGACAATCGTTCATGCGCCGTTGTTCCAGGCCGATCCGGCTCGCCATGGCAGTCGAAGCGAAACGGTGATCGCTCTCGACATGAGCCGCAACATCGTGCTGATCGCCGGGACGCGCTATGCCGGGGAAATCAAGAAGAGCGTTTTCTCGCTGTTCAATTTCCACGCCCCCGAACAGGATGTATTGCCCATGCATTGTTCGGCCAATCTGGGGCCAGAGGGCGAGGCCGCCCTGTTCTTCGGCCTCTCGGGCACCGGCAAGACCACGCTCAGCAATGATCCCAACCGCCCGCTGATTGGCGACGACGAGCATGGCTGGAGCCGCAATGGCGTCTTCAACCTTGAGGGCGGGTGCTATGCAAAAACCGTCAATCTGAGCGCCAGGGCGGAGCCAGAAATCTTCGCCGCGACGCGCCGCTTCGGGACGGTGCTGGAAAACGTGGTGCTCGATGCCGACAATATGCCAGTGTTCGAGGATGTGTCGCTGACCGAAAACACCCGCGCGGCCTATCCCATCGACGTGTTGCCGTCGATTGCCAGGGGCAGTGTGGGCGGGACGCCGAAGACCGTGGTGTTTCTGACCGCAGACGCCTTTGGCGTCTTGCCGCCGTTGGCGCGGCTCTCGCCCGAACAGGCGGTCTATCATTTCCTTTCGGGCTACACTGCCAAGGTGGCCGGCACGGAACGCGGCGTCACCGAGCCGCAGGCGACGTTCTCGGCCTGCTTTGGCGCCCCCTTCATGCCGCTGCACCCCACAGTCTATGGCCAGATGCTGGCAGAGCGGCTGAGGGAAAGCGGCGCCCAGGCATGGCTCCTCAATACCGGCTGGATCGGCGGCGCCTATGGCATGGGCAAGCGCATCGACATCGCCTCGACGCGGCGCCTCCTGAGTGCCGCGCTGGATGGCGCGCTCGACCATGTCGACATGCGCTTTGACCCGCTGTTCGGCTTCGAGGTCCCGATGAGCGTGCCCGGCGTCGAGGAGCGCCTGCTCGATCCGCGCCAGTGCTGGGCCGATGGCGACGCCTATGACGCCCAGGCCACCAAGCTGGTCGCTCTGTTCCGCAAGAATTTTGAAAAGTTCGGGCCGGAGGCCAATGCTGAAGCCGGCCCACGGCTGCAACTGGCGGCGGAATAGACCGCTCTTCGCACGCACCATGGCGCCTCGGACTTGAATCCGAGGACCATTCCCAACGTGCTGCCTGGTGCGAGTGGTCCTCGGATCAAGTCCGAGGACGGCATCGGATGTGCGGCAGTGCTAGCGCAGATAACACAAAGGGCGCCAGTGGCGCCCTCTGAAGTACTCACCGCTCCGGTGCTTCGCCCGTCGAGCATAGCTCTCATCGCCTGCTCGCCTAGAATCGGTCCACTGGACGATTTTGCCTTTGGCCCGGCTCTCAGTTCGGTGAATAGAAGATGTGACTATCGACCGTCGCGACGCGGCTGAAGGTGTTGGACCAGGACGGGCGAACGGCTGTGGTGTGGTAGTAGAGCGCCGAACCGGGTAGCACGCCGATATCCTCGCCCAGGGCGAACTCGGCATAGACCTGCTTGGCCAGGTCCTGCGATCGGGCCCAGGCGCGACGTTCGCCCGGCGTGTCATCGCGGCCGTCACAGGCAAAGGTGAACTGGCAGCGATAGCGGCCCTTGTCGGCATTCTGATAGATCACGCCGCAGAGCGAGCCGGGGAATTTGGACGACCGGGCGCGATTGACGATGATGTTGGCCACGGCCATCTGGCCGGTGGCCGTTTCGCCGCGCGCCTCGTGATAGATCGCCTGGGCCAAGCATTCGCGCTCGCCATTGGCGATCTCAACGCGCCGCTCGGTCGGCTGATAACCGGCCTGGACATAGGAGGCCAGCAGGTCGCTGGTTACGGAAGGCAGTGCACGAGGCGACGGTTGGGTGAAGCTGGCAATGGCCGTAAGGGCAGTGTTGCCGCTCTCAAGAGAGCCACGGCCGATATAGCCCATCAGCAGGTCGCTGGTCAGTTCGGGCTGCGGGCCGGAGGGGGTCACGTCAACCGAGCGCAATTGCTGCTGGCGCTTTACATAATTGGCAAGCAGGGCCGGCGTCAGGGGTTGATGGCCGGGCGCCAGCGGCACGGCTTTCGGTCCAAGGGCCGGTTGCAGACGCAGCGTAGAAACTTCGGCGGGCATGGACACAGGCAGGGCAAGGTCGGTTTCGGCATGGGCCGGCGATAGCGTCACCAGCAGCACGAGCGCGGCGGCACCAAGCGCCAGCACGGACGAAACGGCTCGCGTGATGTTCTGCTGCCAGCCAGGTCTCAATGCGTAGTCCTTACCCCTGGGCCCATCCGGTACTGCCGGTGGGCCTTCTGATCCAGAGACTCTGTTTACCAAAGTCTCCGCACTTCCCGGCCGCACACTAGCCAAGGCAGCGGCAGGATGGAAGTCGAAATTTACTGCTGGTTAACCATAGCTGTTAGCGACTTAAGGCACAGTTAACGGAGCCGAAGGCCCAGGAAAACCCTAGAAATTTCCATGGTTTGGTCGTGCTGAACCGCGCCTTACCCGATTGGATAAAGGTTTAACGATTTCGGCGAATGGTTAAACGTGATCGCTATTCGGCTTCGAAGGCCGCCAAGTGGACATGGGCCAGGCTATCCATGATGAACACGCCAAGGGCGTGAATATCGTCATTTGGACCGACCAAATCGGGAACCATGATGGTCTGCATGCCGGCGGCATGGGCGGCCCGGACGCCCGAATGGCTGTCCTCCAGCGCCAGGCATCGCGTCGGCCCAACGCCCAGCCGTTCGGCGGCCAGCAGATAGGGTTCGGGATGCGGCTTGGGATTGACCACGTCGTCGCGCGTCACCACCGTTTCGAACAGGTCGAGCAGGCCGGCCGCATTGAGGTGATGCTCGGCATGGGGATGGCGCGAGGAGGTGGCGACCGCCGTGGGAATGCCGCGAGCGCGCAATTCGGTAATGAACTCGACCGCGCCGGCCTTGACCGGCACGCCGCCATGGCTGCGCTCACGCATGATGACGCGGCATTTTTCGTCGAACAGCGAATAGGGGAAAGCCACGCCATAGGCTTCAATCAGCAACTGGCTGGTGCGTTCATGGCTGGAGCCGACCATGGAGCGGTGTACGTCATGGGTCATCTCGAAGCCAAGCTCGGTGCACACATCGAAGACGATATCGCGGAACACCGCCTCGGTATCGAGCAAGGTGCCATCCATGTCGAATATGGCGGCCTCGAAGGGAGCCAGACGGATCGTGGCGGGAGCGGCAAGAGATTGAAGTGTCATCCGGGCTTCTATAGGCCGATTTGGCGGCAATCGCCAGACGGGGAAGCGCAGAGCGGGGTTGCAGCCGCGACGAACGAAATGGCTTCTGCTAGCGTTGCGCCACCATGACACAATTTGCTCCCGCCAAGACCCACCAATTGCTGGGCGACGATTTTTTCGACCGCGTCGCGCCTGCCGATTTCCCCCAGATTATCTTGCGCCACCGCGACCAGCGCTGGGCCGAACGAATCGGGCTGGGCGGGCTGAGCGACACCCAATGGCTCAGCCATTTCGGACGCTTCGAACCCCTGCCCGGTTCGCTGCCCGAGCCGCTGGCGCTGCGCTATCACGGCCATCAATTCCGCTCCTACAATCCGGAACTAGGGGATGGACGGGGATTTCTGTTCGCCCAATGCATGGACCCGGAGGATGGTCGGCTGCTCGATTTTGGCACCAAGGGGACCGGAAAGACGCCCTGGTCGCGCGGCGGCGACGGACGATTGACGCTCAAGGGCGGGGTGCGCGAGGTGCTGGCCACCGAGATGCTGGAGGCGATAGGCGTCTATACCTCCAAAAGCTTCGCCCTGGTCGAAACCGGAGAGCAGCTCTATCGCGGCGACGAGCCCTCGCCCACCCGTTCCGCGGTGCTGACCCGGCTGAGCCACAGTCATATCCGCATCGGCACCTTCCAGCGACTGGCCTATCTGGAGGACAATGAGAACCTGCAAAAACTGCTCGATCATTGCATAGCGCATTATTATCCGGCGCTCATCGATGTCGAGGACAAGGCGGTGGCCTTTCTCGAAGCGGTGGTGAAAAACGTCGCCCGGCTCGGGGCACAGTGGATTGCTGCCGGCTTCGTGCATGGCGTGCTCAATACCGACAATATCAACATTACCGGCGAGAGCTTCGACTATGGACCGTGGCGCTTCCTGCCACACTATGACCCCGCTTTCACCGCTGCTTATTTCGACGAGACTGGGCTTTATGCCTTTGGCCGCCAGCCCGACACCCTTGCCTGGAACCTGACCAGGCTGGCCGAATGCCTCCTGCCCCTCAGTTCAATCGAAAAGCTCGAACCGGCCCTCAATAGTGTGTGGCCGGTTTTCCGCGAAGAATTGCCAAGACAGATGCTGCGGCGGCTGGGTCTCAAACCGCGCGGCGTGGAACAGGATGGGGCCTTTGTCACCACGCTGTTCGGGTTTCTCGCGGCCAGCAAATCTCCCTATGAACAATTCTTCTTCGACTGGCGCGGCGGGGTCTTGAGCGCAGAGCGAGCAGCAAAAAGCCCCTCGGCTGCGCACTATACCACCGACGCCTTCCGGCCGATGGCCGACCTGCTCGAAGCCTATGGTCCCGCTGACGAGGTCAATCTCGATCACGCCTATTTCGCCCGCGAAACACCGCGCAGCATGCTGATCGAGGAGATGGAAGCCATCTGGGCGCCGATTGCCGAACGCGACGACTGGACCCTGTTCGAAAGTACGCTTTCGGAAATCGCCCAGATGCGCGAAGCATATGGCATCAAGCCGTAAGCTCAGGGAGAGAACCCATGCCCATTTTTGCCCTCGATGGCGTTGCGCCCCGGATCGACGAGAATGTCGGCTGGATCGCGCCGACCGCGGTGCTGGTCGGCGATGTATCGGTCGGCCCCGAGGTGGGCATCTGGTTTGGCGTCGTGGCGCGGGGCGATATCGAGCCCATTTCCATCGGCGCGCGCACCAATGTGCAGGAAAACTGCGTGCTGCACACCGACAGGGGCTTTCCGCTTATGATCGGAGACAATGTTACCGTGGGTCATTCCGCAATCGTCCACGGCTGTACCATTGGCGACAATTCGCTGATCGGCATGGGCGCGACCGTGCTCAACGGCGCGGTGATCGGGAAGAACTGCCTGATCGGCGCCAATGCGCTGGTGACCGAGGGCAAAATCATCCCCGACAATTCGCTGGTGATGGGGGCGCCGGCCAAGGTCGTGCGCGAGATCGACGCCGAAGGCGTTGCGAGTCTAGCCGCGTCGGCAGAGCGCTATGTGCAGAACGCCAAACGTTTTGCCGCCGGGATGAAGCCGGCGCTGGGGCATGGGCCGGCGTTTGATCCGGCCTGATTCTGGCACATAGCGCGGAAGCCATTTGCCTTTTTGGTCCAGTCCCGCCAATCTCGGATTTGACTGTCCGGTCAAAAACAAGAGGCAGTGGAGGCCCGAGCCATGCAGAAGATTCTTACCGCCCTTGAAGGCAAGCGCGCCGAGGCGCGGCTGGGTGGCGGGCAAAGGCGCATCGACATTCAGCATGGCAAGGGAAAGCTGACGGCGCGCGAGCGGCTCGATGTCTTGCTCGATCCCGGCTCGTTCGAAGAATACGACATGTTCGTCACCCACCGGGCGGTGGATTTCGGCATGGAAAAGCAAATCTATCCCGGCGATGGCGTGGTGACCGGCTGGGGCAATATCGAGGGGCGGCTGGTCTATGTGTTCAGCCAGGACTTCACGGTCTTCGGGGGATCCCTGAGCGAGACGCATGCGAAGAAGATCTGCAAGATCATGGATCTCGCCATGCAGAATGGCGCGCCGGTCATCGGGCTCAACGACAGCGGCGGGGCGCGCATCCAGGAGGGCGTGGCCTCCCTGGGCGGCTATGCCGATGTGTTCTGGCGCAATGTGCAGGCCTCGGGGGCCATTCCGCAGATTTCGGTCATCATGGGGCCCTGTGCCGGCGGCGCGGTCTATTCGCCGGCGATGACCGACTTCATCTATATGGTCGAGGACACGAGCTACATGTTCGTGACCGGACCGGATGTGGTCAAGACCGTCACCAATGAAAGCGTCACCCAGGAAGAGCTGGGCGGGGCGTCGACGCACACCAAGATTTCCTCGGTGGCCGACGCGGCCTTTGCCAATGACATCGAGACCCTGCTCGAAGTGCGGCGGCTCTTTTCCTATCTGCCGCTGGCGGCCGGGCAGAAACCACCGCGCATTCCGACGCATGACCCCATAGACCGGCGCGACGACAAGCTCGACACCATCATCCCGGCCAGCGCCAACACGCCCTATGACATGCGCGAAGTGATCGAGACCGTTGCCGACGAGAGCGACTTCCTCGAAATCCAGAAGAACCATGCCGGCAATATCCTTTGCGGCTTCATTCGACTCGATGGCAACACAGTGGGCGTCGTCGCCAACCAGCCGCTGGTGCTGGCGGGGTGCCTCGACATCAATGCGAGCAAGAAGGCCGCGCGCTTCATCCGCTTCTGCGACAGTTTTGAAATCCCCATCCTGACCTTTGTCGACGTGCCGGGGTTCCTCCCCGGCGTGGCGCAGGAATATGGCGGCATCATCAAGCATGGGGCCAAACTGCTGTTCGCCTATTCGGAAGCCTCGGTGCCGCTGGTCACCGTCATCACCCGCAAAGCCTATGGCGGCGCCTATGACGTGATGGCCTCAAAGCACATCAAGGCCGACGTCAACTACGCCTGGCCCTCGGCCGAAATCGCCGTCATGGGCGCCAAGGGCGCGACGGAAATCCTCTATCGCTCCGAACTCTCGGACAAGGAAAAGATCGCCCAGCGCACGGCCGACTACGAATCGCGCTTCGCCAACCCCTTCGTCGCCGCCGAACGCGGCTTCATCGACGACGTGATCATGCCGCATGGAACAAGAAGGCGCGTGATCCGGGCGTTCTCGACACTGCGACACAAGACGTCGGTTATGCCCAAGAAGAAGCACGACAACATTCCGCTGTGAGGAGCCACACCATGATCACCAAGCTCCTCATCGCCAATCGAGGCGAGATTGCCTGCCGGGTCATCAAGACCGCCAAGCGCATGGGCATTGCCACCGTCGCGGTTTACTCCGATGCCGACCGCGAGGCGCTGCATGTGCGCATGGCCGACGAGGCCGTCCATATCGGCCCCTCGCCGGCCAAGGATTCCTATCTCCAGATCGACAAGATCATCGCCGCCTGCAAATCCACCGGCGCGCAGGCGGTGCATCCCGGCTACGGTTTCCTGTCCGAAAACCCAAAATTCGCCGAGGCGCTGGACGCTGCCGGGATCATCTTTGTCGGACCGCCGGTCAAAGCCATCGAGGCGATGGGCGACAAGATCACCTCCAAAAAGCTGGCTGCCGCAGCGGGCGTCTCCACCGTGCCGGGGCATATGGGCCTGATCGACGACGCCGAGCACACCGTCACCATTGCCAAATCCATCGGCTATCCGGTGATGATCAAGGCATCGGCGGGCGGCGGCGGCAAGGGCATGCGCATTGCCTGGAACGACGCGGAAGCCCGCGAGGGGTTTGAGCGCTCCAAGTCAGAGGCGGCAAGCTCGTTTGGCGATGATCGCATCTTCATCGAAAAATTCGTCACCGAGCCGCGGCATATCGAAATCCAGCTGATCGGCGACAGCCACGGCAATGTGCTCTACCTCAACGAACGCGAATGCTCGATCCAGCGGCGCAACCAGAAGGTGATCGAGGAGGCGCCCTCGCCTTTCCTCGACGAGGCGACGCGCAAGGCCATGGGCGAACAGTCGGTCGCACTGGCCAAGGCGGTGGGCTACACCAGCGCCGGCACGGTGGAATTCATCGTCGACAAGGATCGCAAATTCTACTTCCTCGAGATGAATACGCGGCTGCAGGTCGAGCATCCGGTGACCGAACTGATCACCGGGCTGGATCTCGTCGAACTCATGCTGCGCGTGGCAAACGGCGAAAAACTGCCGCTGACGCAGGCGCAAGTGCAGCGCAACGGCTGGGCCATTGAGTCCAGGCTCTATGCCGAGGATCCCTATCGCAATTTCCTGCCCTCGACCGGGCGCCTGACGCGCTATCGCCCTCCGGCGGAGAGCGCGACGGATAAGCTGGTCGTGCGCAACGATACCGGGGTGTTCGAGGGTGGCGAGATTTCCACCTTCTACGATCCGATGATTGCAAAACTCTGTACCTGGGCGCCGACGCGCATAGACGCCGTGGATGCCATGGCGGTGGCGCTGGACGCATTCGAGGTGGAAGGCGTGGGCAATAATCTGCCGTTTCTCTCCACCGTCATGGACCAGGCGCGCTTCCGCGAGGGACGGTTGACGACGGGTTATATTGCCGAAGAATTTCCCGAGGGCTTTTCCGGTGCTGAGTTGAGCGAGACGCATCACGCCGATGTGGTGGCCGCCGCCGCGCTGCTGATGGCGCGCCGCGAGCAGCGCCGTCTTGGGGCCGAGACGGAAAGCCAGTGGCATGTGCAGATTGGCGACAAGGCCGAAACCGTGACCCTGCACCAGAAGGGTCTGGAAACGCTCGTAGACATGGGCTGGCGCAGCCAGGCGGCGCATCTGCATTGGCAGCCGGGCGACACTCTGGCGCGGCTGGAATGGTCGGGCGGCGGACTGGCCGTGCTCAAGGTCAATCCCACCACCTCCGGCTTCCGCATCCGCTATCGCGGCGCCGACATGAAGGTGCTCGTGCTGCGGCCGCATGTGGCGCAATATCTCAAGCACATGCCGATCAAGGTGCCGCCCGACATGAGCAAGTTTCTGCTCTGCCCCATGCCGGGCCAGGTGGTGCGGATCGATGTCAGCGAGGGTGATGTGGTCGAAGACGGACAGACGCTGGCCATTGTCGAAGCCATGAAGATGGAAAATGTGCTCAAGGCCGAAAAACGGGCGCGGGTGAGCAAGGTGCATGTGGTGCCCGGCGCGGTGCTGGCAGTGGATCAGGTCATGCTCGAATTCGAGGCGGTGTGATGAGCGAGCAAGAGGAGAAATGGGCTGCCCTTGCCCAGCGCGAACTCCGCGACACGCCGCTGGCCTCGCTTGAACGCGACTATGGCGGCATTCCCGTGCAGCCGGTGTATTTCGGCGAGAACTCGGAAATCCCTGGCGTCGAGCCGTTCACCCGGGGCGTGCGGGCGACCATGTATGCCAATCGCCCTTGGACCATCCGCCAATATGCCGGCTTTTCCACGGCACGGGAAAGCAATGCCTTTTACCGGCAGGCGCTGGAAAAGGGGCAGAAGGGGCTTTCGGTCGCCTTCGACCTGGCCACCCATCGTGGCTATGACAGCGACCATCCGCGCGTGGTCGGCGATGTGGGGAAGGCGGGCGTCGCCATCGACAGCGTGGAAGACATGAAGGTGCTGTTCGAGGGTATTCCGCTCGACCAGATGAGCGTTTCCATGACCATGAATGGCGCGGTCATCCCGGTGCTGGCCATGTTCATCGTCGCCGCCGAGGAACAAGGCGTCCGCCAGGACCAGCTCGAGGGGACCATCCAGAACGACATCCTCAAGGAGTTCATGGTCCGCAACACCTATATCTATCCGCCCGAGCCCAGCATGCGGATCGTCGGCGACATCATCGCCCACACCGCCCGCCACATGCCGAAATTCAACTCCATCTCGATCTCCGGCTACCACATGCACGAGGCCGGGGCGACGGCAGTGCAGGAGCTGGCCTATACGCTGGCCGACGGCATGGACTATGTGCGCGCCGCCCAGAAGCGGGGCCTCGATATCGATGCGTTTGCCGGGCGCCTGAGTTTCTTTTTCGGCATCGGCATGAACTTCTTCCTCGAGGTGGCCAAGCTGCGCGCCGCGCGTCAGCTGTGGAGCCAGATCATGACCGATCTTGGCGCGAAGGACCCGCGCAGCAAAATGCTGCGCACCCATTGCCAGACCTCGGGCGTATCGCTGACCGAGCAGGACCCGCACAACAATATCGTGCGCACCACCATCGAGGCCCTGGCGGCAACGCTGGGTGGCACGCAGAGCCTGCACACCAATTCCTTCGACGAAGCCATTGCGCTGCCGACCGAATTTTCGAGCCGTATTGCCCGCAATACCCAGCTCATCTTGCAGCATGAAAGCCGCATCACCGATGTGGTCGATCCGCTGGGTGGCTCATATTATGTCGAGGCGCTGACTGCCGAACTGGTCAAGGGCGCTCGCGCCCTGATCGACGAGGCCGAGACGCTGGGCGGCATGACCGCTGCCGTGCAGTCGGGCGGGCCCAAGCTCGCCATCGAAAAGGCCGCGGCCATCCGGCAGGCGCGGGTGGACCGGGGCGAGGATGTCATCGTCGGGGTGAACCGCTACCGGGTCGAGACCGAGGAAGAGATCGAGCTGCGCCAGATCGACAATGCCAAGGTGCGCGCCGAACAGATCGCCCAGTTGGAGCGCATCCGCGCTACGCGCGACGAGGCCGGGTGCCAATCCATGCTGGCCGCCCTGCGCGAATATGCGGCCAAGGACGAGGGGAACCTGCTCGAAGCGGCTATCGAGGCCGCCCGCGCCCGCGCCACTCTGGGCGAGATTTCCCTGGCCATGGAAGATGTTTTCGGGCGCCATCGCGCCATCACCAAGGTGATTTCCGGCGTCTATGCCGGGGGCTATGGCGACGATCCGCAACTGAAATCAGTGACTGACCGGGTCGCTGCCTTCAAGGCATCGCGCGGCCGGGCGCCATCCATCTTCATCGCAAAGATGGGCCAGGACGGGCACGACCGGGGCGCCAAGATCATCGCATCGGCCTTCGCTGACCTCGGCTTTGTGGTCCATATGGGGGACCTCTTCGAAACCGCACCGGAAGTGGCAGCCCATGCCGAAGAGATGAAAGTGGATGCGGTGGGCGTGTCATCTCTCGCCGCCGGGCACAGGACGCTGGTGCCCGAACTGATCGCGGCGCTTAATGCGCGCGAACTGGGTGAGGTCACCGTCATTGTCGGCGGGGTCATTCCCGAGCCGGACTATGATTTCCTCTACGAGGCGGGCGTCGCCGCCATTTTCGGCCCCGGCACCAATGTGCTGGACGCGGCATTTTCAGTGCTCAACGAGATTGAGGGAAGGCTGAGCAATCGATGATCGGTCGCCTCAATCACATTGCCATTGCCGTGCCCGACCTTGCGGCCGCCGCTGGGAAATATCGCGACCAGCTCGGCGCCGTGGTGGGCACGCCACAGGCGCTGCCCGAGCATGGTGTCACCGTGGTCTTCATCGATACCGGCAATACCAAGGTCGAACTGCTCGAACCGCTGGGCGAAGCCTCCCCCATTGCCGCCTTCCTCACCAAAAATCCGGCGGGCGGCATGCATCATCTCTGCTTCGAAGTGCCCGACCTTGCTTCTGCCATTGCCCGACTCCAGGCTGATGGCGCAAGGGTGCTGGGCGATGGGCAGCCCCGTATCGGCGCCCATGGCCGCCCGGTCGTGTTCCTCCATCCAAAAGATTTTAACGGCACGCTGATCGAACTTGAAGAAGTGGCTGACTGAGCCGTTTCCGCCGCGTTTACCAAACGGTCACATAGGCGGGATGGTAAGGCACTCGTCAACGCCTCGGCGAATAGTATCGTCCAGGACACAGAACGTGTCGGGCGCTCAGGCGAGATAATGAACCAAGGTCGGGCAGACAAACATCGAGGAGATTGGCGGCGCACTATGGCCGTGCCGGTACTGCTCGCGCTGGTCGCCATGCTGCTGGCTGGCGTCCTTCTCGACCGCCAGAGCCAGCAGATTGCCGAAAGTCGCCTTCGGGCCGACACCCTGCAGCAGATCTCCATCATCCGGGCCAAGCTTGAGGGGCATATCTCGAGCAATATCCAACTGGTCAAGGGCCTGGTCTCGGTGATCGCCACCGAACCGGACCTGGACCAGGCGCGCTATGACGCGTTGGTCAGCAATCTCTTCGATGAAGACAGCCAGCTGCGCTCGATTTCCGCTGCACCGGATCTCGTGATCCGCATGACCTATCCGCTTGAGGGCAATGAAGCGGCAACCGGGCTCGATTATCGTGTGACGCCGGCGCAGTGGCCGGCGGTGCGCGACGTGCTCCAGACCGGGAAGCTCAACATTGCCGGACCGATAAACCTGGTACAGGGCGGCCGTGGTTTTGTGGGGCGTTTTCCAGTCTATGTCGGGCATGGCGATAGTCGCCGGTTCTGGGGCCTGGTATCGGCCGTGGTCGATGTCGACCGGCTCTATGCCGATAGCGGCCTTTATAATCCCGACCTCCCTTTCGACATTTCCATCTCTGGCAGTAACGGCACGGGAAGCGAGGGCCGGCGCTTTTATGGGCCCGACCTGAGCGCAGAGGATCCTGTGGTTGCCGATGTGGTGCTCCCCTCAGGCAGCTGGCAGATCGCCGCCGTACCCAAGGCCGGCTGGGGCGCCGATCCGGTGTCCACCTGGCTGCTGCGCGGCATGATCCTGGCCGCCGGCGCATTGATCCTGTTGCCGGTCTTCGTCACCAGTCGCATGATCCGCGAGCGCCACGACCACATCCACGAACTGGGGAACAGGGAAGTCGAGCTGGCTCGCCTGACCCGCAGGCTCAACCTGGCGGTCGACGTGTCCAAGGTCGGGGTGTGGGAAATGGACATGCGTACCGGCGTTGAGACTTGGGACGAGCGGACCAATGAAATTTATGGCCTGCCCGATGATGGCGGGCCGCGCAGCCACGACCACTGGCGCGCCGCCGTGCATCCCGAAGATCGTGAGCGCGCCGAGATTGATTTTCGTCGCATGATTGCCAGCGGGCGCTATCAATCGGATTATCGCGTCTGCCTGCCCGATGGCGGTCTGCGTCATGTCCGCTCGGTTGCGGCGCTGTTCAGCGAGCCGGGCCAACCCGACAAGGTGGTGGGCGTCAACTGGGACGTGACCAATGACGTCGAACTCAACGAGGATCTGCGCCGCGCCAAGCGCCAAGCCGAGGCGCGCAACAATGAACTCGAGGCCGCGCGCATCCGCATCGAGCACAATGCCCTGCATGACAGCCTGACGGGATTGCCCAATCGGCGCTATCTCGACGAGGTGCTGATGAGCCATGCGGCCGATGGCTATCATGGCAGCGGCTCGATCGCGCTGCTGCATATCGATCTCGACCGCTTCAAGCAGATCAATGACACGCTCGGCCATGCGGCAGGCGACGCCATGCTCATCCATGCCAGCAAGGTGTTGCGGGCCAATTGCCGGGAAACCGATTTCGTGGCGCGCATTGGCGGCGACGAATTCGTCATCCTGTCCAGCGCCGGCCCCAGCGACGCGCGGCTCAAGCTGATCGCCGACCGCATCGTGCGCGAAATGCGCCGCCCTGCCGTGCATGAAGGGCATGAATGCCGCTTCGGCGTCAGCATCGGCGTTGCCGTGTCGCGTTCGGCCGATATCGATGTGCGCCAATTGCTGGTCAACGCCGATATTGCGCTTTATCGCGCCAAGGCCCTTGGCCGCAGCCGGCATGAATTCTTCTCCGAAGCCCTGCAGGCCGAGGTGATCAACACCAAGCGGGTGGCGGACGAGATTCTGAAGGGTCTCGATAACAATGCCTTTTTCGCGCATTACCAGCCCCAGTTCGATGCGCACACCCTTGACCTGGTGGGCGTCGAGGCGCTGGCGCGCTGGCAGCATCCCGTGGACGGACTGAAGGCGCCTGACAGCTTCATGGACGTGGCCGAGGAAATCAACGTCGTCGCCCAGATCGACCGGCTGGTGCTTGAGCAGGCGCTGGCCGACCTGGCGCGCTGGGATGAGATGGGCCTCAACGTGCCGCGGGCATCGGTCAATGTGTCACTGCGGCGCCTGCATGACGAGGGGCTGATCGAAAGCCTCAAGGCCTTGCCACTGGCGCCGGGCCGGCTCTCCTTCGAGCTGGTCGAATCCATCTATCTTGATGAAAGTGACGGCATCGTCGCCTGGAATATCGACCAGGTGAAGGAATTGGGCATCGATGTCGAGATCGATGATTTCGGCACCGGCTATGCCTCCATCGTCTCCCTGCAGAAACTGCATCCGCGCCGGCTCAAGATCGACCGGCAACTGGTCAAGCCCATTCTTGACCAGCCAGCGCAGCGCCAACTCGTCGCTTCCATTGTCGATATCGGCAAGTCCATGGATATCGAGATCGTCGCCGAAGGCGTCGAAACGATGGAACATGCCGCCATCCTGCGCGATCTGGGCTGCGATATTCTGCAGGGCTATGCCTTTGCTCGGCCCATGAGCCGCGACGCGCTGGAAAGTTTCCTGCGGGAAAATGCATGGGCTTCCAACCGTGCCGCTGGCAAGCTCTCCCCTGTGAGGAAAGTCTAGGCGAGTAGGTGCGCAACCCGCTGAAACCCACGGTGAAGCATGGCTTCGTAATATAATGTGGCAAACGCGACGCTTCTCCTCCCCCTCGATGGGGGAGGCAGCGACACTAGGCCCGACGGGCCGTAGCAGAGCTGGTGGGGGTGCGTCACGCATTGGTGGGCATTGACTGACAACCAGCCCGCCAGTCCCCCACCCTACTCCAGCCATCAGCGTACATCGCTCATGGCCTTCTCTGCTCCAATCACGTCACCGGCGTGATTGGCCCTGCGGGACGGGCCGAAGCCCCGCAAGGGCGCGAGTTGGCATCGTGCCTGTCGAAACAAAAAGTAATCCCCGCCCCTCGATCCTGCCCCATACTCCCATCTATCACTCCCGCGCGGACGGACTGCAGCGAACTTTGCGGGGGGAGCCGGGCGGAACTGGGTCGCTCCAGTTGCGCGTCTAGGAAGCGGTCACCCTGCGACGAGCGTTCAATGGGGTCCGGAGTCCTCTACGAAAAACCGGTGTCCCGAGGCGGCGACGTCTCTATCTACTAAAACTTACTGAGACGCACGCGCCTCGGGACACGTCCATTTTCAGAACCGGAGGCCGAAAGGGCTGGCCGGCACTTGCCGCTGCCCCAAGGAGCGACTTTGTCAGTCCACGAGGAAATAGGTGATGGTGGTCACCACCCGCACCTTCTTGTCGATCTGCTTCTCCGGCCGGTCATTGGGGATTTCCACGGCGGGCAGGATTTCGAACACGCCCTGGTTAGCGGTCTGGATATCGCCCACTTGTGCCCCCGATTCGGTGGCGAATTGTTCGGCCGTTTCCTTGGCGCGCTGCGTTGCCTCTGTCAGCATCTCGCTCTTGAGGTCATTGATGCCGGTAAAGACGAAACTTGCACCGGCACTATAGGCATCAGAGGAAAACACCACGCCCTGGCGCAGCAGGTCCGCGACCGAGCGACTGGCCTCGGCAAGATCCTGCACCCGGTCGGTGGTGACCAGCATGTCCTCGGTGAGCACGAAGCGGTATTCGTCATTCATCGAACCGGCGCTGTAGCCGGCGGCGCGATCTTCCACCAAGACATTCTGCACCTGGATTTCATCCTCGGCAAAACCACGCGCGTCAAGGAAGCCGCGAACCGAGGCTTCCGATGTTTCAAGGCTGGAACGGGCAGCTTCCAGGGTGGGGCCGGTGGCGACGAAGCGGATCGGCCAGAAGCCGAGATTGGCCTCGACCGAACGTTCGGACAGCCCCTTGACCGTCACCACCCGCAGCGGCTGGCGGCTTTCCACCAGCGAGGTGCCGACAAACCAGCCCGCCAACGCAATTCCCAGCGCCACACAAAGCGCTGCAACAATACCAGCCAATTTCATGTTAGGTCCCTCACCCTATATCCCCTGATGGGGAGTTGAGCGCCGCGATCATGGCGCGATAAAGGCATTACAAGGAGGCGGCTGAATGGGCAATGAACAGGGGAAGTTCGGTCTGGGCGTGGTGGGTGCGGGCATGGGGGCCAAGCCGCATGCGCTGGCGCTCAATGCGCTCAGGAACCGGATCGACGTGCGCGGGGTCTGGCGGCGCAATCGGGCCGAGCTCGACCAATTCTGCGCTGAATATGACTTCCCCGCCGCCGACGATTATGAGGCCATGCTGGCCGACCCGGCCATTAACGCCATCCTCGTGCTGACGCCGCCCAATGCGCGCGAGGATATCGTAGCTGCCGCTGCACAAGCGGGCAAGCATGTGCTGATGGAAAAGCCGGTGGAGCGCTCCACCGCGGCGGCGCAGCGCATTGTCGAAAGCTGCGAAAGCGCGGGCGTGACGCTGGGCATCATCTTCCAGCACCGGTTCCGCGCCGCTTCAAAGGCCTTGGCCGAAAAAGTGGCAAGTGGCGAACTCGGTGCATTGCAGGCGGTGCATCTGGTCGTGCCGTGGTGGCGGCCGCAGGTGGGCTATTACGACAAGCCGGGCCGCGGGACCTTCGCGCAGGACGGTGGCGGCGTGCTGATCACCCAGGCCATCCATTCGCTCGACCTGATGCTGAGCCTGACCGGTCCGGTCAAGGCAGTGACGGCGCTTTCGGCGACAACGGGCTTGCACCAGATGGAGACCGAGGACTTCGTCGCCGGGGGTATGGAATTCGAGAACGGCGCCGTGGGCGGGCTGATGGCCACCACCGCCAATTTCCCCGGCGGCGCGGAAAGCCTGACACTCAATTTTGCCAAAGTCAGCGCCACGCTGACCGGGGGCAATCTGACCCTCCACTGGTTCGACGGTCGCACGGAAACCATAGGCGAGGCCAGCAATTCGGGCGGCGGCGCCGACCCTATGGCCTTCCCCTTTGACTGGCACATGGCCCAGATTGCCGATTTCTCCGAGGCGGTGCAGCAGGGCCGGCAGCCGGTCTCGACCGGCCGCACGGCGCTCAACGTGCACAGGCTGATCGACGCCCTGATCCGCTCGGGGAAGGACGGGAGAAGGGTGGAGGTTTAGGCGGCGGCCTGTTTCCTGGCGATGCGGGCGCGGATGGATTCGACATCGGCGCGCGGCGTGGCCGCGAACAGGGTCTTGGTATAGTCGTGCTGCGGATCGGCAAAGACCGCGTCACGGCTGCCATGTTCGACCACGTCACCGAAATACATCACCATCACCTCGTCGGCGATATAGCGCACCACACTGAGGTCATGGCTGATAAAGACATAGGTGAGGCCGAACTCGTCCTGCAGGTCCTTGAGCAGGTTCAGGATCTGCGCCTGCACCGAAAGGTCGAGCGCCGAGACCGGCTCGTCGAGTACCAGGAAGCTCGGATTGAGCATCAGCGCCCGGGCAATGGCGATGCGCTGGCGCTGGCCACCCGAGAACATGTGCGGGTAGCGGTTGAAGTGCTCCGGTCCGAGGCCCACCTTGATGAGCATGGCCATGGCCCGTTCCCGCCGCTCGGATAGCGGCATATCGGTATTGAGCAGCAGCGGCTCGGCCAACACGTCCCCGATCTTCTGGCGGGGGTTGAGCGAGCCATAGGGATTCTGGAAGACGATCTGCACCTTCTGGCGCATCTGCTTGGTCACATGGCTGGCGCTGGCGGGCAGGCCATCGATGAAGATATCCCCGGAGGTCGGCTGATCGATTAGAGTGATCATGCGGGCAAGGGTGGATTTACCGCATCCGCTTTCCCCCACGACGGCGAGGGTCTTGCCTTTTTCGAGCGTGAAGTTCACGCCCTTGACAGCATGCACCGCCTTGACCGGGCGTAGGAAGCCGCCCGAGACGATGTAGTCGCGCTTGAGGTCGCGCACTTCGAGAACGGGTGTGCTCATCGGCCCACCCCCGGCGCGGCTTCGAACATCATGTCCGAGACGGTGGGCAGGCGGTCACCGACTGCATTTTCCGGCAGGGCGGAGAGCAGGGCGCGGGTATAGTTCGATTGCGGATTGGCAAAGAGCGAAAGGACATCGGCCTCTTCCATCTTGTGGCCCTTGTACTGGACGATGACACGGTCGGCCGTTTCGGCGACCACGCCCATATCATGGGTGATCATGATCAGCGCCATGCCGGTCTCGGCCTGCAGCCCCACCAGCAGGTCCAGGATCTGCTTCTGGATAGTGACGTCGAGCGCCGTTGTCGGCTCGTCTGCGATCAGCAGCTTGGGGTTGCAGGCGAGTGCGATGGCGATCATGACGCGCTGGCACTGGCCGCCGCTCATCTGGTGCGGGAAGGCGCCGAGGCGCTCGGCGCCATCCTTGATGCCGACCAGATGCAACAGTTCGACGGCCCGGTCGCGCGCCGCCCTGCCCTTCAGCCCCATATGGCGGGACAGCACTTCTTCGATCTGGAAGCCGATGGTGAAGCAGGGATTGAGGCTGGCCACCGGTTCCTGGAAGATCATGGCAATGTCTCTGCCGATGATCCTGCGCTTGTCGGCCGGACTCATGCCGAGCAGGTTCTTGCCCTCGAAAGTCATGACGTCGGCGGTGACCGTCGCCGTATTGGGCAGCAGGCCCATGGTGGCGAGCATGGCCACCGATTTGCCGGAGCCCGATTCACCCACGATGGCGAGCACTTCGTGCGCATCGACGGCAATATCGATGCCGTCTACCGCCTTGAACAGGCCGACCGAGGTGTCGAAGGCGACGGTAAGGTTCCTGATTTCAAGCAGGGGCATGGCTCAGCTCCGCTTCAGCTTGGGATCGAGCGCGTCGCGCAGCCCGTCGCCGATCAGGTTGATTGCCAGCACGGTGATGAGGATGGCAAGGCCGGGAAGAGTCACGACCCACCAGGCGCGCAGGATGAACTGTCGCGCCTCGGCCAGCATGGTGCCCCATTCGGGCGTCGGCGGCTGGGCGCCAAGGCCGAGAAAGCCCAGCGCGGCCGCATCGAGAATGGCGCTCGAGAAGCTCAGCGTCGCCTGGACGATCAGTGGCGCCAGGCAATTGGGCAGGATGGTCTTGAACATCAGGCGCATATGGCCGGAGCCGGCCATGCGGGAGGAGGTCACATAGTCCTTGCCCATCTCGCCCATCACTGCCGAACGGGTGAGGCGCACGAAATGGGGCTGCAGCACCAGGGCGATGGCGATCATCATATTGAACAGCCCCGGCCCCAGTATGGCCACCAGCACCAGGGCCAGCAGCAACGATGGAAAAGCAAGGATCAGGTCCATGACGCGCATCAGCACCGTATCGACCCAGCCGCCGGCATAGCCCGCGACCAACCCAACAATGATGCCGGTGACCAAAGCAATCACCACCACAACGGTGCCAATCAGCAGCGAATAGCGGGCGCCATGGATGAGGCGCGAAAGGATATCGCGGCCCACCGCGTCCGTACCGAGCAGGAAGTCGGCCCGGCCGCCTTCGGCCCAGAAGGGCGGGATCAGCAGCGCGTCGCGATATTGCTGGATGGGCGAATGAGGGGCGATCCAATTGGCGAAAAGCGCAGTCAGCACCAGGAGGACGAAGACCACGAGACCGATGACGGCGCCGCGGTTGACCGAGAAATAATACCAGAACTCGCGCAACTGGGTCAGCGCGGAGATGCGCGGCGCAGCATTGGGATCGGCGATGGTGGCGGGATTTGACATGTCGCCTCCTAATTATGCCGGATACGGGGATTGATGAGCCCGTAGAGCACATCGACGATGAGATTGACCGCCATGACGATCAACGCGATCAGCAGCAGACCTGCCTGGACCACCGGATAGTCGCGGCGCGAGATGGCATCGATCATCCATTTGCCGATGCCGGGCCAGGAAAAGATCGTCTCGGTGAGGATGGCGCCGGCCATCATCACCCCGACCTGCAGGCCAATGGTGGTCACCACCGGAATCAGCGCGTTGCGCAGGGCATGCACCCCGACCACCTGGCGAGGCGACAGTCCCTTCGCGCGGGCGGTGCGCACGTAGTCGTCACCAAGCACTTCGAGCATGGCCGAGCGGGTCTGGCGCGCGATCACCGCCAGCGGAATGGTGCCCAGGGTGATGGAGGGGAGAATGAGATGGCGCATGGCCGAAACAAAGGCTCCCTCCTGCCCGGAAATCAGCGCGTCTATAGTCATGAAGCCAGTCACGGCAGGGAAGAAATAGAGCAGGTCGATGCGCCCGGAGACCGGGGTCCAACCCAGAATGCCCGAGAAGAAAATGATGAGCAGCAGCCCGAGCCAGAAAATGGGCATGGAATAGCCCACAAGGGCCGTGCCCATAAGGGTCTGGTCGTACCACGAGCCGCGCTTGACGGCAGCGATGACGCCGGCGGGAATACCCAGGACCACGGCAAAGATGGTGGCGCAGAAGGCCAGCTCGACCGTTGCCGGGAAGAGGGTGAGGAAGTCGCGGATGACAGGACGCTTGGTCGAGATCGAGGTGCCGAAATCACCTTGGAATATGCCGGAAAGGTAGTCCCAGTACTGCACCCAGATCGGCTGGTCGTAACCGAACTGGACCAGGAGCGCCTGGTAGCGCTCGGGCGAAACACTGCGCTCGCCGGCAATGAGGAGAATGGGATCGCCCGGCAGGACGCGGACGAAGGCGAAGGCCACGATCGTGATACCGATAAAGGTCGGTACAATCAGCAGCAGGCGATTGAGAATGAAACGGATCATATCTTTTCAGGGATGCCGGGGGCAGCGGCGCCGCCCCCGGTCTTAGTCCCGATTACTCGGCGATATCGACGCCGTCAAAGGCGTGCGTGCCCTTGGGGTCCATCACATAGCCAGTGACCTTGTTGCTCATTGGCATAAAGACCAGCGAGTGGGCAATGGTCGCCCAGGGGGCTTCGCGCTTGAACACTTCCTGGGCCTTTTCGTAGAGCGCGGTACGCTCGGCCTGATCGGAAATGGTCTTGGCTTCCTGAACAAGAGCTTCGAACTCCTCGTTGCACCACTGGGCGCGGTTGGCACCCCCGACGGCATCGCAGCCGAGCAGCACGGCGAGGAAGTTGTCCGGATCGCCATTGTCACCGGTCCAGCCCAGCAGCACCGCACCATCGCGATCAACCGAAGACGACTGTTCGAGATATTCGGCCCATTCCATCGAGACGATCTCGACGGTCACGCCGACTTCGGCAAAGTCAGCCTGGATCAGCTCGGCCATACGGCGCGCATCCGGATTGTACGGACGCGAGACGGGCATGGCCCAGACCTTCATGGAGAGATCTTCGACGCCTTCTTCGGCCAGCATGGCCTTGGCCGCTTCCGGATCATACGGATCGTCCTGGATGGCATCGTTATACGACCACATGGTGGGCGGGATCGGGTTCTTGGCAACGCTTGCCTGACCGGCAAACACGGCCTCGATGATGGCATCCTTGTCGATGGCCATGTTGAGCGCCTTGCGCACGTTCGCATTGTCGAACGGTGCCTGCTGGGCGTTGTAGGCCAGGAAGCCGATATTGAGGCCTTCCTGCTCCATCATGGTCAGGTTCGGATCGGCCTTGATGACTTCAAGGTCGGCCGGGTTCGGATAGGGCATGACATGGCATTCGCCGGCCTGCAGCTTCTGGAGGCGAACCGCCGGGTCGGTGGTTATGGCGAAGACCAGGTCATCGATGGGCTGCACACCATTCCAGTATTCGTCAAAGGAGGCGTAGCGGATGGCCGCGTCCTGCTGGTAGGCGACGAACTGGAACGGGCCGGTGCCGATGGGCTGCTGGTTGAGCATGTCCATGGTGCCGGACGCTTCAAGCTGGGCGGCATATTCGGCAGACAGGATCGAGGCAAAGTCCATGGCCAGGTTGGCAATGAACGGGGCCTCGGGACGGGTCAGGGTGAACTTGACGGTGTAGTCGTCAACCTTCTCGATCGAGGTGAGCAGGTCGCTCATCGACATGGCGTTGAAATATTCCCAGGTGATGCCCGTCGAATAGGCATGCCATGGGTGATCAGCCTGCCACTGGCGCTCGAAGCTGAACAGCACGTCGTCGGCGTTGAAGTCGCGCGTCGGGGTGAAATATTCAGTGGTGTGGAACTTCACGCCCTGGCGCAAATGGAAGGTATATTCGAGACCATCGTCGGAAACTTCATAGCTCTCGGCGAGGCCAGGTTCGGTGGTCGATGCGCCCTTGGTGAACTGTACCAGACGATTGTAGATCGGACGCGACGAGGCGTCGAAGGTGGTGCCGGCGGTATAGGGCGCCGGATCGAAGCCTTCAGGCGAGCCTTCAGAGCAGTAGACAAGGGTCTTGGCCTGCGCTGCACCAGCGGCCAAAGCCAGCATGGCGGTCGCCGCCATCAAGGTTTTCATCAATTTCATGATTGTTGTCTCCCGAGACATTTTTTTGCGCACCCGGCTTGCCTGCCGGGGCTTGAATGCTACCAAAGCCTAGAAATTGAGGGAGCGCAATGGGGAGCGTTGACCAATTGGTCAATAAGTTGACAGCCAAAACCGCCATCCACAGGATTGGACGGATTCGGAATGATCCGTTCGGCGGCACTCGCATCGCTTGACCGTCCCGGACCTAATGGTGCTCCATTGTGTCATGACCCAGTCCATCGCTACGATTGCCATAGTCGTCGCCGACTATGATGACGCCATCGCCTACTACACCGACAGGATCGGATTCGCGCTGCTGGAGGACACTGACCTCGGCGATGGAAAACGCTGGGTGATCGTGGGCCCGCCTGGAGCGCGCGGCGCCCGCCTGCTGCTGGCCCGGGCCGACGGCGAGGCGCAGCGGGCCAGCGTCGGCAACCAGACGGGTGGCAGGGTGATGCTGTTTCTCGAGACAGATAATTTTGCGGCCGACTACGCCCGCCTGCGCGGCAACGGCGTTGGATTTCTTGAAGAACCCCGCCACGAGGCTTATGGGTCCGTGGCGGTGTTCGCCGATCTTTACGGGAACAAATGGGATCTCATCGAAACACTGCGCTGATGGCGCTGCCGCTGCTGCTGGTCGTCCCGGCGGCAGCACAGCAGGCCGGCTGGCATTACTCTTTTTTGCCCGGGGAGGGCGACCGGGCCAGCATGGGGTGCGCCCGCGACGCCAGCGCGTATGATTTTACGTGCCTGGTGGTCCGCTGCGAGGACGACTTTTCGACCGGGCTGCACATCTATTCCAGCAGGGCGGGTGGCGCAACGGGGCAGTGGGAGATGACGCTGGACCGGGAAACCCGGACGCTCCCTGCTGAAACCGGCACGTCGCCCTATGGCGCAGTCCTCCGCGATGACGATGGCTGGCTTCTCGATGGCCTGCGGCATGGCAGTTTCGTCTATCTGCGCCACACGCAGGACATGGACGCCGAATATAACTTCATCGACCTCAGCGGGTCGCTGCGCTCGATCGCCGAGGCTCTCTATTGGTGCGCCCCGCCCGTCCCCCAGAACGAACAAATCGGCAACCGAGACGTCGGGACCACCGAATAAATGGGAGAACAAAAATGAACCGTCGCCCCCTCGGACGCAGCGAACTGGTCATCGAACCCCTGGTGCTGGGCGGTAATGTGTTTGGCTGGACAGTAGATGAGGCGCGGGGCTTCGACATCCTCGACGCCTATGTCGACGCCGGCTTTTCCGCCATCGACACCGCCGAGGGCTACCCGAACTGGGTACCGGGCAATCCGCCGGGCATGAGCGAAACCATTATCGGCAAATGGCTCAAGGCCCGCGGCAATCGCGACAAGGTCCACATCTTCACTAAGGTCAATTCCAGCAAGAAACCCGGCGGGCTCAAGCCCGACGCCATCAAGGCCAGCATCGAGGCCTCGCTCAAGCGTCTACAGACTGACTACATCGATCTCTATTTCAGCCACTGGCCGGATGCCGAAGCCAACCATGAGGAGACGCTGGAGACTTATGACATGTTGATGCGCGCCGGCAAGGTGCGGACCATCGGCGCCTCGAACTACAGCACGCAGATGCTGGAAGAGGCGCAGCAGACTGCCATCGTCAAATCGCTGCAGCGCTATGAAGTGGTCCAGCCACGCTACAATCTCTATGATCGCGCCGAGTTCGACGCACTGCGCCCGTTTCTAATCGAGAACGAGGTAGGAGCCATCGTCTATTACAGCCTGGCTTCGGGGTTCCTGACCGGCAAGTATCGCAGCCAGGATGATCTGGGCCAGTCGGCGCGCGGTGGTGGCGCGAGCCAATATCTCAACGCCAAGGGTTTGAATATTCTGGGGGCGCTCGATCAGGTGGCTTCGGAGCGCAACGCCACCCCGGTCGAAGTTGCACTGGCATGGTTGGTGGCACAGGAAGGGGTCAGCGCGCCCATCGCCTCGGCCACTTCGGTCGAACAGGTCCAGAGTCTGGCGCGCGGCGTGCGGCTGGACCTGACCGGTGAAGGCGAGAACCTGCTGAGCGCCAGTGGCAAGTAGCGGCCAAAGTCTATGTGGGCCGGTCGCTGCGCCAATGCAGCACCGGCTCGGCGAGGGTCTGTAGTTCTGTTGGCACTGCGCCATCGATGCGGCGCAGCAGCAGGCGGGTGAGTTCTCCTCCGGAGGCGGTGACGTCTTCCTCGATGGAATCGAGGTCCGGATAGAAGGTGGGCAGGATGCCCGAGGTCTGCTTGTAGAGCAGTTCCACCCCCTTCCCCGGCCTGACGCCAGCGGCCTGCATGCCCGCCAATAGGGCAATGGTGCGGATTTCATTGTCGGTGATGATGCCATCGGGCCGGTCTGGCCGCATGGCCAGTTCGGTCCCCAATGTGCGGACCTCTTCCGGCGTGCTGCGGCTTTCCCGGACAGCAAGAATTTCAGCGATCACGCCGCGCCGACCGGCCGCTGCCCGGAAGGCGGTAACGATATTGGCAAAGTTGGTGATGCGCCGATTGCCGGTGAACAGCATGACGCGCCTACAGCCCTTGTCCGCCAGGCGATCCAGTGCCTGATGGGCAAAGGCTTCGGAGTGAAAATCGTGAAACGGGTGCGGGGCGGCAAAGGCGGTGCGGCCATGACTGACAAAGGGGAAGCCCGCCTCCACCAGCGTCCTGACCCGGGCATCATCGGGCGCGGTATGAGTGATGATGACGCCATCCGCCGCGCGGCTGTCCAGGATATAGCGGACGGCCGACAGGTCATCCTCGGTGCCGAACTCCGGCGTCACATTGAGATGGTAATGCGTGCCCGCCAGCGCCCTGCCAATGCCCTGGATCATCTGCCGGGCAAAGTCGATGGCATCGTCACCCCCATGCAGCACCAGGGTGATTACATTGGTCTTGCCGGTGCGCAATCGCACCCCGGCGCGGTCGGGGACATAACCCACGCGCCGCGCCGCCTCGGCTACCCGGTCCCGCGTTTCCTGTTTGAGCGAGGTCCCGCCGCGCAGCGACAGGGATACGGTCGAAAGGCTGAGCCCGGTCATTTCGGCAATGGTCCTGAGCGTTGGCCGCCCCTTCCGGTTGTCGCGATCCTGCATGCATAAGCTCCATGACCTTACTTGTAGCGTGAAGCATGCCGGAACGAACAGACGAAAAACATCCTCGTTGCAACGTTGCAATTTCCTAGCTAGCCTGCACCCAGATGGCTCGCCCGAGCGCCCAGCAGAACTATTCCCATGGCTTATTCAAACCCCCTCGGCAAACCTCTCGCGCTGCAGGTCGACGACACCAAGCGGAGGGTAAGCTGTTCAGGCTTTGCGCCGATCTCGAATCGAAGTCTATGTCGATAGCGACGTGGACTATGAGCGCAACTTTTCCTCGCATGGCTCAGCAAATGGGCCATGGCAGAGTGCAGCGCTGGCGCTGGCGCCGCTGGCCGAGGGGTCGCTTCGCCTCGTCAATTTCACCTCGCAGAACCGTACCTCACTAGTCAGCCTGGCGAAGGGACCGGGCTGGACAATGGGGCGTTGCTGTTGGGCGAAAATGCCACCGCGTTGCAACGCTTGATACGAGCTGACGGTACGAGCGAACTGGTCGGGCTGGCCGCTGACCTGCCGAGCCTCGGCTGGGCCGACGCACAGATCGTTGCCGCAACAGAAGCGCCAATGAGCACACTCTTGGTATAGGAGGCGCAACTCGAGAACGACCTGCTGCGCGTCGTCCTCGACAGCCAGGGACATATTAACTCGATCTTTGACAAGACGGTCCGGCGCGAAGTGCTCAAGCTTGGCCAATTGGCCAACAGGCTCATCGCCTATGAAGACAAGCCAATGGACTATGAGGCCTGGGACATCGACGCCTATTTTGAGGAACAGTTCTGGCCGCTCGATGCAGCCGCCAAGATCAGTGTGGTGGAGCGCGGCCCGCACCGCGCCGCCATCCGGATCGTGCGCAATTATGGCGCTTCGCGCATTGTGCAGGTATTTCGCTGACAGAAGGGGAACGTCAGGTCGAGTTCGATACTTTCATCGATTGGCAGGAGCGAGCCCAGGTGCTCAAGGCCGAATTCGACTTCGACCTCAACACCTCCGAAATCCGCTCGGAAATCCAGTTCGGCCATGTGACCCGTCCCACCCATCGCAATACCAGCTGGGATCGGGCGCGCTTCGAGGCCTCCATGCATCGCTGGGTCGATGTGAGCGAGGCAGATTTTGGCGCGGCGCTGATCAATGACTGCAAATATGGCTATGACGCCCTGGAGCAAAAAGTTCGACTGACGCTGGTGCGCGGATCGGCTATCCAAGCCGAGACGCCGACCGGGGCGAACATCGCCTGCGCTATGGATTGCTGATGCATGCGGGCCTCGCCGACCTTGACCAAGTGCATCGCGCCGCAGAGCGCTTCAACAATCCCATTGCAGTTATCGGCACGGTCCGGCGCGCCGATATGTGTCACGCGCCCCTACCCCGCTTCAGCCTGGCCCGGATCGAGGGAGGTAGCGTGAGCATCGAGACAGTCAAGAAGGCGAAACATTCCGACGCTGTTGTCCTGAGGGTGTTCGAACATGCCAATCGGCGTGCCAAGGCCGTGCTGCGCTTCGGCGTGCCGGTCAGATCTGTGTGCCGGGCCAATCTCATGGAAGAAAATATTGAGGCGCGCCTTATACTTGACGAAGGAACGCTGGTGGTGTCTTTGCGTCCTTTCGAAATCGTCACGTTGATAGTCGAGTTTTAGCGAGGCGTTTCTTTATTCGTCTTCACGTTGCCATCGCCCGTCCGGTGCGACCGGCCGGGGCATTGCGCATGAGCAGGACTGAGGAACCGACGCAAGATGTATTCGAATCGGGCCGGCGCGGTCTGAGCCATAATGGGGTCCGCCGCGCCAATGAAAAGGCGGTCCTGACGGTCGTGGCCTTCAATTCTGGTGCGTCCAACGCAGAAATTTCGCGCCTGTCGCAACTTGCGCCACAAACAGTCTCGGCCATTCTGGGCGACCTGGAGCGCGGCGGCCTGATCCGTCGAGGTCCGGTGCTCCGCGGACGACGCGGCCAGCCGGCAACGCCGATCCTGCTCAATGAGAATGGCGGGCTGGCCATCGGCGTCGAAATCGGCTGGCGACACCTGGAAGTGGTGATGCTCAACATGCATGCCCGGGTCATGCAGCGTCGGCATGTGGACTACGCCTATCCCGACGCAGCAATAATAGTCGAGACCATTGCAGGGATCGCCGACGAGTTCGTTGCCGGGCTGACGCCGCCTCAGGCCGCGCGACTGCTTGATCTTGGCGTGGCCATGCCCGGAAACCTGGCAGAGAACCTTCATATTCTGGATGCGCCACAGAAGCAGATCGCGCAGTGGCGCACGCTTGACCTTGCCGACGCCTTGTGGAAACGCACGAGCCTTGCAGTCACGCTGTTCAATGACGGCAATGCCGGGTGCTGGGCGGAACTGATCGCCCTGCAACCGCCGAGGCCTGCCAATGTCATCTACCTGCTGGTATCGCATTTCGTCGCGGCCGGCATTGTCGGCGACGGAACGCTCTGGGAAGGACCGACGGGCACTGGCGCAGAACTGGGATCGATCCTGATCAGCCGGGCGGGCGAAGCGCCGGAGGTAGCGCACCGCATCGCGTCAGTTTGGGCGTTACGCGAACGGCTAACCGCTGGTGGCCACCCGGCCTCATTCCCGCCAGGGAGCCCACCTGGATCGGGCGAGGAGCGGGAACTGTCTGGCTGGGTCAAGGAGGCCGCCCATGCGCTCGCGCAAGTGATTTACAACGCGACCGCGGTGGTGGAGCAACCCCTGGTGGTAATCGATTCCATGCTGTCGCGTGAAATTGCCGCCGCGCTGGTGGATGGCGTGACCGCGGCGCTGGAACTGCTGCCGGAGCGTACCGTGCCGACGCCCCGGGTGGTTATGGGTCAGCTTGGGCATCTGGCGCCTGCCATCGGGGCAGCCGAGCTGCCGCTGTTCCGGCGATATTTCTAGCGCGGCCCAGTCTTGCCTGCGAGCGAAGCCAAGGCCTCGCGCAACCGGGCACTGGGAATAAGAACCACCGTCCGGCGCGGTGCGATACGATGCTCATCGCCGGTGCGCGGGTTGCGACCGACCCGCTCGGCGCGGGAACGCACTTCAAGCGTCCCAAAGCCGGTCAGCTTGACGCTTTCGCCGGCCTTGAGAGCATCGCCGATCAACTCGAACATGCGATCGCCGATCTGGGCGGTGTCGTAGCGCGCTAGTCCGGTCGTATCCGCAGCACTTTCGCTCAGCGCTGCCCTGGTGACAGTTTGATCCAAGCCTAAAACCTCCTCCACCTATTAAATTCATAGGTGGAACTAAAATGAGTGTCCAGCCCCGGAATGGCCGGAAAAACATGATCGTTGTCTTCAAGATTGTTTGACATTTTTTAGAATGGTTATAAGTTGAAAAGCCGTTTCCGACCCTGAGCGAGGCCGCAGAAAGGTTTCCCGTGAGACTGACCCGCCAATCCAATTACGCCATTCGCACGCTGGTCTATTGTGCTGTTAACGAGCCGGGTCTAAGCCGGGTTGCCGAGATTGCCCGCGCCTATGGCATTTCGGAACTGTTCCTGTTCAAGCTGATCAAACCGCTGGTCGAGGCCGGCCTGCTGCAGACCGTGCGCGGACGCCACGGCGGTATCAGGCTGGGCAAGCCGGCCGCCGACATCACCCTGCTCGACACGATAAGGCTGACCGAGGAAAGCTTTGCGCTGGCCGAATGCTTTGAGGATGGTGCCGATTGCCCGCTTATCGGCGAATGCGATCTCAATGGCGCCCTGCGGGAAGCGCTCGGGGCATTCTTCGAGGTGCTGAGCCGCCACACCATTGCCGATCTCGCCAGCAAGAAGCGCTCGATCCGCGATCGACTGCGCCTGTCGGTGGATGGGGCGGTCACGGCAGCGTGAATCCAACTGCCCGAAATATGAGTTTGACAATCATGTTTGTGCGTGATTGATTGCGGTCATGGCGCTGCGACCCCTTGGGGCCTGTGGGTGGCGATGCCAGAACACGACGGGGCTTGCTGCTACCGTCTCCCGGCCGGCCAGGATCCTCAACGTCCTGACCGGCCTTTTTGCACAAAGGTTTTGCGCGTCCGGCCAATTGATCTGGCGCCGACCCTATGATCTATCCGGGGCGAATTTACCGGACACGACATGGCCCAGCCCCCGCTTCTCTCCCTGCAGAATATTCAGCTCACCTTTGGCGGCACCCAATTGCTGGAAGCGGCCGAACTGATCGTCTCCCCGGGGCAACGCATTGCCCTGGTCGGACGCAACGGTTCGGGCAAGTCGACGCTGCTCAAGATCGCTTCGGGCGATGTCACTCATGACAAGGGCGTGCGCTTTGTCGAACCCAGCGCCACGCTGCGTTACCTGCCGCAGGAGCCGGACCTTTCGGCCTATGCGACCACGCTGGCCTATGTCGAGGCGGGCCTGGGGCCGGGCGACGATGAATATCGTGCGCAATACCTGCTGAGCTCGCTCGGCCTGATCGGCGCGGAAAATCCGAGGAACCTCTCGGGTGGCGAGAGCCGCCGCGCCGCGCTGGCTCGCGTGCTGGCGCCCAAGCCCGATGTTCTGCTGCTCGACGAGCCGACCAACCATCTCGATCTGCCGGCCATCGAGTGGCTGCAGGCCGAACTGGATTCGCTGCGCTCGGCCATGGTGCTGATCAGCCACGACCGGCGCTTCCTCAGCGATCTGACCCGGGCCACGGTGTGGCTTGACCGGGGTGTGACGCGCCGCCTCGACAAGGGCTTTTCGCATTTCGAGGCCTGGCGCGACCAGGTGCTGGAGGAAGAAGAACGCGACCGCCACAAGCTCGACCGCCAGATCGTGCGCGAAGAGCATTGGCTGCGCTATGGCGTTACCGCCCGCCGCAAACGCAATGTCGGGCGGCTCGAACGTCTGGCCGGTTTGCGACAGGACCGACGCGAGCAGCGCCGGGTCACTGGCTCGGTCAATATGCAGGTGAGCGAGGGCCGCACCTCAGGCGCGCTGGTGGTGGAAGCCGAGAACATTTCCAAGGCCTATGGCGATCGCGTCATTGTCAGTGACTTTTCCACCCGGGTGCTGCGCGGCGACCGGATCGGCATTGTCGGCCCCAATGGCGCCGGCAAGACCACGCTGATCAAGATGCTGACCGGGCTCGACAAGCCCGACAGCGGCAAGATCAAGCTGGGTTCGGCGCTGGAATTGGCCATGCTCGACCAGGGCCGTGCCAAGCTCCATCCCGATACGCGCCTCAGGGAAGCATTGACCGGTGGCGGTTCGGACACGCTCCAGATCAATGGCCAGCCCAAGCATGTCGTGGGCTATATGAAAGACTTCCTGTTCGGACCCGAGCAGGCCAATACGCCCATCGGCAAGTTATCGGGCGGCGAACGCGCCCGCGTGGCCCTGGCGCGGGCGCTGTCGCTGCCATCCAATTTCCTGGTGCTGGACGAGCCGACCAACGACCTTGATCTCGAAACGCTCGATCTGCTCGAGGAAATGGTCAGCGATTATGCCGGCACGGTGATCGTGGTCAGCCATGACCGCGACTTCCTCGACCGCGTGGCGACCTCGGTGATCATCGCCGAGGGCGAAGGCGTGTGGACCGAATATGCCGGCGGCTATTCGGACATGGTCATCCAGCGCGGAGAGGGCGTTACGGCCCGCGAGCCTGTCGCCAAGACGCATCGGGCGGGCAAGACCAGCCTGACCCAGACCACGCAAGCGGCCTCGGCACCCGCCCCCAAGCGCAAGATGAGTTTCAAGGAAAAGCACGCCCTTGAAACCTTGCCCAAGGATATCGCCAGGCTCGATGGCGAGATTGAAGAGCTCAACAAGGCGCTGGCTGAAACCAATTTCTACACTCGCGACCCCGATGGCTTCGCCGCCAAATCCAAGGCGCTTGAGGCGACGGCGGCCCGCAAGGCCAAGGCCGAGGAGCAATGGCTGGAGCTTGAAATGCTGCGCGAGGAGTTGGAGGGTTAGTCCTTCCAGGCAAACTTCGGTTCGGCCTTGAATTGCAGGCCTTCGGTCTCGCCGGCGATACGGCGCAGCAGCAGGCTGCCCAGATTGCGGCCGGCGGCGACGAAATCTTCCGGGACGGTTTCGGCACCGGGCTGGAATTGCGCGAACATGGATGAGGACTGCTTGGTCACCACATGGGCGGTCTTGCCCACGACCAGCCCGGCGTCGGTCAGGCCGCCGGTGACGGCCAGCGCCGAAATCTCCGAAGCACAGACATAGCCATCCGGCCCATCAGGGCGCTTGGCGCGCTTGATGACATAGCTTCGGATCGCGTCGGTGGGACTGCCCAGATTGACGTCGGCGGCGAACTCGTAGGCGATGCCGGTTTCGCGCGCCGCCCGTTCGATGCCGGCCTTGAGATGCTCGGTATAGGTCAGGGCGCTATCGGGTAGAACGATGGAGACCTTCCTGCACCCCTTAGCCGCTAGACGCAGCGTCGCACCATAGGCATAGGCTTCGTTGTCGTAGTCGACAAAGGGATGCGGCTCGGGCCAGCGGCTGCGACCGTGGCTTACAAAGGGAAAATCGCTGTCGATCAGGAAGCGGATGCGCTCGTCGAAGGCCTCGGCCTTGGAAAATATCACCCCATCGGCCATGCGGTTTCGCACGATGTGCTGGACCGGCTCAATCGGTTCGACATTGCGAAATAATGGCGTGATGACGAGATGAAAGGCGGTATTGCGTAGCGCCTCGGTAATGCCGGTGACCAGGCTTGTGCCGAAGCCATAGATCTGTTCGTCCGGCTCAAGGATAAGCGAAATGACATTGGTGCGGCCGGTCTTCAGGCGCAGCGCGGCACGGTCGGGCAGGTAGCCGATCTCGGCCGCAATCTTCTGCACCCGGTCGCGGGTCTCCTGCGCCAGTTCAGGCGCATTGTTGAGGGCGCGCGATATCGTGGTGACTGCCAGGCCGGTCATCTGCGCGATGGTCTTGAGCGTGGGCTTTCCCGATGGCTTGACGCCCCGCTTGCCGCGCGTGGCGGGCGGTCCTTCTTCCTGCGACACCTAGTGATCCCCTCAGACCCGCCTTTGCCATGGCGGGGACGCGACATAGGGGAGAACAGCAGATTACAAGGCCCTGCGCAAGTCGCAGCCACATACGCACAGACATAACCTGTAATATCACGATTTTATTGAAGCTGCGATTCCGGCGAGAGTTTTCCGGAAATTGCTACCAATACGCATAAAGGTGCACTGGAAAAGCGCGAATGCTTGCCCTATCTTGCCTTTGCTACGCCGCAATGGCGTGACACCACTCAAGTCCAACACCCGCAGGGGGAGGAATGACGATGCCGACATCGACGACCTTCACGATCCATGCCACGTGTTCGACTGTAGTAACCTGCATGTCTGCCGCCAAACGCTGGCAAGGGTCCTGTCGCTCAAAACGAATGTGACTTCCCGTCACATCCTCGTCTCACAAAACCGATAGAACCCGCGCTGTCAGCTCCCAGGCCACCTTCATCCGAAGGGAGCCGGTGTTGGACCGACGCGCAAGTGGAGAATCCACCCATGCAGGAAAACAATCTGAACAGGGCCGAAAGGCTCAGACCAATCGTCATTGAAGTGGCTGGCGAGCCTCAGGGTGTAGTTGTGCCTGCGGACGGCGGCTACAAGTTCGTGGCCGTCAAGCTCCCCGCCTTTGCGATGGACGGGCAGCATTTCGCCACGATCGAAACCGCGCATATGGCGGTTCGCCGTGCCGTCGAGAGCGGCGAGGCAGCGTAAACGGGCTGGTGGCACTGCCACTGGCCTTCTGTTTGCTAGCGCCCGAAACGATCAGTCGTCATTTGTGGCATTGAGTTCGGACGGACGCCGACCTTCGTCGACCGGGGCGGACGGGTCCAGCGTTGCTTCCACCGCTTGCGCCAGAGCGTCTACATCGATACGTGACGCACCAGACTGCGCTTGGCGTTCAAGTTCCGCGGCCAGCGCGGTGATAAGGGCCTGGCGGCGGGTATCTGATAAATCGTTAGCCGTTTCCATCGATCGATATTCCCTGTTCGTCGACACGCACTTCGATGCCCGGCTGGGATTGTTGTTGCTGGACAGTATAGATGCCAAAAGCGACCAGCGCGATAAGCAGAATCGCGATCACGCCGTAGAGGCTGTTACGGGACAAGGGGGACTCCTGACGCTTGACCGGGTCTGCAACCAACGCGCCGGAGAGGCGAAGGGTTTCAATCCTCTGCAATGCGCCGCAGGGCCATTACAAAGGCTGTGACTCCGATCCCGACCGAACTGGAATTGTCGATGACTACCGGCTCCACATCGGCCGGCAGGGCAGCGCCTTCCCGCGCCAACCGGGCGACGATCTGATCGCGGCTTTCGCGGCCGCGTCGGGACAACCGCTCGGCCCGCAGAGAAATCTCGGCCGAAATCTGGATGACCCGGCAGAACGGGTATTTTTCAATGGCCAGGGGCACGGCATGGCGGGAAACATTGGCGATCACCACCCGCCCAAGGGCCAGGTCGGTGTCGACGCCGATGGGCAAGGCATAGTCCAGCCCATGCGCCTGCCAGGTCAGGGCAAAACGCCCTGCCTGGGCGGCGCGGACAAATTCCTCCGTGTCCAGGCTCACATGATCTTCGAGGTCCATGTCGGCGGGTCGGGTCACCAGACGTCGCACGAAGCTGAAACGCTTGTCGCCATCCAGGGCCTGGCGAGCTCCGCCGATCAGCGTGTCCTTGCCGACCCCGGACGGGCCGATAACACAGACCAGCACTCCGGGGGGCCGGTCGCTCAATTCACACGCTGCCCTTCACGCCAGACACCCCGCACTGCCGGCAGCGGACCCTCCGCCACAACGCGCACCAGATCGGCACGCTTGCCGGGTGCAATCTCGCCCCGGTCATCGAAGCCAGCGGCGTGCGCCGGATTACGGGTAACGGTAGCAAGTGCCCGGGGCAGGTCAAGGCCCGCTACCCGGCCGGGCAGCACAAAGGCGGCCTGCAACAGCGCAAAGGGAACATAGTCCGAACTCAGGATATCGAGCAAGCCGGCAGCTACCAGGTCGGTGGCCGAGATATTGCCCGAGTGGGACCTGCCCCGCACCACATTGGGGGCGCCCATGAGGATGGAGAGACCTGCTGCATGCGCCGCAGAAGCCGCCTCGAGTGTGGTGGGGAATTCTGCAATGGCCACACCATCGGCTTCCGCTTCCTCGACATGGGCCAGCGTGGCGTCATCATGGCTGGCCAGGGCAATGTCCATGGCGCGCGCACGCGCAACAATGGCCTGCCGATTGGCCGCCGAATAGCGCCTGTGCTCCTCCAGCCGGGCATCGAGATAGGCCTGCGCCTCCCCGGGTGTGCGGCCCATATGGCCTGCATAGAAGTTCTTGTACGCCTCAAGCGAACGAAACTGGCGCTGGCCTGGCGTATGATCCATGACCGAGGCCAGGCGGGTCAAGGGGTGATCGGCCAGGGCATCGAAATGGGCGACGACATCGTGGCTGGGCAATTCGCAACGCAGGTGGATGAAATGGTCGGCGCGCAGCCAGCTACCCTGCTGGCCGGTCCGCACCGCATCCACCAGCTTGCGGGCATGGGCGAGCATATCGGGCAAATCGACATCGGAGCCGATGCGCACCGCGTCGAACACGGTGGTGATCCCCGAACCGGCAATCTGGGCGTCATGTGCATGTAGCGCCGCCAGAGGATCCCAAAACACCCCCGGACGCGGGCGGTAATGGTTTTCCAGATGATCGGTGTGCAGTTCCACAAGACCCGGGATCAGGTAATCGCCATCCATGTCTTCGCCCTGGCGTCCAGTCCCCGGCTCGATGGCAGCAATCTTGCCGTCGCGCACCAGAAGGCTGCCAAGGACTATCTGGTCGGCAAGGACGATGCGGGCATTGGTGAATGCGGTTTCAGGCACGCGTCAGGCTCCCAATCCAAAATCGGCGACGCGACGGAAGGGAAGCTGGCTTTCCGTTTCGTGAAACAGGCTCAGCCGGTCGAGCGTGACCGGCCCATGCAGCGCAGGGGCGAACCAGGTCCGGGCGGCCTGCATCACCTCCTCGCGATCGGCGGAGTGCAGCCGGTCGGTCAGGGTCATGTGAAACCGGAACTCGTCGAAGACATAGGGATAGCCATAGGCGTCGAGCAGTTCCGCCTGGCGCGGAGTGAGGTCCAAAGCAGCCTTCTCGGCCCGCTCGCGCATATTGAGCGGCGCGCGGAACGGCTCGAAAGCCTCGACAACATGGGCGGCAAAATCAGCCAGTTGCGGATTATCCTCGACCTCGGGAACCAGCGCCAGAAAGCCGTAGAGATCAACGATGTGCAGTCGCCCAAGTGGCACCGGAGCACGCTCAGCCGCCAATTGCGCCATGGCGGCGCGTAGCCCCTCTTCGGTCTGGCCTGTAGCAAGCGCCATGGGCGGCTTGAGCGTGGCATGAAAGCCATATCGGCCGGCAGACTGAGTGAGGTTAAGCAGGCGCGCCCGCTCCATACCGGCGACGGCGCCATCATATGGTTGGCCCGAGGCCGGGTCGCGGCCCAGCCACACACTTGCCCGGTCCCATAAGGCGTCGGTGACGGCCGGCGCGTAGTAGATGGCGAATCTCTGCGGCATGCAAACTCCTCAATGCGGCGCTAATGGACCTTCATGGCAGCGGTTTGACAAGCGCGAAGGGCTGGACAAATGACGGAGTGCTGGTCACAAAGCCCCACCCTGTTCCGCACAAGGTTCTCAGCCCATGGACCGTTCCCTGCTCAAAAGCCTTTTCCATCAGGCAGTTGCCCAGGCGCAGCCGGCGCTGGCGGTTGAGCGGTATTTGCCCGTTGCGCCGGGGGGGCGGACCATTGTCATTGGCGCGGGCAAGGCTTCGGCGCAGATGGCGCGTGCGTTTGAAAAAGCCTGGCCGGGGGAGATTTCCGGGCTTGTGGTGACGCGCTATGGCTATGCTGAGCCCTGCGAACGCATTGAAATCATTGAGGCTTCTCATCCGGTGCCGGATGAGGCGGGGCTGAAGGCAACCGCGCGGCTGATGGAAATGGTGTCCGGACTGACCGCGGACGATCTCGTGGTGGCGCTGATTTCGGGGGGCGGCTCGTCGCTGCTCCCGGCCCCGGCGCCGGGCCTGGACCTCGTTGATGAACAGAACATTAACCGCGCCCTCTTGGCCTCGGGCGCGCCAATCGGGGTTATGAACCTCATCCGCAATCAATTCTCGACCATCAAGGGTGGGCGACTGGCCGCCGCCGCTGCCCCCGCGCGGGTGGCGACGCTGGTGGTTTCGGATGTGCCGGGGGATGACCCGGCGCTGGTCGCTTCCGGACCGACCCTGCCCCTGCCCGGCGGACGCGTCGAGGCCAGGCGGCTGGCGGCGCTCTACCGGATCGCCCTGCCCGAGGCCGCCGAGACCCTGCTGGCGGGCGACAGCAATGCGCCGCCCTCAGCCGATGACCCGGCCTTTGCGGGCAATAGTGTCGTTACCATTGCCTCGGCGGCCATGTCGCTGGAGGCGGCGGCAACGCTGGCGCGGCAGAATGGCGTCGAGGCGGCAATCCTCTCCGATTCCATCGAAGGGGAGGCGCGCGACGTGGCGCAGGTGCATGCGGCACTGGCAAGGGAAATCGCCACCAGGAGCCGGCCGTTCAGAAAGCCGGTGGTGCTGCTCTCGGGCGGCGAGACAACAGTGACCTTGCGGGGCAAGGGCCGCGGTGGTCGCAATGGCGAGTTCCTGCTCGCGCTGGCCATCGCCCTCGATGGGGTCGAGGGTATCTCAGCCCTTGCCGGCGACACGGATGGTATCGATGGGTCGGAAGACAACGCCGGGGCCTTCGTTGACGGCCATTCGGCGCAACGAATGCGGCAGGCCGGAATCGACCCGCAGGCGGCCCTGGCCGATAACGATGCCTATGGCGCCTTCGAGGCCATCGGCGATCTCTTTGTCACCGGCCCCACAGGCACCAATGTCAACGATTTCCGAGCCATAATCATTCGCTGATTTTGACTTTGGACCATGCCGGGCCTGTGTCATGCTCTCCGCTTCAAGCGAGGGAGGCAGGCATGGCACGGGCAGTAGGCATTGGCGGCATCTTCTTTCGGTCGTCCGACCCCAAGGCGCTGGCCCAATGGTACGAGACGCATCTGGGCATTCCCGAATTCTGGAGCCAGGAGGCGGGCATTACGATCTTTGCGCCGTTCAAGAAGGAGACCGACTATTTCCCCGCCGACAAGCAATGGATGATCAATTTTCGCGTCGATAACCTCGATGACATGATGGACCAGCTCAAGGCGGTCGGCATTGACATTGAAACACGGCCCGAAGAATGGGACACGCCCGAAACCGGTCGCTTTGCCCGTATCCACGATCCGGAAGGCAACCAGATCGAATTATGGGAGCCGCCGCCACCTGCACCAACGGCATAAAATCATACTATTCTCGGTCCAAGCTCTTGGCAGAACCGGCCAAGGTCTGCTCTATAGCCGCGCCTTTTGACAGTGGAGTTGCGGCATGGCCAAGCGAAAGATTGCGGTGATCGGGGTGGGCAAGATTGCGCAGGACCAGCACCTGCCGGTGATCGATGCTTCAGACGATTTCGAGCTGGCGGCCACTGTGTCCACCCGTGGCGTGGGGCATGGCGACAAGCCGGTGTTCCGCACGGCGGCCGAACTTTATGCGGCCATGCCTGAAGTCGGCCTTGTCTCGATCTGCACGCCGCCGGGCGTTCGCCATGGGCTGGTACGCGAGGCCCTGGATGCGGGCAAGGACGTGATGATGGAGAAGCCCCCCACCACCACGATCTCCGAACTCGACGATATCATCGCCCATGCGAACCGGCTCGACCGGGTGCTGTTCCAGACCTGGCACAGCCAGTATAATGCCGCAGTGGAGCGGGCCAGGGCGATCCTCCTCGACCAAGGGGTCAAGTCCGTCCGCATCGACTGGCGCGAAAGCGTGCGCAAATGGCATCCTGGCCAGGACTGGGTGTGGGAGCCGGGCGGGTTCGGCGTCTGCGATCCCGGTATTAATGCCTATTCGATTTTCACCAAGATCATGCCCTTCCCGGTTTTCGTGGACAGCGCAAAGTTGACCTTTCCCGCCAATCGGCAGACCCCCGTCGATGTGGACGTAGTCTTCAAATCCGGCCAGCCGCATCAGCCTCAGATATCCTCGGGCTTCAACTGGCTCGAGGAGAGCGGGGAGATCTGGACGATCCATGTCGTTACCGGCACGGGCGACGAGTTGAAGCTCGAGCGCGGCGGACGGACGCTGCGGATCAATGGTGCGGTCGTGCTGGAGCATGGCGATGAAGAATATGCCGGCATCTATGATCGCTTCGCCGACCTGCTCGACGCCCGCCAGAGCGATGTGGACGCCGCGCCGCTGCGGCTGATGGCTGATGTGTTCCTGATGGGCGCGCGCGAGAACGGGCCGGACTTCGAATGGTAAGGGACCGGGCTGGGGTGTTTCACTCGCCTTGACCCGTGGCCGTCATCGCGGATGAGGCCCACTGCCGACTTCATCAGCGCCGACGCTTGATGTTCGCGCCGACACCCCTTCCCCAGCTTCGCTAGGCTCGCTGAGCCAAGCGACGCTACCCTCCCCTCAAGGGGGAGGGTGGGCAGGAGCCGCTGGACTCACTTGGCTTCTGCCTTTTTCCGGTCGGTGTACCAGCGGATCCTGATCCCCTTGAGGATCAGCCGGATGGCTTCAAAATGGATGCCGGCGGTCACTTTGAGCGTCATCAGCGGGTGGCTGAAAAACAGCCTCAGCAAGGTCGCGTCGGTGAAGTCCCGCCGCTTGCCCGTAAAGCCCGCATAGAGCAGGGGCGCGCCATCCTGCGTCTCGTTGATGGCGACGAGGATGGTCTCATCGGGCGCCGAAAGCTTGAAGGCATAATGGCAGTTCATGTCGATGAAGGGCGAGACGTAGAAGGCCTTGTCCGCCTCCTGCCTGTCCGCCGCTGCGGGCAATATATAGGTGTGGCGCTCGCCAAAGGTGTTGTGGACCTCGTAAATCGTCGCCAGCGGAGCGCCATCCGCACCGTCGCAATACCAGACGGTCAGCGGGTTGAAGACATAGCCCAGAATGCGGGGATAGCAGAGCAGGCGGATGCGACCGGGCGCAGGAAGGCCCTTGCTGGCCAGTTGCGCGCCGACCCAATTCCGCAGGTCGCCACCATCGGCATGGTCAGCATCGCGGAACGAGAACAGCGCGGGCTTGTTGTGTGCGAACCAGCGTAGTCCATCGAGTGTCGGCAGTTCATCGAGATCGATAAGCACCGAAAACACCCGGTAGCGCAGAGAGTGTTTTTTCGGCCGGTGCCGCTGGTGCACCACATGGCCGACATAGATGGCCGAGTTCAGGCTCATGCCACCAGCGCCGACGCGGTTGGCGCAAGGGTGATGCGGCCCGAGGGATTGGACACGGTCCATGGGCGGGGCAGCGCGCCAATGGCTTCGGCTGCGGCAAGGCCGGATTGCAAGCCGTCTTCATGGAAGCCACGGCCGAAATGGGCGCCCGCATACCAGGTGCGGTTCTGTCCTTGTATCTGCCAGAGATTTTCCTGGGCGTGTATGGCTTTGCTGTCGAACAGGGGATGGGTGTAATCGAACCGCGCAATTTCGTGCTGCGGGTCGCTGGGGGGATTGAGCGTAACGAAGATGTCGCGGCCCGACAGGCTCTGCAAGCGGTTCATCCAATAGCTGACGCAGAGAGGATGGGCGCTTTGCGCCTGCTCGACTGAAATATAGTTCCAGCAACTCCAAACCCGCCTGAGGCGCGGCATGAAGCTGGCATCGGCATGGAGTACCGCGGTGTTGAGCGTATAATCGAAGGCGCCAAGCAGATTGCGTTCGGCCACACTGGGCGCATCGAGCATGCCAAGGGCCTGATCGGCATGGCTGGCGATCAGCACTTGATCGAACCGATCGGCGTGCCCGTCCATGTCGATTACCGTGACCCCGGCGGCATCGCGCTCAACTTTTGCCACGGGTGTCGACAGTCGCAATTCGCCGGAAAACTGATCCAGCAATGCGGCCACATAGGCGCGACTACCGCCCTTGACCGTTCGCCACCTGGGTCGTTCCCATATCTGGAGGAGATTGTGGCTTTGAAAGAAGCGGACAAAGGCCAGAAGCGGATAGGAACGGATATCGGTGGCGGAGGACGACCAGATCGCCGCGGCCAGGGGTAGCAGATGGTCATCAATAAAGGACTGCGAATAGCGCTGGGCCTGGAGATATTCGTCGAGCGTCAATTTCTGCAGGTCGGGGCGATCCAGCACTTCGGGGGCCTCTCGATAGAAGCGCAGCAGATCGCGAAACAGGTTCCAGAAGCGCGGCCTGAAGGCGTTGCGCTTTTGCGCCAGGAGGCCGCCCAGCCCTTCGCCGCAATATTCGAAACGCCCCTGGTCGAGCGAGGCCGAGAACGACATCTGAGTGGGAATACTTTCGACACCCAGATGGTCCATCATGGCGGTGAAATTGGGATAATTGCTCTCGTTGAAGACGATGAAGCCCGTATCGACCGGGCCGGTGCCGGGCACGTCGATCGTATTGGCATGACCGCCGGGGCGATTGTCGGCTTCGTAGAGCACGACATCATGGGATTTCGACAGCAACCATGCCGCCGAGAGCCCCGAGACGCCGCTGCCGATCACCGCAATGCGCTGCCGCGCGGAATGCGAGCCGGAAAAGCCTGAGGCGGCGTGAAACATTGTCTAAGTCCTATCCTGTTTACAAGAGATACGGGCAAGACAGCGTTTCGGTTCAGTTACGGATATTTTATTCCGGTGGGCGTGCGCATGACAAAATGCCGGGCCGAACTGATCCAGCCGCGCGGCATTCCCGTAATCGAGATATGACACTTGCGATTTACCCACTTGCCGGGCCGTGTAAGGATGCAGCGTTACCCACGCGCCGCCGCCTTGCCGTGCCCGCGCCAGAAAGGGCCTCGCATCGCATGACGGACCGGAAAGTGGATGCCGCACCGCCAAATGAAGATATCGGGGCGTTGATTGTCGCCATTGCCGCCACGCGCGACATGGCGGCTTTCGAAGCTTTGTTCCGGGCCTTCGGCCCGCGCATTCGCGCCTATCTCCTCAAGCTCACCCGTGACGGGCAGGCCGCAGAAGACCTGATGCAGGAGACGATGCTGGCCATCTGGCGCAAGGCCGGCCAGTTCGATCCGGCACGGGGACAAGCCCCGGCCTGGATATTCACCATTGCCCGCAATATCTGGATCGACGCCTGGCGCAAGCAGAAGCGGCCCGCCTTCGACCCGGACGATCCCGCCCTTGTCCCGGCGCCCGAAGCCGACGCGCCGGAGGTTCTCGAGCAGAAGCGCAATGGCGCGGCCCTGCACGAAGCGCTCAAGACCCTGCCCAAGGAACAGATCGACCTGATCCGCCTCTCCTTTTTCGATGAAGCATCGCATAGCGCTATCGCGGCCCGGCTGGGCCTGCCGATGGGCACCGTGAAATCTCGCATCAGACTGGCCTTCGGGCGCCTTCGCGCGGCGCTGGAGGAATTGAAATGAACATCAAGCACCACCTCAATGACGACCTCCTGATCGACTATGCCGCCGGCACCCTGTCCGAAGGCTGGTCGCTTGCCGTCGCCTGCCATCTGGCCATGTGCCCGCATTGCCGGGAACAGTTGAGCCTGGTCGAAGCTACGGGCGGCGCGCTGCTTCAGGAACTGGAGCCGGTGTCCGGCCCCGATGACAGCTGGCAGGCGCTCAAGTCCCGCCTTGCGGTCGAGCCGGAAGCGCCTGTGAGGCCAGTGAAGCGGCCCGCGCGGGCCACCCTGCCCGAGCCGCTGCGCAGCTATCTGGGTGGCGATATCGACAGCCTCAAATGGCGCAACCTTGGCAATGCCAAGCAGATCCTCATCAAAACCGGCGACAAAACCACGCAGGCGCGCCTGCTCTGCATTGCCGCCGGCAAGCCGGTGCCCGAGCACACCCATGGCGGGCGGGAGCTGACACTGGTGCTGACCGGAAGCTTCCACGACAGCACAGACAGCTTCGGCCCCGGCGATATCGAGGATGCCGATGGATCGCTGACGCATCAGCCGATTGCCGGGACGGATGCGGATTGCATATGCCTCGCCATTACCGATGCGCCGCTGAAATTTTCGAGCCGCCTGCTGCGGCTGATGCAACCCCTGTTGGGGATTTGAGGAGAAACCGATGCTGGCCGGATATTCGATAGCGACGCTGCTTGCTGCCTATTTCGGAACGGCCGTCGTGTTCTTTGCGATTGATTTCCTGTGGCTGACGGTGATCGGCATCGGGTTCTATCGGGCCGAAATCGGGGATCTGCTGCTGGAGCGGCCGAACCTGGCGCCGGCCGCTATTTTCTACCTGTTCTATGTGGCCGGGATTGCCGGATTTGCGGTGCTGCCGGCGGTGAGCAACCAATCCTGGCTGTGGGCGCTGCTGGCCGGATTGGCGCTGGGGCTACTGGCTTATGGCACCTATGACATGACCAATCTCTCGACGCTCAAGGGCTGGTCGTTCCAGATCAGCCTGATCGACCTTGCCTGGGGCGGGTTTCTTACTAGCCTATCGGCTGTCGCCGGGTACTTCGTGACACGTCTCACTGTCTGAGCCTTTTCGTCAGCGCGAAGGCCAGTGGGTGCGGGAGTACGGCCAGCAGCTTTAGGGGCCAGATGAGGCGACGGGGGAAGGCGATCTCGAAGCTTTTGCCATCGAGGCCCTGCAAAATGCGCTTGACCGCGTCCTCGGGCTCCATGAGCGCGGGCATGTCGAAGGTGTTCATGTCGGTCAAAGGGGTGCGCACGAAACCGGGGGTGACGAGGCGCACGTCGACTTCTGGCCAGAGCTCGACCCGCAGCGATTGGGCCAGGTTCACCGTCGCGGCCTTTGAGGCAGAATAGGCCTGGCCATTGGGCAGGCCGAAAATGGCGGCGGCCGAGCCGAACAGCACCAATTGCCCGCCCGGCTCCAGCGCCCCGGCGCCGATGCGCGCCACGTTCCAGGTGCCTGTGAGATTGACCGCGAAAATCGCCTCGGCCTTCTTCTGGTCGGCCTTCAAGACCGGGCCGGGATCGTAGATGGCGGCGGTGGTGATGACGCGGGAAAAGGGGCCATGGGTGTCGGCGACGGCCTGGAGGCTCGCGACATCGACGGCATCGGCGCGGGCGGCGATCAGCGCGGGGCCCACCCTGGCCACCATGGCGTCGAGCGCCTTCTGGTCGCGGCCGGAGATAACGACCTTTGCGCCGCCTTTGGCAAAGGCCTCGGCCAGGGCCGCGCCAATGCCGCTCGAGCCGCCGATGATCCAGATCTTTTCGCCGCTGCGTATCATGCTGTGTCTCCGCGTGTGGTGAGGACACTACGCTGGGGGACGCGGATTGGATGCAGGGGCGTGTGGATGCGGCCCCCGGCGAGAACGCCGTGGGTTCAGCAATGATTGAGCAGACCCCGGGACAGGTTTTGTCTCGGTATTTTATTTATGGAGACGAAACCTGTCCCCGGGGCCGGTTTTTGGGACAAGGCCCCGCTCCCCTTGAACGCTCGTCGCAGGGATGCGGCGCCCGGAACCCGCGTGGAGATGCGCACTCCCGCGCCCGGCTCACCCCTGCTTCAGTCGCATGCTGACTGCCCGTGCGAGGTGATGGGCTGGAGTTTATTTGATGACGGCGAGGCGGGGATTACTTTTTTCGAAGGATCGCGGTTCGGGAAAGCCCTGGAGAATTGGCCCCGCCACTCGACCATAGGTCTCGTGGCCTTCTCCCCTCCAATCACGCCACTGGCGTGATTGGCCCTTCGGGACGGATCGAAGCCCATGCGGGGTGATGGGCAGGAGATTTTTCGAGCTCGATCAGGCGGGGATTACTTTTTTCGAAGAAGGGCAATTGAGGAGAATTGACCCCGCCACATGGGGGCATGGGCATGTCTATTCGAGGTCGGCGAGGCGGGGATTGTTTCTGGCCGAGGCGTCGGGGTCGTCAAGACCCTTGGGCAGCGGCGGCCCCATGCGGGCGACGCGGCCGGCCTCGAAACCCCGCTCATAGGCGGAGTTGCGATTGGCGATGATCATCCTTTCGAGCTTCTCGCGCATGGGGGACGGGCCCCGGCTCGGGGTCGGCGGCGCCTTGATCTGCGGTTTGAGGCGCATGACCGGCGTGGTGCCCTCGTCGAGCCGCCAGCACCAGCAATCCAGCTCACCATCCCAGAAAGTGTAGCGCCGCTCATAATCGGCCAATTGCGCCAGCACCTGGCCCAGTTGCACGCAGAGCCCGGCGAGATCCGGTGCCGCCACCGGCAGGCGATCTCGCGTCTTGCGGAAGGGCGCGCATTCGCAAAGGAGGCTTTCGGCCACGATCCGCACCCCATCGGGCGTTTCGCGTGGTCCCTTGCGGGTGGCGAGCGTGCTCACATCCTTGTGGAGGGCGGTGAGGCGGAGAAAAAGCGCCTCGTGCTGGGAGGCACGACTGAGGGAGGGTTTGGGCATGGTGGCTCCTGTCATGAGGGGGATGACAGGAGAGGGTAAGCGCGGGTGGAGGGGGTGGGGATTAGTTTTTACGTGGCGCAGTTGGCACCGGTAATTCAAGCTGCTACTTCTTCAACAAACAGAGGGGGCGATGTTGGAAATTATTACGCACATTATTGCATTACTGGCCGGGTTGGTTGGCGGGTTCACATTAAAGGTCGTCATAGACGCCAGGCGGGTGCAGGCAACGTCCACAACGCGCTCGCCAAATAGCCAAGGCGCAGTAAACCAGACCGGCAATTCTGTTGGTGGCCACATGGCGGGCCGAGACGTCAATACGGACAAATCTTGAGCAACGAAACCAAGGCTGGTGGAGCAAATTTGCCGGCAGTGAGTGGAATCAACATCGGGGCAGAACTGCCTTCCGACATTGCCCAATCCGACAATTCCGTTGGGGGGCACATGGCAGCACGCGATGTGATCGCCCCCAGTGGTGACTACATAGTCAATGTCACCCACGGCGGACGCGCCACCAGTCAACTGCACAAACTTTACAAGAAGCTCTCAGAAGAGGCAGAGGGCGACAAGGTACTGACCACTTTTATTAGGCAACTTGAGGTCTACACGCGCCAAGTGGCCGACGAAAAAGTCATCGGTCTTGAGGGCAAGTTTGCTGCGGCAAACCGAGAAATCGAACTCGATATGGCCAAGGTCATGAAGGAGTCGGTCTACGCAGACTTGAGAGAAAATCTATTCTCTCCTACCTATCAAAGAATTGCTGCTACATTAATGGGAAAGATACACGAGTCTTTCAGGAATAACGTGACACCGCTTGTTGATGAAGAAGCCAGCAACAAGGAGATCGACTTCGCGGTCAACACGCTTGTGGTCGCTCCAATTGTCCACGAACTCTCAGAGTGCCCTGATTTTTACGACGATCCAATCCGGATTGTACGGGGAATGTTGTATTTTTTGACAGGCAATTGTCATTTGGGGTGGCGGTAAGGATGCTTATCTACCATTGCTCTTTTGATATTTATCACACCGTATTTAGATCGGCACTGCTTCTGGAAACTCATCCGCAGAAGAAAATGCATGTCGACGCCGTAAGAATTCTGGATCTGCTATTTGTGTTTCCTTACCTTCTTAATGATGTCGATTTTCCCCGTGGAGCCGGTAAGGAAGGCCGCAGCTTGGCTGGGCGTCCGTCGAAATACAACAGACTTCCTGTGCCGAAAATCTTCCTCCAACAGTTGAGGGGTGTGAACGGGCTTGCATTGTCAGCACTGGCAGGCGGCGAATTTCTTGATGCGGCAACCTTAGCGTCCGGGTTCGCGGCACGTACCGATAAGCCGCTCTCTCCCGAGATTACGGCCGCTGCCACGGATGAAGACAAACACTTGGCTACATATCTCTCCGGCCGACTTGGGGTCCTTCCTATCGGTGGAAAGGGCGGCCTCCGAGACCGTTCGCAGCTCATGGAGTTTCGCTATGACGCGACATGACCCAAGCCTTTTTCTAAATAGACTAGTGGTAATGAAATCGGGAACCGCTGCGTATGACGAACAATTTCATCGCGGTGTGAATGTTATTCGAAGCGACGGAAATAGCCGCGGCAAGTCCACAATAATGGATTTGATTTTCTTTTCACTGGGAGGCGACCTCACCTCTTGGAAGAATGAGGCGGCGGCGTGTGATTACACTCTTGCCGAGGTTTCTGTAAGCGGTGCAACGCTGACCCTTCGCCGCGAGATAAAGTCGACGGCAGAACGGCTGCCTATGCAAATCTTCTTCGGCTCTGCGGACTCGGCTTCATCGGCCAACAGTAGTCAATGGTCTCAGTACGCATATCAGCGCTACGGGGATCGGGAGAGTTTTTCACAGGTGCTTTTTCGTGCGCTCGGGATGCCGGAGGTGCCCGCCGACGATGCAAATATCACTATGCATCAAATACTTAGACTTATGTATGTCGACCAGATGACTTCCGTTAATCGCATCTTCCGTTTTGAGGCTCGGGATGCGCCTTTGCGCAGGCAGGCCGTCGGAGACTTGCTTTGCGGCGTGCTTGACGAGAGAATTTATCCGGCACAAATACGAGAGCGCTCGCTAAATGCCGAGTACGCCACGGCGACTACTAAACTAACCGGTCTTTTGCAGGTACTCCGCGCGGTAGATGAAAAGCTGGATTTTAGCGATCTCCTCAGCCGCGCTCGAGCTACTGAGCAGGATAGAAGCGCTACCATTGAGACCATCCAAGCGCTGCGGGCCGAAAGGCATACACCGGCAGACAGCTCAACCGAGAATTCCGAAGTGCTCAATGCGCTTCGCGCAGACCTAGCCGGTATTGGGCTCGAAGTGCGGAAGGCCGAAGATGCCTTAAATCAGACGAAATTGGCAGTTGAGGACGCTTCGCTGCTCCTTCACGAAATTGAGCGTTCGCTGCAGCAGATCAGGCAAGCAAGGCGCACAGGCGACGCATTAGGCAACTTAACTTTCGCTTTCTGCCCAAGCTGCTTCTCCCCTCTTGAGGCGGCTGACGACGAACATAGCTGCCACCTATGCAAGCAAAAGTTGGAGCCCGACCAAGACAGGTCGCGATACGCCCGGATGCAGAACGAGCTCGAAGTTCAACTAAAGGAGTCATTGAGCCTTCAGGCGCTCCGTCTGGAGAACCAACGCGAGTTGGATGATCGCCTTACCAAGCTCAGGCGCATGCGTGATCTGGTGTCCCAAGAGTATAACTCGATTTCGCTTAACTTTAGCACCGAGACCGACGCCCGCATCGATGCCCTGACTAGACGAGTTGGATACCTGGACAGAGAGCTAGTTGATATTGATCGGGAACGCAGAATGGCAGAGGAGGTAGCTCAACTTTCAGCCTCCAAAGAGGCCTTGGCAGAACAACTCCGCACCCTGAGAAGGAACATCGATGTTTGGATGGAAGCGCGGCTAGCCCGACAAAACAGGGCGTACAGGATAGTAGCTAAGGCCACCGCCGAAATACTCAGGTCTGACACCAAAAATGATATAGGTAATGTCGAGGATTCAGGTGTTTATTTCAACTTCACTGAAGACCGAGTGGAGATAAACGGCAAATCCAGTTATTCGGCGAGTTCACTCACGGTGATCAGGAACGCATTTCACGTGGCTTTGCTAGCCGCATCGTGCTGGGACAAAGACTTTCTCTATCCTCGTTTCGTCCTTTTGGATAATATTGAAGATAAAGGAATGACCCCCGAACGAAGTCATAAGTTCCAAGAAACGATCATCGATGTCAGCAAATCACTATCATGCGAACATCAGATTATTTTTTCTACTTCCATGCCCAGCGCCGCTGCTGATCAACCATCATTTGCGGTTGGCGCCAAATACGACGAAAACAATATGTCTCTGCGAGTAGGCTAGATCAAACCGGGCCGATGGCTCAGTCGTCACCCATCTTCAGCGCCTTGATGAAGGCCTCCTGCGGAATGTTGACGTTCCCATATTGCCGCATCTTGGCCTTGCCCTTTTTCTGCTTGTCCAAGAGTTTTCGTTTACGCGTGGCGTCGCCGCCATAGCACTTGGCCGTCACGTCCTTGCGCATGGCGCGGACGGTTTCGCGGGCGATGATCTTGCCGCCGATGGCGGCCTGGATCGGGATCACAAACAGATGCGGCGGGATCAGTTCCTTGAGCTTTTCGCACATCTGGCGGCCGCGGCTCTCGGCCACGGAGCGGTGGACCAGCATGGAGAGCGCGTCGACCGGCTCGGCATTGACGAGGACCGTCAGCTTGACCAGGTCGCCCTCGCGGTGGGTGTCGAGCTTGTAGTCGAAGCTCGCATAGCCCTTGGAAATCGACTTCAGGCGATCGTAGAAATCGAACACCACCTCGTTGAGCGGCAGGTCATATTCGACCATGGCGCGGCTGCCGACATAGGACAAATTGTTCTGAACGCCGCGGCGGTCCTGGCAGAGCTTCAGGATCGCCCCGAGATATTCGTCGGGGGTGAGAATGGTCGCCTTGATCCAGGGCTCGCGGATTTCCTCGATCTTCATCACATCCGGCAGATCGGCCGGATTGTGCAGCATCAGGCTCTCGCCATTGGTCATCTCGATTTCGTAGACCACCGAAGGGGCGGTGGCGATGAGATCGAGATCGAACTCGCGGGAGAGACGCTCCTGAATGATTTCGAGATGCAGCAGACCCAGGAACCCGCAGCGGAAGCCGAAGCCGAGGGCGGCCGAGGTTTCCATCTCATAGGAGAAGCTGGCGTCGTTGAGCCTGAGCTTGCCCATGGCGGCGCGCAACTCGTCAAAGTCCGAGGCATCGACCGGGAAGAGGCCGCAGAACACGACCGGCTGGGCCGGGCGGAAGTCGGGGAGGGCCTTGGCGGTGGGCTTCTTGTCGTCGGTGATGGTGTCGCCGACATTGGTATCGGCGACTTCCTTGATCGAGGCGGTGAAGACGCCCAGCTCGCCGGGGGTCAGTTCCTTGACCTCGACCAGTTTTGGGGTGGAGACGGCGACGCGATCAAGCTCATAGACGGCGCCCGACGCCATCATGCGGATGCGCTGGCCCTTTTTCATCACCCCGTCGATAATGCGCACGAGCACGACGACGCCGAGATAGGTATCGTACCAGCTATCGACCAGCAGGGCCTTCAATGGCGCGTCGATATCGCCCTTGGGGGCGGGCAGGCGGGTGACGATGGCTTCGAGCACGGTGTCGATGCCGAGGCCGGTCTTGGCCGAGATTTCGAGCGCATCGCTGGCGTCGATGCCGATGACGTCCTCGATCTGGGTTTTCACCCGGTCGATATCGGCGGCGGGCAGATCGACCTTGTTGAGGACCGGGACGATCTCGTGATTGGCGTCGATGGCGTGATAGACATTGGCGAGGGTCTGCGCCTCGACGCCCTGAGAAGCATCGACCACCAGCAGCGAGCCTTCGACGGCGGCCATGGAGCGGCTGACCTCATAGGCGAAGTCGACATGGCCGGGGGTGTCGATGAGGTTGAGGATATAATCCTCGCCATCCTTGGCGGTGTATTTGAGGCGCACGGTCTGCGCCTTGATGGTGATGCCGCGCTCGCGCTCGATATCCATCGAGTCGAGGACCTGTTCCTTCATCTCGCGCAGGTCCAGCCCGCCCGTCATCTGGATCAGGCGATCGGCCAGGGTGGACTTGCCATGGTCGATATGGGCGACGATGGAAAAATTGCGGATGTTTTTGAGCGGCGTGGTCATAGGCGCGCTGATAGCAGATGCGATGGGCCCAAGAAAGATGGTTTAGCGGGGGTTAACCCCGCGTTTTGGGCAACGCCGGGGGCCTTTGGGACGTTGGGGGCGCATGCGCATCCTCATCCCCGCCGTTTTTTCCCTGCTGCTCGTTCCCGGCCCCGCCGTGGCGCAGGACTTTTTCCAGAGTTTTGAAGAGTTCGTCGAGGAGATGCTGCCCGAGCGGCAGGCGCCGCGCGCCGCGCCGGAGCGCGAGCCGGTTGAGGCGATGACGCCGACGCCGATTGAGCAGCGCCCCCATGAGGTCGGGGTGGTGGAGGAGCCAGAGGCGAGCGGGGGGACGACACCCCTGCCGCGGCCGCGACCTGAAGAGGACGTGCCGGAGGTGGTTGAGGATGAGGCGATCGAACCGGATTCCGTCACGCCTGCGCGAGACGAGGCTCCCGTCTCGCATCCCGAGCCGGCACGCATTTACCAGACTGCCTGCCCGGCGCTCTTGAGTGGGCTGATCGTGGGGGAAATGCTGGAGCCGATCGAGGAGGGCCTATGCGGGGAACGGTCGCCGCTCTCGGTGACGGCAGTGATGGCCAATGGGCGACGCGTGCCGCTCTCGAGCCCGGTGACGACCAATTGCCAGATGGCCGGGGCGCTGGCCGCATGGGTGGGCGCGGTTGACCGCTATGCAGGCGCGGCGCTGGACAGCCGGGTGGCGGCGGTGACCACCGGCACGTCGTATATGTGCCGCAACCGCTATAGCGCCGATTACGGCTTGGTTTCCGAACACGGCTTTGCCAATGGCGTCGATGTGGTCGGGTTCAGCCTCGAAAATGGCGAGGCGATCAATGTCGAGGCCGACTGGCTGCCGGCTTCTGCGCCCGAGGGGCGGATGCTGCGGCACGCGCATGGCGCGGCCTGCGGGCATTTTACCACCGTGCTCGGGCCCGAGGCCAATGCGGAGCACGAGGATCACATTCACCTCGACCTCGGCTGCCATGGGCAAAGCTGCACCGCGCAGATCTGCGAATGATCAGCAATCCTGACAATGCGGGTGATGGGGCGGCAGGTCAGCCCAGTCGTGCAGGCTCATGCAGTTGGGGTTGGGCGTGAGACGCTCAGGCGCGAAGAGGCGTCCGAGCCGCGCCAGAAGGCGGGCCAGGATAAACATTTTCTGTTCTCCAAGGGATCAGGATTGGTTGCTATAGCGGCATAGTGCGCCCGCTCCTCTACCCGGACAATGGACAAGGTCTCGCGTCTGTTATAGAAAAACTATATGAGCAAGGCCTTTCCCATACCCCTCAATGCGCTGCGGGCCATCGAAATCGTGGCGCGGCGCGGGGCGCTGGCCCCGGCGGCGGAGGAACTGGGCGTGACGGTGGGCGCGGTGAGCCAGCATCTGCGACGGGCCGAAGACCGGCTGGGCATGGAATTGTTTGCGCGCACGCCACAGGGCCTGAAGCCGCTGCCGGCGCTGGCGCAGATCCTGCCGCAGCTTTCCGCCGGGTTCACGCAATTGCAGGATGGCCTCGCCAGTCTCACCGGGGCGCATGAGGGCGTGCTGAACGTGACGGTGGGGAGCGTGTTTGCCTCGCGCTGGCTGATCTGGCGGGTGCACAAATTCTCGGCCCTGCATCCCGGGCTGGAGGTGCGGCTGACAGTGACCGGCGCCATGCTCGACCTTGGCCGACCCGATATCGATTGCGGCATCCGCTATGGCGACGGGACCTGGCCGGGCGTCGAGACCAGCCTGATCGGCGGCCAGGATTATCAGCCGGTGTGCTCGGCGCAATTACTCGGGCGGTTGCAGCAGCTGGACGATCTGCGCAGTGTGCCGGTGATTGCCGACCAAACCAGCATGCTGGACTGGCCGCTCTGGCTTGGGCGCGCAGGGCTCGATCCGGCCATGCCGCTCTCAGGCCCGGTCTATTCCGATGCCTCGCTGGCCTTCGACGCGGCGATTTCGGGCCAGGGGGTGCTGCTGGCAGCGGACATGATGACGGCTGACGCGGTGAGCGACGGGCGGCTGGTGCGTCCGTTCGATCTGCCGGTTACCGGGAAGCGGGGCTATTTCCTTGCCACCGCCAAGGGCAGGCGGGAGCCCAAGAAGCTGAAACTATTCCGGGACTGGCTGGCAGACGAGGTTCCGGCCAGCGCCGAGGGTTATGTTCATCAGAATATGGGCAATGCCGCAGGCTAATGATCGATCGCCGCCATTTTTGCAATATTTTTGCGCAACGCGCTTAAAATCAGAAATTTCATACGAATAGCTGTGCTGCATGCCCAGCAGATGGACGCTTTCTTGCATCAATGGTTTGATAGGCTGGCAACCAGTCAGACCAGCACTGCGAATGGGGGCCGCGATGGACGACGTGATTATTCTGGGCGCCGGGATTGTCGGCATCGCCACCGGCATTCATCTAATGCGCCGGGGCCGCAGCGTGACCCTGGTGGACAGGAGCGCGCCAGGCCACGAAACCAGCTTCGGCAATGCCGGGATCATCCAGCGCGAAGGGGTGCGGCCGCATCCCTTTCCGCGCGACCTGCAAACGCTTTTGCAGGTGGGCCTGCATCTCTCGACGGCCGCACGCTATGAACCGCTCGCTCTGCCGCGACTGGCGCCGCCGCTGCTGCGCTATTGGTGGGAGAGTTCGCCCGAGCATTATCGCAAGGTGGTGGAAAGCTATGCGCCGCTGATCGGGCGCTCGATCATCACCCATTCGGACCTGATCGAGGCCTCCGGCGCGGACGCGGAAAAGCTGATCTCGCGTTATGGCTGGCACCTGGCCTTTCGCAGCCCGGAAAAGCTGGAGAAGGAGGCCCGCAAGGCGCGGGGCGACCATGACCAGTTCGGCATCGGCTATGAAGTGCTGGACTGGCAGGCGCTCAAGGCGGTCGAACCGAGCCTGCTCGGCGGACTCAGCGGCGCCATCCACTGGACCGACCCATGGACGGTCAAGGACCCCGGAGCGCTGGTGACCGCCTATTTCGACCTCTACACCAGACTAGGCGGCACATTTGTGCGCGGCGCCGCCAAGGGGCTGGTGCAGGATAGCAAGGACTGGAGCGCCGATGTGGACGGACAGCGCCATACGGCAAAACAGGCGGTGATCGCGCTAGGGCCATGGGCGCCTGATGTACTCGACAAGCTCGGCTACAGGCTGCCGCTTTTCGTCAAGCGCGGTTATCACATGCATTACGGCACCGAGGAAGGCGCGAACCTCAACCACCTTCTGCTCGACCCGGAAGTGGGCTATGCCATGGCGCCGATGGCACGCGGCATCCGCATCACCACCGGGGCCGAATTTGCCGAGCGCGACGCGGCGCCGACGCCGATCCAACTGGGCAAGGCCGAAAAGGCCGCCCGCGAGCTGTTCCCGCTGGGCCAGCGATTGGACCCGCAGCCCTGGAAGGGCGCCCGCCCCTGCACGCCCGACATGATGCCGATCATCGGCAAGGCGCCGAAGCATGACGGGCTTTATGTGGGCATCGGCCACGCACATCATGGCTTCACGCTTGGCCCGGCAACCGGCGAGTTGCTGGCACAGGCCATGACCGGGGAAGCCATGGCCATCGATATCAACCCGTTCCGCATGGAGCGGTTCATGGGGGCTTGAGTGGCCCGCTGTTTACCGCCGGGTTCATCCGCTCAAGGCCCAGCGCAGGACGCCGCCGCCGGTCGAAATCGGCGACAGCTTCGCGGTTGCGATGCAGTTCGAGGCGCAGGCGCACATACTATAGGGCGAGCAGCCGCCCGAGCTTGGCCAGCGCCGTATCGCTGTTCTCGCGATAGGCAATAGTGCCTTCAAATTCGCCGCGGTATTGACGAGGAACACCGAGGCGGTGTGGTCCATGGTGTAGTCGCCACCTTCGAGCGGCACTTTTTCGGCATAGACCGCCCAGGATTTGATCGCCTTGTCGATCTCGTCGGGTGTACCGGTGACGCCGGTTACATGGCCAGTCCAATCGACATAGTCCGCGATGATTGCGGCAGTGTCGCGCTCGGGATCGACGGTGACGAAGAAGGCCTTGAGGCCGGCGGCCTCATCGCCCAGCGCTTCGTACCAGCTGGCCATTTCGGCTAGCGAGGTGGGGCAGACTTCCGGGCAATGGGTGAAGCCGAAAAAGACCATGGAGGGACTGCCCACAAGGCTGGCATGGGTGAAGACCTCGCCATCGGATGTGGCCAGGGTGTAGTCGCCCTGCCCCAGCCCCGCGACCTGCGTACTGCGGGTCATGGTAGTATAGACGTAAAGGCCGGTGGCGGTGATGGCGGCCAAGGCTACCGCCACCCAGAGCACCAGACGCAGATGGGAGAGCGCCATGATCCTCAATGCCCCATATGGCCGGAATGACCTTCAGCCGATGCATCGGCGGCCGAGCCGGCGGCGATCAGGTCAATGGTGATGGTGCCGGCCTTTTCGAAAGCGAGGGCCACGGGCACGGCGTCGCCCTCGGCGATAGGGGCATTGAGCCCCATGAACATCAGGTGATAACCGCCGGGGGCGAGGGTGACCGTTTCGCCGGCCGGAATGACGAGACCATCGGCAAGCTGGCGCATCTTCATCACATCGTTCTCTATGGCCATTTCGTGGATCTGGCCTTCCCTAGCGATGGGCGTGATGACGGCAATGAGCCGGTCATCCTCGATTCCATTGTTGGTGAGGGTCAGGAAGCCCCCGGCAACCGGCGCATTGGGCAGGGTGGCACGGGTGAATGGGCCAGTGATGGCGATATCGCCCAATGTGACGGGGGCGGGGGCGGACATGGCGCCGTGATGGGCATGCTCATCCACGCCTCCCATTGTCAGAAAGACGCTCGGCGCCGGATTATTGGGGCCCTTGGCGTCGCTGGTATCGATCCAGGCTTCTTCGCCATTGGCGCATTCCTGGATGGACGGGAAGTGGAACGGGCCTTCTTCCAACGTATCGGCGAATGTGCCGGTAAAGACGAATTCGTCATAGAATTCGTTGGGCAGATTGCCGCCTGACCAGACGATTTCCTTGACCCCCTCAGTCACTTCGGTGCCGTGATTGAAATAGCTGTTCTCATAGGCACCGGTGATGAGTTCGAGGTTCCAGCCGGGTTTCGGCATTGGCTTGACGGCAAAGAAGCCCTCGGGGATCTGCACCCGGACTGTGTGGGAGGCTTCGGCGCCGCAACCGTGGGGCACGCGAAGCGCGGCCTTGTAACTAGCGCCGATCCTGGCTTCCTGCACCAGGAAGGTGGCATGGGCGTGAGCCGGAACAGAAGCGGCAAGGAGTGCGGTGGCGGCAAGGGCTGCAGTAGCAAGCGTACGGATCATCTGATGATCTCCAGTCAATATGGGTCTTGTGGGTGGCGGACCACCCGGTTCCGGTGGGAACTAGACCGTGACGGGAGGCGCGCGCGATTGCCCGACATGGTCGGGACGTATGCGCGTGAACAGATGGAACACCTCGGCAAAGCGGATGACCTCGGAGGCCGATCGCGGCGCAATATCGAGGACTGTCGGTAACAGGGCGGCAAGCTGATGCTTGGCGGTAGCGGTGGCCGGGCATTTGAGGGCAGACGCTTCGATGGGCGCGCCATCCTCGTCCTGCGCCAATGGCTGGCAGACCGACCAGCTCTCCAAGGTGGAAAAGCCCAGCGTATTGAAATCGCGCTGCTGGGCGGCGGCCTGATGCAGCGGCATGAGCAGGGTCAGCACATAGATAGCCAGCAGCGCCAGGGCGATGCCGGTCTCCCGGGCCATAATGGGCCAGTTCTTGCGCATGGACATGTTCACGACAGACTCGATAGCCCGGCCCGGCTCCGGGCTCAAGCCTGCTGGCATGGCAGCCCGGTTCCAGATTGTCGCAGACGCAAACGCCGTTGTCATTAGATTAGAATGATTCTAAGTTATTTGGTCCATTCTAATGTCTGAGGGTGCCATGTTCCGTCTCTGGCCTGACCATCGCCGTGACTTTGCCTCGCTGTCCGAGCGCGAAATTCTGTCGCTGGCTGTGGCGGCCGAGGAAGAGGATGGGCGCATCTATTCAGAATATGCCACGCGGCTGGGGGAGACCTATCCAGGCAGTGCCGCCTTGTTCGAGGGCATGGCCGCCGAGGAGGACGAGCATCGCCGGCGCCTGCTCGACATCTATGTCCAACGTTTCGGCATGCGGTTGGTGCCGATAAGGCGCGAGCATGTGCGCGGGTTCCTTAGCCGCAAGCCAGTATGGCTGCAAAAGACGCTGACGCTGGAGCAGGCCCGCCAGCAAGTGTGGGAAATGGAGGAAGGGGCTTACCGCTTCTATCTGGAAGCCGCCAAGCAGGTGAGCGATGCGGGCATTCGCAAATTGCTGGGCGACCTTGCCGCCGCCGAAAAGGGGCATGCCAAACGCGCCGACCAGATCGACGACGAGGTGCTGGGCGATGCGGGGCGGATCAGCGAAGCGCAGGAGCAGCACCGCCAGTTCCTCCTGACCTATGTGCAGCCGGGGCTGGCCGGGCTGATGGACGGCTCGGTGTCGACGCTGGCTCCGGTCTTCGCCGCCGCCTTTGCGACGGGCGATACGCACCAGACTTTTCTCGTTGGCCTCGCCGCCGCCGTTGGCGCGGGCATTTCCATGGGCTTTACCGAAGCGGCCTCGGACGATGGCAAGCTGACCGGGCGTGGATCGCCGATCAAACGCGGCTTTGCCGCCGGAATCATGACTGCGGTGGGCGGGCTGGGGCATGCCCTGCCCTATCTGATCGCCGACTTCTTCACGGCTACCGCCGTGGCCGTGGCCGTGGTGCTGATCGAACTCTGGGCCATCGCCTTTATCCAGAACCGCTATATGCAAACCCCGTTCTGGCGGGCGGTAATGCAGGTGGTTCTGGGCGGCTCGCTGGTGTTTGCGGCGGGCATTCTCATCGGCAATGGCTAGGGGGCTTTGGAAGGGGCAAGCCTTAGCGGCGGCGCGCGCCCAGCCCCATCATGGCTGTCATGACGGTGAAAAGAATCCATTGCGGCATGGGCCAGGGGCTGGCGAACCAATGGAAGCCAAGACCGAGGAAAAGGATGGAGATCAGCCCATATTGGCCGCCAACCAATGCAAAGACCGGGACGCGCCACGCGGCTTGGCGGGCAGCCCACAGGCAAGCGAATGCGGCCATCACCAGCATTCCGGTGATGTGGTGCCAGAGAACATCGACTACTGCTTGGACAGCGATTGGCAGGTCTGCCGCCAGCACCGGGTCCATGATCTCGGGCGTCCCCGCAAAAACATGTATGGCGGCCGTCGCCAGATTGGCAAATGCAGCGGCAATGAACCAATAGGACAGGCTGTTTCGGGCTGTATTAGGCATGTCAGATCTCCACCATACGGTGCCGTATGTTCTACTGCCGCGCTTGCGCTAAGTCCATACGGTGACGTATGGCTGTGGCGACCTGACGCACCAGGAGGCTCGAGTGACCAGAAAGTCTTTGGCCCCAAATGATTGGATATTGGCGGGCTTTGCGGCGCTGGCGAATGGCGGCATCGAGGCGGTACGGGTGGAGCCGCTGTCGCGCCAACTAGAGACCTCCAAGGGATCGTTCTATTGGCATTTCGCGGATCGGGCGGCCTTGCTTGGCGCCATGCTCGACATGTGGGAGGCCCAAGGCACGGTTGATGTGATCAACGCACTCGAATCCTCGGGAGTACCGGCGGAAAAGTTGCGGACACTGATCCGCTTGGCCCTCGAGCCATCAGAGCAGGGCCTGGACGTCGCCCGCACGGAAGCGGCCCTGCGCTCCTGGGCCGCAGAGGATGCCGACGTCGCGCCTCGCGTGCTGAAGGTGGATCAGCAGCGCACCGCATATCTGGCGAGGCTGCTGGTCCAACTCGGCCATGACAATGAAGCGGCGACGACGCTGGCAACGGGTCTCTATATGACGCTTCTCGGCCTTTATTCCGTCCGCCGCTATGCTCCCGAACTGGCCGATGATCAGTCGCTGTTGGCCTTGCTGGAGCAGGCTATCGCGGCTGCTTCTGCACCCTGAACAGTCCGGATCAGCCTCGCCGACGCGGCAACATTGATCAGCGCAGTTCCGGCGCGACCAGCCTGGTATGGGTGCACCTTTCGGACGCCATTCGCGAGACCGCGCTTATCGCCGGTTGCAGGCACACCGCTTGCATTGCGTGGTGCTTGAGGCAGCACGGCGCGGCCTGCGCCAGGGTGACAAGCCCGTGCTGGAGTGAAAAAATCGGCGCTCTTGTGCCTCGAGTCTATCTTGAGGCGGTGCGCGCCGCCGGATTGCTTGCGGGATAAAGATGCAGCCGATCATCGATGATGTCGCCGACACGGGCACATTCCTGGGCGATCTCACGGATGAAATCGGCCAGCATGGGGCGCTCGAGCACCGCGCGATTGCGCACGACCATGGCGGTATCCCGATGCAGCGGCTCGAACTCGACCGGGGCGATCTCGACCAGGCGACCGGCCTGAACGTCTTCCTCGATGGCCGAATTGACGAAAAAGCCAAGGCCCTCACCCTTCATCGCGAGGCGTCGGGCCGGGCCGGTGGGCAGTTCGACACTGGTCTGGGCGAGGCGCACCAGGGCTGCGGCGCGCTCCGGATCGGCCTGCCACCACCTTAGGGCAATCACCCGAGGCACCAGCGCCAGCACCTCGTCAATGGTGGGTTCGCGCGATAGCTTTGCGGCCACCTCGGGCGAGACTACCAGCGGCACGCGCTCGCGCATAATCACCAGCGGTTCGAGATCGACCACCAGCGGATCGATATTGGGCCAGCACAAAATGCCCATCTCGACTTCACGTTCATGCAGCATGGCGGCGATCTGTGCCTGCCGCCCCTCGCGCACCACCACATCGACAGCAGGATATTTCTGCTGGAAGCGGATGAGGCTTTCGGTGATGAGCGGGGAGACCAAGGTGCGCAGCGAGCCGATGGAGACCCGCCCGCGCTCGACCCGGCGCAGCGCCTCGCGCCCCTCCTGCGCCGTACCGATGATACGGCGGGCAAAGGGCAGGAAGGTCATGCCCTGATCGGTAAGGGTGACGGTGCGCCCGCGCAGGAAAAGCTGCACGCCCAGAAGATTTTCCAGCGCACGGATGCGCATGGAGGCCGTGGCCTGAGTGATGTTGAGATAGGCCGCTGCCCGGGTGAAGGACTGGTCGCGGACGATGCGATCAAAAGTGCGAAGCTGGTCAAGGTCCATAGGAAATGCTTATGCGAGACGCGTTTACGCACGATCTATCGCGTGACCCATTTGCGATGTCTATACGTCGAGTGGCGTAGCTCAGCCCTTGTTCGCCAGCCTCGACTTCTCCGCCATGGCCTTCTTGGCCTCTCGCCGCTGTTCGGCATCCACGCTGGCGGCGTCGCCCATGTGGGAGAGGCCACGTTTCCGGGCCAGATCCATCTGGCGCTGACGTTCGGCTGCGGCTTCGTGCCTGGCTCTGTCGCCCTTGCAATACGGGCAGGAGATGCCCTCGTGGTAGTCGGCATGCGATCGGTCGGTCTCGGTGAGCGGGTGACGGCAGGCGCGGCAGAGGGTGGCGCTGCCCAGTTCGAGCCCATGACTGACCGAGACGCGCTCGTCGAAGACGAAACACTCGCCGGCAAAGCGGCTTTCCTCGGGCGGCACGACCTCGAGGTATTTGAGGATGCCGCCCTTGAGATGAAACACCTCCTCGAAGCCTTGGCTCAAGAGGTATGAGGAGGCCTTTTCGCAGCGGATGCCGCCGGTGCAGAACATGGCGACTTTCTTGTCGCGGGCTGGGTCGAGATGCGTTTCGACATAGTCCTTGAACTCGACAAAACTCTGGGTGTGCGGATCAAGCGCCCGCTGGAAGGTGCCGAGGCCCACTTCATAGTCGTTGCGGGTATCGACCAACACCACGTCATTGCGCTCGATCAGCGCGTTCCAGTCCTCGGGTTCGACATAGGTGCCGACCTGACGATTGGGGTCGACCTGGCGCGCGCGCAGTGTGACGATTTCGGGTTTCACCCGCACCTTCATGCGGAGAAACGGCGCGGTGTCGGCAAAGGAATATTTGACCTCGGCGCCGGCGAGGCGGGTGCCGAAGGGGCCGTCGGCGAAGAGGAAATCGGCCAGATCATCGATGGCCTTCGGGCTGCCCGCGACAGTGCCATTGATGCCCTCGGGCGCGAGGATCAGCGTTCCCCTGATGCCCCTGCCGCAGCAGAATTCGGCCAGCGGCGGTTTGAGGGCCTCGGCATCCGGCAGAGCAGCAAATTTATAGAGCGCCATCACCTTGTATGGATGATGAGGCTGGGGCAGGATGGGCATGGATCTTGAGCTGGGCGCGGTCATTATGACGCTCATACCATCGGCCGAGCCCGGCGTCACGGGCGGCCGCAGCCATAACATTGGAGCACGACCATGACCTACCGGGCGGACAACGCACGCTATGACACCATGCAATATCGCCGCTCGGGCAATTCAGGCCTGAAACTGCCGGTGGTCAGCCTGGGACTGTGGCAGAATTTCGGGGGCACACGGGATTATCCGAGCGCTATGGAAATCCTGGGCTATGCGTTCGACCAAGGAATTACCCATTTCGACCTGGCCAATAATTACGGACCGCCGGCAGGGTCTTCGGAGGAGTTGTTCGGCACGGTGATGGCGCGCGATTTCCGGCCCTATCGCGACGAGATGATCATCTCGACGAAGGCGGGGTACAATATGTGGCCGGGCCCCTATGGCGAGTGGGGGAGCCGCAAATATGTGCTGGCGAGCCTCGACCAGAGCCTCAAACGCATGGGGCTCGACTATGTCGATATCTTCTATTCGCACCGCTTCGATCCGGATACGCCGCTGGAGGAGACCATGGGCGCCCTGGCCCATGCGGTGAAATCGGGCAAGGCGCTTTATGTGGGCATCTCGTCCTATCCCGAGCAGCAGACCCGCGAGGCGCACCGCATCCTGAAGGAGATGGGGGTGGCGACCACTATTCACCAGCCGAGCTATTCGATGATCAATCGCTGGATCGAGAACGACAAGACTATCGATGCCTGTGGCGAACTCGGCATCGGCGTCATCGCCTTTTCGCCGCTGGCGCAGGGCGTGCTCTCGGGCAAGTACAACAAGGGCGCAACGGAGGGATCGCGGGGCGACAATCCCAATGGGACGCTGCGGGCCAGCCATATCGAACCGCGCGTCCTCGAGGCGGTCGACAAGGTGGGCGAGATCGCCAAAGCGCGCGGTCAAACCATGGTGCAATTGGCGCTGAGCTGGGTGTTGCGCCGAAAGGAAGTGACCTCGGCGCTGGTGGGGGTGCGCACGCTCGATCAGCTCAAGGACAATCTGGGCGTGCTCAACAATCTCGACCTGAGCGCGGAAGAGAGTGCCGCCATCGACGAGGCCACCAAGGGCGGGCAGATGGAGCTGCAGCCGCGCCCGCAGGGCTGGTTGCGATAATTTGTGAGCTGGAGAAGCGAAGAGTTTCCGCTTCCTCAATTAGACCCGGAATCCGCTGACTTCAGGAAAGTAAAAGCAGTCAGTGCCCAACTCGTGGTCGGGCACTGACTGACCTCACTTAGTCGTCGTCATCATCGTCGTCGTCATCATCGTCATCGTCGTCGTCGTCGTCATCATCATCGTCGTCGTCATCATCGTCATCATCGTCATCGTCATCGTCATAGTCGTCGTCATCGTCGTCGTCGTAATCCCTGCCGCCGCCGCCCCAGCCGCCACCGCTGCCACTTCCGCCGCTGACGGGCGGCGGGGCAGGCGAAACCGCACTCTGTTTTTGCGAGGCGCCGGAAGACGCGCTGGAGGACGCGCTCGCATTGGTGTCCGATGTCGGCGCTTTGGCCTGTATCCCTGGAGGTCCGACCACTGGCGTGCCATTGACCACATAGACCGTTTTCTCGGACCCCGGCCCGGAAACACGCAGAACATCACCGGTTCCAGTGGCAGCGGACTGACCGGGCAGCACATCTGCGACGATGTTATTCTGTGTGTCCTCCACCTGCACGGCACCGCTATCGACTTTCACGGCAGCACCACTCGGCGTGATTGTGACAGTGAATTGCGTCCCCTTGACCACGGCCGCGAGGACGGGCGTGTGCACCGCGAAGTGTTCGACGTTGCGTTTGTCCGCAGAGATGGAAACACTACCGAGGTGGTGCTCCACCGTGGTCATCTTGCGTCCCTGGGCTTCGTGGATCGCCAGAAACGTCGCCGGTGCGAGATTTATAACCTCGTTGCCACGCACCAATTCCATACGGGCATGGTGAAGGGTTCGGACGTGATGTGATTGGTTGATGACATCGCCAATAGCGAGGCGATGCCAGGCGCGCCCATCATACTGTTCTGCTTCGCCTCGCAAGCGCGTGACAACCCAATCCTGGCTCAGCGCGACAGAAGAAAAAGAACAGAGGAAAAAAACGATCAATAGCCGCTTCAACATGGCCAGTCCTCCACTTACATCGGGCCACACTGAACCAACACCTCCTACCGATTTGCTACTGTTCGTCGCGGATGGGCAAAGCCGGTGATCACGACTGTTTGTCTGGTTAAGACAGAGTTGAATTCGACCGCGTCATCACGCCAACATCGATTGCAATGCACCCATGGCCGCCATGGAGCCGGCATAATTGGCGAAGGTAATCGAATGCATGGCGGTGGTGAGATCGCCGGCTGCGAAAATGCCCGGGCGGGAGGTGGCCTGCATGTCGCTCGTTGCCACCATGGAGCCGGTGGGCGTTTCCTTCATGTCGAGGCCTAGTTGGTCGTGCAGGCTCGCCGAGGGCCGGTTGCGCGGATGGGCATAGAGCGCCGCAAGGGCAATCTCGCTGCCGCCTTCAAGCGTGACGGAGCGGATGATCCCCTTGTCGTGCTGGATGGACGCCAGCTTGCCGTCCATGATGCGGACGCCACGCTTGTCGAGCTTGTGCCGCTCTTCGTCGATGATCTCGTGGCCATCAAGGATCAACGTGATGTCGTCGGTCCAGTTGGCATAGAGCGCCGGGGCGTGCAGCGACATGGGCGAGGAATAAAGCAGGCCCCAGGGTTTTCCGGCCACTTCATAGCCATGGCAGAAGGGGCAATGGATGACCGTGTTCCCCCAGCTCTCGGCAAAGCCGGGTATGGCTGGAAATTCATCGACAATGCCATAGCTGAGGATCAGGCGCCGGCCCTCTATTGTCTCGCCCTCGGCGGTGGTGACGGCGAAGGCGTCGGGTTCGCCGGTTACGGTTTCGGCGCGAGCATTGACCAGTTTGACAGTTGGATAGGCAGCGACCTGCGCACGAGCAACGCGCAGCAGGTCGGCGGGTGGAATGCCGTCCTGGGCGAAGATGTTATGCGCGTGGCTGGCATAGCGATTGCGGTTGAGGCCGGTGTCGAGCACGGTGACTTTACGGCGGGCGCGGCCGAGTTGCATGGCAGCGGTGAGGCCGGCAAAGCTGCCGCCGATAATGATGACATCCTGCATGTTTTTCTCCTTGGTGAGGGCGAGCGCCAGTAGCCGGCGCCAAGGTGGCGCTGGTAGAAGGCCTGGCCGGTGTTTCTGTTCAGTCGAGGCGTGGAAAACCCGCGCCAATTGCGTTTTCGGCTATATCGCTGAGCCGGACCCGCTGGAGCCTGGCGGCCAGCAATGCTTCGGCATCATCGAGGAAGTCGTGCATAACCCGGTCGACCGAGCGCACGATGGCGCAGGTGACGTCGCCCGGATCGCTTTCGGTACGGACCAGCAGGCGCTCGCCCATGGCCGTATAGACGTCGTAGAGGGTGACCTCCTCGACGGGGCGGCTGAGGGTCCAGCCGCCATTGGGGCCCTTGGTGGCATCGACAATGCCGGCCTCGCGCAATTCGCCCAGGATGCGACGGACCACGACGGCATTGGTCATCAGGCAGGTGGCCAGATTGGCCGAAGTGAGCGATTTTGCCGGCTGGGCGTGCAGATGCACCAGGGCATGCAGGGCAATGGAGAGGCGGCTTGAACGTTTCATGTAACTTTTATTGTTACATATTCGTCGTGCCGTCAAGAGGGCCGTTCCTTCCCCGCCCATGCTGGGGTAGATTGGGGCGTGGCATCTGGGGAGGATCACCATGCACCGTCTCGCTCTGCTGCTGATTTTGATACTGGGCAGCGCCCTGCCCGGCCTGGCCCAGGACGCCCAGAGCCAGGCGGCCATCGACAAGATGAAGTCGGGCAAGCTGATGGCGATCAGCGAGGTGGCCGTGCTGATGATGGGCTCGGAGCGCTGGTGCTATCGCGAGCAGGAGGGCAATTGCGCCTGGTCCGATATCTACCTGTCGGTCAATGCCAATGGCGCCACCTATGAGATTTCCAATCCCTGGAGCGAGGAGACCGACATCTCCTTTGTCGACGAGGCGGTGTTCAAGGAGGATCGCTATATCTGCGAGATGGGCATCGACTGGGTGCCGACGGTGCGCGCCTTTGAGCGCGAAAGCGGCTCAGCCATCGAAGGCCGGGCTCTGGCGGCGCTGAAGGCGGAAATCTACAGCATGGTCACCACCGACGATGACGATGGCTGCTTCGATTACCTCTACCAGCACCAGGACAAGAGCGCGGAAACCGTGACCCTGCTGCAGCGCCATTATATCGATGGGGTGACCGACCCCGGCAATGACGCGCTGGTGACGCTGCATTTCAACAAGGACAGTGCAGAGGCGCTGGGCTGGTACTGGTAGGTCGGTTTGACCGACTCGATGCCGCCCTCGGGCTCGACCCGAGGGCCACTATCGGCAAGCCGATGTCAAAGCCATTCGCGCGCAGAGCAATCCTACCGACAGCAAAGCGCGCGTTGGAACTGGTCCTCGGGACAAGCCCGAGGACGTCCCAGTGTCCTGGCATGCGTGGGGGCTAACCCAGCGCCCCGTCCTTCAAACTTTCCGCCAGCGGCGCGGGGCGGGTGACCGGAGTCTTGATGTCCACAGTGCGGCCGTCACGGGCGGCGGTCTCGAAGGCTTCCATGACTTCGAGGACATGCAGGGCCAGATCGCCATTGGCGCGGTGCGGACGGTTATCGAGAATGCCGGCCGCCATATCGGCGACGCCGAGCGAGCGATAATTGCCATCCGCAAAGGCCTGGGTAACCGGAACCTCCGCCCATTGCTCGTCACGGCCACGCTTGCGCAGTTCCACATTGCCACCGAAGAAATTGGGATCGGGGACGATCAGGCTCTGCTCGGTGCCATAGAGTTCGAGCGGCACATGCTTGTGGGCTGCGACATCGAAGCTCATGCCGATCTGGACGATGGCGCCATTGGCAAAGCCGAGCGAGCCGGTGACATGGGTATCGATGCTGACCGGCATGGTCTGGCCCTTTTTGGGCTCGGAGGTGATGGTGCGTTCGGTCCGCAGGCGCGAGGACATGGCCGAGACACGGGCCACCGGGCCCAGCAGGTTGACCAGGTCGGTGATGTAATAGGGGCCCATATCGAGCATAGGGCCACCGCCGATGTCGTAATAGAAGGCCGGATCGGGGTGCCAGCTTTCGTGGCCGGGGCATTGCATGAAGGCGGTGCCGCCAATGAGTTGTCCCAAGGCGCCGCTATCGACGATGGCGCGCGCCTGCTGGTGCGAACCACCCAGGAACGTATCGGGCGCCGAGCCAATGCGCAGGCCCGCAGCATTGGCCGCGTCGAGCAGCCTGCGGCCTTCGGCATAGGTGATGCCGAGCGGCTTTTCGGAATAGACATGCTTGCCGGCGGCAAGGCACTGCAAACCGACATCCACATGCGCACGCGGAATGGTGAGATTGACGATGAGATCGATTTCCGGATCGGCCAGCATGGCTTCGACGCTCATGGACTTGAGTCCGAACTCGGCAGCGCGCGCGCTGGCGGCCTCGCTACGCATGTCGGCCAGAGCCTTGACGTCGAGCACGCCGAAGCCCGGCATGCCGTCCTTGCCCAGAATGGCCTTGAGATAAGCCGACGAAATATTGCCAGTACCGATAAAGCCGATACCGAGGCGCTTGGCGCTCATATGCGCACTCCTCCCAGATGTACGTGCATCAGACTATAAGGCGCGGAGGGGAGTCGGAAGGGGAAAGTCGGCTATTTCTTTGACTTTCTTGGATGTGTCGCCCGCAGGCATCATCCCACCAGCACCGCATGGTCGCAGCGCACCCCATAGACGCGGATATCGGCCTCTCCCACGCCGAGCCCCAGGGCCGAGAGGATGCCCGCCACGGCCAGGTCGAGCGTGGGCGCCAGCGGCGCCAGAAGGTTTCGCACTGCCTGGGCGACGACGGAAGGCGAGGCCAGTCCCAGGCCCAGCACGTTGACCGACAGGTCCAGTTCGCCCAGCAGCGAGCCGGTGAGCGAGGAGACCAGGGTCTGGGTGGAGGCGGTCTTGAGCATACCGGCGCCGATATCGGCGGAGGAAAAACTGAGCGCAATTGGCGTTGCCTGGGCGATTTCGACAAAGGCGGAGCCGGTGACCTTGAGCAGCAGCCCATTGATCAACTGCGCCGGACCGGGCGTTGGTGTGGCGCCGAAATTATAGAGAGCGGCGTCACTCAGTTCGCCCAGCGCGAATCGCGCCAATCCGGGCCGGACGGCGATGCTGGCGCTGCCATTGGGCGTTGCGGGCGAGGGGCAGGTTGCAGCGATGACACGGGCTTCGGCATGGGCGAGGTCGAGCCAGAGAGGCAGTTTGACCGCCGCCCCAAGAAGCACGGGCCCACCCAGCATTTCGGCGCGGAGGCGCAGCCGGATCTGGGCGGTGTGCAGCACGGTATCGATGGGGCCAATGGCGAACCAGCCGCCCCCCTGGGGTGGCTCGCCCACGGATAGATCGAGCCTGAGGCTGAGGAGGCCCGGAACCCCGGCCCCCAGATTGAGTGAGACCTGGCGGTCACCATCGGAGAGGGCCGCGGCAGCCGTGAGAATTTCGAGCATGGAGAGGGAAATGGGGGCCGCACCGCCACTGCCCAGCCGCATGCCACCCAGCCGGCCCAGCGAGACCAGGCCCGCCAGCGGCACGGAATGGCCGGCGCCCCCCATGACGACAGACTGCAAGGCTGTGCGCAGCGGTCCGCTAGAGAGTTCCGCCAGTGTCGCGGCCAACACACCGGCATCGGCCTCCATCGCCAGCAACTCGTCATAGGTGCCGGCGGCGGTGCCCATCTGCAGGGCCAGGACATCGAGAAAAGTCAGGGCATTGACGCGGGCGTCGGCCAGCGCGGCATAATCGGCCACCGAGAGCGAAACACTGGTGCCCAGAAGATCGGAGAGCACCGCATTGGCGAGGCCGCCATGGAGACTGGCAAGGCGCGAGCCAACAGAAAACGAAACTTCGGGAGTGACGGCGGCCACGCCGGTGGCGCTGATGGCGGGCACCGGGGCGAAGCCGGCGGCAAAGTGCAGGGTGCCGGGACGTTCCAGGGTCACCGCCACGGCATTGAGCGGCAGGGCATGGGGTGCGAAGCGGCTGGCGATATCGGGGGCGGTCTTGTCGTAATGGCCAGTGATCACAGTCAGCCCGTCCGTGCTGGCCGGGGCAAGGAGCCGCGCTCCGGCCAGCACGGACTGGGCGATCTCGACGGCGCGGGAGGGATCGGCCGCCGCCGAAATAGAAGCCAGGTCGACTCCGGCCTGCATCAGCCGGCGCTCGTGATAAAGTGCGGCCGCATCTACCGCCACGGCCGAGACCACGGCCGACACCGCGAAGCCGAAGGCGAACAACACCGCCATATTGCCGCGCTCATCGCGGCGAAATTCCGGCCAATTCATATGCCGCCTCGCCTGATGGTGGCGCCATAGGCGATGGTCGAACTGGGCAGGGGGAGCGGTGGATAGAGATTCCAGATCGGCAGGAGCGTCGCGTCATAGCTGAGGCTGACCACATATTGGTTGGGGTCTGAGGGGCTGTCGCCGATGGCGTGAACCAGACGCGCCGGATCGATAAGCATATAGGCCGCGCCGTTGCGGGAGAGAAAATCTTCGACCAGGAGGTTGCGCTCCGCCTGGTCCAGCCCCGCTATGGCGGTGCGCGCCGCGTCGGCCGCCAATTGCTGAAGCGCGTGGGCGGCGCCGAAATAGATGCCATAGGCCAGCATGCCGGTGAGCATCAGCAAATAGACCGGGGTCAGAATCGCAAATTCAATGACGGCGGTGCCACCCTGATGCGTAAAGAAGCGGTCGCGCAGCCCTCGCATTCGAGCCTCCGGGCGAATGATCTGGTCTGTTGCAGCTTGCGCCCGGTCGATCCTTTGGCTGGTAAAGCGGGGCATTGGTGGTATTGCGGGCAGGGCTACGCACAAACCCCAAGCCGGGAGACGTCTTTTCTGGCGCGAGTGAAGCAGATAGGAGAGACCCGAAAGCGAGAGAGCTGCCTTGAAAGTGAGAAACTATCTGTTCGCCCAGAACGAGGACGATGCCGCGCTGACGCGGTTCATCGCCAATGCGGCTGCGGCCACGGGATTTCTCAAGGGCGCGCCGGGCGATCATTTGCCGGGCTGGCATACGCCCGGCCAAGATAATCGGGAATTCCTAAAAACGCTTTATGGGCGGCTCGCAGCGGCTTATCCGCAGGCGGGGCAGCCCTTCTACGCGGTACGGTTGTGGACGAACCTGACCTGGCAGCCGGCCTATCTGGCCGTGATAGCGGTGCATGTGCATGGCGCCCTACCAGCCATACATACGCTGTCGCAATCGCGCCAGAACCTGGATGTCGATGGTTACAGGCTGCGCGCCGGTCCGCAGATGCAGGGCGATGTGGAGAGCCTGATCGCAACCGCCGGGCGCGACCTGCGGGTCATGGGCGATGCTTTGCTGGGCGAGATCAACGGCGTCACCCGGCTCAAAAGGCTGACGGCACTGCGCCTGCTGGCCGACCGCATGCTGGGGCTCATGGTGCGCCTGAGACATTTTCGGTCCGATATCAGCATCGCCGACCAGCACCGCTATTGCGGGTTATGGCTGGAGGCGATGGGCCTGAACGGACAGGGCGAGCTGGAGGTGCTGGACCTTGGGGATGGGCGTCAGGTGGCGATCATGGCCCGCAAGGGATGTTGCCTCGATTACCTGGCTTTTCCCGAGCGCTATTGCGCGTCCTGCCCGAGGCGCGATGACACAGTGCGGCGCGAGCGGGAGCGCAGCAATATCCTGGCCGAGTTGGCTGCAGGAGATTAGTCGAACACTTCGCCGGGATAAACGCCCCAGAGCTGTTCCTGGGATATGTAGCCGGACCAGGTCTGGCTCGTGCCGTTCTGCCTGGCCAGGACATTGCACCAATTGCCGTCGCATTCGCTGATGCTGACGCGCAGGCCCGCCGAGAGGCGCGCCCGCGCGGCCGCATCGGTGGACCTGTCGGCATACATGATGACCTCGCCATTGGCCATCAGCGGGGTAGCGAACCCGGCGCGATTGCCCGAGAGCAGGCTCTGGTGCACCCAGCCCTCGTCGCCATCGACATCGCGAATCTTCCGCCAGGTATCGAATTCCTGAATGATCTCCACCGGCACGCCGGAAACCGTGTAGTTCCAGGCGATTTCGTAGCGCGTGCCCGGACCCACGCGCACATTGATGGGATGGGAGCGCGTGGTGACGAAGCGGGGCAAAGGCAGGCCGCTGGGATTGTCCTGCGCGAGGGCCGGGAGCATAGCAGCAGGACTGGCGCAAAGAGCCAGAAGGATCAGGAGAAAGGCGCGAAGGCGGCCGGTGAAGGCTGGCACAAACAACATCACTTTGCAGACGGGTTGGATTTGCCCTATCACTAGCAAAATATCCTTAATGGTCGCTGAAGGCGGCAGGTTCGCCGGTTCCATCGGCCCTTCAATGGTACGCATGACATCGCACAAACCCAAGATCCTGGTGACCAGGCGCCTGCCGGCGAGCATTGAAGCACGCATGGCAACTCTGTTCGAAACCGATGTCAACGATGCCGACCTGGCGCTAACCAGCGACGACATCCTGGCTGGGCTCATCGGCAAGGATGTGCTGGTGTCCACCATCACCGACCGCATCGATGCCGACTTGATCACCCGCCTGCCGCCCAGCGTGCGGCTGATCGCCCAGTTCGGCAATGGGGTGGACAATATTGATCTCGATGCCGCCTGGGCGGCCGGGCTGACCGTGACCAATACGCCCTCGGTGCTGACCGAAGATACGGCGGACATGGCCACCGCCCTGATGCTGGCACTGCCGCGCCGGCTGGTGGAAGGCACGCAGATGCTGCTGCGCGACCGGGCCTGGGCCGGCTGGTCGCCCACCTCGATGCTGGGCCACCGGTTGCGCGGCAAGGCGCTGGGCGTTGTCGGCATGGGCCGGATTGGCACCGCCGTGGCGCAACGGGCCCGCGCCTTTGGCCTCAATATCCACTATTATTCGCGCAATCGGCGGCCACCAGCGGTGGAGACGCCGCTTGAGGCCCAGTATTGGCATGATCTGGACGCCATGCTGGCGGCCGTGGACATTGTCTCGCTGCACACGCCGCTGACCCGCGAAACCCACCATATCCTTTCGGCAGCGCGGCTCGATGCGATGAAGCCGGGTTCCTATGTGATCAATGTCAGCCGGCCCGAACTGATCGACGAGATGGCGCTGATCGAGCGGCTGGAAAGCGGGCACCTGGCGGGCGCCGCCCTCGACGTGTTCGAGAACCGCAATGGTATCAATCCGCGCCTGCTGGCGCTGGCAGAAACCAATGATGTCGTGCTGACGGCACATATGGCTTCGGCAACCATGGAAGCCAGGGTCGAGATGGGCGAAGCGGTTATCGTCAATATCCGCGCTTTCATGGATGGCCACCAGCCGCCGCACCGGCTGCTGCCGGAAAACCCGCTGCCGCGCTCCGCTCGGGGATAGACCAGGGCTTTGAGTGTTGCAGCAAACCCGCAACCGGGCGGTGTTTTGACAATACGCAGCCCGCGGCCCTTGCACGCCTCCGGCTTGCCCCCTAATCGTCACCCTGTCGACGCGGCTGAGGGGCTTGCGCCAGCGACACTGATTTTTGTTTTCGGGTGTCAGGAGAACCCCGTGGCCTTGATGAACCGCGCGCTGGCCCCGATGGCCGCCCTAATCCTGGCGACGTGCCCTTCCATGGCGCAGGAAACAGCGGCCCTGCCCTTCACCAGCCAGGATGGTGCGCTGGTGCTGGAAACCATGGGCCAGAAGCTGATCCTGCCGCCGCCGGACTGGGTGAGCGCGGGCAGCGACCTCGACGTGCTTTCCAGTGAGGTTTCAACCCGGTTTCTCGAGGAGAGCGGGCAGGCGCATCTCGAAATCTATCCGCGGGGCGAAGGCGAGGCTTTCTGGACCAGGCTTTATGGCGCGCGGGTTTCCAACCAAGCGGGCATGTCATTGTCCGACTTCCGCTCGGTGGTGATCAATGTCTATGCTCGATCCTGCCAGCCCGAGGCGGTGGCGCTGTTCCAGCTCGAGCCGGATAGTGGCGATGTGCTGCCCCCGATGGGCTATGTCTGCGGCGCCTATCTCGACAGCTTTGCCGACTTCGCCGGCCAGGGCGAGGTGATGGTGATGGGCTTCTACAAATCCGATGTTGGGCTGGGCATGGTGTACCAGGAATGGCGCGGCGAGGCGTTCGACGCGGCCGACCCGGCCAGCTGGCCTGTAGATGCGGATGTGGTCGAGAGCCATTTGGCCCGCTTGCAGACCGAGGTAAGCCTCACGACAGCGGATTGACGGCAGACCCGGGAGGGCCTAATCCGCATGCCCATGAAAAAAGACAACAAGCCCGCTGGCCCGAGCCAGCGCATGCTGCGCGTCGGGGAACTGGTGCGCCATGCCCTGGCGGCCATGTTTGCCCGCGGTGACATCGAGGACGAGGCTCTTGCCGGCGCGGTGGTCACCGTGCCCGAAGTGCGCATGACGCCCGACCTCAAGATCGCCAATGCCTATGTGATGCCGCTGGGCGGCAGCCATGCCGATGAGATCGTGGAGGCGCTCAACCGCCACCGCAAATTCATCCGCGGCCGCGTTGCACCGCTAATCAACCTCAAATATGCCCCGGAAGTGCGCTTCTTCGTGGACGACACTTTCGAGGAGGCGGGCCGCATTGATGCGCTGCTGCGCTCCGACAAGGTCAAGCGCGACCTCGACGCCGATTCCGACGAAACCAGCGAAGACTGATTTTGAGCCAGCCCCGATCCAAGAAGCGCGCCATCTCCGGATGGGTCGTGCTCAACAAGCCATTTGATTTCACCTCCACCCAGGCGGTGGGCAAGGTGCGCTGGCTGCTCTCGGCCGCCAAGGCGGGCCATGCCGGAACGCTTGACCCGCTGGCGACGGGCATTTTGCCCATTGCCGTGGGCGAGGCCACCAAGGCCGTGCCGCAGGTGCAGGACGGCATCAAGGTCTATCGCTTCGCCATTGGCTGGGGCCGCGCGACCAATACCGACGACACCGAGGGCGAGGTCGTCGCCACCTCCGAGGTGCGGCCGGAGCGCGCGGCGCTCGAAGCCGTGCTGCCGCGCTTTACCGGCACCATTCTGCAGCGTCCACCGGCCTTTTCCGCCATCAAGGTGGATGGCGAACGGGCCTATGATCTGGCGCGCGCCGGCGAGACGGTGGAACTGGCCGAACGACCGGTGGATATCGACGGTATCGGACTGATCGAGCATGGCGCCGATGAGAGTGTGTTGGAAGTCACCTGCGGCAAGGGCACCTATGTGCGCTCGCTGGCGCGGGACATTGCGGTCGCGCTCGGGACCGTGGGGCATGTGACGCGGCTGCATCGCGCGGCCGTGGGCCCCTTCACCGATGCGGATGCCGTTACGCTGGAACAGTTCGAGGCCGCAGAGGCGGGTGAAATGCGCGACGGATTGCTCAAGCCGGTCTCGGCCGGGCTGGCCGGGGTGCCCGAAATCCGACTCGATGCCGGTCAGGCCAATGCGGTCAGCCATGGCAATGCCGTCTTGCTGACCGGGGCCGGGGCGCCCGTCTCGATGGATGAATGCTGGGTCAGCTTCAAGGGCAAGGTGCTGGCCACCGGCTCGGTGCAATTCGGCCAGTTCCAGGCGCGACGGGTGTTCAACCTCTAGGGCACAACTGCCCGGCCATGACAAAGGTCAGCACCAGCAGCGGGATAAGCATGGCGAAAGCCATGCGCACGCCAAAGCCCTCCGCCACGGCACCGATCAATACGGGGGCGCCCAGATTGACCAACTGGAAAACCAGGGTAGCGGCCGCCACGTTCTGCGAGGCAGGACGATCCCCCTGACGCGCCGCAGCCGAAAGCATCAGCGGGTAGAGGACGCAGATGCCGACACCGACCAGGACGAAAGCAAACAGCCCGATCCACGCATAGGGCGCCACTGCGATCAGCAGCAGACCCGTTATCGCGATGGCGGCCAGGATGCGCGCCACCCTCACCGGGCCGAACCTGTCCAGCACCTGGTCGGCCCTGAGCCGTCCCACGGCCATGGCAGCGACCAAGGCTGGGAGGGCCAGCGACTGCACCCAGGGCGCTACATCGAATGTGTCGCGCAGATAGATAATGGACCAGGCACGCGCCGCCCCTTCGGTGAGACCGGCGCCCAGGCCGAACGCCACCAGGCCCAACGTGGCCAGGGTAGGCAGGGCGAACCGGCGGACGACTGCGGCCGTATGGGCCCGCGGCGCCGTGACCGACATGGGAAGGACAATCGCCATCAATAGGGCAATCAGCAGCGGGGCAAGCAGGCCCAGATGCCAGGCGGGCGGTATGTTCAACCCGCGCATAGCCGCTCCGATCAGGGCAGTGGCTAAAAACCCCAGGCTCCAGATGCCGTGGCAGCTGTTCATGATCCGCCCGCCACTGGCGGCCTCGATGCGGTCGGCCTCGACATTGATTGCGATATTGGTGAGCGCGAAGCCGACCCCGTTGAGCGCCAGCATGGCGAACAGTGCCAATGGATGCAGCAGGATCCCGGCCAGAGCCGAAGTAGCAATGACCACCGGCAGGAACCACAGGATGACCTTGCGCGGCCCCACGCGTTCGATGATGGCGCTCGAGACCAGAAACATGGGCAGCCCGCCCAGCGGCTGCCCCATCAACACCAGGCCGAGCTGCGCTTCGGACAGTTTGTTGAGCACCTGCAGGTCGGGGATACGGGTCTGGACGGCACCGATGGCCAGGGCATGAACGAAGAACAGCGCAACGATGCGCCAATGGGTGGAAAGCATGAGACGGGTCTAAGCCATTGTTGGCACGGGGGAAAGATTGGATCAGATGCGGGGCCCCGGGTCCATCAGCACGTGGATGCGGTCGGCGCCGAGACGCGCGAGCTTGAGCATCAGCGCCTTGCGGCGGGCGGGGGCGAGCGGCGTGTCCGGGCTGTCGCGCAGGATGGCGCCGTCATGCCCATCGGCAACGATCAGGCCCTCGCTCTGGGGGAAGATTTCCGCGTCGAGCTCAGGAGGCTTGGCAAAGAAGAACCTGTCGGAAAATTCGCGGTATTCGGGCCATTTGCGATCGACCTGGAAATCGATGAGGCTCGATTTGATCTCGATGATCCAGATTTCGCCCTTTGGCCCCACGGCCAACACATCGGCGCGGCGGCCATTGGCCAAAGGCACTTCGGCGTAGCAGGCCATGTCGTGCCGCTCGCGCAGCATGCGCATGACGCCGCGCTGCACGCGCAGGGCCGTGGCCGACTGGCGCAGGTCGACAATGGGCGGCAAATCCTGGGGCGGCAGTTCCTCAGCCATTGGGTCCGAGCGGTTCGGGTGGCAGGCCCAATGGAGTTTCCACCCTTTTTGTGCCAAGCGCAAAACTCGATGCCCAGAGGCCCGCCAGCAGCAAGGGCAGGCAGACCAGATAGGAGGCGCGGATGTCGATGAATTCGGCCACGAAGCCGAGCAGCGGCGGGGCAAGGAAGAAGACAACCACGCTCACCTGACCGATGGCCGCCACATTGACCGCTGCCGGCCGGTCGGTGCGTTGAGCTGCGGCGGACACGGCGAGCGGATAGACCGCCGAGCAGCCCGCGCCCATCAGCGCAAAACCGGCCAGCGCCAGTTCGGGCCCGGGCGCGATGCCGACCAGCAGCGCACCGAGGCTGGCCGAACCCAGCATGACCATGGCGACATTGCGCGACCCATAGCGGGCGACGATGGGGTCGGCGGTCAGGCGCATCAGGGCCATGAAAAACGCGAAAAGTGTCAGCCCCATACCGCCAACAATTGGCTCCACGGCAAAGACATCGCGCATATAGATGGCCGACCAGTCGATGCCCGCCCCCTCGACGAGGAAGGCCGCAAAGCCGATGAGACAAAGCGGCAGGAGGCCGACATTGGGGAAGGCGAATGTGTGCCCGCCCACTTCGGTCTGGCTGCGTGCTGTCTTGGGCGTGTTGGTGGCGCCATAGATCAGATAGCCGGCGACCAGCACGATGATGAGGGCGACGAGCGCCAGATGGAGGCCCGCAGACAGGCCGGACTGGCGAATCATGGCGCCGAAGAGCGCCGTGAAGAAGAAGCCGACGCTCCAGAAGCCATGGGCCCGGTTCATGTAGCGCTTGCCGGTGAGCGTTTCGAGCCGGTCGATCTCGAGGTTGAGATTGATCTCCAGCGCCCCCGCCAATAGCCCGACCAGGACCAGCACCGCAAAGACGGCCGGCGCGGCCGGCAGCCAGGGGATGGTAGCAAAGAGGATGGCCGGACCCAGCGTGGAAATGAAGGCGGTGGTGCGGAAACCCAGCCTTTCGACGATGGGTGCCCCGGCGGTCAGCGAGATCAGCGAGCCGATGGCCATGCCGATCATGGTGAGTCCCAACTGCCCCTCGGAAACGCCGAGATGGGTCTGGATTTCGGGCAGGCGCGCCATCAGCGCGCCCGTGGCCACCGCGAAGGAGAAGAAGCAGGCATAGATGCGGTGCTGGGGCGCGATCATGGCGTCACGAGCCGGGTCACGGGACGGGGCGCCAGCACCTGAGCGGTGACAATGCCCAGGGCCACAAGCGGCAGGCCGACGCCGAAGGTCCACTGGATGCCGAAATGCTCGGCGACATAACCCAGCAGCGGCGGCCCGAGGAGGAAGGCGGTGAAGGAGAATTGCGCCAGCGCCGCCACGTTGATGGCTGCGGGGCGGTCGGTCTGCTGGGCGGCAGCCGACATGGCCAGCGGGAACAGGGCGCTGGAACCGATGCCAATCAGAGCAAAGCCGAGATAGGCCGACCAGGCGACAGGCGCGAAGAAGACGATGATGACGCCCAGCCCCAGAATGGTCAGCAGCACCCGCGCCACCTTGACCGGATTGTAGCGCTCGACAAAGCCATCGGCGAAGAAGCGGGCAAAGGCCTGCGAGCCGGCGACGACCGCCACAGCAAAGCCCGCCCAGAAAGGTTCGGCCTGGAAGATGTCGTGCATATAGATGGCCGACCAGTCGATACCGGCGCCTTCCATCAGCATGGCCGACAGGCAGACGCCCACCAGCATCATGATGGTGAGGGTCGGCTTGGCCAGGCGCGGTGTCTCGTCGGTGCTGGAGCCGGTGCGATGAGCGGCAGGCTGGAACTGTCCCAGCACGACGAGGGTCGCCACCAGCACGACCGGGATCATGATGAGCAGGTGCCATTGGGGGGCGAGGCCGGTCTGGGCGATGAAGGCGCCCACCATGCCGGCGGAGAAAAAGCCAAGACTCCAGAACGCGTGGGCGCGGCTCATGATGCGCCGGCCGATGGCGTGTTCGACCCGGTCAGCCTCGATATTGATAATGATCTCGATGCAGCCAATGGTGAGGCCCACCGGCACCAGCAGCAGGAAGAACATCAGGGGCCCTTGCGCCCACATGGAGAGCGCATAGAGTACCGAGAGCAGGGGAATGGCGGCGAGCAGCACGCGCCGATAGCCCATGACCTCGATAAAGCGCCCGGCAAAGGTCAGCGAAATCAGCGTGCCGACAGCCGAGCCGATCAGCGCCAGGCCAAGCTGCCCCTCGCCCACGCCCATGGCTTCCTGGATGTCGGGAAGGCGGGGAAACATTGACCCCATGCAGAAGGAATAAACAAAGAAGGCCCCGAAGACCTTGATCTGGGGCGGCAGCGCAAGGCCGAATCGCATTTTGGTAAAGTGCTCAAGAAAGATCGATAGGCTAAGCTAGGCCATTTCCGCAGGGCTGAGAATAGACCTGCAGGAGACGCAGAATGGTTTATTGCAACGATTGCATTCGGGTCACACGGCAGCCGGCGCAAAATGGTCGTCGCGGACTACATTGACGCCGGTCATCAGGTTACGCACGATTTCGAGACGCCGGAACTGACCGCCCTTGCGATTGTCATGGGACGCAGCCTGCTGGCCATTGCGCCCTCGCCGATCCGGCCCGAAATAGTTGGGTGTCTCGTAATAGACGAAGTTCTGTCCGACCTGGCGCGACACCCGTTCCAGCACCCGCTTGCGGGTGAAGGGCATGGTGATGATGTCGTCAAACCCCATATTGAGACAGGCATTGATGATCTCGACCGAGGGGCTCTCGGCGAAATAGATCAGCGGCGAAAAGCGCAGTCGCCGTGCAGTGCTGAACCGTACCGCATCGGCCACGCCGCGTAGCGAGCCAAGATCGTCGGTGGCGGCGAACAGGAAATAACAGAGCGGCGTCGACTGGGCCTGTCGCTCAGCCTGGGCAATGGTCGAAAAGGGAGCGACCCCGCCAAAGCCGAGTCCCCGAGCCATATCCAGAAGTGCCGCTCCCGGCCCGCTTTCGGGGCCCACGACATAAGCGTATGCGCGCATTGCATCGCCGCCAATATTACTGCGTCCAGCTGGAATACTGGTCGCAAGCTACTAACATAGCGCTAATGCAAGATATTTTCTACGGACACTATTTATTCTGGCGCGCCTCGCCTCGAAAGAGCGGCGCATGTTCGCGCATGAGGGCGGCGATGCGGTCTGTGACGAGGCGGACGGCGGGGGCGTGGCGTTCCTCATGGTGGCAGACCAGCCATTGCTCGGTTTCCAGTTCCGGGATCACGCCCGCCATGCGGGCAATACGCGGATCGCTATCGCCCACAAAGCAGGGGAAGACCGATATGCCGGCCCCGGCCGCCACGAGTTCGAGCACGCTCATGGCATCATTGCCGCGGGTCGCGACGCGGTCGCCATGGCGGGCATGGAGCCAGCGGGCCGACTGGGTCTGGCTACCCTCCCCCGCTACGCCGACGAAATAGCCAGCGGCCACGCCGCTGATCAATTCAGGGCGGGCGTAGAGCCCGTAGGCCACCTTGCCAACAAGCCGCCCGGCCAGCCATTGCTCGGTGGGGCGCTGGTTCCTGAGGCCGATATCGGCGTGTCGGCGGCCGATATCGACCTTGTGGCTGGCGGTGACCAGTTCGAGCGCGAAGCGGTCGGCGGCGGTCCAGATGCTGGCGATGTGGCGGGCGAGGAAGGCCGAGGTCCAGGGCCCCGCTGAGACGCGCACCACCCGCTCACCAATGGCACCGTCCTTCCAGCGCTTGAGCGAGAGCATGGCCGCCTCCACCTCCTCGGCCCGCAGCAGCAACTCCTCGCCCGATGGGGTCAGGCGATAGCCGGTCTGGCTGCGCAGGAAAAGCGGCTCACCCACCTGATGCTCCAGCGCTGTCACCCGGCGCCCCAGGGTCGCCGCCGAGAGGCCCGTAGTCTGGGTCGCGGCAGTCAGCCCGCCCAACCGCGCGACATCGAGAAACAGGCGCAGATCATCCCAGGAAAAATCCATTTTTCATTCCTGCAAAGTGTATTGCGTTCTCGACCGTAGCGCAGGTCACTGGGCCTACGCAATAAAGGTTGCGACGAGGCCTGGACGTGGCCTCGCAACTGGCCATGTAGCGCCAAAATTGCAATGCGAACGCCAAGCGTTTGCAGCCTGGTTTTTGCATGCCAATCAAACGAGGAGACGACACCATGTTCGAACCCCTGACTCGCCGGCTGCATGACTGGCACATGCGCAATGTGACCCGCCGCAAGCTGTCCATGCTCGACACGAGGATCCTCGCCGACATGGGCATTGAGCGCGACCAAATCGACGACTTTGTCGCCAGGCTCAATATCGAGGGAGATCGCAAATGAGCACCGAACGCATACAAGGGCGCTACCTGGGCCGGACCGGCCGGACCGCAGCGCCCATTGGCCTCGGCTGCTGGGCCATTGGTGGGCACTTTACCCTTGATGGCCGCAATGATGGCTGGGGCGAGGTGGACGATGCCCAATCGATCCGCGCCATCCAGATCGGCCTCGACCTCGGGGCGAGCCTGATCGACAGCGCCGATGCCTATGGCACCGGTCATAGCGAGGAGGTGATCGGGGCGGCAATCAAGGGGCGGCGGAGCGAGGTGATCATCGCCACCAAGTTCGGATTTACCTATGACGCAAGCACGCGGGCCCTGCTGGGCATTGATGTGACGCCCGCTTACATAGACTGGGCCAATGCGCAATCGCTCAGGCGACTGGGCACCGATTGTATCGATCTCTACCAGATCCATCCGGGCGAACTGACCGAGGCGCAAGCCGACGCAGCAGGGGAAGCACTGGAGAGGCTAGCGAAGGCGGGGCGCATCGGCGCCTGGGGCTGGAGCACGGATGATGCGAAGGCGGCGCGGCGCATGCTGAAATTCCCGCATTTTGCCGCCGTGCAGCAGGAGCTCAATGTGTTCCATGACGGGCCGGACATGCTCGCGCTCTGCGCCGAGGCGGGGCTGGCCAGTCTCAACCGTTCGCCGCTGGCCATGGGCCTGCTCTCGGGCAAGTTCAGCGCCGACATCCGCTTCGGCAATGGCGATGTGCGCGGGGCTGGACATGGCTGGGTCAAGCATTTCAAGGACGGGGTACCGACGCCCGAAGCGCTGGCGCGGCTCGAAGCGCTGCGGGACCTGCTGACCAGCGGCGGGCGGAGTCCGGCCCAGGGCGCGCTCGGGTGGATCCTGGCGCGGTCGCCGCACACCTTCCCCATTCCCGGCTTCAAGACCGAGGCGCAGGTGCGCGACAATCTGGGCGCGCTGGACAAGGGGCCGCTGCCGGCAGCGGTGATGGCCGAGATCGCGGCGGTGCTCGCCTCCGAAATCGAGCCGGCATGACAAGGGCCGCCCGGTTGCCGGGCGGCCCTTTAATCTTGCAGACGGGGTTGACCTAGCGCTGCGCGATGCAGACTGAAGTCACGCCCTTGTTCTGGAAGCCCAGGGCCGCTGCGGCGCCCTTGGACAGGTCAATGATACGCTTGCCGTGGAAAGGACCACGGTCGTTGATGGTGACCTGAACTTTCTTGCCGGTGCTCTGATCGGTCACTTCAACCTGGGTGCCGAAGGGAAGGGTCCGGTGCGCCGCGGTCATGGCGTTCTGGTCAAAGGTCTGCCCGGATGCTGCGGTCTTGCCGTGAAATCCGGGACCGTACCAGGAGGCGCCGCCACATTGGGCATAGGCTGCAGGAGATAAAAGGAGGAGGGCTGCGGCCGATGCGGCGGCGAGAACGGCTTTATTGGTCAATGGTCTAGAGGCTCACTGAAGTTGTCGATGACGCTTCAATAAGGGCAGTTGCGGACCGAATATTGGCGAGCCGCCGGATGTCGGATTTCGAGGTCCAATCTGCGGCAAGAAGAGCACGGATTTTCGCGCCCGCTAACGAACGCACTCCGCCTCAATCGGAAAACTGTAGAAATTGAATCCATGATCTCTGGTGAGAAGCGCCTTTCTCCCACCGGTATGCGACACATCGGGGAACCGATTTGCTCGGTGTGGCCCATGCGCAACGGTTCCTGCAAACCGTCTCAATCCGGCACATTTGCCGCCTTGCAAGCCGGGAAGGACAACCGAGGGGACGGTCTGGCGGGGCGCAATGCGGCACGAATGTGGCACCAACATACCCCACTCGACAAAGAAAAAGGCGATGGTGGTGCCATCGCCCTCAAGTTGGTCAGGGAGAAACGGAGTGCCGGGGGATCAGTCCTGCGGCTGTGGCACAATTCGAAGATAGGGCTTCAGTTCCTTCCAGCCCTCGGGATACTTGGCCTTGGCCGCCTCATTGGTCACGGCCGGGACGATGATGACGTCCTCGCCGTTCTTCCAGTTCACCGGGGTCGCGACCTGGTGCTTGGCAGTCAGTTGCAGACTGTCGATGACGCGCAGGATCTCATCGAAATTGCGGCCGGTGGAGGCCGGGTATTCGATCTTGAGCTTCACCTTCTTGTCCGGCCCGATGACGAAGAGCGAACGCACAGTCAGCGTGTTGTCGGCATTGGGGTGGATCATGTCGTATTTGCGCGCGACCTCACCCTCGGTATCAGCCAGAAGCGGGAAATTGAGGGCCGACCCCTGCGTTTCCTCGATGTCCTTGGCCCAGCCGGCGTGGTCCTCAAGCTTGTCGACCGACAGGCCCAGCACCTTGACGCCGCGCTTTGCGAACTCATCCTTGAGCTTGGCGGTGTAGCCCAGTTCGGTCGTGCAGACCGGGGTGAAGTTCTTGGGGTGGCTGAACAGCACGGCCCATGAGCCCTCGATAAAATCGTGGAAGTGGATGGAGCCCTCGGTGGAGGCGAGGGTGAAATCTGGAGCGGTATCTCCGATCAGGATTGCCATTTTTGTCTTCCTTTGCCCGCTGCTCGCGGGTCCACTGTTTGTAGATTGAAGAATATCGTGCACGCACCCGCCGCTTGAAGCGGCATAAGCGGAAACGCTTTGCCTAGTTGGGGCCGAGTGCGGCAAGGCTTTGCGGCGAGGTGGGGCAGCTCAGAACAGCGCCGATTACTCGCCTACAACCATGACCGACCCCTGCATCGGCTGGGAGGCCGGCGCGCCGTTCTCCCAGGTGACACCAAGGCCGTTGAGCGGCACCACCGAGAGGCTCATCTTGCCCGAACCCTGCTGGATCTGGCGGGCATGAGCCAGGTAGATCAGCGCATTATTGGCGCTGTCATAGATGCGGGTCACGCGCAGCGACTTCCAGATCAGCGAGCGGCCCTGCTGGAAGATTTCCTCGCCGCCGCCGCGCATGGAAATATCGCCCACCGTAATTGGTCCCACGGCCGAGCAATCGAGCGCCGAGTAGGAAGGGTCCTCGAACCAGTTGCCCTGGCTGATGCGATCAATGAAGGAGCGGTTGAAGAAGGAGAGATGGCACACCACGCCGTCGACATCGGGATCGGCCACGGCCTCGATGGAAATGTCATTGCCGGTCCAGTCGACCCCGACATTGCCCACCTCGTTGCGATTGCCACAGGCAGCAAGCGAGATGGCGGCGACAGCGACGATGGCAAGGCGGGCGATGGGATGCATGGGGTCCTCCGGAGTGGTGGGTCGAAGATGGGGTGGAGGGCGGCCCGGTGCAAGGTCATTGAGCAAGCCGCGACGTCGCGCCCCCCGCCTTGCAGAGAGGGAGGCGAAGGAACGCAGCATACATGGTGGCGAGGAAGAAGGGCTACCGCACCACTTTTCCATCCATCGCCTTTTCCAGCCAGCGCACCAGCAGCGAGAGCGAGATGGTCATGGTGAGATAGAGGAAGGCGACGACATTATAGGTCTCGAAGAACAGGAAGCTCGAGGAGGCCGAGAGCTTGCCCAATTGAGTGATGTCCTGCACCCCCAGGGCCGACACCAGCGCCGAATCCTTGACCATGGATACGAAATCATTGCCCAGCGGGGGCAGGATGGTGCGCAAGGCCTGCGGGAAGATGACAAGGCGGAAGCAGCGCCAGCGGGAAAGGCCAAGCGAACGGGCCGCCTCGATCTGACCACGGCTCACCGCCTCGATGCCGGCGCGAAAAATCTCGGCGATAAAAGCCGAATAGCAGACGGTGAGCGCGAAGATGGCACGCCAAACGAAATCGAAGCCGCGCACTGTCGCCGGTTCAATCCAGCCTATGCCGATCAAGGGCGACAGGAGCCAGTTGAAACCCGCCACCATGGCCGGGGCGGCGACGAAGGCGATGTAGAAGAGAAAGACCAGGATGGGGATGCCGCGGATGATCTCGATATAAAAGGTCGCCAGTTCGCGCAGCATTCGATTGCCCGAGGTGCGCGCCAGCGCCACCAGCAGCCCCAGAATGGTTGCAGCGCCGAAGGCGAATATCGTCACCCAGAGCGTGGTGACGACGCCGCCCGAAAGGGTGCGGAAAATAGACGAATAAGTGCCATCGGCGCTGATCGCCCAGAAGCCGAGCACGAACAGCAGTCCAATGGCCAGCAGCCACCAGGGCATGCGGGAGAGGAGCGATGGCGGGCGGGGGCGATAGGTCATGGGCGGTCTAAACGCTGGCGTCGGCGTGGCGGATGGGCCGGAACCCCCACGCTTGAACCCTCACGCAAAGGGGAGGGTTCAAGGGTGGAGTGAGACCGCTCTCAGTGGTCAGCGGATTACTCCGCCGCGTATTCGAAGAACCAGTAATTGATGCGTTCGTCGAGCCAGCCGTCGGTCTTCATTGCAGCCAAGGCGGCATTGACGGGTTCTACGAGATCCGAGCCGGGGGTGAGGATGAAGCCGAAGGGGTCGGACTTAATGGCATCGCCGGCCTGCTTGAAGGCCCCGGGATCGGCGCCGATATAGCCGGCCGAAGCGGCCTGGTCAGCGATCACCGCATCGACGTCGCCGGCCTTGACCGCCTGCACGGCAGCACCAAAGCTGTCGAAGGTTTTGACACGGGGATTGGCCTCGTCGCCATCGAGCACATCATAGATGGCGGTGTAGAAGGAGGAGGTGCCGGCCTGGGCGCCGAACAAGAGGTCGGTGTTTTCGGCAAAGCTTCCCGGTCCTGTGATGCGTTCTTCGTCGGCACGGACCAGAAAATATTGCTCGACGGTGATGAAGGGATCGGTGAAATCGACCTGCTCTTCACGCTCGGCAGTGATGGTGATGCCATCGGCGCCGATGTCAAACTGGCCGGTGCGCACGCTTTCGATCATCACGTCCCAGGCGGTCAGGTCCCACTCGACCGTCGCATTGAGGCGCTTGGCGACCTCGTTGATGACATCATATTCGAGCCCGATGCCCTGCCCGTCGGGGCCGGCGAAATTGAGCGGATAATAGGCATTTTCGGTGACCGCATGGATGGTGCGCCCGCCGAGATCGGGCAGGTCCTGAGCGGCAACCGGCCAGGCGGCCAGCACCATGGCGGCGCCGGCAAGAAGAGCGGATTTGATGTTCATGTCTTGATCGTCTCCCGGAGTGATTTACCCGGAGACTAGACCAAGCGCGTGGACCTTGGGAATGGGGTGCCGCTGGGCTTCCACCATCTCGGCATGCATGCACTCAGGGCAATTGAGAACCCGTTACTGTTCGAGATTGATCCGGTCGACATGACCGAGGTCCCGGTCAGGGTCGATACGGTCGCGCAACTTCTGCTTGAGCAGGCGGATATCGGGGAAGCCGCCATCGCGCTTGCGCTCCCAGAGCAGTTCCTCGTCGAGATGAATTTCGAAGATGCCGCCGGTGCCGGGGATCAGTGTCACCCGATCCAGTTTGGTCGAGAAGGTGGAGAGCAGTTCCTGGGCCATCCAGGCCGAGCGCAGCAGCCAGTTGCACTGGGTGCAATAGGCGATGGTAACCGATGGCTTGCCAGTCATTTCCGCTTCTTGCCGGTCTCGGCCGGATCGATCAGGGTCGATAGAATCTGGTCGACCAGATCGAGATCCTGCCGCTTGCCGGCGGACTGCTGCTGCAAATCCACCAGGTAGGAGGTGGTGTAGTAGAGCCTCCGGGCCAGCATGGTGGCGATGTGCAGGCTCATCTCGGGATGCCCATCGAGAAAGGTGAGCGCGTCAGGAATTTCATAGGCCCGAACCGGCGACAGCGCCTTGACCGTGGCCGAATGGGGCATGTCGAGGAGCACGGCCAGTTCCCCGAAAATCGAGCCGGGCTCATCCACATGGGTGACCTGGGTGCGTTCGCGAACGACTTCTACCTGGCCCTCGATCAAGATCAGCAGCTTTCCAAGCCGTTCGCCCTCGGGCAGCATGACTTGGCCGGACTTGAACCTGATCTCGGCAAGATCCGCGCAATAGTCAAGAATATCGGCCATCGGCACGCCTCCACAGACCGGCCTTTTGAGCCGCCGGCATCTGTCTCAGGTGCGAAATCTAAAGCATTGGTAGAACAAAGCAAAGCCGCCCGAACGATCGTCCGGGCGGCCTTGCTGCGAGAAACTGAGTTTACTGAACCCAGACCACAGTGCGCGAGGAGCTTTCCACCAGCGCTGGGCGGCCGTCGATATAGACATACCCGTAGAAGGAGCTGTCCGGGATGGTGTTGATGCTGACGTCCTCGGGCAGGACATAGCCCACAACCACATCGCCCTCGGCATTGATGGGATCGACTGGGTTATTGATGGCGAAGTCTGCGGCGGACTGGTTCACGACATAGCCGGGGGAATAAACCACGGTATTGCTGTCGAGCGCCACGATCCAGACGCGGCCATTGGCGTAGAAATAGCCATGGTTGTCGTCGCCTTCGATCGGATAAACAGTCACCTCGGCGGGAATTGCGGCGCCAACGTCAAGAGAACCCTGGATGGTCACCGTCTCAACCGGATTGTTCCCGACATATTCAATGGTCGAGGATTCAATGCCAGCTTCGGCGCCGATCACCGCACCGGCGAAGCCCCCGATCACCGCGCCGATAGGGCCGCCAGCGAGAAAGCCGAGCGTTGCACCGCCGGCCGCGCCGCCAGTAGCACCGATGGTAGCGCCAGCATTTGCATCAACGGTACCGCTGGTCTGCGCCATGGCCGGCAGCGAAAAGGCAAGCGAAATCACGGCCACGGAGGCCAGAAGGGTCTTTTTCATTGTGTCATTCCTTCTACTGGCGGCTAATGCCGCCTTTTTTTTTTGGCAAGGGGAGCACGCCGGGGCCGGCGAGCTCGTATCCGCCCCTTGCGAAATGAACGGGAATGCCACCAATCCGTTCCACAGCGGAATGAATGTGATGAGAGCTGTGGCGATGGGCTACAGCAGCGGTTCGATATCAGAACGGATATCCGCTGGTTCCGTCGTCGGGGCGTAGCGCGCGACCACGGCGCCGTCGCGATCGATGAGAAACTTAGTGAAGTTCCACTGGATGGCCTCGCTGCCGGGCGGGCCTAGTGCGGATTCTCTCAACCACTCGAACAGCGGATGAGCGGCGTCTCCATTGACATCGATACGCTCGAACATGGGGAAGCTGACGCCATAGTTAGTGGCGCAGAAGCTGGCGATCTCGTCCGCCGTTCCCGGCTCCTGTTCGCCGAACTGATTGCAGGGAAAGCCCAGCACGACCAGGCCGCGCTCCCGATAGGTCTGGTAGAGCGTCTCGAGGCCCTCATATTGCTGGGTGAAGCCGCAATGGCTGGCGACATTGACGACGAGCACCACATGGCCAGCGAACTCGCCAAGTGATTGTGGCGTACCGTCGAGCCGATTGGCGGAGAAGGCGGAAAGGGTTCTGGGCATGAAAGGCTCCGGGTGTGGGGCACCCAGAGCTAGCACAGGTCGGTCGTGCGGCAATGAGGCGCGGCGCCGCGCCGTGCCTCTTTTTCTCGTCCTTCCTTTCTCTTAGCCCTGTTGGGCGGCCAGCCATTCCGGGTCGGGATCGATGGGGGTGATGATGTCGATGAGGACACCATTGGGATCGGAGACGATCAGGTGGCGCTGGCCGAATACCTCGTCGCGCAGGGGCTGGGCAATGGTGACGCCCTGGGCGGCGAGGCGCTCGGCCTCGGCTGCGGCATCCTCGACGTAGAAACTCAGGATGAAGCCGCTGGTGGGCTGGCGGCCGGGCTCGGGGATGGAATCATGGGTGTAGTCGATCAGCGCCATTTCGAAGACCCCTTCGGAATGGCCGCGCAGATGCACATACCAGTCGCTGACAAAGACCGGCGTGAAGCCGAGATGCTTCTGATAGAACGCGGCGCTGGTCGCGACGTCGCGCACATGGATGAGCGGAAACATGCTGGTGAACTTCATTTTAGTCTCCTTGCGATGCGTCTGAGTTAGATACATACTGCATGTATCATGTAACTAACATACAGGCAGTATGTATGCAAGAGGCAAGACGAACGCAGGAAGAACGGCGGGAAACGACGCGCATGGCGCTGTTGCGGGCCGCGCGATCGCTTTTTGCCGAAAAGGGTTATGCCGGAACCGGAACGCCGGAAATTGTTGCTGCGGCCGGGGTGACGCGCGGCGCGCTTTATCACCACTTTGCCGACAAATTGGCGCTGTTCGAGGCCGTGGTAGAGGATGAGCATCGCGCCGTGGCAGAAGCGATCACAAGCGTCGCCGAGGGCGCAGCAGCGCCAGCGGACATGATTGAGGCCTTGGTGACCGGTGGAGAGGGGTTTCTCGCCGCCATGCAGGACGAGGGGCGCCGACGCATCATGCTGATCGACGCGCCGGCGGTGCTGGATCGCGAGGCGCTCGATGCCATCAACCAGCGCTATGGGCAGAGGACGCTGGTCGAGGGCGTGCAATGCGCGGTGGATGCCGGTGTGCTGCGGAACGTGGCGGTTGAACCCACCGCCCAACTGCTCGGTGCCCTGTTCGACCGTGCGGCCCTGGCACCCAGGGCAGAACTGGACGCCTATCGCGCCGCTATGGAGGCGGTGATCCGAGGACTGCGGAAGTGACCCCGTGCCTACTCGGCTTGATGCGATAACCAATAGAAATGAAAAGGCGGGGCTTGCGCCCCGCCTTTGGTTGTTCTGGTCAGAAGACCAGGAAGAGGATGATAATCAACCAGATCGGCACGCCGATCAGCCAAAGCAACAGTCCGCCCAACATGGCATTTCTCCTTTCTGGCTCAGATCAGAAGCGACGGAAGACGCTGGGGAAAGCAGCGTTCTTGTCGCGATGGTTGCCGCCCTTCTGTGCCGCCCAATAGGCGCCGATAGCGGCGACAAGCGAAGAGGCAGCAAGGAGGAAGGCGGCGATGATGGCCGTGTTGCGGGCAATACGGGCAGCTTCGATAGCTTCCTGGCGGGCGGTTTCGACATCGGCAATGACCTGATCGACACGCGCTTGGGCTTCTTCTGGTGCCAGGCCAGTATTTGCAGCCACGACATTGGTCAGATAGGTGCGGTCTTCCTCGGCAACAGCGCCATTCTCAAGGGCTGCCCGAGCGAAAATGCGGCTTGCTTCGTCGCGGGCCACGCCCGGATCGGAAGGCGTGTTGGCGCGGAACAGGGTGTCAACGAAATAGGCATTGGGGTCCATCATTTCCCCCGAGCCTTCGGCCGCATTGGAGGCTGCCGTGGTGGCCGTGGACAATGCCGAACCAACCATGCTTCCCGCCGTTCCCAGACCGCTGACAGCGAGCATGGCACCGATAATCAGGGCGCCGCCCCAGACCAGGAGGCCATGGGCACCATCGCGCATGTCGCTTTCGTCTTCACTGGCGTCATAGTGGCGCCGACGCAGGCGGCCGGTGAGATAGCCGCCAGCCATGAAGGACGATATCTGCACCCAGAGGAACCAGCTGGCCGCAGCAATGCCAATCAAAACCGGCGCCGCACCTTCTCGGGCGTTGAAATCTATGAAGTTAAGGCCAATTGCGGAGCCGAAGCTGATCAGCACCAGCGAGATTGCAGTGGCGAAGACAATGCCGGCAATAATCGCGGGCCAATCGACGTAGCTCGTCTCGGCGGTTTGGGTTTCAGTTTCGACGACGGCGATGCCGGCCGGTGAATCCATGCTCATGATGTTCTCCTCCTGAACTGGCTCAAGCCAGGCCGATGAAAGAGAGGATGGCCAGGACAATGACCACAAGGCCAACGAGGTAGATGATCGAGTTCATGTGAAAGCCCTCTTTTGAGTGACGCAATGGCATAACAACTTCGAGAGGAGCCAATTCGTTCCCAAAATGTGGCAAAGCCCGCCATATTGATCCGGTCATGCCCGAGCCAACAAAAAGCAGGCGGGGATCGCTCCCCGCCCGCTCTCTCCGTTCAGTATGCGCTGCCTATTTCAGCGCGTCGGTGACGACGGTCGTGTAGGCACCCTCGGGCTCGGCGGTAATGATCGCCTGGTCGAGCAGAGCCTGCACGGTGCGCTCATAGGTTTCCATGTCGAGGGCCGGGTCGGTGGCGTCGACCAGCTTAGTCACTTCGCCCACCATGTAGAGTTGGTGCTCGATCGTGGCGGCGCCGGTATCGTCCATGTCGACGACGATCTGCGCGGCCTCCTCAGGGTTTTCCAGGGCATAGGCCCAGCCCTTCATCGAGGCCTTCACAAAGCGCGTATAGGCATCGACCTTGGCCGGATCGGAGAGCGAGTCTTCCATGACATAGAGGCCGTCTTCGAGCAGGTCATTGCCCATCTCGGTATAGTTGAAGATGGTGAGGTTATCGGGGCCATAGCCGGCATCGAGCGCCTGGCCATATTCATTATAGGTCATGACCGAGATGCAGTCGGCCTGGCCCTGGATCATGGGCTGGATATCAAAGCTCTGCTGGAGGACGGTGACGCCGCCTTCCGAGCCATCGGTGGCGATGCCTTCCTTGTTCATCCATGCAAAGAACGGATATTCATTGCCGAAGAACCAGACGCCTAGGGTGTGACCGGGGAAATCGGCGACCGAGGTGATGCCGGTTTCTTCGGGGCAGATCATCATCAGGCCCGAACGCTTGAAGGGCTGGGCGATATTGACCAGTGGAACGCCCGATTCACGGGCGGCCATGCCGGCGGCCATCCAGGTGACGATGATGTCGGCGCCACCGCCGGCAATGACCTGTTCGGGGGCGATGTTGGGGCCGCCGGGCAGGATGGTGATGTCGAGGTTTTCCTCGTCATAGAAGCCCTTGGATTCGGCGACGAGATAACCGGCGAACTGCGCCTGGGTCACCCACTTCAATTGCAGTGTCAGCGCGTCCTGTGCAAAGGCCGGTGCGATGCCCAGCGCCAGGGCGCCGGTGAGCAGACCTGCGATCAGCTTCTTCATTTTTACGTTCCCATTCCCTGTTACGCCCGTCCACCACGGACAGACGGATGCCAGAAGGTGACGCCCCTTTCGATGAGAGCGATCACCCCATAAAAGGCGGACCCCGCGACCGCCGCAACAGCGATCTCCGCCCAGACCAGGTCGATGGCGAGACGCCCCACCCCGGTCGAAATCCGGAAGCCCATTCCCACAATGGGCGTTCCGAAGAATTCCGCTACGATTGCGCCGATCAAGGCCAGAGTCGAGTTGATCTTGAGGGCGTTGAATATGAAGGGGCCCGCAGCGGGAAGCCGTAACTTCATAAGGGTTTGCCACGAGGAGGCGGCATAGGTGTGCATGAGGTCGCGCTCGATAGCGGAGGCTGCGTTGAGCCCCGCCACCGTGTTGACCAGCATGGGAAAGAAGGTCATGGCAACAACGACGGCGGCCTTGGACTGCCAGTCGAAACCGAACCACATGACCATGATCGGGGCGATGCCGATAATGGGCAAAGCCGACATGAAATTGCCGATGGGCATGATGCCGGCCTTGAGGAAGGGCGAGCGGTCGACAAGGATCGCGACGCCGAGGCCCGCAAGGCAGCCCATGGCATAGCCGGGCAGCACGGATTTGACGAAGGTCTGCACGAAATCGGCCCAGAGCGTGGGGACTTCCGAAGTCAGCCGCGCCCAGATGGCCGATGGCGGCGGCAGCAGCACCGGCGGCACATTGGCGCCGCGGGTGACGGCCTCCCAGAGGATCAGGAGAGTCAGACCGAAGGTCAGAGGAATGATCAAGCCCGTTCCAGTTTCAGGCAGCCTACCAATCCGGATGGCGGCCGATAGTCGCTCGACGAAATTCCACGTCAGCAACCAGAACGCGGCAAGGTACAGCCAGTAAGCAGGGCCGACTTCGGCTTGGTATGTCTCTCCAGTGCCCGGTAGCAACAGCCCTGAACAAAAGATCAAGATCGCACTGACACCAGCAGCAAACACGCCCCAGCGTGTCCAGAGGCCAATGATGGCGCTAGCAAAGAGCCCTGCCATGGGCAGGATGAAAATGGGGAATATCAGACCCTGCTGATAGGTTGACCCATCTGCAACCAGTTCCGGCATCAGCGCGGCGACCACGACGCATACGAGCCCCAGAATGGCTAGCCAACGACCCTGAACATGCCTCATGCCCGTGCCCCCATGCGAGCATTGACCCATTTTTCTGCTGTGCCCACCACGGCCACCAGAATTGCCGCCAGGCCTGCCGCGATGAACAGGGCGGCCCAGATCTGCACCGTCTGGCCATTGTAGGAGCCGGTGAGCAGGCGCACGCCGAGGCCGCCGCCCGAGGCGTTGGACAATTCGGCGACCACGGCGCCGATCAGCGAAATGGCGATGCCGACCTTCATCGAAGCGAACAGGAACGGCATGGCGGCAGGCCAGCGCAGCTTCCAGAAAGTCTGCCAGCCATTGGCGTCATAGGTGCGCATCAGATCGAGCTGGATACCCTCGGGCGAGCGCAGGCCTTTGACCATACCGACCACCACCGGGAAGAAGCTGAGATACATTGAGATCAGCGATTTCGGCACAAGGCCGGTCAGGCCCACCGCGCCAAGGCCCACCACCACCATAGGCGCCACGGCGAGGATAGGAATGGTCTGGCTGGCGATAATCCAGGGCATCAGCGAGCGGTCGGACGCATCATTGTGGATGATGGCCACGGCCAGCAGCACACCGAGCGCGGTGCCAAAGGCAAAGCCGAGCAGGGTCGCCGATAGAGTGATCCAGCCGTGATAGGCCAGCGAGCGCTTGGAGTTGATGTCCAGCGCCACCGTGGCGTTCCATATCTCTCCGACCACTTGATGCGGCGATGGCAGGACAGGCTTGTCCTGCGCCCAGGTCTGCTGCGCAAAAGTGATGAAGGGGACATCGACCAGGTCGGCGCGGGTATTGAGCCTCTCCTGCCAGGACGCGTTCATCCCAATGGCGGCGGCGTACCAGATGACGAGGAGGGCGAGGAGAATGGTGAGGACGGGGAGGATGCGGGTCATGGCTTGGCGCCTTGGGTAAAGCGCACCTCTAGCGCTACCTCTCGATCGGAATTGGCGTCGCGCAGAGTCACTTTGAAGCCAGCTGGCCCATGCGGATCATCGTCGGCTATGCCGAAGCGCAGATCAACCAGGGTCGGGTGCAAGATGTTCGGCCCTCTATAGGGACCGGCATAGCAAACCTCGTTTGTTGCCACTTGCCTGGAGCCTGAAGGATCGAAGGCCTCTGAGTCGCATCGTATTTCGGCCTTTCCGTCTATCGCTTCTGCGTTGCTGAAGACGATGGCAAGCGAGCCCCAATCGCCCGGCACAAAATGCGACTTCCCCGAGAACTGCGGGACTTCCGGTCGGGCGAACATGTCGTACCAATCCAGGTCGTCGGTCACCACGAGCAGTCCTGTGAACTGTCCGTCGCTGGCCTTGTCCAGACCCCGATCCTTCTGAGCGAGGGCAGGGACGCACAAGAGCAGCAGAACCGGCAATAGGGCTGCAATCCGTCGCCCGACCCGCATCACACCGCCCCCTCGTCATAGCTGTGACCAGCCCGCAAACCCTCGCGGACGCGAGCGGCAATCGCCAAAAATTCAGCAGTTTCGCGAATGTCGAGCGGGCGCTCTCTCGGCAAGGTGCTGTCGATAACGTCGATCACCCGGCCGGGGCGCGGCGACATCACCACGATGCGGGTGGACAAATAAACCGCCTCGGGAATGGAGTGGGTGACGAAGCAGATGGTCTTCTGCGTCCGCGCCCAGAGCTTGAGCAATTCGGAATTGAGGTGGTCGCGGACGATCTCGTCCAATGCGCCGAAGGGCTCGTCCATCAGCAAGAGATCGGCGTCGAAACTCAGCGCACGGGCGATGGAGGCGCGCTGCTGCATGCCGCCCGATAGCTGCCAGGGATATTTCTTCTCGAAGCCGGACAGGTTCACCAGTTCCATGGTGCGCTGGACGCGCTCGGCCTGCTCGGCCGCCGAATGGCCCATGATCTCAAGCGGCAGGGCGATGTTCTTTTCGATGGTGCGCCAGGGATAGAGCGCTGCCGCCTGGAACACATAGCCATAGGCCCGATTGCGGCGGGCCTGTTCGGGGCTCATGCCGTTGACGGTGAGCGTGCCGGATGTGGGTTTTTCGAGATCAGCGATGGCGCGGAGAAACGTGGTCTTGCCGCAGCCTGAGGGACCGATGAAGGAGACGAAATCGCCCTTCTCGATGGCTAAATTCACGTCGGAAAGCGCGACGATGTCACCATCACCGGTGGGGAAGGTGAGGCCGAGATTGGTGGCTGAGACGACGCTCATGCGAGCCCCCCGATCTTCCGGCCCTTCGGGCCACCTTTTCCGCGAGGGGGAGAAGAGTGGGCCCAATGCCCTCCTGTTCCTCTCTTACCCGGGTGGGAGGGTCGGCCAAAGGCCGAGACGGGTGATGGGGATATATCCGCGACAACCAAACTCATCAAACCCCCGTCGCCGGAATACCCGTCCGCTCGACCTTGCGCGGGGCGACGATGTCCTTCCACTGGCTCAGCGCCCGGTTCACAGGATTCTTCGCCTCGCGGGCGACGAACTTGCCATGGCCCGGCTCAGCCTTGACCTCGCTTTCGACGATGGAAACCTTGCCGCGGCTCAGCACGAAGCGCGGCAGGCCGGTGACCTCGAAGCCTTCGAACACATTATAGTCGATCACCGACTGCTGGTTTTTGGCCGAAATGGTCTTTTTCCGCTTGGGATCCCAGACCACCAGATCGGCATCGGCGCCGACCATGACCGCACCCTTTTTGGGATACATGTTGAGGATCTTGGCGATGTTCGTGGACGTCACCGCCACGAATTCATTGGGAGTCAGGCGCCCGGTATTGACCCCGGCGGTCCAGAGCACCGGCAGGCGATCTTCGAGGCCGCCCGTGCCGTTGGGGATTTTCGCAAAATTGCCGACGCCGAAGCGCTTCTGCTCGGTGGTGAAGGCACAATGGTCGGTGGCAACGACGGAGAGCGAACCCGACTGCAAGCCAGCCCAGAGCGAATCCTGATGCTGCTTGTTGCGGAAGGGCGGGGACATGACCCGGCGGGCGGCGTGATCCCAGTCGGGATTGAAATACTCGCTCTCATCGAGCACCAGGTGCTGGATCAGCGGCTCGCCATAGACCCGCATGCCTTTTTGCCGGGCGCGGCGGATGGCTTCGTGCGCCTGTTCGCAAGAGGTGTGGACCACATAAAGCGGTACGCCCGCCATGTCGGCCAGCATAATGGCGCGGTTGGTGGCTTCACCCTCGACTTCCGGGGGGCGGGAATAGGCATGGGCCTCCGGCCCGTTATTGCCCTCCGCCAGAAGTTTTGCCGTCATCGCCGCAACGACGTCGCCATTTTCGGCATGCACGAGCGGCAGGGCGCCGAGCGCCGCGCAACGCTGGAACGAAGCGAACATCTCGTCATCGTTGACCATGAGCGCGCCCTTATAGGCCATGAAGTGCTTGAAGCTGGTGATGCCCCGGTCCACCACCTCTGCCATCTCGTTGAACACTTGTTCTCCCCACCAGGTGATGGCCATGTGAAAGGAGTAGTCGGTCGAAGCCTTGCCCGACTTGTTATCCCACATCTTGAGCGCTTCCATCAGGCTCTGGTCGGGGCTAGGCAGGCAGAAATCGACGACCATGGTGGTGCCGCCCGAGAGCGCCGCACGCGTGCCGCTTTCGAAATCATCGGCCGAATAAGTGCCCATGAAAGGCATTTCGAGATGGGTATGGGGATCGATGCCACCGGGCATGATGAGGCAGCCTGTGGCGTCGAGGGTCTCGTCGCCGGAGAGGTTCTTGCCGATCTCGACGATGACATCGCCCTCGATTCTGACATCGGCTTCGTAGCTCAGGTCGGCCGTGACGATGGTGCCGTTCTTGATGATCTTGCTGGCCATATTTCACCTCAATATTTGTATTACGCGCGCAAGCACTAGGATATGTATTCGCGGCCGGAACTGGATCTCTGAAGTTGCTCCAAGGTATACAGTCGGAACTCTACCTTGATCGGCAATTGCGTTGACGAAGCTTCTTTGTTGAGCTCAGCTTCGATCATCCGCATTTCGCCTAGTTCAATAAATTTTGCGAAGACGATGCCTACAATCAGGCGGCCACCAGCCAGTGTCTCCTCCGGAACCTTTAGTGACACAAGTGCGGCTCGCTCAAGTTCGCGACGAGCAACCTGACGAGCCGCACTAGCGCTAATTACTCGCTTTACCTCAACAATAACCGGCCCGCTGGGGCCGCTGGCGATTGCGTCATATCGAATATCCTGCATGTCGGCCAAGGCGACATCACGGACAAAACTAAGATTTAACTCGCTCGAAATTCTAGCAACCAGGAGGCGCTCTGCTTGCCAAGATTCATGTTGCCGCTCGTAGCTTTGAATAGTCTTTTCGCTCTTTTGCGGATAGTCGATTCTCTTAGCGGCTTCAGGTTCTGAACCTGAAGACGCCTTGTCTCTGGGCACCGCTTGCTCATCGACAATGCCCTCTTCTATTTCCTCAAATGTTATTGGGTCTGTCGCGTTTCGTGATAACGAAGGAACCCAGTGCTTCATAAAGTTATCTTCGTCAGAAAAGTCGCTAGGCGCATACAAAACATGGTGTTTTGACCAAAGCGTGAAGAAAAAGAGGGCAACTAACAGTGTAGGGAACAGCATTACAAACCAGACAAAAATACTCTGTACCTGTTGTTCAAGCTGCGGAAGCGCGATAGTAGCGCTAACTTCTGCCAATCCCGCGAAGACGGCGATCACGGTGAGTGGATTTTTGACAATGCCCTTAGCTGGCGGCTGATTTTCACTCACTCCACGATCTCCGCCGTCTCGACCACGGCGTGGAACAGCACGTCGGCCCCTGCCGCTGCCCATTCCTTCGAAATATCCTCGGCCTCGTTGTGGCTGAGGCCATCGACGCAGGGGCACATGACCATGGCGGTGGGGTAGAGCCGGTTGATCCAGCAGGCGTCGTGCCCGGCGCCCGAGACGATGTTGCGGTGGCTGTAGCCGAGCCGTTCGGCAGCGTCGCGGACGGCCTTGACGCAGTTTTCGTCGAAGGTCACCGGGTCGAAATGGCCGGTGGGTTCGATGGAAAGGCCCAGGCCCAGTTCCTCGGCGATTTCTGCCGCCGCCGCCTCGATCTGGCTACGCATCGAGGTCAGTTTTTCCAGCTCCGGCGAGCGGATGTCGATGGTGAAGACCGCCTTGCCCGGAATGACATTGCGCGAATTGGGATAGACATTGGCCTGGCCCACCGCGCCCACGGCATTGGGTTGGTGTGCCATGGCGATCCGGTGCACCGCCTCGGTGATGCGGGCCATGCCCAGGCCCGCATTGACGCGCATGTTCATCGGGGTCGAGCCGGTATGGGCGTCCTTGCCGGTCAGCGTCACCTCGAGCCACCAGAGGCCCTGGCCATGGGTGACGACGCCGATATCCTTGCCCTCGGCCTCGAGGATCGGCCCCTGCTCGATATGGAGTTCGAAAAAGGCGTGCATCTTGCGGGCGCCGACCTGTTCAGGGCCCTTCCAGCCAATGCGGTCCAGTTCGTCGCCGAAGCGCAGGCCCTCGGCATCCTTGCGGTCATAGGCCCAGTCGAGCGTGTGCATGCCCGCAAAGACGCCCGAGGCCAGCATGGCCGGGGCAAAGCGGGTGCCCTCCTCATTGGTCCAGTTGGTGACGACGATGGGATGCTTGGTCTTGATCCCCAGGTCGTTGAGCGAGCGGATGACTTCGAGCCCGCCCAATACGCCGAGGACACCGTCATATTTGCCGCCGGTTGGCTGGGTGTCGAGATGGGACCCGACATAGACCGGCAGAGCATCAGGGTCAGTGCCCTCGCGGCGGGCAAACATGGTGCCCATCTGGTCGACCCCCAGCGTCAGCCCGGCCGCCTCGCACCAGCGAGCAAAGAGTTCGCGCCCCTCCCTGTCGGCATCGGTCAGGGTCTGGCGATTATTGCCGCCAGCCACGCCGGGGCCGATTTTCGCCATCTCCATCAGGCTCTCCCAGAGCCGGTCGCCATTGATCCGAAGGTTTTCGCCGGGAGAGGTCATGAGATTACTCTTGAGTTTGGACGGCATTGAGCCGGAAGCTGCGTTTCTTGGCAGAAGCGGCGCGTGCGCCGCTGACCCCTCGCCCCTGAGGGGAGAGGGTGGCCGGAGCGAAGCGGAGGTCGGGTGAGGGGTTCAGCGCCAGGACGCTGACGACCGCGTCCCAAACGGTTTCGGGATGAAGCAGAATGTCCCTATTCCAGAAGCGAAGGACGGAATAGCCCTGGGCATTGAGGTAGGCGGTGCGCTTGGCATCTTGCGCGCTTTCAGCGTGCTGGCCGCCATCGGCCTCAATGATCAGCGCGGCCTTGCGGCAGACAAAATCCGCTGTGTACGGACCAATGTTCAACTGGCGCACGAACTTGTGGCCTTCGAGCCTGCGACCACGCAGCAGTCTCCACAATTTGCGCTCCGCATCGGAGCCATTCGAACGAAGCGTGCGCGCCCGCTGCACTGAACCCCTCACCCGACGCTTCGCGTCGACCTCTCCCCTCAGGGGAGAGGTGGGGGCCGGTGTTTTGCTGGAATTGCCGGAGCCTTCGGCCCCTCTCCCTCGCGGGGAGAGGGTTGCGGTGAGGGGTTGAGACTGTTCCTGCCCTCTCACCATCTTTTCCTACTTCACGCTCGGGAAGGAAAATTCCGCGCCGCCCTTGATGCCGGCGGGCCAGCGGGTGGTGACAGTTTTGAGCCGTGTGTAGAAATGCACGCCTTCGGGGCCGTAGATGGAGTGGTCACCGAACAGCGAGCGCTTCCAGCCGCCGAAAGAGTGGTAGGCGACCGGCACCGGGATGGGCACGTTGATGCCCACCATGCCAACTTCGATCTTGTCGGCAAACTCGCGGGCGGCGTCGCCGTCGCGGGTGAAGATGGCCGTGCCATTGGCATATTCGTGGCCATGGATGAGGTCGACTGCGTCCTGAAAGGTTTCGCGGCGGACCACGGAGAGCACCGGCCCGAAGATTTCCTCGCGATAGATCGTCATGTCCGGCTCGACATTGTCGAACAGTGTGCCGCCGACATAATAGCCCTCTTCATAGCCCTGGAGCTTGAAGCCGCGGCCATCGACGACCAGCTTGGCGCCCTGTTCGACGCCAGAATCGATATAGCCCAGGATCTTGTCGCGGTGCATCTTGGTGACGACCGGCCCCATTTCGGCGTCCTTGTCGGTGGCCGGGCCGATCTTGAGGCTTTCAACGCGCGGCTTGAGCTTTGCCACCAGCGCATCGGCGGTGTCCTTGCCCACCGGCACGGCGACCGAAATGGCCATGCAGCGTTCGCCCGCCGAGCCGTAGCCGGCGCCCATCAGCGCATCGGCGGCCTGATCGAGATCGGCATCGGGCATGATGACCATGTGGTTCTTGGCGCCGCCCAGGGCCTGCATGCGCTTGCCGGCCTGAGTGCCGCGCTGATAAACGTACTCGGCGATTGGGGTGGAACCGACAAAGCTCACGGCCTTGATGTCGGGATGGTCGAGAATGCCATCGACCATTTCCTTGTCGCCATGCACGACGTTGAGGATGCCCTCGGGGAGCCCGGCTTCCATAAAGAGGTTCCAGGCCAGCATCGAAGCGGAGGGGTCGCGTTCGGAGGGCTTCAATATGAAGGCATTGCCGCAGGCAATGGCCGCAGGATACATCCACATCGGCACCATGGCCGGGAAGTTGAACGGGGTGATGCCGGCCACGACGCCCAAAGGCTGGCGGTCCGAATAGGAGTCGATGCTCGGGCCGACATTGCGGCTGAACTCGCCCTTCAGGAGCTGCGGAATGCCGCAGGCGAAATCGACGCAGTCGATGCCGCGGGCCACTTCGCCCAGCGCGTCGTCATGCACCTTGCCGTGCTCGCGTGAAATCTCGCGAGCAATATCGTGCGCATATTGGTCGAGCAGCGCTTTAAACCTGAACATGACACGGGCGCGCTTCATGGGCGGGGTATTGCCCCAGGCCACTTGCGCCTTCTTGGCACTTTCGACCGCAGCGTTGAGTTCGCCGAGGGTCGACAGCGGCAGCTCGGCGCTCTGCTCGCCGGTCGCGGGATTGAACACCGGGACGCGGCGAGTCGAGGACGAGACATAGCGCTTGCCTGCTACGGCATTTTCGATGACATGCATCAGGACTTCCCCTCCAAATTGGGAACGATCATTCTATATTCTTTGGTATAGAATTTTTGTTCCATTCTACTCAAGTGTCTTGAGGATGCCCGAAAGTGTCGAGACGATCTCGCCGATCTGGCTTTTGGTGATGATCAGCGGGGGCGAGAGCGCGATGATGTCGCCGGTGGTGCGAACCAGCAGGCCCTGCTCATAGGCCTTGAGGAAGGCCGAGAAGGCGCGCTTGGTGGGCTGGCCGGCAATGGGCTCAAGCTCGATGGCGCCGACAAGGCCGATATTGCGGATGTCGATGACATGGGGCAGGCCCTTCAAAGAATGCAGGGCATCCTCCCAGACCTTGGCGAGCTCGGCGCCGCGGGTCAGCAGCCCCTCTTCCTTGTAGGTTTCAAGCGTTGCCAGGCCCGCTGCCGAGGCGACCGGATTGCCCGAATAGGTATAGCCGTGGAAGAACTCGATCATGTGCTCGGGGCCAGCCATGAACGTGTCATGGATCTCGGCCGACACCATCACCGCGCCCATGGGGATGACGCCATTGGTCAGACCCTTGGCAGTGACCATGATGTCGGGCGTGACGCCGAAATAGTCCGCCCCGAACGGGGTGCCCAGGCGACCATATCCGGTGATCACCTCATCAAAAATCAGTAGGATCCCGTGCTTCTTGGTGATCTCGCGCAGGCGCTTGAGATAGCCCGGCGGGGGAATGAGCACGCCGGTGGAGCCGGCCACCGGCTCGACGATGACGGCGGCAATGGTCGAGGCATCATGCAGGGTGACGATGCGTTCGAGCTCGTCGGCCAGGTCGGCGCCATGGGGCGGCTCGCCGCGTGAAAAGGCGTTCTGCTCGAGATTATGGGTATGGGGCATGTGGTCAACGCCGGCCAGCAGCGTGCCGAACATCTTGCGATTGGTGACGATGCCGCCTACGGAAATGCCGCCGAAATTGACGCCGTGATAGGCGCGTTCGCGGCCGATCAGGCGGGTGCGCGAGCCTTCACCCCGAACCTTGTGATAGGCCAGCGCCAGCTTGAGCGCGGTCTCCACCGATTCCGAGCCGGAATTGGTGAAGAGCACATGGTCGAGTCCCTCGGGGGCCAGGTCGACCAGCCGATTGGCCAGCTCGAAGGCCTTGGGATGGCCCATCTGGAAGGCGGGGGCGTAATCGAGCTCTGCTGCCTGTTTGGCAATAGCCTCGATGATTTTCGGGCGTGCATGGCCAGCATTGCAGCACCACAGGCCTGCCGTGCCATCAAGCACCTGTCGGCCGTCGGCAGTGGTGTAATGCATATCCCTGGCGGCCACGAACATGCGTGGGGATTTCTTGAACTGCCGGTTTGCCGTAAAGGGCATCCAGAAGGCGCTGAGATCGTTCGGCGCAACGTTGGATGAAGTGGACACGAACTCTCGCTCCCAATGAATCTGAGCTGGCCTGCTTTTGGGTCTTGACGCGACGGCCCGAACCCCGGAAATTTTGACCAGTTGGAAAAATGTTAGCATCCCTACACATTCCCGCAAGGCGAAAATGGCCACGAGAAAATTGAAAGCCGCCGACCATGTGCCTGTCGCAGCCACGCGCCAGCACAAGGCGGACGCCAAGGCAGCCGCAAGTCATCCGCCGGTGCGGCAGCGACCGCTGACCCGCATCCAGAAGGAAAAGCAGGACATCATCCTGGAAGCCGCGCTGGAAGTCTTTTCCGTCCACGGGTTCCGCGGCGCCACCATCGACCAGATCGCCGAGGTGGCGGGGATGAGCAAACCCAACCTGCTCTATTATTTTCCGAAGAAGGAAGAGATTCACCGAAGGCTGATTGCCGGGCTGCTAGACACCTGGCTGGCGCCACTGCGCGAGTTTGATGAGAATGGCGACCCCTTCACCGAAATCCGCTCCTATATCCGTCGCAAGCTGGAAATGGCGCGCGACTTTCCGCGTGAAAGCCGTCTGTTTGCCAATGAAATGCTGCGCGGCGCCGAGCATGTGATCGACATGATCGAGGTGGATCTCAAAAATCTCGTCGACGAGAAGGCCAAGGTCCTCCTCACCTGGATGGATCAGGGCCGCCTGTCGCGGTCCGATCCCTATCACCTGATCTTTTCGATCTGGGCCACAACGCAGCACTATGCCGATTTTGACGTGCAGGTGCGGGCGGTGCTGGGCAAGGGGCGCAATGGCGAGGGACGGTTCGAGGATGCCGCGCGCTATCTCGAACAGCTGTTCATGCATGGATTGAGCCCGCGACCACGGCCGGGCGAAAAGCCCGAAGGCAAGCGGGCGGCCTGAGGCCGGTCAGCCGACCGCCAGAAGCGGAGATGGGCCAGCCACGGCGGCCCGCTGACTCGCTGCACTTGCAGTGCCTTCGCCGGTAAAGCAGAAGGCGCCACCGTCGAGACGTTTTGCCTCGTAGAGTGCCCGGTCGGCGTGCTTGAGCAGCGCATTTGCCGGGTGATCGAGCCCATGCTCTACAATGCCGAGACTGATGCCGACCGACACATTCTGGCCCACGACCTGCAACGGCTGACTGACGGCGGCGATGCAGCTGCGCGCCAGCATGCTGAGAACATCCCGCTCACCACCACGCTGGACGATGGCCACGAATTCATCGCCACCGATGCGCGCCAGGAACTCGCCGGGTTGCAGTTGCATCGCCAGGCGCTGCGCCACTTCGATCAGCGTGAGGTCACCGGCGTGATGGCCGAAGAGGTCGTTGATCGGCTTGAACCTGTCCAGATCCAGCGCCAGCATGGAAAAGTGCTGCTTCTCCTCGGCCAGGCGCGCCAGTTCCCCCTCGAGTGCCAACCGGTTGGGCAGGCCGGTCAGGTGATCGCGCATGGCCTGGCGCTGCGCCAGGATGCGCTGGTCCTCGATGCGCCGCACCCGGCTCTGCATGAAGACCAGACAGGCCAGCACACTGCCGATCAGCACCAGCATGACCGGCACGCGCTGGGGCGCAAAGCTGTTGAACAGATAAAGCCCAGGCCGATCCGCATGCCAGAGCAGAAATTGGCCGCCCAGCGACCCGGCGAGAAGCGGGATGGATTGTGCGAAGGGTTCGCTGGCACCCTCACGGGACAGCGTCAGCCCCCGCAAGCCGGCCACTTCGCCCAGCGCAGCGACCATGTCTTCGGCCTGATCCCTGGGTAGGTCGAGAAGGATATCGGCAATCTCGGCCGCGCGGGCGCGCTCATCTGCCATGGAAAGGGCGTCGGTGGTCCACATCACATGCAGGGCCGACATGACCAGCAGGAAGCCGGCAAGCAATGCGCCCACAAAAGCCAACAGCACCAGGCGCTGGATTGGCGCCAGCGCCTTGACCGGATCGGCATCCGGCAAAGTCCAAAAACTGTCGATCTGTCTGTCCACTGAGGTGGTCCCGCGTCCGGCGCCATCATCGCCCGGCAATGGTTGGCAATAGGTTAGCGGGTCACGCATTTTCCCGCCTTGCTGCTATCGGTTTGGCCCCTGCCCCATAAGCGCAAGCGGACGTCCTTCGGGATCGGCGAAAAAAGCCAGCCATTCCTCTGTGCCGTCTTGGTGCCGGTGCACCATATGAGGCGGGCGGTTGAAGACCACACCGCTTTCGGAGAGCCGCGCATGGGTCGCGGCAATGTCGGCAGTGCGAAAGTAGAGAATGGATTCGGGGCCGGGGTCACCGCCCTGCTGCAGATAGAGCCTGGTGCCGCCGGCTTCAAGAAAAGCCATGCCGTCGAAACTATAGAGCAGGGGCAGGCCCAGGACATCGCGATACCATCTTGTGGCCTCGGCAATGTCGCGCACATTGCGGGCAATCTGGCCGATGGGGCCAAGGCTGGCTTGCATATCCATGCCGGTCTCCTTCCGATCGCCCCCGGATCATAAGGCGGCGCCCTGACATCTGCACCCGCTATTAACCGGCGCTGATCCAAGCTTGGGTCTTCTTCGCCAAAGGAATATCGCCTTGTCCGCAGCGCCCTCCCCTGCCCTTACCCGCTTGGACTGGCTGTGGCTCATGGCTATCTGGACGCTGGCTGTGGGCACGCTGGTGGGGCGTGGCCTTTTTGCCCATGGCGCCGGACCGTTCTTTCTCGATACGGATGACGCGATGCGCATGGTGGTGGTGCGCGACCTGCTCGGCGGCCAGGGCTGGTACGATCTGGTGCAGCATAGGCTCAACACCCCCTTCGGCGCTGAAATCCACTGGTCGCGGCTGATCGACCTGCCGCTGGCAGGCCTGCTGTGGCTATGTCTGCAATTTACCGACATGCACACCGCACAAATTGCCACCGGCACGATCTGGCCGCTGCTGCTCCTGGGCGTGTTGCTGTGGCTCAGTGTCCGGGTCACCGTCGAACTGGTGGGCCGAGCAGGGCTGTTGCCGGCGCTGGTGCTACCAATCCTGAGCCCCGCAATTCTCGCCGAATTCACGCCGGGGCGGGTGGACCACCACAATGTCATCATCCTCCTGACCCTTGGCTGCCTGTGGGCCAGTCTCGTGGCCCTGCGCCGCCCGGTCGCAGCCTGGGGGGCCGGACTGCTGGCAGCGGCAGCACTGGCGGTGGCGCTGGAGGCAGCGCCGCTGGTGGTGGCCGCGATCCTCGCCTTCGGTTTTGGCTATGTGGCCGATCCGGCGCGGGCCGGTAATCTCAGGCGCTTCGGGCTGGGGCTGGCCGGCGGGCTGTTGGTCCATCTCATGCTGGCGCGACCGCCGGACCGCTGGCTGGAGGCGGCCTGCGACATGATCTCGCCGGTCTTCGTGCTGGCCGGGCTCATGGTTGGCCTTTCATTTTCCATCGTCTCGCTGCTGCCGTCGCCCCGCGCGACCTGGCTGCGCCTTCTCCTCGTGGGCGCTCTGGGCCTGGTTGCAGCTGCCTCGGTGGTTCTTGTCTATCCGCAATGCCTTGCCGGTCCCTATGGGAGCCTCGACCCCTGGCTGCAGGACAACTGGATCGCCGCCATTGTCGAGGCCAAGCCCTGGCATGTGTCCCTGTGGGACCTGCCCATCTATTCGATCGTGGTGGGGGCGCCGGTGTTCCTCGGCCTGCTCGCCGCTGGCCTGGCGTTCCAGCTAGAACCGGCGCAGCGGTTGGGCTGGATGACGCTGATCATCTTCCTCGGTTGCGCCACGCTGGTGATGCTGGCGCAGGTGCGCGGCGCACGGCTGGCCATCCTGCCGACCATTCCGGCAGCGGCCTGGCTGATCGTTTCAGCGCGGAACGCCTATCTCGGTCGTCCGCGCCTGGTTTCGGCGCTGGGGCTGGTGGGTGCCTGGCTGGTCTTTTCGGGCGTGATCCTCAGCGTCGTGGTCAGCCTCGTTCTGGCCCTGCTGCCCACCGGACGGGCGCAGGCGGTGACCGAGGGACGGGCCAATAAACTGCCATGCCTCGTTTCCGATAGTTTCATCGACCTTGCCGGCCTGCCGCCGGAGCGGATCATGGCGCCCATCGACCTGGGGTCACATCTGCTGCTCGAAACACCGCATGCGGTGGTCGCCGCACCCTATCATCGCAATGAGGCCGGGGTGCTTGACGCCTTCCGCTACTTCAATCGCCCTGTTGACGAGGCCCGCGCCATGGCCGTCACGCGGGGGTTGGGGCTGATGGTCACCTGCGATGCCATGCCGGAAATGCGCGGACCGGGCCTCGAGGCACCGAACACGGTGCTAAGCCTCCTTGCCGCCGGCACCCCGCCGGACTGGCTCAGGGACGTGTCGCTGGGCGGGCCGCTCAAGATCTATGCGGTGACGCCCTAGAGGCCAGAGCATGTCGGCCAAGCAAGGCAAAGGCGCCCCGGCGGATCGTCGGGACGCCTCATTTATCACCCTGGGGGAAGGTCGTTCAGGCTGAAATCCCTATTCGGCCGCGACACCAAGACCGATCGGGCAGGAAACGCCGGTGCCGGCCAGCCCGCAATAGCCATTGGGGTTCTTGGCCAGATATTGCTGGTGGTAGGTTTCGGCATAGTAGAAGGGCCCCGCTGTCGCGATCTCGGTGGTGATCGGGCCAAGACCGCGCTGATCGAGTGCGGCCTGATAGGCCGTCCGGCTTTTCGCCACGATTTCGGCCTGTTCGGGTGTCGTGGTATAGATGGCCGAACGATATTGGGTGCCCACATCATTGCCCTGGCGCATGCCCTGGGTGGGATCGTGCTCCTCCCAAAAACTCCTGAGCAGGGTCTCGAGGCTGATTGTCTTGGGGTCATGGACCACCTTGACCGCCTCGGTATGGCCGGTGCGGCCTGAACAGGCTTCTTCGTAGGTGGGATTGGGCGTGTGTCCGCCCTGATAGCCCACGGCCGTCACGATCACGCCGGGCAGTTCCCAGAACAGGCGCTCGGCGCCCCAGAAACAGCCGAGGCCAAAATAGATGGTTTCGGCCCCATCGGGAAGGGGGCCCCTGAGCGCTGCGCCATTGACAAAATGATTGGCATCCACCGGCATTTCGGTGGATCGGCCCGCCAGAGCCTCGGCGGCGGTCGGGATGGTGGTCGGCTTTTGGCGGAAAAACATGTTTGTCTCCTTTCAGCCCTTTATTCGCACGGCAATCGGAAGAGGTTACGCGCGCAATGTGGTTTCAGATCGACGGTGCCGGGTCATATCTGGTCTCAGATCTGTTCCTGGCGCAGAAAACGTTCGCGACGTGGCCTCCGGCCCATCAGCGCGAGCACGATGCCGGGCACGCCCAAGACGGCAAAGACCGGATACGTCAGCAGCGTCTGCATGGTCGCGTCAAGCAGATCGGCAAAGAACCGGCTCTCGAAAAAGCCTGACACCGCTTCGAGGCTGGGCGGATGCAGTTGCATCCAGGCCTGGCCAAGGCTGGTCAAGACCAGCGCATTGGCCGCCAGGGATTTGGTACCATCCACGACAAGAAAAATCAGCGCCAGGCCAATCAACCAGGTGCCCAATATTCGCAATACAAGCCGCATTCACATTCCCTGTGCTTGGCTTGATTAAGTCGGACCGGCCCTGGTTCGTTCCTTTCGCAAGCACTTAGGGGTTGTGCCATGCCGCACCCGGCTCTCACAAGATAGTACGCAGATAAAGAGATAGGCTGGGCCCGCGGAAAAACAATCGGCGTGGCGCCAAAGTGATCCCTTGCGCCCGCGCCCTTGATGGGTATATTGCGCCTCGCTCGCAGCGGCCCCCTCGGGGACCGCAATCCCGACTTTCCAAATCGGGCATGCGCGATGCGGAGAGGTGGCCGAGTGGTCGAAGGCGCACGCCTGGAAAGTGTGTAGGCGGGGAACCGTCTCAAGGGTTCGAATCCCTTTCTCTCCGCCAGTTATCTCGTCAATCCATAGATCTTAAAGGCTCTATTCGGGTCCGTCGGTGACGGTGTGCATCATCGTATTGGCGACAGTCTTCGGGCCACCGATCTATGGTGTCTAGCCTTCTGCCATCGTCAAACCTTCTCTTCAGGCCGCCGGTACACCCCGTGCCCTGTTCGGCACCGACTTTCTCGGCCGTGATGTACTCGCTGAAATCGTATGTCAGGCAAATGGCGTAGCTCACAACATAAACTCGCACGTCGTTTTATCGATCAGACCTCAACAGCGAGAGCAACAAAACGCTTTGTACGGCATTGCCGACATCAGAGCTTTTGTCGCTTTAGGAGGAGCGAATGATTTCGTCATGGGGCGCCTCACCCGTTTCCGGTGATACCTGGTCACTAGGGCTCTGGGCGCCATCGCGCTCAAGCGTGACCTGTGAACTCGAAAATACCACGCACCCACTGGAAAGGTGCGAGGACGGATACTGGCGCACAGAATTCACTGCCCCCTCAGGCGCGCGCTATTCTCTCAATATCGACGGCCAGCGCCTCCCCGATCCCGCAAGCCGATTGCAGGCGGGAGACGTTCATGGCTCCTCGCGCCTCGTCAACCCAGCCTCCTATAACTGGTCCACCGCCTGGGGTGGCCGGCCCTTCCATGAAGCTGTCATCTACGAGCTCCACATTGGCACCTTCACCGGCGACGGCTCATTCAGGGCTGCCGCGGAAAAAATGCGGGAACTGGCTGATCTCGGGTTCACCGCGATCGAGATCATGCCGGTGTCGCATTTTTCCGGAGGGCGTGGTTGGGGATATGACGGCGTTCTGCCCTTCGCACCGCATCCAGCGTATGGAAGTCCGGACGATCTCCGACACCTGGTCGAAATTGCTCAGCAGCACGGCCTGATGGTTCTCCTCGACTTGGTGATGAACCATTTCGGCCCTGACGGCGCTTATCTCCATTCCATAACGCCTGAGTTCTTCAATCCCGACCGTCACACGCCTTGGGGCGCCGCCATCGACTTCTCGCAGGCACCAGTGCGTCGCTACTGGATGGAATGCGCCTTGATGTGGCTCGAGGACTACCGGCTGGACGGTTTGCGGCTCGACGCAGTGCATCAGATTCAGGGGGAAGGCGCAGACCAATTCTTTGCCGAGCTTGGACAGGCCGTCTCCGAGCTAGACCTTGGCCGGCCGCTGCACCTGATTGTCGAAGACGAACGGAACGAGCCGGGACTACGGGAGACAGGCTACTATGCCGCTACCTGGAACGACGATTTTCATCACGCCATCCACACCGCCCTGACCGGGGAGAGCCAGGACTACTACGCCTCTTTCTCCGTCGATCCGATTGGCGACATCGCCCGCGCTCTAGAGCGTGGGCACATCGAAGAGGGACAGGACCGATCCGGTCGTGAAGCGCCGCGCGGCGCCGATTGCCGGCACCTGCCGGTGACCAGTTTCGTCAATTCCATTCAGACACATGATCAGATCGGCAATCGCGCTCACGGCGAGCGGCTGTTGAGCCTTGCTGAGAGTGCGGATGCCGTCAAAACCGCCTATGCGCTTCTGCTCGCCGCGCCATACACGCCGATGGTTTTCATGGGTGAAGAACGCGGTGCGACAACGCCGTTTCTTTTCTTTGCGGATTACGAGGGTGAGTTGGCCGCCGCCACCCGCAAAGGCAGAGCCGCCGAGTTTGCCGGCATTGCCGCTCTCGGCGACCAGGTGCCCGACCCCATCGATCCGCATACCTTCTCGCGGTCCAATATGGACTGGTCCGACACAGCTGAAGCACGCGACTGGCAGAGCTTGACGCAGAGAGCTCTCGCCTTCCGCCATCACCATGTCATGCCGCTGACAGCGACACCCCGTATTGGAAAGGCGCAGGTTGCCCTTGTGGGAGAAAAAGCGATCTCCGCCCGCTGGATCTTTGCGGCAGGTGAACTCGTTGTACTTCTCAATTTCGGGGCCGTGGGTGAGCATTCCGCCATCGACCGTGAACCGGATTTCTCACAATTTGATCTCGCCACAGATCCTTACGCCCTGGCGGTTTGGAGTACACGAACATGACGCAGCACCCGCCGATTGCCACCTATCGCATCCAGTTGCGCAATGGTGTGGGTTTCGGCCAAGTGCAGGAGCAGATGGGTTATTTCGCCAGTCTCGGCGTCTCCCACCTCTACCTCTCGCCCATTTTCACGGCCGCAGGCGGCTCAACACATGGCTACGATGTTATCGACCCGGCGGAGATCGAACCTGTGCTTGGCGGGCGGGCCGGGTTTGAACGTTTGGCTGAAGCGGCGCGTAATGGGGGCCTTGGGATCATTCTCGATATCGTGCCCAATCACACAGCCTTTACCCTGGACAATCCCTGGCTGCAGCAGGTGCTGATAGAGGGCGAACAAAGTGCCTTTGCCCGCCACTTCGACATAGATTGGGCTGCGGGTCCGCTGGTGCTGCCCATTCTCCCAGAACCGTTCGAGAAAATGCTCTCTGATGATCGGTTCCGTGTCGAAGAGGGTCATCTGGTTTTTGACGAAAATCGGGTTCCCTTGCGGAGGGACACGGAATTCGATGGTGCTGATGCGGACGCCTTTCGGCGGCTGCACGAAAGCCAGCACTGGCGCCTTCGACATTGGGAGGCCGAGCGCGACAGCATAACCCATCGACGCTTCTTCAATGTAACCAGTCTCGTTGGCATGCGCGTTGAAGATCCTGAAGTCTTCGATGACACACACGAACTCATCATCGATCTGGTGAAGCAGGGACTAGTGCAAGGGCTGCGCGTCGATCACATCGACGGTCTAGCTGATCCTGCCGCCTATCTCGATCGTCTGGCAGAGACCCTGCCCGAAACACCGGTATGGGTAGAAAAAATCCTTGTAGGCAATGAGCGTCTGCCCGAGGGTTGGAAGACAGTCGGGACCACGGGATACGAGGCGGCCAGGCTAATTGCGCGCGGCCTGACCTCGCATTCCGGTCTTGAGCGCCTCGATAAGAGCTGGCGACAAGCCACGGGTGAGACGGAAACCTTCGAGGCCGCGCTTGCAAGAGCAAAACGTGACATTCTGAAAAACGAACTGGCCGCTGAGCTGCACCAACTCATAAATCTGGGAAGCAAGGCGGCTGAAGGTTCTGCACGCGCAGAACCTGGGCCTGAAGCCCTTCGTGAGGCACTCATTGCGCTACTATCTGCAACACCACGGTATCGAACCTATATCGACAGCACAGGCACAAATGCAGGTGATCGCGCGATCATCGCCGGCATGGCTGAACGCGCCAAGATCGGCCTGCGCTCGGGAATTGTGATTGACGCGCTTGCTGCAGCGCTGAGCAAACCGGACACCCGGGCCGCGATGCGCTTTGCCCTGCGATTCCAGCAGGTTTCCGGGGCTCTATTGGCAAAAGCACAAGAGGACACGGCCGGGTTCCGGTGGACGCGCTACCTTGCGGCCAACGAGGTTGGAGCCGAGCCGGAAGAAGCGACCCTTGAAAAGGCTGAGGCAGACGTCTTCCTTTCGGATCGTTCGCCCTGGGACATGACGCTGACCTCCACACACGACACCAAGCGCTCGGAAGATTCACGCATGCGGCTGGTCGCGATGAGCCATGCCCCTGATGCCTTTGGCTCTCTCTATGCGACGGCGGAAAGCATGGAGGCAGCGCTCCCTGTCGCGCCCAAGTGGCGTTGGTATGTTGTGCAAACGTGCCTGGCAATCTGGGATCCTGATGACCCGAATCTGACAAACCGTCTTGCCGATCACTTGCGCAAGGCCATGCGGGAGGCGAAGGAGACCAGTTTCTGGACCAAACCAGACGAGGGCGCTGAGACGGCAACGATTGGTCTCGCCGAGGCAGTGATCGGCGCGTGGCGCAAAAGGTGTCCCGCTGAGTTGTCGCGACTTCTGGCGCTCGGCGACTCCCTGGTAATGGCACAACTGGTCGCTAAAATGATCATGCCTGGCTTCCCGGACATTTATCAGGGGAGCGAGGGTATTTTCCTGGCCCTGACTGATCCAGATAACCGCCGGGCAGTGGATTGGTGTGCGCTCGCAAGGCTCAACGAGGGCGAAGGATTGTCCGGAACCAAAGCCCGATTAACGCGTCGCCTGCTCGAGCTTCGCCGCGAAGAAAGCTCGTTCTTGGCGACCGCCGTGGCACGCATGGAACTGTCCAACGGCCGGATGGTGTTGGAGCGCAGCGACGGTCAGCGCTCGCTACGGGCTGGTCTGGCTGACAGCCTGGAGACGGAAAATGATACCATCTGGCAGGAGCAATTTGGCGACCAGTATGTCTTCCTCGCCTGGGGCTCAGCAAATTCTTAGAATTGTCGATACGGGCCGGAACCGCTCTCTTCCGAAAGACGTTCAAATGCGCCGTCCCTGGTGGTCGAGCATAATTGTCATGGTTCCGCGCGCCTCCGCCCGGCCTGGATTAAGCAATGAGCAAATCTCTCGATCGCAAGCCGACCTTTGATCTCCAGGCCGGTCGACCCGACATCCTGGGCGCTGAAGTCATGGGAGACGGGACAAATTTCGCACTGTTTTCAGAACACGCCGAACGCGTGGAGCTTTGCCTGTTCGACCCTTCGGGGAAAAGCGAAATCCATCGCCTCGATCTGCCCGCCATGGAGGGCGGCATATGGTTCGGCTACCTGCCGGGCGTCCTTCCCGGGCAGGTTTACGGATACCGCGTCCACGGCCCCTACGCCCCCGAAGAGGGCCATCGCTTCAATCCCAACAAGCTCCTGCTCGACCCCTATGCGCGGGAGCTAAAGGGCGGCATCGTTTGGGACGATGCGCTGCATGGCTATACCATCGGTGAGGACGACCTGAGCTTTGATGAGCGCGACAGTGCGCCGTTTGTACCCAAGGGCGTCGTTGCCGACCCGGCTTTTGACTGGGACACTGATCGCGCCTTGCGGACGCGCTGGCAGGATACGGTGATTTACGAAGGCCACGTTCGCGGGCTGACAATGATGAACCCGGACGTACCGGAAGAGCTGCGCGGCACCTTCAAGGGTTTGGCCACCGACGCCATTATCGACCATATGCTCAAGATCGGAGCATCGACCCTTGAACTGCTCCCGGTCCACGCCTTCGCCAATGATCGATATCTCGTCGACAAGGGGCTATCCAATTATTGGGGCTACTCGACATTGTCCTTCTTCGCGCCGCACGCTCCCTATCTGCACACTGGCCAGATCCGCGAAGTCAAGCAGGCCATCCGCAAGTTCCATGCCGCCGGCATCGAGGTGATCCTGGACGTGGTGTTCAACCACACTTGCGAGGGCAATGAGCTTGGACCAACGCTGTCCTTCCGCGGCATCGACAATGCGAGCTATTATCTGCTCTCACCCGAGAACAGTCGCCACAGCTTCGACACGACTGGCACAGGCAACACTCTCAATGTCTCGCATCCCATGGTGTTGCGCATGGTGCTCGATAGCCTTCGCTATTGGGTGCAGGCCATGCATGTCGATGGATTCCGGTTCGATCTTGCGTCCACCCTGGGCCGGGAGTCTGAAGGCTTCGAGCGCGACGGCTCATTCTTCAATGCGTTGCGCCAGGATCCTGTGCTGGCTGGCATCAAACTGATTGCAGAGCCGTGGGATATTGGGGATGGCGGCTATCAGGTCGGCGGCTATCGATGGCCATTCCGTGAATGGAACGACAAATTCCGGGACGACACCCGATCGTTCTGGCGCAAGGACGACGGTCTGACAGGCGCCATGTCTGAGCGGCTGTCAGGCTCTCCGGTGCAGTTCAATCACAGCCACCGCCCCGCGACTTCGAGCGTAAACTTCGTCGCCGCACACGACGGCTTCACCCTATGGGATACAGTGAGCTTCAACGAGAAGCACAATGATGCCAATGGCGAGGACAACAATGACGGCCACGATCACAACTTGTCCGACAATCTGGGAGCGGAGGGTGAAACCGAAGACGAAGGCGTTATCGCCGCGCGTATGCGGCGGGTGCGAGCCATGCTCGCGACGGTATTTCTCAGTCAAGGTGTCCCGATGGTGCTGGCCGGTGACGAGTTCGGCAACAGCCAGAACGGCAACAACAATGCCTATTGCCAGGACAATGAAATCAGTTGGCTGGACTGGAACAAGGCTCGACCTGAAATTGTCGAGGCCGTTGCAGCACTCAGCGCTTTTCGCAGGTCGACCAACTTAGCTCATGCCCGTTTTGGAGTGGCGGAGGCCGCTGAGCCGAACGACAATCCAGTACTTGAGTGGTTGCATCCAGAAGGCAGGCAGATGGCAGACACCGATTGGCAGAATGAAGGCCTGCGCTGCTTCGGACTGAAAACCGTGTCTGCATCTGGGGCCGACACATTGGTGCTTCTCAATGCTGGCGATGACGCAGAATTTGTTTTGCCGGACGGAGACTGGACGCTGCGCATCAACACTGCCAGCGATACCGTCGAAACTGATGAAGCCGTTTCTGGGTCCGTCGCGGTTCCCTGGCAAACTGTGATGGCATTTGTCCGGTGACAGTTGAAGTCTGCCCGCCTTGCAGACCGCATTTCGACTGAAGGCGTGCGATCTCCGTCCGGCAAATCGACCCAAACTTAATATATGTAAATGAAGGCAGGCCGCCGCATCGCTAACAATCTTCGCAAGGAGTTGTAGCATGGCGAAGTTTCGAGTCGTTGACCTGCGCTCGGGGCGCATTGAGCCGGACTGTGTCGTTGAGGCCAAATCGCCAGAAGAGGCCGCGGCTAAGGCCTTGAATGTCGAGGGCGTGCGCTCTGGCAATCGCAGGAATTTGCTGTGCCGGGTTTATTGGGAAACCGTCCACGGCAACAATATGGTGCGCCTTTATCGGCTTAGCGCCCACCCAACACCTTCTCACTGGCCCCCTTGATACTGAGACGCGCGAACTTTTCGCGTCCTCATCCCCGCTTGCTAGCGAAAGCCTGGAGACCGAATATGGATAAGGAAGTTGCCTGGATTGATGGTTGGGAGGTGCGGCGGCGGCCGGATGGCAGTTTCGGCGTATACGATGCTCACAGCCTGCTCGACGGTCCATATGGCCGAAAAGAGGACGCCATGGCCGCAGCATTGCGTTTGCCGCATCCCAGAGGTCAGCAGTTGAAACCGCCACGCATCCGACCACCGATTACCGTTTAATTGCACTTGGACCCGCTTGCCCGACTTCCGAATTGAAGGTTCCTAGTGCGAGTTGCACGAAGTTGCCATTCCGACGCGGTGGTATTTGAGTGCGAGGACTGGAAGAGCCTCGGCGCTGGCCCACGCGCCTCCAAAACCGTCAGGGACGGCGGTGGGTTGTTGGACCCGATGATGAGCCTTGATCCTTGGCTCTGGCGAAGCGGGAGACGAGGAGCGCGGGCAAAACCATGCCCAAGGCAGCCAAGGAGAACTTCTTTCGGTTTCGGATTTTGGGAACCTCGACCGTCTCGCGCTCGGGCGGCCAGACCCGGCCAACCGCATCTGCCATATGGGCACCGCGCTCGCCGAGGGGCACGGGGTCTCCGGTGGTGGTATCGCGCGCCGTCTGATGCTCCACTTCCGAATTGAGTTCGGCGCCGAGTATGACAATCGTCGTCGAAACCCACAGCCAGATCATGAGGCCGATGACCGCACCCAGAGAGCCATAGGTGGCACTGTCGTCGGAAAAATTGCTGACATACCAGGAGAAGATCACTGAGCCTGCGGCCAGCATCAAAACCGCCAGCAAGGAGCCCGGGGTGATCCACCGCCACTTCGCCTGTTCGCGGCTGGGCCCCCAACGGTAAAGCGCCGCGATACCAAATGAGAGGATGAGCGCCATCGCGACATAGGCCCCGGCGCGCGCCGTCCACCCCAAACCCTCCGACCACGGGAGATACGAAACGATAAAGGGCAGAATAAGCACCACCGTGATGACCAACAGGGCCGATAGCGCGCCAGCCAGAGCGAACAATAGTGCGATGCCGTTGAAGGCAATGAAGGAGCGTCGCTCATCCTCATGGTAGGCGATATTCATGGCCTGGAACATGGCTTTGACCCCAGCGCTGGAGCTCCAGAGGGCGAGTACTATGGACAGCAGCAGTGATAAGCCGAGGCTATCAGAACTCTGAGCCGACAGACGGGTTAATTGATCGCGCACGATCTCAAGCGCGCCGGGAGGAATGATCCCGACCAGCAAGTTGACCTGTCCGACGACGCTCGAGGGGTCGTTAAACAGGCCGTAGATCGACACGAAGGCATTAAGCGTGGGTACCAGCGCGAGGAGAATGTAAAATGTCGCTCCGGCCGACGTGAACAGCACGCGGTCCTCGCCAATAGCGCGAAACACTCTCCACCCAATGTCTTTCCAGCCCGCCAGCGGGATATGGTTGGGCGTGTCTGCCTGGCGGCCGCGACCTGGCTGGGCGGCATATTTCGGATCGCTATCGCTCATCTCTGCTCCCGGAGCAGCCGGGGAGGACATTTGGGCCTCCCCGGCGCTATTTACGCGTGACTGGCACTGTCGTCTTTGCCGCCTGTCGGGGCCTTGTCCACGGCGTCCGAAAGGCTCGACTTTGCTTTTTCGTACGCTGTCCCAGCCCGTTCGGAAGCGTCAGCGTAGACTTCGCCGGCTTTTTCCTTGCCTTCATCGTAAAGGTGGGCGGCTTCGTCCGCCGCTTTACGCTTCAAGGTATCGGACTGCTTGCCAACCAACGCGTCTTCCTGAGCAGTATGTGGGAGACTGGACCCGAGTGCTGCGCCAAGTGCGAAGGCAAGGCCTCCCCCGACCAGCGGTTGGTCGCGAAACTGGGCGAGGATCATCTGGTTGAGATTGCCAACCTGATCCTGCATGGCGCTTGCGGTCCGGGCCGCGCTGTTACGACCAGCATCAGCTTTTGCGCGGGCGCCATCACTCACTTCCTGGAGCTTGTCTCGCGTCTTCTGCCAGGTGTGGGACGCCCAGCCGCTGGCCTCATCCATTTTATTGCCCGCGTCATCGCGGAAATGTTCGATGCGTTCGCCCGCGGCATTGGTAAAACCCTTGAAGCGGTTGCCAGCCTCGTCGATGAAGTGCCCGGCGCGCTTGCCGTTCTCGTCGCTCAGGGCGCGAAATTTCTTTCCCGCGTCATCGGTGAAATTGGCGAAGCTGCGACCGTGCTCGTCGGTGCTATGCCCGGCGTGCCGCATACTGGTCCCCGTGATAATCGTAACCGGGTAATCGCCGTACTCTTCTTCATCCAGATCGGAATTCTCATAGCCGCGATTGCGATTGATCCTGCGATCCCACGCCTTGTCCGTGTCGTGATTTGATGCCGCGCCATTGGCTGGCTTCGCCATCAACCAGGCGAGGCTCACGCCGAGAAGCGCCACGGGAAGCGGATTGGATGTGACTTGGCGTTGCAGGTTCGAGACAATTTCTCCGCCACCCTTGGTATAGTTCAGCAGTTCGTCAACCAACTGTCCGGGGGAGAGCTTATCCTGGATCTGGTCGATCGTATCCTCAACGCGGCTGCGCTGCGCGTCAATCTCGCGCTGCAGGTCGGCGGAACTCTTGTGCTCGGTTTCGTAAGACATCACAGCGTCTCTTTCACGGCTTCAGCATCCCGGCCCAGCGAGGCCGTGGTGCGATTCAAATTCAAATTGCTTGCCCTGAGCGCATCCATGCCCCGGTTGATGGAAACCCAACCGATGGCGCCCACTACAACGGTGACGATAAGGGCGGCCAGGGCGCTGGCTAATGTGGGATCCATTTCCATCCCCACCATCCAGGCAGCGAGCAGTTGCACAACAGCACTGAGCAGCACGCCTAGTGCGCCGAGAAGGAGAACACCGCCAACGGCGATCGCTGCCAAAGCGGCCAGGGCCTGCGAAAATTTCTCGGATGCTTCGGTCTTTGCCAGCTGTACTTCCTTCTGGAAAAGGCCCGACATATCCGAGACCAGACCATTCAGGAGGTCGGCTAGCGGCCGACTATCGTTTGTCGCACTCATCACAGTTCTCCCGAGTAATTGCCTGACCCTGTCGCGCCGCCATTTGATGACGGTTGGACGCTGCTTTTTGCCTGAGATGCAGAATTGCCCTTGTCGCTGCGGCGATGCGCCGAGGCCAAAGCGAAACGGCTTGCCATGAAGCCCGTCAGGGCTGCAGCACCCAGGAATGCCAGCGGCTGTTTGCGACCAAATTCTTCCGCAGCGCCCATGAGGTCATCGGCATCGCGCTGGTGGATTTGCGTGCCGACATTGGAGAGGCCCTGGGCCAGTTCACGGGCATAGCGAGCCACGGTCTGCTGTTCGTTGCCATCCAATTCGTCTGCCACCTTGCTGATCGCCGAAGCGATGCCGGTAAGCTGATCTGCAGCGAGGTTTTTCTGATTGTCTGCGAATGACTTGGCATTGGCTGAAGCCTCGTCCAGCTTGCCCTTGGCCTGATGACCAAGTTCCTGAATATCTTCGCTGGCCTTTTTCGTTACCGCGTCGAAATCTTCCTTGGATTTTGCGCTCAGGCTATTGAGATCCTTGTCAGTCTGGCTTTGTGGGCCGGATGAACCGGAACCAGTATTGCTACCGGTGGTGCTCGTGAATTCGGTGCTCATCGGTACCTCCTCGAAAAATGTGATCACATCGACTGTCGTCCTAAGGCGACAATGGTTCGTCTCTGGACGAGTTCCCCAAAATTGATGAACCGGCTGCACCGCCGACTGGAGCTGGTGAACAGGGGAGGTCCTCCGAGGGCTTTGCAGGCCATCGAGATATCCGCAATGATTTCAATGACGGGGCTGAACCGCGTAGGTCTCCTGGCGCCCGTAAGGGCCAACCAACTCCTCCGAAGTCGATTTGCGCTTTGCGGAGGAGGAGGAGGCAGAGGGCAGGCTCTTGTTGGCCTTAAACGTTGCTGTCGAGGTTGATGGTGGGACCAAACAGGCGCTGGTCACTCAATGGCTGGCGCTTGCCGTGTCGAGCCCTGATGCGACTTAGCCGGCCTATCGACGGCGCAGGCCGCTCAATGCAAATTTATCTGCTGACCTGAATCAAGGGGAGGACTGCGCAGGCCCTTGGGAGCCCTCCCGTTCAGCCTCCCAACTTGGTCCGGGGCTCGTCACTCCACGGAATAGGGGACGCTGACATAGGCCCAGGTCCGGGCCCTGTTCGGTATATCCGGATCGGGGCTGAGAACGGGTGCCTGCAGATCCGCAGCCACGGCCAGCAAGGCCCGGTCCAGCCGGTCAGGCGCGGCGAAATCTGCGCTTTCCAGCAAGGGGCCGATATCGACATCTTCTTCAACAACCAGCACCAGCAGGGTGCCCGCTCCCGCATCGGTCGCGATGAATTCGAAGGGATAATTGCGATCCGGAATGGTGAGCGGTGCTCCGGCGACTATGGCGAGCCGCTGACCTGCGGCCGCTGAATAGGCATTGGGATAGATGCGACGGAATACCCCATCCGGGCCGGTATCGAGAACCACAAGCTGCCCGCCACGCTCCGACGTGATCCGAAACTGTACCGCAGCGCCCAGCGGGACAGTGGTGGATGGAAGAATTTCCGCCGTGACCGCGAAGTCGTTCTCATGCTCGAACAGGCCTTCGGCGAGATCGACAAGGGCAGGAGAATCCGACACCGCGGACGCTGTCATTGTTGGCACTTCTGCTGGCGGGAAGGGCACCGTTGCAACGTCACGCGGCGCCAACACCCGGGCCCTGTAGCTGTGGGGTGCCAAAAGTTCAGGGGTAAAGCCTGCGGCGCATGCAGAGCCGAGACTGCTGCAGAATGCACCGGCTTTCTCACGCACATGGGCCAGCAAGGCGCTAGCGGTAATCCGGCCCGAACCGGAACGGTCCGCGTCGAGATCGCGCAGGCCTCGTACAAAGGCTTCCGTAAAAATGCCCCTTTGCTTGCCGTCTTCTGCGACGCTCTCCCAGGCGAGCTGCGCCAAAGTCGCGGCCTGCCAAACCGCAACACCCTCTCTGGCCGAACCGTCCCGCCGCACGGGATCGATCAGGCGTATGGTCGTCTTAGCCCGCTCCATGAGATCGGGGCCGTAGTCGCCAGGGGCAATATTGATCGGTGTCGTGGGCGTGATGGTACGGAAACGGGCATCGTTTCCTGCAATGTCCGCGTCCAGGTTCGCCCCCCGAGTCACTGAGCCGGAATAGCAGGAATCGGCGATGATCGTGACATCCCGCCCCGAGAGGCGGTCGATCAGTTCGCCGATCTGCGCGCCCAGGACGTGACCTCCGGGCTCCTCGGCCACAGGCAGGACATCAAAGCTGGCGTCGAACGGCACCAGCGTCGATGTCAAGCGCATGCCGCCACTGGCCTCGGGCACGGCCACCTGCGAGCCGTGGCCCGAAAAATAGAACAAGGCGCGGTCACCCTCGGCGGTCCCCTCGACAAGCCAACTTTCGAACGCGTCCAAAATCCCGGCGCGCGTGGCCTCTTCATTGCTGATCACCATAACGTCCGCTGCCTCGTAGCCGAAGACATCGATCGCCAGCGAACGCATGGCCACGATATCGTTGTCGGGGGCGGTCAGATCGCCGATCTCGTCGTTGAGGTAGTTGGCCACGCCCACGATCAAGGCCCGGTCTCGAGCCAGTACGGGGTCCGCAGCGCCGAGCGCTAGCAGGGCGACTATTGCGACTAGTGCGAAGGCTGCATGGAATCGCATTGACCGTTGCTCCTCAGAGACTTGCAGGTAAAGACCGAGTTGATGCCGATCCGGATATCGGAACCGGTTCCGGCGTGGCGGATCGCTTCGTAGAGCGCCATGGGGTCGGAGACGGAATGAAGCTCGGCCAGCCGCGCGTGGAGGCCAGCCAGAGGCCCATGGCTGGTGATAGTGATGAGATTGTCCGCCCCGAAGGGCTCCGTCACCGGAGCGTTGAGGGTAAAGGGGCGCTGGGCGGACCATTTGACAGGATCCCCAAGGGCGGCCAGCGGCCAGACGAACTGCACCATGCCCCTCGCGTTGAGATTGACCACGGTGACGTATTCGCGCCCCTCCAGATCGGCCTCGAACCGAATCTGCTGACCCTCGAGCAGGAATTGGTCGGAAGGGGTAATCCAGGCCTCCACCGCGCTGGGCTGCCGCATCATCGACTGGCGCAGCCAGGCGATGACCCGCGCCGCGTTGACGGCATCCTGCAATTGATCCGCCTGCATGTCCGATGCGAGCACGTCGCCGCTCTGTCCCAGGAGCTGGCCGGCCTGCGGGTCCCAGATCAGGTCAGCCGGCGCGCCGGCCTCGGCTGCGGTGACGCCATCGGGCCAATCCCCCGGCGCGCCGATGACCGCCAGGCTCAGCACCGCCGGAGCCTCTGTTGGGGTCTGGGCGGCATCGACCGAGAGGATGACGCGCTGCGGCTCCGGGATGGTGGCCTGGGGCACCTGCCGGTTTTGCGACAGCAAACGCACCAGCGGGGCCACATAGCGACGCAGGGACGCCGCGGTGACGGCTCCGGTCTCGTCCTGGGCCGCGCCCTCCAGGCCACGGGCTATCGCATAGGTCAGGGCGCCGCGATATTGTCCGTCCACCAGCACCTCATGAACGGCCATCTGCTCGACCGTTGCCGAGAACACCGTGAGCCCCTGGATCGGCGGTCGCGCTGCTAGGGGTGCAGAGGGTGGAGCAGTGGCGACCACCGGCTCGATTTCGAAGCGCTGGAACTTGAAGGGGAGCTCGGGCGCCCGTGGATCGGTGCCGCGCACGGCGGCGCCGGCATGGCAGGCATCAGCCACGAACACCACCTCCACGCCCTTTCGGTCGGCGCTCTCGAACAGATCATAGAGATGCTCGTCCCTCAGGATTTCATCACTGGCCGACTGCTCGTGATAACCATGAAGCAGGAAGCCCTTTTCAAAGCCGTCGGGCGTTGCGGGCGCGCCCTGCCTCTGCGGAACGCGAATGCCGTGCCCGGAGAATGACAGCAGGATGGTGTCGCCCGCCACGGCGCCAGTCATGACATCCGCCCAGGCCTGCTCAAACGCGGCGCGCGTCGCCTCGCCATTGGTGAGAGCCGTAATTTCGGCGTCCGGCGTAGTGCTAAGCACGGTGATGAGGTCTCGGGCATCGTTGACCGAACCGCGCAGCGCCTGTTTGTGGGCATAGTCATCGATCCCCACCACCAGCGCCTTTATCGCCGCCAGGCCGGGCTGGACCATGGCGAGGCTCACCACGAGTGCGAGAATGACGGAGGGCCGGGCCATGATCCTCACTGGCTCTCCAACAGAACCACACGACGGTCCATCCGGTGCAGTTCGTCCTCGCTATAGGCGGTGGGGTCATCGGGCTCGAATGGTTCGGACTCTCCGCGGGGCAAGAGCTCCAGCTCGCCCTCATATCCTCCCGCGCGCAGCACGCCTGCCACCGCGTCCAGCCTTTGCTGTGACAGGGCCAGGTTATAGGGGTCGGAGCCGATGGGGTCGGTATGTCCGCTCAGCGAGATGCGCTCGTAATTGTCCGCGAGGACACATTCGAGCAGGACCTCGGCGGCTTGTTGCCCGGTCGCGGTGAATTCCGCGCTGCCGAATTCGAAATTGATGGGCAATGGGCGGAAACTGGGCGTGAAGCCGCGGATAGAACTGAGGAATATCCCTCCGCATGTGCCGGCGCGGGTCCGCACGACTTCAAGCTGCGGCGCCAGCATGAGGGCTTCGGTCATGCGGCTGTGGATCGAGCTTGTCTCATCGGGGCCGGGATAGGGCGGCTGGCCATAGGCCTCGCAGACCGGCGCCTCGCCGATGACATTGATGGCATCCTGATAGTTCCGGGCCGCGCGCTGGTATTCGAGCGGTTCCTTACTTTGCAGCGCGATGGCCATGGACAGATCGGCAATCCCGACCAGGACCTGCCAGGGGGCACCAAATTCCTGAGCTGTCTCGAGGCTCTGTCTCAGTTCGCGTGCGCCGGTGCCCTGGTCGGCGCTGGCATAGGCCTGCTCCAGGAAACGCAGGCTGACGATCTGCCCGGCGCAGAACAGCGCCGCGTCGCCACAGCCCTGATCGGGCGCCGCGAGCGCGGCATAGGTCCGGGCCGCTGCCTCGGCACCTGCATCGGAGGTCGCAAGCCGCCGGACTTCGGCGTCGCACGATGGACTGGAGGCAGCGAAGGCGACGCCGGCGGGAAGCGGCATGCAGGTGAGGGCAAGAGCAAGCAGCACCGGCACAGCGCGCGCGAATATGGGGTTCACGTTAGACACCAAAGCCTCCAGGCCCGATCACTGATGAATGGTCAATATTTTGAAGGTCCAGCCATAGCCTTCCGGAATGGCCGTCTCTTCGGGCGCGGATGCGGCGATCAGCGCGCGGCCGAGTGGTTCGGCGGGCGAAAGGGCCGCAAAGCCGCCGGTGAGGTCAATGCCGGCCTCCCAAGGTGGCGTATCGTCGGAGCCGCAGAGGACATAGACAACATCCTTGCCGGCGGGCCCGGCCGCAATCACCTGGACAGGCGCACCTTCACCCGAGACCACGATGGTTTCCTGTGCATCGAGCTCATTGTCCATACCGTCCGATGTCGGGAACAGCACGTTGACGCTGTCGTCCTCGGAAACGGCGACGACCCAGAGGTGGCAGGCGTCCAGCGCCGTAACCGCCATGGAGACCACGTCTCCCGCGGCGTAGCTGCTCGCATCGGTGACCAGCATGGGTCCCCGTGGAACCCCGGTGGTGGCAATGGCCATTTCGGAGACTTGTGGCGCCTCGGCGCTATCGGCCTCGCCGACGGTGTAGATCACCTTGTCATAAGAGGCCACTTCGACCGCGTCGGGAATGGCGGCGAGGGCCAGGTCGCGCGTAATTGCTTCCGCGCCGCCCTCGATGGTCCGATAGGCCCCGGCGCCGGTCAGGCTTTCGGGCGAGATGAACTCCAGCGGCTCGGAGGAGGCGATGACCCGAACCAGTTCGGTTCCGGTCGGTCCCTGGGCGGTGATCTGCGCAGGAGCATTGTCGCCGGGAATGACGAAGACCTTACCGGGCTCGATGGCATCGGCCGGTTGAAAGGCATTGGGGAAGAGCTGCACGGCGCCGCCCGATGGCCCGACCGCAATGATTGTCAGATAGGCGCGCTTGTTGGTCATGACCGAGAGGCTGATGGTCTCGCCCTCGGCATAGCTATTGTCTTCATGGTCGACCCAGGCGGTCACCGTCAGGCTTCCCACCTGCGGCACCGAGGTCCCCGCCAGTGCCTGCTGGGCCAGGGTGAGGTCCCGGACGACATCCTGGGCCTCTGCCGGGAGAGTGGCGGCAATCACTGCGGCCACGAGGGTCGCGAAGGTAAGGCGCTTCATATTATGTCCCCATTCAACAAGCCCAATATCGGGCGCTGCGGAAACATAGCCGCCGATTGCGCTACACTTCCAATACTAGTTCCGCGCAGCCCTCCCATCGAATTGGAGCCCTTCCGAACACTTGCTGCTTGTCTGGCGCGGTCCGCGGTGCTTGGATCGTCGCTATTGACCAGGCAGGATTTTGTCACTGTGGATGCCGATACTGTACGCAATCTGGATTTCATGGAAGCCGTTCATAGAATGAAGGCGAATTTTTACAGATCGGTTATTGCACTTGCCGAGACCAGGGACACCTCAACACTTCACCTCCTGCGCCAGGAGCCGCTCTACCAGCTTGCCGAATTCCTGTTCTCGCTCAAGGCCAATGAAGTGATCTCTGCCGAGGGGCTGGAAAGGCTGGCGCAATTGCACAACCAGCATCTGGCCAGCATCGGGCAGGATGCGGCCCGGATGCGCGAATATGGCTTGACGCCGGAGCGGCTGCAGGCGGCTCTATTCGCCGATGACCAATTGGCCAAGCTGCACAGCAATTTTTCACTGAGTGGCGCCATGGACCAGTCCGACCTGGCCCGTCTCCTCGTGGCGGTCATGTCGCCCGAGACCTGTCGCAAACTGCTGGTCGCCGCTGAGGCAGCGGGTTTCGTGAAACGACAGCGTTCTCCCTATGGGGCCATGCTAATCCGCAGTACCGGCGTGCTGGAAACGACATTGGAGAAGGTTCTTGGAGAGGCGCGTCACGATGTTTGCCCTTTGTCCTGATCGCTTCTGGCTGGTCGCAATCGTCCTGGCCCTCGCCTGGGCACCGCCTGCTCTGGCCGACCTGACCGGCATTCCCGCCGCACCCCCGCCGCTGAGTCGGGCTGACGACCTGACAGTCGCCGAGAACCCGGCGCTCGCCGCCATCGCCCAGGACCATCCTTGGCTGTTGCGGACCGTGCTGCGGAGCCTGGTGCCAAATGGGGCGACGCCCCGTGAAACCGGCGTCCGTCCTGTGCCGTCTGTGACGGACCTGAAGACGTTCAATGACAATCCCGCATTGGGCCAGCTCTGGCGCTCCAATCCGGCGGCGTCGCTGAACCTGTTGCAACTGATCCGCAGCGCACGGCAGACGTCCAAATAGCGCCTGCTGGCCAGAGAAGACGAAAAGATGCGGCGAGCCTTTCACATGAGGGACGACATGAACCCGGACTTCGAGCATTCAAGTGGCTTTCGCCCCTCGCTATCGCTGTTCCAGTGGCGCCGGTTGCGAAGCATGCTGGTGATAATGGGACTGCTGGCAGGAATTTTCACCGCTGCGACCCTACCGGCTCAGGCCGACCCGGCGACGCTGCGAATGCAGAGCATGCTCTCATTTCTCGGACATGAACCTGGAGATGCTGACGGCGCTATGGGGCCAAAGACGCGGGCTGCACTCGATTCTTTCCGTGTAAAGGAAGGGATTGCCCACGATGTTGAGGGAGAGGCCCTGCTCGATGCCCTCAGGGCCAGCATTGTCGCTCTCGTCGCCGAGAATCAACTTCCCCAGCAGGCGCCCGTGGCTCTCGCTCCGACCAGCTTTACGGACATGGAGTTCATACAGCCGCTCCGTTCCGAAAACCTGCTGGCAGCGGGCAAGTGCAGCGGCGCCCATCTGTTCCGGCTCGATACGCTCGAGCCTCTTGGCGTCGTCAACTCGTCCTTCTGCCTCAGGGTGCTTGGCGCCCTCGAAAGCAGAAATGCTGCAGTCGTATCCCTCGCGGGCGGGAGCATCGCCCTTCAGGATCTGCGAACTTCAAATTTGATGGAGATGCTGAGATTTACGTCAGGCGACCTCATCTCAGCCGGCGCCGTGCACGAGCAAAGCGGGCAGGTCGTGTTCGCCACCAACTACGGCAGCACGTTGTATACCCTATCCCTCTCACCGCCCTATCTGGAAAGAACAATCGGCAAGATTGCCGGCGAGGAGGAGGTGTTCGACATCAGCATCTCCGAGGATGGACAGTATGCGTTGACCGCATCGGCGGGCGTGCAGCTTTGGGATCTGGCGCGTGGCCGGTCCGTGCGGACCTATGACCATTCATGGATCGGTGCACTGTCATCCTCTCATCTGGCGCTGCTGTTCGTCCATGATGACGGCACGGCCCGCATCGAAGTTCGCAACATCGCCGACGATGCCCTGATCGCGCAAAGCCCCACATTCCCGCTTGGCACCCATTACTCCAACGGTCGAGCCGTCTATGGCAGCTATTTCCTCGATTTCGCGGACAATGGACAAAGCGTCGTGCTGTTCGGCGGGCAAGCGGAGGCGGGCAGCACCGAAGTCCTGGAATGGACCATCGGCAGCGACGAAATCGTCGCAACCCCGTTGCCAGCGCCTTTTGACGGCTATGCGACAGTCGACCAACAGGAGAACCGACTGCTCATTGCCGATGCGGGCGGCGTCCGATCCGTCGATCTTTCCGGTGAGCAGGGCATTATCAGTCGCGATGTCCGCCGGGGGGTCCAGACCATGGCCATGGGCGCCCGTCCCGATGGCGGACAGCTCGCGATCATGGGTGCCGTCCCGGCATCCGGTTCATTGGAACTGGTGCTGTTTCTCGTCGATAGCAGCAATGGCGAGGTCGACCACATCCCATTGGGTGTACCGGTCTACAGCAGCGCTTGTTTCGGCTGCGCGTCGTCCCGCAAGGTCCTCTATCTTCCGGGTAATGACCGCGTCCTGTTCTCCGACAGCGGCAAGATCATCGTTGTGACGCTCAGCACTGGCGCGGTGGAGACCGTGCTTGAAGACGCGACCTACGAGGCCATGTTTGCAGGGCTGGCGCTATCCCCTGACGGCAACCAGCTGGCCGTGGCGCGCGCCACCGGCATAACCCTTCTGTCGACCACCGACTGGTCGGTGGAGAGGACAATAGAGAGGGAATTCGACAAGGCGTTTGGCATGCCCATGAACTATGTCGACGGCGGCAAGAACCTGCTGATCGGTTCATACGAGCGCATCGATGTCATTTCGGTCCAGTCGGGGCAGCGGCTGCTGACATCGCCCTTCGAACTGCGCGCCGAGGGACAGCACTACACACTCCAGTCCAATTTCATTACTCCCATGGGCGAGGGATCGGAGCGCTACCTCATCGGTGGGAACGCCATCTGGGGCATCGGCAAGATATGGGTCTACGAGAATGGCCGGTTGCGCGACCTTTCGGCCCAGCCAGGCCGAATTCTTCGATCCGGAAATTCGGGCTATGTGACGTCCCTGGCCGAGGAAACCTTCACCTATAATGACGGCAGTACCGTTTCTGGGATAAACACCGATGAGAGCGGTCACTTCCTATTGACGCGTCATTCGGGCGAGGTGGCCGGCACCGTGGCCCTGCCCGATGGTCGCTTCGTCAGTGTCGGGAATGCGGGTGACATTGTCTTCCTTCGCCCGGACCTGATGGAACGCAAGGCCGCCGAACTCCTGCGCACCCAGCTTTTCGGCCCAGAGGACTGGGTGTCCTATACGTCGGAGGGCTTCTTCGTGTCATCCGGCATCGGCGACAAGCAATTGCTGATCCGCAGCGGCCGCGAGAATGTCTCCCCGATCGAGTCCGTCTATGACGCGCTCTACCGCCCCGACCTGGTCGCAGCCAAACTCGTTGGCGACCCGCAGGGAGTGGTGGTCGCCGCAGCCGCGCAACTGGATATCGAGGCGGTCATCGAGAGCGGCCTCGCGCCCAATGTCGCGATAGCCGGTCTGGCCGACGGCACGGAGGTGGATGCCGACAGCATCACGGTCAATGCCTCCATCACCGATCGCGGCGGCGGCATCGGCAAGATCGAGTGGCGCGTGAACGGCATCACTCTGGGGATCGAGGAGCGAGGGTTTGACCGGCTCTCCCCCGAAGCGGACCTGACGATGGTACAGGCTGTCGCCGCCAGCCAGACGCTTTCGCTCGATCCGGGCGACAATATCATCGAAGTCCTGGCCTATAATCAAAGCGGGCTGATTGCTTCCGAGCCCGCCTCGGTCATGGTCCAATGGAACGGCGCCTCGTCGATGACGCCGCCCAGGCTGCATGTCCTGGCCGTCGGCGTGGACAATTATTACGACAGCCGTCTCAAGCTCAACTTCGCGACTTCAGACGCCAGGGCCGTCGGCGAGGCCTTCCGCGTCGCCGGCGAGAAACTCTACCAGAGCGTCGAAGTCACCACGGTGCTCGACGAGGCCGTCACGGCCAGCAATCTGGGCGATGTATTTGCCGATCTCTCGAGCAAGGTGCGCCCGCGCGACGTCTTTGTCCTGTTCATGGCCGGGCACGGCAAGACCCAGGACGGACGCTATTATTTCCTGCCGCAGGATTTCCGCTACACCGATGAGAGCTCGATTGCCGCCGGTGGCATCGATCAGGACCAGTTCCAGGAATGGCTGGCGCTGATCCCGGCCCGGAAATCGATGCTGCTTTACGATACCTGCGAAAGTGGCAGCCTGACAAATGCCGCGGCATCGCGCGGGCTCGAGGAAGTCGCGGCGCTGGCGCGGCTGACCCGGGCCATGGGCCGCACCATCCTGTCCGCCTCGACCGACAATGCGCCCGCCATCGAGGGTTACAATGGCCATGGTGTGTTCACCTATGCGCTTCTCAAGTCCCTGGAGGATGGCGACAGCAATGGCGATGGCAGCATCGAGGTCACCGAGATCGCGGGATCGATCGACCGCCTGGTGCCGCAAATCTCCTTTGACGCCTTCCGTCTGCGGCAGGTGCCACAGATGTCCATCGTCGGGTCCAGCTTCCCCGTGGTGCAGACCATGGCCGTGCTGAGCGAGACACAGGCGCCGGTGAACCGCACGCCGAGCCATGTGGTCATCGCCGATACCAATCTGCGCGGCGAACCTGCCGATGAGACGGCGGCGCTGGGGGCGGTCGCCCCCGGCACGCTGGTGCGGGTCGTGTCCGAGGGCGAGGGATGGAGCCAGATCGCCAAGGATGGGGTGATCCTCGGCTTTGTCCCCACGGCAGCGCTGGCGGCCATGCTATAGGCAAAGGCGGAGGAGGGGCGTCATGCGCAAGCGGGTTCTGACATGGCTGGGCCGGGGGCTCGCGGCCGCCTTGCTGATCTGGAGCCTGGGCCATTCTGCGGTGTTGGCTTTCGATCAGACCACCTACGAACTCCAGGTGCTGCTGACCGAATTGGGATATGAACCGGGACCTGCCGACGGTCTCAGCGGCCAGCGTACGCGCGAAGCCCTCGACCGGTTCGCGACCGAACACCAATTGGACAGCGAGACCGCGCCGGCCGAAATCCTGCCGCGCCTCCGGCAAGTCGCATCGGGCGGCGTCAGTCAGACGACCGGCATCGCCACCGAGATCATGCCGCAGATCGACTTGAGTACGACGATCGCACTGTCACCGGACGGCAAACTCGTCGCAGCCGCCGATTTCGGCGGACAGATAGTCATCGCGGATTTGGTCGCAGGACGCGTGTTGCGGACCCTGGTGGGGCATGGAGAGGGCGTGCAAGCCGTTGCCTTTTCAAGGGACGGCAGCATGCTTGCTTCAACCAGCCGCGACGACACGGCCCGGCTTTGGGATGTGGAAAGCGGAAGGCTGCTTCATGTTTTTCCCTTGCCGAGCGATGGACGGGATGTCGACTTTTCTCCCGATGGCGCGGCACTGCTGACATCCAGCATGTCCAATGAGATCCAGTTCTGGAGTCTTCGGACCGGCGAGCGCCTCAAAGTCATGAGATCGAACCAATCCCTTTTGAGCAATCTGTTCTTTTTGGATGGCGGCCGCCAGCTGCTGGTAACCGCATTTTCCTCCTTCGAGATCTGGGATCTGACGCGCGGGAGGGTGGTTCAAAGCGTGGGACCGGCATTTGACCAGGACGCGCATATGAGCCGCACCGATGTTTCGCCGGACGGACGATACCTTGCAGCCGCCGTGGGAAAGCAAGACGTGGTGATCTGGGATCTGGCGAGCGGCCATGAGCAGACCCGGTTTCCCGCGGAAGAATACACTACCCTGCTCTTCCTGCCGGACGGGAAGAACGTGCTTTCGAAGTTGGATGGAAAACTCCAGGTTCGATCCATAGAGACGGGTCATCTGGTCAGAGAACTTCCTGGTTCCGGGGTCGGCATGGCGCGTACGCCCGACGGACACGTCGTACTCGTTAGCAGCCGGCTGAGGATCATAGACCCCCTAAACGGCCAAACGCTCTCGGAAATGGACAGCAAGGTCATCCGCCAGAGGCTGGACAGTTTTTCGCTCGACTCCAGCGAACTTAAGATCATCTCCTCCGAGGGGGTGCGCGAGCTGAACAGCCGCACCGGTGAAATGGAAGCTCTGGAAGGGTTTGACCGCAAAGGTTCCCTCTTCGCCATCGCTGGAAACACTTCGGTCTTCTTCAGCGAGGGCAAGTTGATTATGTGGGACAATTCCACCCGCTCGATGCGTGCATCCGCGGATATCGACGTCAATTTGCTGGCTCTGTCCCCTGATGGAAATGTCGTTGCGGCGATGCCCCCAAGCCGCAAATCTGTCTTCGTGTACGACACAGGTTCAGCCGTTCTGCTGCATCAGTTCAACCTGGAGGACTCCGTATTCGAGGTGGCTTTTGCCCCTCAGGGTGACCTGGTGGTGATGTCGACATTCCACGAAACTCTGTTTGCCAGGCCGAGCACAGGCGAAATCCTGCGCCGGATACCCACCGGAGCCGACGCCCTCGCCTTTTCGTCGGATGGCCGGTTTCTGGCCGGACGGCGACTTGCCGCAACATCGACAGAGGACGGCGACTTGATCATCTGGGAGGCAGCCACGGGCCGGGTCAAACTGACCCTTGAAGCCGGACAGGACGAGATTTCCGCTATCGTGTTCGCGCCAGATGGTCAGGAGCTGGCCAGCCTGGGCAATAGCGGACTGATCAGAATTCGCAATGCTGCTACGGGGCAGTTGTTGCGTGCCCTGCCGAACCGGTTTGCGGGTAACCGAGGTCAGCTCGTCTATTCAGCTGACGGGCGAATTCTGGCGGCCGCCCTGAGCGGAAGCGGCGCGCTCCAATTGTGGGATGCACAGAAAGGCAAGCTGCTGGCGCAGTCTTTCGCGTTCAAGGACGGCGAATGGGTCACGCTGACCCCCGAGGGTTTCTTTGCCGGTTCTGAAAGCGGGGCGCACAATCTTGCGGTTGTGCGCGGGCTCGAATCCTATTCGATCGACCAGCTCTTCGAGGCGCTCTACCGACCCGACCTTGTCGCGGCCAAGCTGGCCGGTGACCCCGACCTTCTGGTGGCTGACGCCGCCGGCCAGCTCGCTCTCGAAAGCGTACTCGACAGTGGAGCAGCTCCTGGGATTGTCATTGCCGGCCTCGACGACGGGAGCATCGTGGAGACGGACAGGATCGAGGTGTCGGCGCTGGTGACGGACCGGGGCGGCGGCATAGGCAGGATCGAATGGCGCGTCAACGGCATTACGCTCGGCCTCGACGCGCGCGGCTTTGACCGACTTTCGCCCGAGGCAGGGCAGACCGGACACGAGCCCGTCGCGGTCAGCCAGCTTCTTACCCTCGACCCGGGGGTCAATCTCATCGAGGCCGTCGCCTATAACAAGGAGGAATTGATCTCCTCGGCGCCGTCCAGCGTTACCGTCATTTGGGAAGGTATCTCGGCCTCCGAGCCTCCAACCCTGCATGTCCTGGCAGTGGGCGTTGACGAATATAATGACAGCCGCTTGCGCCTCAATTACGCCGCCAGCGACGCCGCGGCCATCGGCGACGCCTTCAGGCGCGCTGGAGCCGGGCTCTATCAGAGCGTCGAGGTGATGACCCTCACCGATGCGGACGTGACGTCGTCCGGTCTGGCCGCGGCCTTCCAGACTCTTTCCGCGCGGGTTCGCGCGCGCGATGTATTCGTCCTGTTCATGGCCGGGCATGGCAAGACGCAGGACGGACATTATTACTTCCTGCCGCAGGACTTCCGCTATGTGGATGAAACTTCGGTGGCCGAATACGGTATCGGCCAGGACCAGTTCCAGGCGTGGCTATCGTCCATCCCGGCTCGCAAAAGTCTGTTGCTCTACGACACCTGCGAAAGCGGATCGCTTACCAATGGCGTGGCGAGCCGGGGCCTGGAAGAAGTCGCGGCATTGGCCCGCCTGACACGCGCCATGGGACGAACTGTCATGTCGGCATCAACCGACAGTGCGCCAGCGCTCGAAGGCTATCGCGGTCACGGGGTCTTCACCTATGCGCTGCTCCAGGCCCTCAACAATGGCGACAGTAATTCCGATGGCACCATTGCCGTGACCGAACTGGCCGGATCGGTGGACATCGCCGTGCCAGAGCTCAGCTATGCCGCGTTCAACTTCCGCCAGATCCCACAGATGAGCATTGTCGGCTCGGATTTTCCGGTGGTGCAGCGCGCCGATATTCTGGGCGCTCTGGCGGTGCCGAGCCCTGACCGACCGGCGCCATCGGCGCATAACCACGTCATCATCGCGCCGGCCGAGGTTTTCGCCGAACCCGAACCCGGAAGTGACCTCATAAGCGTTCTGCCCGTTGGCACTCTGGTCGGCACCATTCAAACATCGGGCAGATTTGTTGAAGTCTCGAAGGACGGCAAGGCGCTTGGATATGTCGATGCGTCAACGCTCGCCCCAACGAATTAGCCGGACCTGTTTCCGAGGGCCGGAGACGATTTCGGGCCAACGACTCAACCCAGCATCAAATGGCGGATCTGGGTATAGTCGATGAGCGATTGCATGGAGAGATCGGACCCATAGCCGGAATTCTTCATGCCGCCATGGGGCATTTCGCTGGCCATGACGCCGTGCGTATTGATCCAGGTGACGCCATATTCGAGCGCATTGGCCAGGTCCATGGCGGTTTCGGTCTTTTGCGACCACACCGACGAGCCAAGGCCGTATTCGGAGGCATTGGCCCAGTCGAGCGCAGTCTGGTTGTCGTTGAATGGCGTGATGCTGAGCACCGGCCCGAAGACCTCTTTCTGGACAATTTCTGCCTCTATGGGCGCTGCAACGAGGGTGGGCGGGAAGAAAAAGCCCTCCGGTTCGGCGGCTTTGCCCTGCATCACGTCGAAACCCTGCGCCCGCGCTCGGGACACAAAGCCATCCACGCGCTCCTGCTGGCGGGCACTGATCACAGGGCCGAATTCGACATCGTCGCGTTCGGGGCGGCCATAGACCAGCGAGCCGATCATGGTCTCGAGCCGGTCGGTCAGAGGCTGGACCACATTGCGATGGGCGAGAATGCGGCAGGCGGCGGTACAGTCCTGCCCGGCATTGTAGAAACTGGCCTCGCGCAGGGTCTCGACCAGCTTGTCGAGATCGGCATCCTCGCAGACGATGACCGGCGCCTTGCCCCCGAGTTCGAGATGGGTGCGCTTGATCATCGGCCCGGCCGCCGCCTGCAGGACGGCGCGACCAGTGCGGACATCGCCGGTCAGGGAAATCATTCGCACCAGATCATGCGAGATCAGCGCCTGCCCGACCTCGGGGCCATTGCCACAGATCACATTGACGACCCCGGCAGGGAGAACTTCAGCAAGGATCTCGCTCATCGCCAGAAGGCTCAGCGGTGTCATCTCGGAGGGTTTGATGACCACGGCATTGCCCGCGGCAATGGCCGGGGCAATTTTCCAGGCGGCCATCAGCAGCGGATAGTTCCAGGGTGCAATCTGGGCGATGACGCCGACGGGGTCACGGCGCACGAGGCTGGTGCGGCCCGGCCCGCGATAATTGCCCGCTGCCGGGGCCGGCATGTTGCGAACGGCGGTGCCGAAGAAGCGGAACACATCGGCGACATTGCCGAGTTCCCCCGCCTTGACGTAACGGAGGGGTTTTCCGGCATTGCGCGATTCCACTTCGGCCAATTGGCCGGCCCGCTCTTCGATACCGGCCGCAATGGCAAACAGCGTGGCGCTGCGCTCGCGCGGGGGACGGGCAGCCCAGTCCTTATAGGCGCCATGGGCGGCCCGGACGGCTTCGTCGACCTGCGCGGCGCTGGCCGAGGCCACCTCCGCCAGTGGCTTGCCCAGCGCCGGTTCGAAGGCGGTTTCGACCGGCCCGTCGCCGGCAACAAATCTGCCATTGATGAAAAGGCTGGTGGCAAAGGCGTTCATGCAGTCATCTCCGATCCTGGGGCCGGCATATAGCGCAAGCGCGCCGCCTCCCCCAGATAGTGCCAGAAGGCCAGATCATGCGGCCGGGTCTCGGGCCGCCATTCGGGGTGCCATTGGACGGCAAAAACGGGTGCCGGCGTATGGCTGGTCGAAACCGCCTCGATGACACCCTCGGGTCCGGTGGCATTGACCACCAGCCCCGTGGCGAGGCGATCGATGGCCTGAAAGTGGACACTGTTTACAACGAGGTTGGACTGCTCGGCAAAGCGATGCAGAGTGCCGCTGGCAGAGACGTTGACGGGGTGATCGAAAGCGAACATGGCTTCGAGCGACACATCGGCGGACGCGTGGTGCGGGCCATCGAGACCCGTGTCTCGCAAGTCGCGCAACGTGCCGCCCAAGGCGACATTGATCTCCTGCAGGCCACGGCAGATGCCGAAGACCGGCTTGGCCGCGGTGATGGCAGCCAGAATGAGCGACTGGCTCAGGCCGTCGCGGCCATCGTCAACGGGCTGCTGCCCGGCCTTGTTCGATCCATAATGGCGCGGGGCGATATTGGAATTGCTGCCGGTCAGCATGACCGCATCGAGGCGCGCCACCAGATCGGCCACATGGCCGGCAGACTGGTTGGATGGGACAATGAGGGGGATGGCATTGGCATAGCGCTCGACGGCTTCGAGATAGCGATGCTTGACCGACTGAGCCGGCTCGCCTTCGACGGTGCGGCCGCAGGCAATAACCCCGATAACCGGCCGATGCTGGAGCTTTTGCGCGTCCGAATAGGGCATTCTTGCCGCTCCCGCTTCCCGTTTCACACCGGCACCTGCTAGGCTTATGCTATGACATACACAAAGGGCGACGCACAGGCATGAGTTCCGAAACGATCGCAAACGCAGACATAGTCACCTGGCTGGCGGACAATCCCCAAATTGAAGTTCTGCACACAGCGGTGTGTGACCTCAATGGCATTCTGCGTGGCAAACGCATCCCCATTGACCAGGCCCGGCGCGTTGCCGAGAGCGGCATTCGCATGCCGCTTTCCATTGTCGGCGTGGACGTCTGGGGCGAGGACATCGTGGGCAATCCCATGGTCTTTTCCAGTGGTGACACCGACGGCATCTGCAGCCCGACCGGGCGCGGCGCCTTGCCTATCAACTGGACAACGCGCCCCAGCGCCATGATCCCGCTCTGGCTGTTCCAGGATGCGCGCACCCCATTTCTCGGCGATCCGCGCCAGGCGCTGGCGCATGTGCTCAGGCGCTATGCCGAGCATGGGCTCAAGCCCGTCGTCGCCACCGAACTCGAATTCTACCTGGTCGATCCCAACCCCGATTCCGCCCAGCCACCGATTTCGCCCTATACCGGCAAGCGGCTGGATTCGGATGCCATCTTATCGCTCGATGAGCTGGAGGATTTCGGCGAGTTCTTCCGCGACGTTTACCTCCAATGCGAGCAGCAGAACGTACCGGCCGATACCGCCGTGGCGGAAAACGGCATCGGGCAGTTCGAGATCAACCTGCTCCATACCGACGGGCTCAAGGCCGCCGATGACGCAGTCCTGTTCAAGCGCATCGTCAAGGGTGTGGCGCGCAAGCATAACCTGGTCGCCACCTTCATGGCCAAGCCCTATGGCGCTCGGTCGGGCAATGGCTTTCACGTGCATTTCAGCCTCAATGACGTGGCCGGCGTCAATGTGTTCGACGATGGCACCGAAAGCGGTTCGGAAGTGATGCACCACGCAGTGGGCGGGCTCCTCGCCGGCATGGCCGAGACGACGCTGCTGTTCGCGCCGCATTTCAATTCCTACCGGCGCTTGCGGCCTGACACCCATGCGCCCAGCGCTGTGTCCTGGGGCTATGAGAACCGCACCACCGCCCTGCGCATTCCGGGTGGCAATCCCAAGGCGCGCCGCATCGAGCATCGCGTCGCTGGAGCCGACGCCAATCCCTATCTGGTGCTGGCGGGAATCCTCGGCGCGGCACTGGTGGGGATCGAGGACCAGATCAAGCCCCCCAAGCCGTTCAAGGGCCGTGCCTATTCGGAGCGCCTGCCCAAGCTGCCGGCCGACTGGGCCTCGGCCATCAATGCCTTCGAGGATGGCGACATGGTGCCGCGCGTCTTCGATCCGGCGCTGCAAGGCATGTTCGTGGCCTGCAAGCGCCAGGAAAATGCCGGTTTTGCCTCGCAGGTCACCGACCTTGAATTCTCGGCCTATCTGGAGGTCGTGTGATGGCTGAAACGCCCAGCGCGAACACGCCCTATCCGCCGAGCTATTACGCCGCCTCGCGCAATATCATCCGCCAGCCGGTGAAACTGGAAGGACCGGTCGAGGCCGATATCTGCGTGGTCGGCGCCGGCTATTCGGGCCTGTCGGCGGCCATCAGCCTAGCCGAACACGGCTTCAAGGTGATGATGGTGGAAGCGGCGGAAGTGGGCTGGGGCGCCTCGGGCCGCAATGGCGGCCAAGTGGTCAATGGTCTCAATGCGAGCCTGGGTACCATCCAGCGGCGCTATGGGCAGGACACGGCCAATTTCGTGGGCGGCCTGCTGCAGGAAGGCGCCGGCATCATCTACGACCGCATCGCGCGCTACGGCATCGACTGCGACCTGAAACGCGGCAATATCTACGCGGCCTATACTCCCAAGCATATGGACGAACTCAAGGCCAAGCAGGCGCTGTGGCGCCAGCACGGCATGGACGAGCATGAACTGCTAGACCGCCAACAGATCCGCCAGCATATCGGCTCGGAGGTCTATGAAGGCGGCATGATCGACCATTCCGGCGGGCATATGCATCCGCTCAACCTGGCGCTTGGGGAGGCAGCGGCCTTCGAGGGCCTGGGCGGGGTGATCTACGAACACTCCCCGGTCACCAAGGTCGAGCAGGACGCAAAAGGCGCGATTGTCCACACCGAGGCGGGCAGGGTTTCAGCCAAAACCGTCCTCGTCTGTGGCAATGCCTATCTGGGCAATGTCGTGCCCGAGCTGACGGCGCGGGTCATGCCGGTTTCGACCCAGATGATGGCGACCGAGCCGCTGGGCGAAGAGCGGGCCAAGGCCCTCTTGCCCACCGGCATGTGCGTGGAGGATGTGCGCTATATCCTCGACTATTTCCGCCTCTCGGCCGACCACCGGCTGATCTTTGGCGGCGGCGTTGTCTATGGCGGCACCGACCCGGCCGATGTTGTCGCCAAGCTCCGGCCGAACCTGGACAAGGTTTTTCCGCATTTGCAGGATGTGCGGATTGATTTTGCTTGGAGCGGCAATTTCGCGCTGTCCTTCTCCCGCGTACCGCAATTGGGGCGGCTGGGCAGGAATGTCTATTTCGCCCATGGCTATTCGGGCCATGGCATTACCGGCTCGCACCTGTTTGGACGCATTCTTTCGGAAGCCGTGCGCGGCGACATGACCCGGTTCGACACCTTTGCCAGCCTGCCCTGGATCCCCTTTCCGGGCGGGCGGATGTTCCGGGCGCAATATTCGACGCTCGGCTCCTGGTGGTATGCTCTGAAAGACCGGCTGGGGATCTAGGGCGTAGGTTTCGGCATCCACCGGCCCGCACCTCCCCCTTGACGGGGGAGGATGGGAGGGGGTGCCTCAGCCCACGACGTGGTGCGCGTGACCATCCCTCCCAAACCCTCCCCGTCAAGGGGAGGGTGTCCGATCGAGTTTTTTCAACGCCTGAATTCAGCCTCCAACATCCCCATTGACACCCGCGCATAGTGTGCTACATATCTAGCACACTAGATAGGCAAGACACATGGATGATTTTCACGCCAGCCAGCCGATCTTCGTACAGATCCGGCAACGGCTGATCGAGATGATCCTTCGGCGTCAGGTCAGCGAGAGCGAAGCACTGCCCTCGGTGCGCCAGATCGCCGCCGATCTCTCGGTCAATCCGTTGACCGTGACCAAGGCCTTCGAGGCCCTCGTCGATATCGGTGTGGTTGAAAAACGCAGGGGACTGGGAATGTTTGTATCAACGGGAGCGCGGTCGGCCTTGCTGGCGCACGAGCGCGAGAAATTCCTCAAGGAAGACTGGCCGCGCATCGCCGCGCAGATCAGGGCACTGGACCTGGACCTCAAGGACCTGGTTCGCGCAGACAGCACGCTCGAAGGGCAGACGAAATGACCGATCTTTCCGCCAATGCAGAACCCATCGTTTCCGCCCGCGGACTTTCCAAGTCCTTTGGCCGCAAGCAGATCCTGCACAATCTCGATTTCGACATTCCTGCCGGCCGCATCTATGGGCTGATCGGCCACAATGGCGCGGGCAAGACCACCACGCTCAATGCCATGCTGGGCCTGACGAGCTATGAAGGCACGATCCGTGTGCTGGGCGAAGACCCCTTTGCCCGACGGGCCAAGCTGATGGAAGATGTCGCCTTCATCTCGGACGTGGCCAGCCTGCCGCGCTTCATGCGGGTTCGGGAGCTCTTCGCGCTCCTCACCAATATCCATCCCAATTTCAGCCCCGACAAGGCGCGGCAATTCCTCGAGGGCACAGACATCAAGCCCGAGATGAAGATCAAGACCTTGTCCAAGGGCATGGTCGCCCAGTTGCACCTGGCCGTTGTGATGGCGATAGATGCCAAGCTCCTGGTTCTGGACGAGCCCACCCTTGGTCTCGACATCACCTATCGCAAGCGCTTCTACCGGCGGCTGCTCGAAGATTACATGACCGAGGAACGCACGCTCATAATAACCACCCACCAGGTGGACGAGATCGAGTTCATGCTCTCGGACCTCATGTTCATCCGCGATGGCGAGATGATCCTGCATATGCAGATGGAAACCGTCAGCGAGAAGTTCACCCAGCTGGTGGTTGATGATGCCGAGGCCCAGGCAAAAGCCCGCGCCTTTAACCCGGTTTATGAGGAAACCCGCTTCGGCCAGACTGTCCTTATCTTCGACGGGGTCGAGCGCGAAAGACTTGAACCGCTTGGCCGGGTCTCCACGCCCACCATTTCCGATCTCTTCGTGGCGCTGATGCAGCGACCCACAGCCAATCCGGAGACCCGTCGATGAAGGCCTTCTTCGCCCTCGTGCATCGCGAGTTCATCGAACATCGCGGTGCCTTCTTCATCGCCCCGCTGGTGCTGGTTGGGGTGGTCTTTGCTCTGACCTTGCTGGCCTTCAGCGTCGACAGGCTCGACACCAGGATGACCGGCCAATTGTCCTTCGTCGTCCCGACCTGGGTCTTCGAGGCCGGATTTGCCGGGCTGGCCAGTGGCTGGTTCGCCTATCTGGGCTTCGTGCTGTTCTTCTACTGCGCCGATGGCTTTGCCGCCGACAAGCGCAACAATGCAATGCTGTTCTGGAAATCCATGCCGGTCTCGGATTTCACGATCCTGCTGAGCAAGATCACAGCCGCCCTCACCATCCTGCCCGGCGCAGTCTTTGGCGTGGCGCTGGTCAGCCTGCTGATCCTGTTCGGCGTCACCTATGTCACGGCCTCGATCGTGGGGCTGGGCAGTGTCGCGCTGCTGGGCGTCATTGTGGGCATTTTTGGTCAGATGTCGCTCGTCTTCCTCGTCGTGCTGGTCTGTGGCCTGCTCTGGTACCTGCCCTATATGGCGTTGGTCGGCGCCATGGGCAGCGTGGTCGGCCGCTGGGCCATCCCGCTGGCGCTGTTGCTGCCCACAGTCGTCTCGGCGCTGGAATGGGTGACCCTTGGCGGGCTGCACCCCTTCGCAACCCATACCTGGACCTATCTCACCTATCGCTCGACCCTGCCGGTATCGCCAGACCATCTTGATCGGGTGTTCGAAGGCCAGGAGCCATTCAACGCCACCTTGTTCATCACCGACTTCCTGCAGAAATTCGACTGGTTGCAGGTAGGTCTCGGCGCGGTCTTCGCGCTGGTCGCTCTGTACATCGCCTCCGAAGTCCGCCGCCGTGCGGCAGCCAACTGACAAGACCATCCCATGCAAGACCTTCACCGCCGCATCTCCAAAGGATGCGGCGGTTTTCTCTTGCGAGTGACCGTGCTAGAGGCGACGGGAGTATCGCGCGAGGCAATATGAGCCTGCCCCCCATTATCAGCTTCTGGCATGGTCCGCTGAGCTGGCTCGAAGTGCTGTGCATCACCGCCTTTGTCCGTTGCGGGCACCAGGTGCTGGTCTATTCCTACGATCCCATAGGGAGCTTGCCCCAAGGCGCGGAGTGGCGGGATGCCGCCGACGTGCTGCCAAAAGAGAAGCTGGTCTTCTACAAGGGCAAGGGCACGCCGGGGGTCTTTTCCGACCATTTCCGCTATGCCGTGCTCCGCATGGGCCTGGGTGTCTATGCCGATCTCGACATCTATTGCGTCAAACCGATCGAAGGACCCCCGGATTATCTCTTTGCCTGGGAGCGGCCCGGCTCGGTCAATGGCGCGATACTGCATATCTCGGCCGATGCGCCGCTGCTCGCCGATCTGATCAGTATTTTCGAGACAGCGAAGCGTCCACTGTTCGAGCCCCACTTGCCGCCCATGCGGCGTTTCGAAGTGGCGATCCGGCGCCTGGTCGGCGACCGGGTGACGCCCGAGCATATGCAATATGGCGCGACCGGGCCGATGGCCCTGACCCATTATGTGGCACGGCACGGGCTCATTCCGCAGGTGCGCCCCGCCGCCACCTTCTATCCGGTGCCTTATGAGGGGATCCCGGCGCTCATGAAATCCGGCTCCAGCCTCGAAACCGCGATCAAGCCGGAAACGCTGGGCATTCACCTATGGCGTAGCCAGTTGACCGATCGCGGCCGCGCCGGCCTGCCACTGCCCGAGGCGGGGAGCGCGCTGGCTGCTCTATGCGCTGCAGAGGGCATCACCCCGGCCTCAATCGGCTAGCGCCCAAGCCGCAGCGTCTTCAGCCACCAGCGCTTCCAGCGATGCCGGGCGAAGCGGTAAAACAGCTCATTGGTCATGACGTGGCGATAGTGCCGCGCAAAGGCCACCGACTGCAGCATGCCCGAGAATATCCCCCAGGGTTTGTTTTCGCCGGTATAGTGCAGGATCGCCGGATCGAGCCCTTCATGGGCATGGCGGGCATCGATGGTGTTCCAACGCCAGGGCAATTTCAGCCACTGACTGGCAAAGATCAGGTTGAGCAGGTCCTGATCATAGTAGATGCGCTGCATGACCCCGCTGGCATAAGCCTCTTCCATGCGCCCAAGGATATCGGCCTGCCGCCATCGGGCAACATCGATCAAGACCATGCCGGCGTTGAAATAATAGTCAGCCGGGTCAAACAGATCACGATTATTCCTCAGGTCGCGTCCGCCTGTGATGAAAGCTCCGATGGTGTCGCGCACCGCAGCGATGGCATTGCCCTCGAGGTCGAGATCGAACAAGAAGCCGACATCGTCACGCACCAGCATGTCGCAGTCGAGATACAGGATGCGCTCGACCTCCGGCCCTACGAGGCGATCGATCATCAAGCGGGCATAGACGATGTTGGAGAGCCGCTTGTTCTGGGGCATGCGGGTGGCGATGTCGCGAAACAGCTCGGATTGGTCGAGATCGAACCAACGTAGCTCGACCGCGAACTCGTTCCGGATTTTCTCGATATCAGCACGATGACTGGCGCTGAGAGTCCGGTGGCAGAGGTGGAATATCAGTTCGTCGCGCCGATGGCTGAACAGGCACACCGAACGCATCACCGTAAAGGCGGGTGCCCAGAAATTGTCGTCGAAAGTCAGGGCAATGTGCAGCGCCATGCGTGGATCCGGCTCGGGTGCTTGCGGCCCGTGGGCCAGACCCCTTCGCTTTTCCATGGCGCCAGCGCCAACGTCAACTCCTCACTCAAGCGTCGCGCGGCGTGCGCATCCGCCCACTTGCGAATGATTTGCAATTGCATTATCTCTAGCGCATCAACTCGGGAGTTCTCCATGCGCCGCCGCTTCGCCGCCAGCCTCATCCTTGCCGCCCCGCTCGCCCTCGCGCTCTCCCTGCCCGCCCTGGCGCAGGAGCGCATCAAGGCGGTGACCAGCTTCACCATCTTGGCAGACATGTCGGCCAATGTGGCGGGCGATGCCGCCGATGTGGTCTCGATCACCAAGCCGGGCGCCGAAATCCACAATTACCAGCCGACCCCGGGCGACCTCGTCGCGGCGCAGGACGCCGACCTCATCCTTTGGAACGGGCTGAACCTCGAACAATGGTTCGCCCAGTTCCTCGACAACCTGCCTGATGTGCCCAGCGTGGTTCTCACCGAAGGCATCGAGCCCATGGGCATTGGCGAAGGGCCTTATGAGGGCAAGCCCAATCCGCATGCCTGGATGTCGCCCAGCGACGCGCTGATCTATGTCGAGAACATCCGCGCCGCCTTTGCCGAGGCTGATCCGGCCAATGCCGACATCTACGCTGCCAATGCGGAAGCCTATGCCGCCGAGATCACCGCCACGGTCGAGCCGATCCGGCAGGCGCTGGCGGCCATTCCCGAGGAAAAGCGCTGGCTCGTGACCTCGGAAGGGGCCTTTTCCTACCTCGCCCGCGATTTCGGCCTCCGGGAGCTCTATCTCTGGCCGATCAATGCCGACCAGCAGGGCACGCCGCGGCAGGTGCGCAACGTGATCGACGCGGTGCGCGAGCACGACATCCCTGTGATCTTTTCGGAATCGACCATTTCCTCCAAGCCGGCCGAGCAGGTGGCGCGCGAAACTGGCATCAATTACGGCGGCGTGCTCTATGTGGATTCCCTCTCCGAAGCCGACGGCCCGGTGCCGACCTATCTGGACCTATTGGCTGTCACCACCAGCACCATTGCCCAAGGCCTCGCCCAATGACCCAGACTCCCGGCCTCACGATAGACGACATTACCGTTGCCTATCGTAATGGCACCACAGCTCTCAGGCATGCGAGCTTTGTGGCGCCGCGCGGCTCGATCACCGCGCTGGTGGGGGTTAATGGCGCCGGCAAGTCCACGATTTTCAAGGCCATCATGGGTTTTGTGCCGCTGACCGGTGGCAGCATCACCATCCTTGGGCAGCAGGGGCGCCAGGCGCAGCGGCAGAACAGAATTGCCTATGTGCCGCAGTCGGAAGACGTGGACTGGAATTTTCCGGTGCTGGTCGAGGATGTGGTGATGATGGGCAGGTTCGGGCACATGAACATGTTGCGTATCCCGCGCGCCGTGGATCGCGAAACGGTCGCCTCGGCCCTCGCCCGCGTCGACATGACTCAATATGCCAAACGCCAGATCGGCGAGCTCTCGGGGGGACAGAAGAAGCGCGTTTTTCTCGCCCGCGCCCTCGCCCAGGAAGGCGAAGTCATCCTTCTTGACGAGCCGTTTACCGGTGTCGACGTGAAGACCGAGGACGCCATTATCGCCCTGCTGCGCGCGCTGCGCGACGAGGGCAAGGTAATCCTTGTCTCCACCCACAATCTGGGTTCGGTGCCCGAATTCTGTGACCGGACCGTCCTCGTCAAGGGCACAGTGCTGGCCGCCGGACCGACCGCCGAGGTTTTCACCCGCGAAAAGCTTGAAGAGGCCTTTGGCGGGGTGCTCAGGCATTTTGTGCTCTCCGGACCGGGCCTGCATGATGACGACGATCCGCGCCATCTCTCGGTGCTGACCGATGATGAACGGCCGTTGGTGTTCTATGGCGAAAAGGGCAATGAGGCGCATCAGCAGTCGAGCCCGGCCAATGACTGAGACCCTCTTCGAACCCTTCGGCTATAATTACATGGTCAATGCCATCTGGGTTTCGGCGCTGGTGGGCGGGGTCTGCGCCTTTCTCTCGGCCTATCTCATGCTCAAGGGCTGGTCGCTCATCGGCGACGCGCTCTCCCATTCCATCGTGCCCGGCGTCGCCGGCGCCTATATGCTGGGCCTGCCCTTTTCGCTCGGCGCCTTCATCTCGGGTGGCCTCGCTGCCGGGGCCATGCTGTTCCTCAGTCAGCGCACCAAGCTCAAGGAAGACGCAGTCATCGGCCTGATCTTTACCGGCTTCTTTGGCCTCGGGCTGTTCATGGTCTCGATCTCGCCGACATCGGTGGATGTGCAATCGATCGTCCTCGGGAATATCCTCGCCATCACCCCAGGGGACACGCTGCAACTGGTGCTGATCTCGGTGGTGACGCTCATCGTGATGCTGGTGATCTGGAAGGACCTCATGGTCACCTTCTTCGATGAAAGCCATGCGCGCTCCATTGGCCTGAGGACCACCTGGCTCAAGGCCATTTTCTTCACCCTGCTCAGCGCGGCGACCGTGGCAGCCATGCAGACCGTGGGCGCCTTCCTCGTCATCGCCATGGTGGTTACCCCGGGGGCAACCGCCTATTTGCTGACCGACCGTTTCGAGCGCCTCGTTGTCCTCGCCATTACCCTCGGTGTCCTGACCTCGGCCATCGGCGCCTATCTCAGCTATTTCCTCGATGGCGCTACCGGCGGCATCATCGTGGTCTTGCAGACCCTGGTCTTCCTCCTGGCCTTTGTCTTTGCGCCCCGGCATGGCTGGCTGGCTGCCCGCCGCCGTATCGCCAAGGAGACCGCGTGATGGTTTCCCTTCTCGACTGGCTCGTGCTGCCGTTCCAGTTTCCCTTCATGGTGCAGGCCATGGTCATCTCGGTGCTGGTGGCGATCCCCACCGCGCTGCTCTCCTGCTTTCTCGTGCTCAAGGGCTGGTCGCTGATGGGCGATGCCATTTCCCATGCGGTGCTGCCCGGCGTGGTGCTGGCCTATATGGCTGGCCTGCCGCTGGGTCTGGGGGCCTTCATCGCCGGCATGGTCTGCGCGCTATCGGTCGGCTTTCTAAAGGAAAACAGCCGCATCAAGGAAGACACGGTGATGGGCGTGGTGTTTGCCGGCCTCTTTGGCCTTGGCATCGTGCTCTACACCGCCATCACCACCGATGTGCATCTCGACCACATCCTCTTCGGCAATATGCTGGGGGTCGACCGCGGTGACGTTATTCTGGCCGTGGTCATTGGCCTTGTCGTGGTCGGCGTCGTCGCCGCCAAGTGGCGCGACCTGATGCTGTTCATCTTCGATCCGCAGCAGGCCGGGGCCATCGGCCTGCCGGTGCGCTGGCTGCATTATGGCCTTCTGGCGATGATCTCGCTGACCATTGTCGGCGCCTTGCAGGCGGTGGGCATCGTCCTGGTCATCGCCCTGCTCATCGCGCCGGGCGCCATTGCCTTTCTGCTCACAAGGCGTTTCGGGGTAATGCTGATCATGGCCCTTGGCGTCTCAATGACCTGCAGCCTTCTTGGCGTCTATCTCAGCTTCTTTCTCGACAGCGCCCCGGCGCCGACCATCGTGCTGCTGATGAGCGCCAGCTTCATCGTGGCGTTCCTCGTGACGCAGCGAAAGAGCGTGGCGGTGGTGTAAGGTCACTTATCCCCGCGCGGCATAGCGGCCGCACACTGGGCCCAGTTCGACCCTGGAGTCCAATCATGAACGATACGGCCCGCCTCTCCCTGCCCTTTATCATGGCCGGGCAGGCCCTCAAGCACATCACCCACAATGACGCGCTCAACCGGCTCGATGCGCTGGTGCAGCCGGTAGTGGAATCGAGCGCGCTCACAGCGCCGCCGGTCGCGCCGCTGCCGGGCGAAGCCTGGATCGTCCCCTCGGGCGCAAGCGGCGCCTGGGCCGGGCATGTTGCCGAAATCGCCGCCTGGCAGGATGGCGCCTGGTCCTTTCACGACCCGGCAGAGGGCTGGCAGGTGTTCGACCGTGCCAGCGACACGCTGCGGGTCTTTTCCGGCACGGACTGGGTGGTCATCGCCGCCACCGGTTCCGGCCTGCCGCAACTGGGCATCAATACCAGCGCCGATGGCACCAATCGGCTGGCGGTGGCCTCGGCCGCGACGCTAATGACCCATGACGGGGCCGGACACCAGCTCAAGCTCAACAAGGCGGCCAGTGGCGACACGGCGAGCCTCTTGTTCCAGTCTAACTGGTCAGGCCGGGCCGAGATGGGGCTGATGGGCGACAATCACTGGCGCATCAAGGTCAGTCCCGACGGGTCAGGCTGGACCGATGCCATGGCGATCAATGCCGCCAGCGCAGATGTAACCTTGGCCGGCACGCTGCGCCCAGCTGTCGACAACAGCCGGACCCTCGGCGCCAGCGGCGCCCGCTGGTCGGCGGTATGGTCGGCAACGGGCACGATTCAAACTTCAGACAGGCGCCACAAGTCCGACATCGTTCCCAGTGACCTGGGCCTCGATTTCATTCGCCTGCTCGAACCGGTGCGCTTTCAATGGAAGGGAGGGGACGGGCGCAGCCATTATGGCCTCATCGCCCAGCAGGTGGCCGAGGCGGCGCAGGAACTGGGGGCCGATTTCGGCGGCCATGTGCTGGCCGATCCCGATGAACCAATGAGCCAGCAGGCCCTGCGCTATGACCAGTTCATCGCTCCGCTGGTTGCGGCAGTGAAGGTGCTGGCGGACAGGGTGGAGGAATTGGAAGTGCAATGATAGCCGAGCCACCACGTTCCGGCGCCTCCCTGGGGCGGTTTCTCGTTTTTATGCTGCCGGGTGTCGAGGCTGGTGCATCCCGTTCGTCTAGGCTGGGACGGGCACGCTAAATTGCCATGGTGGCGTTTGTGCCCAATCAGAGGAGAGAAGACATGACCTATATCGATGGAATGGTGACGGCTGTGCCCCAGGCAAATCGAAAGGCCTATATCGAGCATGCCAGCAAGGCGGCAGACATGCTCAAATCCTGGGGCGCCACCCGCGTGGTCGAGAACTGGGGCGACGATGTGCCCACCGGCGAAAACACCGATTTTCAGCGCGCCGTGCAGGCCAAGGACGACGAGGTGATTGTCTTTTCCTGGATCGAATATCCCGACAAGGCCACTCGCGACGCGGCCATGAAGAAGATGATGACCCCTGAGGCGATGAAGGAATTCGGCGAAATGCCCTTCGACGGACGGCGGATGATCTTTGGCGGCTTCGAGACGCTGTTTGTGAAATGATCGCTGAACGCGCGCAATTCTGCACCCTCCCTTGACGGGGAGGGGTGCTCCTAGCGCGGCGCGCGCTTCGCCAAAATCCGCTGCAGGGTGCGCCGATGCATGTTGAGCCGGCGCGCCGTCTCGGAGACATTGCGGTCGCACAACTCATAGACCCGCTGGATATGTTCCCAACGCACCCGGTCCGCCGACATCGGGTTTTCCGGCGGTTCGGGCTTATCCTCGCCGGTGGCCAAGAGAGCATTGATGACATCATCGGCATCGGCGGGCTTACTGAGATAATCCATCGCCCCAAGTTTTACCGCCGTCACCGCCGTGGCGATATTGCCATAGCCGGTCAGGACCACGGCGCGGGCGTCGGCGCGCTTCTGGTGCAGGGCCGAGACCACGTCGAGCCCATTGCCGTCCTCGAGCCTGAGATCCACCACCGCATAGGCAGGCGGCCGTTCTGCCACCGCGGCAAGACCCGCCGCGACGGAGCCGGCAATGCGCACCTCAAAGCCACGGCGCGTCATGGCGCGTTCAAGGCGGCTCAAAAAGGCTACGTCGTCATCAACAAGCAGAAGGCTCGGATCGGCAGCCAGAAGATCTTCAATCGTGTCCATGGCTTCTCCAATATTCTGTTGCTTGCCCTACGTCAAAACAAGCCTGCCGATCACGAAAGCGTGCTCCGGTGCCAGGTGATGCGCACCCGTGCATGGCCATTGGGCTTTGCATTGTCGAAGGTCAGCCGGGCGCCCGTGCGTTCCAGCAGCGTCTTGGCAATGAAGATGCCCAGCCCGAGCCCACCGGCCTGGTGGGCGTCGCTGCCGGCGGGGTCGCGCGGGCGGCTGGTGAGATAGGGTTCGCCCAGCCGCGCAATCAGTTCGGGGGCAAAGCCCTTGCCATCATCGGTGATCGAGACGCTGATCCGGTCCTCGTCCCAACCGCTTTCGATGCGCACCGTCTGAGCGGCAAAATCGGTCGCGTTCTCAATGAGATTACCCAGACCGTAAAGGAGCCCCACGCTGCGCGGAAAGACGGGCGGCGGACCGGAGGTCTCGGCGGCGTCAAACAGGATGACCTTGCCGCGCCCTTCATGAGGACGGGCCACTTCATCGAGAATGTCAGTCAGGGGTGCCTCGGCAAACAGGTCGGCTGGCTCGCTGCCCAGGTTCCGGAGCTTGGAAAGGATTGCCCGGCAGCGGGCCGATTGCGCTATGATCAGTTCGACATCCTCGGCCAGCGAACTGCCTTCCTCGACCTCGGCGCGCATTTCCTTGGCGGCCAGCGCAATGGTGGAAAGCGGCGTGCCCAGTTCGTGCGCCGCCGCCGCCGCCAGTCCGTCGAGGGCAGAGAGTTGCTCGCGCCGCGACAGGGCCAGCTCGGTGGCTGCCAGTGCGTCGGCGATCTGACGGGAATCATGGGCAACACGATTGGTATAGGCGGAGATGAACACCACGCCACATACGATCGAGACCCAGATGCCGATGACATAGATGCGGTTGAAAACAATGCGTTCACCCGGCTCCCAAGGCAGCGGCAGATGCAGCACCGCCAGTACCGAGGCAATAGCCGCCGCCAAAAGCGCGATCAGGAAGGCCTGCCGCTGCGGCAGGGAGGTGGCCGAGACCGAAACCGGCGCCAGCAGCAGCAGCGAGAACGGATTGTGGAGGCCCCCGGTCAGCGCCAGCAAGCCGCCCAGCTGGCACAGGTCGAAGGCCAGTTGCAGGGCCGCGATACGCGCCGAGAGGCGATAATGCGGGCCAAGGCGCAGCGCCAGACCGAGATTGAGCGCCGCCGAGAGGCCAATCAGCGCCAGGCATTGAAGCAGCGGCAGCGGAAAACCCAGGCCCCAGTTAACGAAGAGGACGCCAATGGTCTGGCCGATCACCGCCAGCCAGCGCAACAGCACCAGGGTCTGCAGGCGCAGGGGTCGCCAGCTCGATGGCAGGGGCAGTGTGGAGAGGGTCTGCTCGCTCATGCCGGGTTCCGGCCTCTTGTCTGGTCACGCTTCCAGGCCGGAAGGCGTTCAAATGTGGCGCATAGGTAGGCTGCCTGCCCATTTCAAGCATAAAAAATCGACGGGCACATGCTTGATCCTGCCCCAGGGCGGACCATTTGAGTCTCATCATGACTGGGAGACGAAAGAAATGAACACTGCAATCATCAAACCGCAATGGTCCCCACTGACCATCGGCCTCATGGTCCTGGGCTTCGTGATCTTCTGGCCGCTGGGCCTTGCGGTCCTGGGCTACATCCTCTGGGGTGAAAAATTCGGCGGCTCTGCCGAGAAGGCACAGCATTACTGGAACAAGGGGTGTGGCTATATGCGCAACAATTCCAAACAGCACGGCTTTGGCCGCTCCGACTTCACCTCGTCCGGCAATGCCGCCTTTGACGAATACCGTTCCGAGCAGCTTCGGCGCCTGGAAGAAGAACGTGCCCGTCTCGATGCCGAGATCGACGCCTTCCACGAATACATGGCCAATCTGCGCAAGGCCAAGGACCGCGAGGAATTCGACCGTTTCATGGGCGAGCACCGCGGCTCCCGCCAGGGTTTCGGCGACAAGCCCAATCCCGAGGAAAACAACAATTGGGGCGGCAATAACAACGGTCAGTGACCGCCGCTTTCCTGAGCTTCCCTGCCTCCAACGGCAAACTGGCGTCCCGCAAGGGGCGCCTTTTTCGTGTCGGCGCCCCGCCGTTGAGTTACACTTGCATCATCGATTCCCCCGGCAGCCCATGTTCTCCTTCCTGCGCCAGCGCCCCGCGCCGCCCAATACTACCCAGATCGAGCTCGATGGCGTCGACGTCAGTATCGCCGTCAAGGTGAGTGCGCGGGCCCGCAGTTTTCGTCTGTCACTGCCCGCATCCGGGCCGCTACTGACGCTGCCGGAAAAAGCGCGCTGGGCCGATGCCGAGGCCTTCCTGCATCGCCACCGCCACTGGCTGGCCGCTCGGCTGCCGCGCACGGCGCAAATCCAGCGATTGATAGCCGGTGTCGAAATTCCACTGCGCGGTGTACCGCATCTGGTGGTTCCGACCGGAGCCTTGCGCGGCCGGGTCGAGCTGGGGGAAACCGACGAGGGCCCGACATTGCGTGTACCGGGCGATGCGGCCCACCAGCCCCGTCGGCTCTACGACTGGCTGAAAGCCGAGGCGTTGGCCGACCTCAATGCGCAGAGCAGTTTCCATGCCGAAAGGCTGGGCGTGGACGTCAAGCAGGTACGCCTGAGGAGTCAATCCAGCCGCTGGGGATCATGCTCGTCAAGCGGCACCATCAATTACAATTGGCGGCTCATCCTGGCGCCGCCGTATGTGCTGGACTATGTCGCCGCCCATGAGGTGGCGCATCTGATCGAGATGAACCATTCCCCGGCCTTCTGGGCCACGGTCACTCGGACCCTGCCCGACATGGCGCGCGGCAGAGCGTGGCTAAAAGCACACGGTCGGAACCTGATGGCCTGGCAGGCGCCCGACAAGGCCTTCTAAAAGCCTGATCTGCCCCGATAGTGCCGCAATCGCGGACCTATCACCATCTCCATGCAGCGCTTCGTGGCCCTTATCGTCCTGGTCTTTGCCTTCGCGTCCCTTGCCGGGGCGACGGTGGCGCATGCGCATCGCTATGTGAGCACCCCCATCGTGGTGCTCAACATGGTGGACGAGGACAATCGCTCTATACCCGTGGTGGTGCAGATCCAGCGCGGCCAGATCGACTTGGGTGCAGGCCTTGTCATGCCCTGCGGGCAGCATCATGGCATTGGCGTCAACGCACCGCTGATTCCGGGCGCGCCCGAGCCTGAGCGGCCCGAACCTGGAGCGTGTCTCCTGCTTGCCACCATGCCAGGCAGCCAATTGTTGCGCCCGCCTATATCCGCCTGAGCGTCTAAGAGAAAACCTCCCGCAATGCTCAGGGCCCGTTCAGGGCCAAGGATTATCATCATGTCGTCTGCTTCCGACGCGACCCTGTCGCGCCGCGCCCTGCTGGCTGGGTTTGCCAGCCTGGGCGCCCTCACCCTTGCCGGCTGTTCGACCACCGGCACCTCGCGTACAGCCGTTGCCAGCGAGCCGGTCCGGCCGCTCATCCCGGCCGATGTGCTGGCCAAATATGCCGCCCTCCCGGACGAGGACTACCCGGTCCCGGCCGCCGATATTTCTAGTCTCCACCCCGCCTATTGGCGACAGGAGGTGGACAACGTCACCGGCGAGAAGCCGGGCAGCGTGGTGGTCGACACGGCCAATTACTTCCTCTATTTCACCCTGCCCGAGGGCCGCGCCATGCGCTATGGCGTGGGCCTGGGCCGTGCCGGGTTCGAATGGAGCGGCAAGGGTCATATTGCCTATAAGCGAAAATGGCCGGTCTGGACTCCGCCATCTGAGATGATCGAGCGGCAGCCAGAGCTGGAAATGTACCGGCATGGCCAACCGCCGGGCCTGCTCAATGCCCTGGGCGCCAGGGCGCTCTATATCCACCAGGGCAATCGCGACACGCTTTATCGCGTGCATGGCACCATGGATGTCGCCACCATCGGCAAGGCGGTGTCGTCGGGCTGCGTACGGCTGCTGTTCCACGACATTATCGACCTCTATGAGCGCGTGCCCAATGGCGCGCCAATCGTCGTCGTGTAAGGGCCGGTCGCGCTCATCGCGATCACAAAAAAAGCCCCGGGATCGCTCCCGGGGCTTTTCCTTGTCGTGCGTGACCCAACCGATCAGTTGCCGAAGATCAGATCCATCAGCGTGCGCTGCGGACGCTCCTGCTGATAGACGGGCTGCGGCTGCTGGACCTGTCCCGGCGGGACGACCTGGCCGCCATTCTGGGCCGGGGCGCTGGGCACCCAGACCTGCTGGCCGGTGGCCGGATCGACAATCAGCACCATGGGCAGTCCCGTTTCGGGATCGATGGGCGCCTGGCCGAAGCCATTGGATTGCTGCTGCAGCGGAAAGCCGGTCACCGGGTCGATGGCCTGGCCATTGGCGTCGTATTGAACGATCTGACCCTGGTCGATGGGCAGGCCGGTATTGGGATCGACCTGCTGAATCGGCATGCCCGTAGCTGGATCGATGCCGCCCGTAGCGGGCAGGCCGGTGGCGGGGTCGATCATGGTGCCGGTCTGGATAGGCGGATTGGCACTCTGACCCCCAGCGGGGGCCAGGCCCTCAATGGGCAGTCCCGTGGCCGGATCGATGGCCACGACCTGTCCCGTCGTCGGGTCGGTGGTCGTCTGAACTGGTTCGCCCGTGCCGCCATCGACATATTGCACTTGCGGCTGACCGGTATTGGGATCGATCATGGGCATGCCGGTATTGGGGTCGAGCAATTGCTGGGCGATCAACTGGCCGGCATAGGAGCCGCCGGGGATGGGCGCAGGCGAACGCCCTTCATGCGCCTTGGTCATGAATTCCGACCAGATATTAGCCGGCACATTGCCGCCCGAGAGGCTGGTTTCCGTGTCGTTGTCATTGCCCAGCCAAACGCCGGTGACCATGGCCGAGGTATAGCCCACGAACAGTGCATCGCGGGCGTTCTGACTGGTGCCCGTCTTGCCGCCAAAATCCCAGCCGCCCAGATTGGCGCCGCGGCCTGTGCCCACCTCAACTGCGGTCTTGAGCATGTCGTTCATCTGAGTCAGGACGCTGGGATCGACAACCCGGCCGGGACCACCATCGGAGGCCTCATAAAGCACATTGCCCTCGACGTCGGCGATCCTGGTGATGACATTGGGGATGACACCATTGCCGCCATTGGCAAAGGGCGCATAGGCGCTGGTCAATTCGAGCAGGTTCACTTCCTGTGTGCCCAGCGCGATGGAGGGCACGGGCGTGAGATTGGAGGAAATGCCCAGGCGCATGGCCACCTCAACCACCTTTTCAGGCGTCACGTCGATGGCCAGGCGCGCGGCAATGGTGTTGAGCGAATAGGCGAGGCCCTGCCGCAAGGTGACCGTGCCGGCATATTTGCCAGTGGAGTTGCGAGGGCTCCAGCCATTGTAGTCAAACTGGGCATCCTCGGCCAGGGTTTCGGGCGTATAGCCCTTTTCCAAGGCTGCCAGATAGACGAAGGGTTTGAAGGTCGAGCCAGGCTGGCGCCGCGCGGTGACCGCCCGATTGTACTGGCTCTGCTGATAGTCGACGCCGCCCACCATGGCGCGCACTGTGCCGTCAATATCCATGGCGACCAACGCGCCCTGCGAAAAGCCGCGCTTGGACCCTTCCTCGGCCACCGCTTCCTTGACGATGAACTCGGCGTCCCTCTGCATCTTGTAGTCGATGGTGGTCTGCACCACGACGTCGCTTTCGATCTCACCGATATAGGCTGTCATCAGGCTTTCGACCCAGTCAGCGACATAGGATTCAGAACCCGCCACTACGGTGCGGATGGTCTGGTCGGGATTGATTCGAGCGGCGTTGGCCTCCTCGGCGGTGATATAGCCTTGCTGGGCCATGGCATTGAGCACCAGGCGCTGACGGTCCTTGGCGACTTCGGGATTGTTCTTGGGATTATAGGCCGAAGGCGCGGGCAGGATGCCGACCAGCATGGCAGCCTGGCCCAGCGACAGATTACGCGCCGAGACCCCGAAATAGGTCTGCGCCGCCGCCTCGATACCGGTAGCACCCGAGCCGAAATAGACCCGGTTCATGTAGAGTTCGAGGATTTCTTCCTTGGTGAAATTCTGTTCCAGCCAGACGGCAAGAATGGCTTCCTGCACCTTGCGCCCAAGGGTCTGGTCGGGGGTGAGGAAGAGGTTCTTGGCGACCTGCTGGGTGAGGGTCGATGCGCCGCGGGTCACTTCGCGCGCCTGCACCGACTCCACCGCAACGGCCAGAAGACCAATGGGATCGACGCCGAAATGGCTCATGAAGCGCCGGTCCTCCGACGCGATGAAGGCTGCCGGGACGTAATGGGGCAATTCGCGGAAGGTCACTGCCTCGCCGCCAGTCTGGCCGCGATTGGAGATGAGGCTCCCATCGGCCGCCAGGATGCGGATATTGGGCGGGCGTTCGGGAATGGCCCAGGTATTGGATGCGGGAAGCTGGGCGCCGTAATAAACGACCACGCCGATTGCGGCCAGGCCGCCCCAGAGGCAGGCCACAAAGCTCCACCAGAGCAGGCCCATGAGAAAACCGCCGGAGCGCTTCTTCTTGCGCTGGCGGGCCGGCTGGGCCTTGCCCCTGCGGGGTGGCTGTTTCTTGGGGCCCTTCGGCGGCGTGCCGCCACCGCCAGCGCCGCCGGGGCGCTCGGGGTCGACGGAGAAAGACATGGTCTGGCCCATGCTCGGCTCGACGCGCTGCCCCTTGGCCGCAGGTCGAGCCTGTGGCTTGTTCTGGCGTCCGTTGGGGGCGCCAACGCGGTCATCGGCCGAAATGCGAAAATCCATCAGGCAAACCTGTCAGTGAAACGGATCACGCTGCTTCTACAATGTTCGCCCATCAAGGGAAACAAATGGTAAGCGAGAGGTTAAGAGCCAATCGAATGGCATGGCAGATCGCCCCTCGCCTCGTGCAGCGCAGTGGAAAAGCTTTTCCGCGCCAAATGTGGCCGGTTTATGGGGCATTTGCGCCGCGGCCCGTGGGTGTGGCCGTCCGATCACAGCCCTTGTTTGCGCCCGAATTTGCCGGCACCTAGGCAGCATGAATATTCGAAGCGGTCTCTGCGTGATCCTGTTGATGCTCCTGGGCGCGACGCAAACGCGCGCCGATGCGCTGGACACGGCGCTCAATGACGCCATCGCCGCCTTTGAACGGGCAAGGCCCGCACTGAGCACCGAGACCTTTGGCGTGGATGTCCCAGCCTATGGTGACGCGCTGATCCTGGGACAATTTTCATCCGCTTATTGGGGCGGTATCGTCGCACTCGCTCTGGAGCATCCACGCAAAGCCGGCGGCTCCTGCGCCCGCTTTGCCGCCTATGTGCAGGTACCGCCACAGAATGGTGTCGTCACCTTCGTCACTTGCCCACAATTCCGCACCGAGGGCACAAATGCCCTGCGCCGCCTGACCGTGCTGCACGAAATGGTGCATATCGTTGCCGGGTCCGACGAGTGTCGGGCCATGGCTTTCGCGGCGAAAGTCGAAATGCTCGCCACGGGCAGCTTCACGCCGGTCGAGCGATACTGGCGGGCCAATGACTGCGATGCGTCGCCCTACAGCCTGCCCTAGCGCCAACCCAGGCCCGGGGCCACGTGCTTGAGAATGCTTTCTATCACATGGGCATTGTAGTCGACGCCGAGCTGATTGGGGACCGTCAGCAACAGGGTATCGGCCTCAGCAATGGCTTCGTCGCGTTTCAGTTCTTCGATCAGCTTGTCCGGCTCAGCCGTATAGCCACGGCCGAACACGGCGCGCTTTTCGGGCTCGATGTAGCCGAATTGGTCTTCCTCGGGCCGGCCAGCGCCGAAATACAGGCGGTCCATGTCATTGACGAGTGCGAAGATCGAGCGGCTGACCGAAACGCGGGGCTCGCGCTGGTGTCCCGCCTCTTTCCAGGCCGCCCGATAGGCCCGGATCTGCTCGGCCTGCTGGACATGGAAGGGCTTCCCCGACTCGTCGAATTTGAGCGTCGAGGATTGCAGGTTCATGCCCATCTGCGCCGCCCAGATGGCGGTGGCGTCGCTGGCAGCGCCCCACCAGATGCGCTCGCGCAGCCCGTCGGAATGCGGCTCAAGCCGCAGCATGCCCGGCGGATTGGGAAACATGGGCCGCGGATTGGGCTGGGCAAAACCCTGGCCGCCCAGCGCCTTGAGGAAAATTTCGGCATTGAGCCGGGCCATGTCGGCATCGGTCTGCCCGTCAGCCGGCTCATAGCCGAAATAGCGCCAGCCATCGATCACCTGTTCGGGCGAACCGCGGCTGATGCCCAGTTGCAGCCGACCACCAGAAATGAGGTCTGCGGCGCCGGCGTCCTCGATCATGTAGAGCGGGTTTTCATAGCGCATGTCGATGACGGCCGTGCCGATCTCGATCTTGCTGGTTTTCGCACCGACGGCCGCCAGCAGCGGGAAGGGCGAGGCCAGTTGCCGGGCAAAATGATGCACCCGGAAATAGGCGCCATCGGCCCCCAGTTCCTCGGCGGCCACCGCTAGGTCGATCGATTGCAGCAGCGCGTCCCCCGCCGTGCGCGTGCCTGAATTGGGAGCGGGGCTCCAATGCCCGAATGAGAGAAAGCCGATCTTTTTCATCGAATGCGCCTCGCTATGCTTTGCTCCAGGCTATGTGGTTTGCCGCGCACAGAAAAGCCAGCCCGCTGGAACGGACTGGCGTCAATGGGTGAACGATGGGGGATCAGCAGCCTCCGCAGAAAGGCGGTTCGCTATTCTGCTGCCTGATAATATTTCGCCGAAGGCCGGATGACTGCCACCACGGCATCGGCTGCATCCGCCAGAAAGCCGGCATCCTGCCGCAAGGCTTCAAGCGTGCGCGGCTCCGGCTGTTCGCCATGCCAGTCCTCAAATGCAAATGCCAGGACAGCGGCAGCTTCGGATATCGCTTCGTCGAGCGTGTCGGCCACGGCAATAATGCCGGGGACATCGGGGAACGACACCCCATAGCCGGAATCGGCGTCCTTGTGGATCAACGCGATGTAATGGACGTCACGCATGAGTGCTCCATCCCGCCTGTCGATAGATCGACCGGACGGTGCCGACGGGGATATCCTTGCGAGGATGTGTCACGATCACCAATCTGCCGTCCGCATGTCTATATTTATGGTGCGAACCGCGGATTGATACAAGAACAAAGCCGTCTTCTGAGAGTCGGCGCACGATGTCACGGCTATCACGCAGCAAATTGATCATGACGAACCTCACCCATGGTTGGTTTATGGCACGTCACGCGCCTTCGTGATTAGTCTCCGCATGATTCAGACAAGATGCAACCCACTTAGACGTCCAGATTGCTCACGTTGAGCGCATTGTTCTGGATGAATTCGCGGCGCGGTTCGACGAGGTCGCCCATGAGGGCCGTGAAGATTTCGTCGGCTTCGTCGGTCTGGTCGATTTCGACGCGCAGCAGGGTGCGGGCATTGGGGTCGAGCGTGGTTTCCCAGAGCTGCTCGGCATTCATCTCGCCCAGGCCTTTGTAGCGCTGCAACGAAACGCCCTTGCGGCCGGCATCGGTGACGGCCTTGAAGAGGCTCGCCGGCCCGAAAATATTGATGGTCTCACCCTTGCGGGTCAGCGTCGGCACGCCGCCGAAAAGTTCATCGAGACGCGCGGCCAATTGCCGGAGCTTGCGGGCATCGGCGCTCTGCAGCAGGGCTCGATCGATATAATGCGTTTCGGTAACGCCGCGCACGGTCCGCGAGAAGGCCAGAGCCTCGTCTTCGTTGATCTCGCCACTCCAGCCCCGTTCCAGCTCGTCGGAAATGCGGTCGAGCCGATTGGCGACACGCTGAAGAGTCTCGGCGCTCTTTTCCGGGTCCGACATGCCATCGGGGTCGAGCCCGCCGACGATTGCCGCCTGTTCCACGAGGTTACGATTGTAGCGGGTGTTGAGATTGTTGATGGCTTTGACGATGTCGCGAGCCTGTTGCAGGATGCTCATCAGGTCGGCGCCGGCATGTTCGGCCCCATCTCGGGTCTTGAACACAGCGTCTTCCAGACCCCCTTCGAGCAGGTAGTCCTCCAGCGCCACCTCGTCCTTGAGATAGAGTTCGGAGCGGCCACGCGTGGCTTTGTAGAGCGGCGGCTGGGCGATGTAGATATGGCCACGCTCAATCAGTTCGCGCGTCTGGCGATAGAAGAAGGTCAGCAACAGCGTGCGGATATGGGCGCCATCCACGTCCGCGTCGGTCATGATGATGATCTTGTGATAGCGCAGCTTATCGGCGTTGAACTCCTCGCGGCCGATGCCGGTGCCCAGCGCCGTGATCAGCGTGCCGACCTGGTCGGACGAGATCATGCGGTCAAAGCGGGCGCGCTCGACATTGAGGATCTTGCCGCGTAGCGGCAGCACGGCCTGATTGGAGCGGTCGCGCCCCTGTTTGGCGGAACCACCGGCCGAGTCGCCCTCTACGATGAAGATTTCGCTCTTTGCCGGGTCGCGTTCCTGGCAGTCGGCCAGCTTGCCGGGAAGCGAGGAAATTTCCAGAGCGCCCTTGCGGCGGGTCAGTTCACGCGCCTTGCGGGCGGCCTCGCGGGCGGCAGCGGCCTCGGCCACCTTGCCCACGATGATCCGGGCTTCGGTGGGATGTTCCTCGAACCACTGGCCGAGCTTTTCGTTGACGATGTTCTCGACCACGGGCCGGACTTCGGAGGAAACCAGCTTGTCCTTGGTCTGGGATGAGAATTTGGGATCCGGCACCTTGACCGAGAGGACGCAGGTGAGGCCTTCGCGGGTGTCGTCACCCGTCATGGTCACCTTTTCCTTCTTGGCGATGCCCGAGCTATCGGCATAGCCGATGACCTGGCGCGTCAGCGCGCCGCGAAGGCCCGCCAGGTGCGTGCCGCCATCGCGCTGCGGGATGTTGTTGGTGAAGCACAGCACGTTTTCGTGGTAGCTGTCGTTCCATTGCAGCGCAACCTCGACGGTGATGCCGTCCTTTTCCGAGATCATGGTGATGGGCTTATCCACCACTGGCGCCTTGGACTTGTCGAGATATTGCACGAAGGCTTCGAGCCCACCCTCGTAATAGAGATCAACTTCGACCGGCTCGGGATGGCGGCGGTCGGCCAGGAGGATGTGGACACCGGAATTGAGAAAGGCCAGTTCGCGCAGGCGATGCTCGAGCGTCTTGTAGTCGAACTCCACCATGGTGAAGGTCTCGGCGCTGGGCATGAAGGTGATTTCGGTGCCCGAGCGCCCCTCATAATCCCCGACGATTTCGAGCGGCGCATCGGCGACGCCATGGGTGAAGGTGATCTCGTGAACCTTGTTGTCGCGCCTGATCCGCAGCTTGAGCCAGACCGAGAGGGCGTTGACCACCGAGACGCCCACACCGTGCAGGCCGCCCGAGACCTTGTAGGAGTTCTGGTCGAATTTGCCGCCGGCATGGAGCTGGGTCATGATGACCTCGGCCGCCGAAACCCCCTCCTCCTTGTGGATGCCCACCGGAATGCCGCGACCATTGTCGGTGACGGTTACCGAACCATCGGCATTGAGTGTCACGGTCACGAGGTCGGCATGGCCCGCCAACGCCTCGTCCACGGAATTGTCGACCACCTCATAGACCATGTGATGCAGGCCCGAGCCGTCGTCGGTATCTCCGATATACATGCCGGGACGCTTGCGCACGGCATCAAGGCCCTTGAGCACCTTGATGCTGTCGGCGCCATACTCTTCGGGGATCGGGTTTTCACTATCGGTCATGGGGTCCGAATCAGTCGATTTCAGGTTCTTTTCGTTCTAGCGGAACGGGGGTCAAACCCCAAGGAAATTGGCCATTTCGGCGGTATTTGCGGGGGATTTTCACCCCCTCGCGGAAACCCGCCCCTCGCGCACTGCGATCCGCTGCGCCCGGTCTTCCAGCGCCTCGAACAAAATCGCATCGGTACCGGTCAGGAAACACTGGGTCTCAAGACCATCAAGCGCCACAAACAGGGCCCTTCTGCGGTCAGGATCGAGATGGGCCGCGATCTCGTCGAGCAGCAGAAACGGCACGATTCCGGTGCGCAGGCGCACCAGCCGCGCATGTGCCAGGATCAAGCCGATCAGCAGCGCCTTCTGCTCGCCGGTCGATCCCAATGCCGCGGGCATGGATTTTTGCGCGTGGATGACGTCGAGATCGACCCGGTGCGGACCTGATGTGGTGCGGCCGGCGGCCCGATCAAGGCCGCGCAGGGCATGCCAGCGCTGCATGAGGAGAGTTTCAAGTTCCGAGGACGTAGCGGGCTCCACCATGTCCTCGAACAATGGGGTCAGTGACAGGGTCGCGGCAGGGAAATTGTCGTGGTCCAGGCTTTCGGCTATAAGCGCCTGCAGGGAAACGAGGCTATCGCTGCGGCTGAGATGGATGGCGGAACCCAGTTCGGCCATCTGCGCCTCGACGGCGCTGAGCCAGCGCGGGTCCGCCTCCTCGTCCAGCAGCTTGTTGCGCTGGCGCATGGCCTTTTCGAAATCGGCAACAGTCGAGGAATGACCGGGGATGAGCGTGGTCACCAGCCGGTCGAGAAACCGCCGCCGCTCGCCCGCCGGGCCGGCGAACAGGCCATCCATGGACGGGGTCAGCCAGAGTACGCGCAAATAATCGCTCATGGCCTCCACCGAGCGGGCATTGGCGCCATTGATGCGCACCCGCCGCCCGCCATCGGGCTGGGCGCCGGTGCCGATGTCAGAAGGTCCATGATCGGCCTCGATGGTGGCCGCCACAGCCCAGGGGAGGTCCGAGCCGTGCGCCTGGAGGCTGTCAAAACCTGCCCCGCGCAGGCCGCGCCCGGGCGAGAGTACGGATATGGCCTCGAGCAGATTGGTCTTGCCCGAGCCGTTCGGCCCCGTCAGCACCACATGTCGCGCGTCCAGATCGAGCGCGGCAGAGGCATAGTTACGAAACGCCGTGAGGCGCAGGCGGGAGATGTGGCGGATCATATTTGGCTAACCGCCCTCGTGGTTCGAGGCTTTGCATGCGCAAAACACCTCACCCGTAAGGGCTCTCGTAGAGTCGGGTTCTCGCAAGCCCTCATGGTGAGATGGGAGCAACGCGACCCTCGACCACGAGGGCGCTGCACCAGACCTCACACACGCATCGGCATCAGCACATACAGCGCGCTGGATTCGCCTTCTTCCTTCACGAGGGTAGGCGAATTGGCGTCGTTGAACAGGAAGACGGCGTTTTCACTGCGGATCTGGGTGATGATGTCGAGCAGGTATCGTGCATTAAAGCCGATCTCAAAGCCGTCGGTGTCGAAATCCACCGCCACTTCCTCGCTGGCCGTACCGTGGTCCGGATTGGTCACCGAAAGCTCCAGCAGCCCGTCCTTGGCCGACAGCTTGACGGCCTTGCCGCCGCGATCGGAAGCAATGGTGGAGACGCGGTCGACGGCGATGGCAAAGCCAGCCTTGTCGACCAGCATCTGCTTGTCATTGTTCTTCGGCGTCACTCGGTCGTAATCGGGGAAAGTGCCCTCGATAAGCTTTGAGAGCAGCACGACGGGGCCTACGGTAAAACGGATCTTGGTGTCGCTGACCTCCACCTTGACGTCGCCATCGCTGCCATCGAGCAGTTTCTGCACTTCGCCAACGGTCTTTTTGGGCACGATGATGCCGGCCATCCCTTCGGCCCCGGTCGGCGAAGCGATTTCGGCGCGAGCCATGCGGTGACCATCGGTGGCGACGGCGCGGAACAGCGACCCGGCAGCGGAGCTTTCCACGGCGTGAAAATAGATGCCGTTGAGATAGTAGCGCGTCTCTTCATTGGAGATGGCGAACTGAGTGCGCTCGATCAATTCGCGCAGGGAGGCGGAGGCGATGTCGAATTCATGCGCGAAGGCGCCGGACTTCAGATCGGGGAAGCTGTCGGGCGAAAGGCAGGCCAGGTTAAAGCGCGAGCGTCCGGAGGTGAGAACCATGTTCTCGCCGCCATCGGTTTCGAGCCGCACTTCGGCGCCATCGGAAAGCTTGCGGACGATTTCGTAGAGCGTATGCGCCGGCACGGTTGTCGAACCGGGGGTCGAGACCATGGCCGGCAGACTTTCGGTCACTTCGATATCGAGGTCGGTGGCGCGCAGCTCCACCCGGTCGTCACTGGCCTTGAACAGCACATTGGCCAGGATCGGGTAGGTGTTGCGGCGTTCAACCACCCGATGCACATGGCTCAGCGACTTGAGCAGATGATTGCGTTCGAGCGTGACTTTCATGGACTATTCTTCCTGGGGCATACGCGACAGCAAAACCCGGCACGGGCCGGGGTTCGGACGTTTACAGTTTCATAAGAAATTGGCAAGGCCAGCAGGGCGTTTGGCCGCATCCAAGCTGTGGACTTCAGCTCTGGAAATGCACGGTGATGTCGAAGCGCTCCCCCGGCTTCGCCCCCAGCGTTTCCAGGCCGGAAAAGGGAAGACACCGCTCGACCGCCTGTCCGATGGAGGTCATCAGCACCGGATATTGGCCGGCTGTGCGCAGGCTCTCGGGCACCACGTAGGGATCGCCATCAAGCGTTCCGTCACCGAAGAAGGCCAGACGGACCGATATGGACTTGCCCATATAGCCCGAAGGCAGGCTCCAGCAGTCGAGCAACTGGGCCTGTACGGCCCCAGCAATGGCCAGATTCTGTGCGGCGCGTTGCTCGTGACTGAGAGGAGCGCTGGTGACGTCCTCGGCCAAGGCCGGGGAGACAAGGGCGAAAAGAACAACGAGGCGGGACAATAGGTGCATCATGAGCAAGCATTGGCCCGCTGGTTGGGCTGGATGATGGCGGGAGCAGGATGCCTTCGCGTAAGTTGGGACTGAAGACGCAGACCCCCGCTTTCGCGGGGATGGAGCATGGCCGGCACGAGATCGAGGCTTCGTGCCCCGCGAGCGTAGCTCTTCGAGCGTAGAGTTCTCAAATTGGTCCACCGGACCGATTTGACCGCGCCGTGGCGCAGCCGGAAACTACTCTTCGAGCATGCGCTTCAGGAGTTCGATTTCCTGGCCCAGTTCCAGATCGTCCTTGATCATCTGCTCCACCTTGCGCACCGAATGGAGCACCGTGGTGTGGTCACGGCCACCGAAGCGCCGGCCGATTTCGGGCAGCGAGCGAGAGGTCAGGGCCTTGGCCAGATACATGGCGATCTGACGCGGACGCACCACGTCGCGCGAGCGGCGGGCCGAGAGCAGTTCGTTGCGCGGCACCTTGTAGTGGCGCGAGACGATCTTGAGGATGTCCTCAATGCGAACGCGCTTGGCGTCGCGGGCGCGGATCAGGTCGGCCAGGGTCTTCTCGGCCAGCGGCACGGTGACCAGTTCGCCGGTCAGCTGAAAGGCGGCCACCAGGCGATTGACGGCGCCGTCAAGATCACGGCCATGGCTGATGACCGAGCGGGCGATGTAATCGACCACGGGACCGGGAAAATGCAAGCCAAAGCGAGCGGCCGCGTGGTCGGCCCGGCGTTGCACGATGCTACGGCGCAGATCGTGGTCAAAGGAGGAGATGGGCACGACCAGGCCGCCGGAAAGGCGCGAGCGGACACGTTCGTCGAGCATTTCGAGATCGCGCGGTGGGGCATCGCCGGCCACGACCACCTGCTTGGCGCCGGTCAGCAGCGCGCCCAGGGTATGGCCGAATTCGGTGGCCGACTTGCCCTGCAGGAACTGCATGTCATCGATCAGCAGCAGGTCGACACGGCGCAGCCATTCCTTGAAGCCGAGCGCCGACTGGCGCTGCACGGCGGTGATGAAATGATACATGAAGTGGTCGGCGGTCAGATAGACGATATTCTTGGACGGGTCTGCCTGGCCGACTGCGTGGGCTATGCCGTTGAGCAGATGCGACTTGCCCAGGCCCACGGTGGAATGGATATAGACCGGATTGAAGGTCACGGCATTGTTGATGGCGGCGCTGGCGATCTGCTTGGCGACGCCGAAGGCCATTTCATTGGCCGACCCGGCAACGAAGCTCTCGAAAGTCATGCGCGGATCGATGGTGCTGCCGTTGAGGGCATCGCCGGTCTTGGCAGTGTCGCGCACCAGGCGGGGCATGGCCGGAGCAGCGGACGGCGCGGGCGCATCCTGGCGGACATTCGGCTCGGGCGCGCTCTCGGCAATGGGGGCCAGGCGCGGCCGGGCCTGGCCATTGACGCGCATGGTCACCTGCAGGCGGGCCGCCTCGGGAATATCGTTGCGGAAGGCCTCGACGATGCGGTCGGCATAATTGGACTGGACCCAGGAACAGAGGAACCGCGTGGGGGCGCTCAGATGCACCAGGTCATCGACGATTTCCTCAAGCTCCAGACGGGCAAACCAGGAGGTGAAGACATCTTCGCCCACCGCCGCCTTCAGGAGCGCGCGCACGCGGGCCCAGAGTTCGCGGTGATCGGGAGAAGAAGCCTCTGGAGTGGACATGACAGGAGTGCCGCCTTTGGTTGAGTTGGTGGTGGAAGAGGAATTGGCCGCAGCCCAATCGTCTCGTCCCGCGGTCGCCTGTTGCATCATCGTTTTTTGCCCCATTTGGTTGCCATCTTTCCAGTCCGCATAGTCTGGAAAGGCCCTGTTCTGTTTGTGTGCCCACCCGGTCGCTGTTGGCCCGGTTATCTAGACACGGCTTCGCCCCTGCATCCGCCATGCGGACACACCGATATTGTTCGGCGACCTTGCTCGTCGCCGTTTCCCACGTGACCTTTCACTTGAACCCGGCCTGCCCCAGCCGACGGTCGAATGAACGCTGCCAACTCAAATTTGACCGACTGCCCCAAGGCAGCCAAAACAAAAATCACTGGCTGAAACCCCCAGCTGACTGCTGGAGTTGCCCCAAAACCCGGCTTCCCGGAGGAAGCCAGCCGGTGGATAGGGAGGGTCGTTCCACCCCTCTTGTTTCCCACCGGCCAAATTACATTAGAGGCACGAAATTGGACCCGCAACACGTGAATCGCTGAAAAAGGGGCTTGACTCCAGAGCCTGTTTTTCGGGGTCGGCTGGCTGCCAAAACAAGGGCCCGGCAAGAGCCTGTGACTCAAGGCAGATTCGAACACTTAGCGGTCCGGCTATGTTAAAATTTTATTTCACCGGGCCCTGAAACGGAAGCCGGGGCAATGGAACCCGAGCGTGCCAAGGGACAGACAACCCCCTGATGGCACATTGAAAAAACGAAGCTTCACCCTTCGTTCCTGCACCGCCATTACTGTCACTCAATAGTCATATGACAGAACAATGGCGAAAAACCATGCCCGGCTACCATACAACAAAAAGGGCTCCTTGCGGAGCCCGATTTATAGCGTCCTGGCAGCTTTTCCGAGAAGCGCCGTCGCTGGTGCGAATTAGGCGTTGAGGGCCTTCACGCGGCTGTTGAGGCGCGAGACCTTGCGGGCCGCCAGATTGGCATGGACAATGCCCTTGCCGGCGGCGCGGTGGATCTCGGGCTCGGCTGCCTTGAGCGCGGCGAAGGCCACGGCGTGATCACCGGCGGTGATCGCTTCCTCGACCTTGCGGATGAACGTGCGCACGCGGCTGCGGCGCGACTTGTTCACCGCGGTGCGGGCTTCGATCTTGCGGGTAGCCTTCTTGGCTGAGGGCGTATTGGCCATTGCGGTCCTCTTGGCGTCCAACCGGCCGATTGCGCGCACCCTGCGCACCACTCGTCCGGCATGAAATGAAATCGGCGGCTTATCGACTGCCGCCAAGTTGGGCGGTCTATAGGGGAAGCAGCGGCGAGCGTCAACTGGATTCAGGACATAGCGCGCCTGTCATGCATCCGGCCTTCGCCTTGTCCGGCGTGTGATCATCGGTTTCCGTTCGGGGGCGGAAGTGGGCGTCGTGCCTAAGGCGCTTTCTGACACACGGGGCAGTAAAAGGTCGAGCGGCCGGACTGCACGATGCGCTTGACCACGCCCTTGCAGAGCGGCGTCGGGCAGGGGTCGCCTTCCCGGTCATAGACGGCAAAATTGTGCTGGAAATAGCCTGCGCCCTCGACGCTGCGAAAGTCGCGGATGGTGGAGCCCCCCACCTCGATGGCGGCGATCAACACTTCTCGCACTGAAAAAGCCAGGTCTTCGAGCGCCTTTTTGGGCTTTCCGGCCTTGGTCACCAGCGTCCGCGCCTCGACCATGGGCAGGATATGGGCGCGGTGCAGCGCCTCGGCGACATAGATGTTACCCAGGCCCGCCACCACCCGCTGGTCGAGCAGCGCCGCCTTGATCGGCGCCTTCTTGCCGGCAAAGACCTTTGCCATCGCTACGGCATGAAAATCATTGCCCAGCGGTTCGGGTCCCAGTCCTTGCAGATAGGAGGTGTCCTCTGGATGATCATAAAGATCGATGAAACCGAAGCGCCGTGGATCGGCATAGATAAGGTGGCTTTTCCCGTGCCGGGGATGGCTGAGGCTCCAAACCATGTGGTCATGTTTGGCTTCAGTACCCGGCTCGTAATAGCGCGGCGGCTTGTCGATGGGATGCTCGGCAAAGCGCCAGGAGCCGGTCATGCCAAGATGACTGAGGAGCGTCTTACCGCTGGACAGCGTCATCAGCAGATATTTGGCCCGCCGTCCCACATGGGTCACCTGCTTTCCCTCGAGCGCGGCCTTAAGCCCTTCCGGGAAGGGAAACCGCAAGTCCTTGCGGTTGAGTGTCACCTTTTCGATCAGTGCGCCTTCGAGCCAGGGAGCCAGGCCCCGGCGCACGGTCTCGACCTCGGGCAGTTCGGGCATGGGCTGAAACTCCTTCACCCTGTGCGGCTTTGTGCCATGGTCATGGCGGTTTGCTTTGAATATGTATCGTTCTGTCAATACAGGGCGTATGGACCCATATGCAAAGCACGAGGCGAAGGCCATGACCGAGCCAGCGGAAACCACCCATTTCGGCGAACAGACCGTGCCCCTCACCGACAAGCAGGGGCTGGTCAACAAGGTGTTCCATGACGTGGCCGACCGCTACGATCTGATGAACGATTTGATGAGCGGCGGGGTTCACCGGCTCTGGAAGGACGCCATGGTCAATGATCTGGCGCCGCCCAAGGCGGGCTCGCGCCCCTATCGGGTGCTCGACATGGCCGGCGGCACCGGGGATATCGGCGAGCGGATCGTCAATGCCTCGCTCGGCTATGCGGATGTGGTAGTCTCGGACATCAATGCCGACATGCTGCGGGTGGGGGCCGAGCGAGCGAAATCCTGGCGCTATCCGGCGCAGGTGAGCTTTGTCGAGGCCAATGCCGAGGACCTGCCGTTCGAGAGCAATTCCTTCGACGCCTATACGATCGCCTTCGGCATCCGCAATGTGCCGCGCATCCAGAAGGCGCTGGACGAGGCGCATCGGGTGCTCAAGCGCGGCGGTCGCATGCTGGTGCTCGAATTCTCGCAGGTCGACGTGCCGGGGTTCGATGCCTTCTACCAGCTCTATTCGGACCGGCTGATCCCGCCCATGGGGCGCGTGGTGACCGGCGACGCGCAGCCCTATCAGTATTTCGTGGAATCGATCCGCAAATTCCCCGATCCGGTGCTGTTCTCCTCCATGCTGACCAAGGCCGGGTTCAAGCGGGTCAAGCACCAGAGCTATACCGGCAATATCGCCACGCTGTTCTCGGGCTGGAAACTCTAGCCCATGGCGCTCGGCTCCTATTTCCGCCTGATCCATGCCGGCTGGGTGCTGGCGCGTGAGGGCGCTTTCTCTGTGCTCCCCGCCGAGTCGCTGCCGCCTCCGATGAAGTTCGGCATCGGCATGGCCCGGCTGGTGGAGCGCCGCTCGGTACGCCGCACCGGCAGCGTCGAGCGGCTCAATGCGGCCCTCCACAAGCTGGGCCCCAGCTTTGTCAAATTCGGCCAGACCCTGGCCACAAGGCCTGACATTGTCGGGATGCAGGCGGCGGCTGACCTCTCGGGCCTGCAGGATCGCATGCCGCCCTTCGACCCAAAGCTGGTGCCAGGCCTTCTCGATGCGGCGCTGGGCCCCAAGGCGGCGCAGCTTACCGAGATCAGCGAACCCGTGGCCGCCGCCTCCATCGCCCAAGTGCACAAGGCAAGGCTGCGGGTGTCGGGCGAAGTGCCACATACCGTGGCGGTCAAAATGCTGCGTCCGGGCATTTCCGAGCGCTTTCACGCCGACACCAATGCCCTTTATGCCGGGGCCAGGCTGGCCGAAATCCTGTCCCCATCCAGCCGCCGGCTGCAACCCACCAAGGTGGTGCGCACGCTCGATCATTCCATGCGGCTCGAACTCGACCTGCGCCTCGAGGCCGCCGCCATTTCCGAGATGGCGGAGAACATCAAGGACGACCAGGGCTTCGTCATCCCGGCGGTGCATTGGGACCATGTGGCCCAGAATGTGCTGACGACGAGCTGGATGGACGGCATTCCCATTCGCGACCATGCCGCCATCGACAGCGCCGGTGTCGACCGCAAGGCCCTGGCCGCCAAGCTACTGCAATCCTTCCTGCGTCACGCAATCCGCGACGGTTATTTCCACGCCGACATGCATCCGGGAAATCTCTTTGCCGACCCGAGGACCGGCGATGTCATCGCCGTCGATTTCGGCATTATGGGCCGCATCGGCAAGGCCGAGCGCCGCTTCCTCGCCGACATCCTTTTCGGCTTCATTACCCGTAATTATCGCCTGGTGGCGCAGCGCCATTTCGATATCGGCTACGTGCCCAAATCCCAGTCGGTCGAGGACTTCGCCCTCGCCATCCGCTCCATCGGCGAGCCGCTGCACGGCCGCACTGCGGCAGATATTTCCATGGCGCGGGTGCTGGGCCAGCTCTTCACGATCACCGATCTTTTCGACATGCAGACCCGGCCCGAACTGGTGCTGCTGCAGAAGTCCATGGTGCTGGTGGAAGGGGTGGCGCGCAGTCTCGACCCGAACCTCGACATCTGGACGGTTGCCGAGCCGGTGGTGGGCGAGTGGCTGCGCCGCGAGGAAGGTCCCCTGGGCCGGCTCGAAGACCTCGCCGGGCACCTGACGCGTCTCGGCGAGGCGGCTGGCCGCGTGCCCGATCTCATCGCCCAGGCCGAACTGGCCTTGATCGAGCACCGCGCCATGGTCAACCGCCCCCGCGACGGGGTCATGCGCGGCCTGTTGCTGGCGGTGCTCGGGGCCAGCCTGGTGCTAATCGGCGCGCTCATCTGGCGGATGCTTGTCCTGCCCTGATGCCAGTGAGGCCACGGGGCGGCTTGTCCGGCGCAGGCATCCAAACATAGAGTGCCATCGGCGGAGCGGACCGTCCACACAGAGGAGAACCGGAATGAGCGTCAACCTTCTGGGCAAGCTCGCAGCCAGTGTGCTGCTGGCGGCTGGCCTTGCCGGCTGCATCGACGTCGATATCGAGGTCGCGATCACCAGCCCGACAACCGCCAAGGCGACGATGATCCAGGTCATGGGCGCCGATGTCTATGCCATGGTCAAGATGGGCGCCGAGGGCGAGGAACCTGGTGAGGACAGCTTTTGCGCGGAGGGCGATCTGGTCGAGAACGCCGATGGCAGCGCCACCTGCACCATAGTCGAGGAAGGCAAATTTGCCGATCTAGACCTGGGACAGAATGAGGGCGGCATGAGCTTTACCGAGGCCGGTCCGGGTCTGGTCCGCGTGGCCCTGCCCACGACCGACATGAAGGCCGAGTTGGGCGCCGAGGATGACATGGACGAAGAAACTCGCCAGATGGTCGAGGCCTTCTTTGCCGGGCGCACCATGACCATCGCCGTCTCCGGCGCCCAGATCGTCGAGACAAACATGACGCTAACGGGCGACGGGACGCGTGCCGAGCAGGTCATTCCCATGCTCGATCTCATCAATGGCGCGACTGACCTGCCCGATGAACTCTTCGCGGTGGTACGGGCGCCTTGAGCGTTCGGATTGACCTCAAGCGGCTCGCCCACGGGGCGGGCCTGCCCCTGCCGCGCCAACAGAGTGCTGGAGCGGCAGGCCTCGATCTGGCTGCCGCTATCGGGGACGACACCGTCGTGACCATCGCGCCGGGCGATTTCGTCATGATCCCGACGGGCTTCGCCATTGCCCTGCCCGAGGGCTATGAGGCCCAGGTCAGGCCGCGCTCGGGCCTCGCGGCAAAGCACGGGGTGACCGTCCTCAACTCACCCGGGACGGTCGATGCCGACTATCGCGGGGAAGTCAAAATTGTTTTGATAAACCATGGTAAGGAACCATTTGTCGTGCGGCGCGGCGAACGGATCGCTCAAATGGTGGTGGCGCGCGTCAGCGCCGTGGAACTGGTGGAAGTGGATGAACTGGATGCAACCGAGCGTGGGACAGGCGGTCATGGATCGACTGGCCGCTAGTCTCCTGGCCCTGATCGCCATTCTCTCGCCGGCCATGGTCCTGCCGGCGCTGGCCGGTGACCGGGCGCTAATTGACTATGTCGGCTTCTCGCGCGATTTCCGCTATTTCGCCTTTGAGGAATTCGGCATCCAGGACGGCTCGGGCTTCGCCTATTCGAACCTCTACATTGTCGACCTGGATACCGACAGCTGGGTCATCGGCACGCCGGTGCGGTTCCAGGCGGAAAACGAGGAAACGAGCCTCAAGGCCGTGCGCCAAACCGTTGCCGACAAGGCTGCCGGCCATATGGGCGAATTTCGCATCGATGTGCCGGTGGAAATTGCCGCGCTGATTGGGGACGGCGTGCCGGAAACATCGGCCAACAGCCTGGTCTTCGGCGCTCCGGGCTATCTGCCGGGCGCCGTTTCGGGCCTCTACACCCTCAATCTCAGCACCTTTGCCACGCTCGCCACCAGTCCCTGCGGTGAGTGGTTCGGCATCGAGCCGAGAGGCTATGAGCTCAGCATTGCCGATAGTGGCACGACAAGGCTGGTGCACCGCGACCAGAACCTGCCGCGCTCGCGTGGCTGCCCGATGGATTATCGCCTCCATAGCGTGGTCATGCCCTTCGGAGGCACGACGCTGAGCAATGCCGTGGCCATCATCTCAGTTTATCCGGGCGGCTTCGAAGGGCCGGACCGGCGTTTCCTGGCAGTTCCCCTTGGCCTCTGACGGACCTCTTTCACCCGAGGAAACCAGGAGATATGCGCGCCATCTGGTGCTCAAGGGGTTTGGTGGCGCCGGGCAGCAGAAGCTGAAAGCGGCCCGCGTGCTGGTGGTGGGCGCCGGGGGATTGGGCAGTCCCGCCATCGCCTATCTGGCGGCGGCAGGCGTGGGGCGGCTCAGCATTGTCGATCCGGACACAGTGTCGCTCTCCAATCTGCAACGCCAGGTGGTACATGCAACCGCGGCCATCGGCAGCAGCAAGGTGGACAGCGCCGGCCGCTTTACCGCTGCCCTCAACCCGCATGTGGCGCTTGACCTTCACCCCGAGGCGGTCACTGCAACCAATGCGGAGAGCCTGACCGGCAAGTACGATCTTGTCCTCGATGGCACCGACAATCTCGTGACCCGCCGGCTCGTCGCGGCCGCTTGCAAGCGGCTCGAAAAGCCCCTGGTCTCTGGTGCCGTGTCGATGTTTTCAGGGCAGGTGACGGTCTTTGCCCCCCATCTTGGCGGCCCACCCCATGCGGCGCTCTACCCCGATGAAGCCAGCGACGAGGCCCTGCCCTCTTGCGAACTCAACGGCATATTGGGACCGGTCACCGGAGTCATCGGCACGCTCATGGCCATGGAGGCGATCAAGCTGATTACCGGCGTGGGCAAGCCGCTGCTGGGGCGGCTGCTGGTCTATGATGCGCGAGACGCCAGTTTTTCGGAGATTGCGTTCTAGCGATGATGCGCTGCCCCTCACTCCTCGCCCCCTCGGGGAGAAGAATGGGGTTAGGCCTCGGGATGCTTGAACACCAGCGCCGCGTTGGTGCCGCCAAAGCCGAACGAATTCGAGATGACATAGCCCAGATCCACATCGTCGCGGCGCTCGCGCAGGATCGGCATGTCCTCGAAAGCCGGGTCGAGGGTTTCAATATTGGCGCTTTCGGAGATGAAGCGGTGCTTCATCATCAGGATTGAATAGATCGATTCATGAACGCCCGTGGCACCCTGACTGTGCCCGGTCAGCGACTTGGTGGCCGAGATGGGCGGGCACTTGTCTTCATTGCCGAAGACAGCGCGCAGTGCCTCGATTTCCCTGAGGTCGCCCACCGGGGTCGAGGTGGCGTGCGGATTGATATAGTCGATCGGTGCCTTGATATTCTGCAGCGCCATGCGCATGCAGCGTTCGGCGCCCTCGCCCGAGGGGGCGACCATGTCGAGGCCGTCCGAGGTGGCGCCATAGCCCACCAGTTCGGCCCATATCCTGGCGCCACGCGCTTTGGCATGTTCATATTCTTCGAGCACCAGTACGCCAGCGCCACCGGAGATGACGAAGCCATCGCGATTGGCGTCGTAGCAGCGGCTGGCCTTGGCGGGATTGTCGTTGAAATCCGAGCTCATGGCGCCCATGGCGTCAAAGAGGTCCGACAGGGTCCAGTCCAGATCCTCATGACCGCCGGCAAAGACGATGTCCTGCTTGCCGAGCATGATCTGTTCCATGGCATTGCCGATGCAATGCTTGGACGTCGCGCAAGCGGCCGTGATGGTATAGTTGATGCCCTTGATGCCGAAGGGCGTCGCCAGCGTTGCCGAGGCGGTCGAACCCATGGCCTTGGGCACGGCCAATGGCCCGATGCGTTTGGGCGAGTTGTTCTTGCGGGTGATGTCTGCCGCCTCGACGATGGTGCGGGTTGAGGCGCCGCCCGAACCCATGACAATGCCAGTCATGGGGTTGGAGATGTCGCTTTCCTCCAGCCCCGCATCGGCAATGGCCTGCTGCATGGCGAGGTAGTTCCAGGCCGCGCCCTTGCCCATGAAGCGGGTGACGCGGCGGTCGAGGATTTCGAACGGATCGAGGCGTGGGTCGCCCTTGACCTGGCTGCGGAAGCCCAGTTCGGCATAATCCTCCGCAAATACAATGCCCGGCTTTGCCGCGCGCAGGCTTGCCGTCACCTCGTCGAGCGAGTTGCCGATCGAGGAAATGATACCCATGCCGGTTACGACAACTCGTCTCATTTCATCCTCGCTTCTAGTCGTTCCGTGCGTTCGCTAGGGCTGCGTCGCACTTTTATATAGGGTCGTTGTGGCCTGCATTAAGGCCGGTCAGGCGGTCTTTTGCTCGTGAAGCTGCGTCTCAGTAAACAGACCAACGCGCAGGTCCTTGGCTTCGTAGATCAATTTACCGTCAGCCTTCACCCAGCCGTCGGCGATGCCGAGTGTCAGACGTCCTTTCATGACGCGCTTGAGGTCGATGCCGTATTCGACAAGTTTCACGTCATCGGTCACCTGGCCGGTGAACTTGATTTCGCCGCCCAAAGCGCGACCTCGGCCCGGCTGGCCGATCCAGGACAGGAAGAAGCCGGTCATCTGCCAGACGGCATCGAGCCCCAGGCACCCGGGCATGACCGGATCGCCGATAAAGTGGCACTTGAAAAACCACAGGTTCGGATTGACGTCGAGTTCGGCCCGCACCTGGCCGCGCCCATTGGCGCCACCGTCCTCGGTGATGGAGGTGATACGGTCGAACATCAGCATGGGCGGCGCTGGCAGGCGGGCGTCGCCCTGGCCCGGAAGTTCGCCGCGGCCATGCGCCAGCAATTCCTGGTAGTCAAATGCGTGTTGCCGCTCGGCCATGGACGCTCCCCGCTCTCATTCAAGCCCCGTTTCGTATAGACGAGCCGGAATAGGGTCAAGCCAGCAAAGGGTGCACGTCCCTGCCGGCCTTCGCGCTGCGCTTGTGCAGACGGGCCCGCGTCAGTATAAGAATTTTGAAATTCGGACCCGAACGACGAGACTTACTGGCCCTATGCCCGACCGTGACATCACTGCCCGGCCGCTGCCGTCCCGCAAGCCTTGCCTGACCGCTGTCCTGCGGATGGCCGGCCTTCGCCCGACCCGCCAGCGCGTGGCGCTGGCCGAATTGCTGTTTGGTGGCCCGCATCGCCATGTCAGTGCGGAGCAATTGCATGGCGAGGCCGGCTCGGCCCATGTCAATGTTTCGCTGGCCACCGTCTATAACACACTGCACCAGTTCCATGAGGCTGGCCTGTTGCGTGAAGTGGCCATCGACGCCTCGCGCTCCTATTTCGACACCGACACGTCGGACCATCATCACTTCTACGTCGAAGACGAGCAGCGCATGATCGACATTCCGGCAGAATCTGTAGAGTTCAAATCCCTGCCCAAGGCCCCCTTCGGCATGGAGGTGGCCCATGTCGACGTGGTCATTCGCGTGCGCAAGGCGCCAGCCTGATCTCTCCAATGCGCCAGGACGGCATTTTTCCGGCAGGTGACAAAGCCGGCTGGCTTGACCATAGTGTGCCCGGTTTCAACAGCGGCGTAGGTGGCTGATGCCCGAAAAGGTCAATACCAAAGCCTATTTCGAGCGAATCGGCTTTGCCGGCTCCATCGCGCCGACCCTGGCGACGCTGGACCTGCTGCATGCGCTGCATCCTGCCGCCATCCCCTTCGAGAACCTTAATCCGCTTCTGGGCGAACCGGTGCCGCTAGACCAGCCCAGCCTTGAGCGCAAGCTGCTGACTGAGAAACGCGGCGGCTATTGCTTTGAACACAATCTGTTGTTCATGCGCATGCTCCAGGACCTCGAATTTACCGTGCGCCCTCTTCTGGCGCGGGTGGTCTGGACCAATCCCGAAGGTGCCTCGCAACCGCCCAGCCACCTGCTGCTGCTGGTCGAGATCAACGGGCAGAACCACATAGCCGATGTCGGCTTTGGCGGGCTGACGCTGACCACGCCCCTGCGCCTGCGGCCAGAAACCGAACAAACCACGCCGCACGAGACCTTCCGCCTGGTGGGCGGCGACCCCGACTGGACGTTGGAAATCAGGATCGGCGAGGAGTGGCGGGCGGTTTATATGTTCACCCTCGATGCGGTGAGCGGGGAGGACATCGCATCGATCAATCAGCGGATTGCGACGGACCCGACCTCGCCCTTCACCCGGGAATTACGGGTGGCCCTGGCGCCGAGCGGCGAACGCCGGAAACTGCACAATGCACAATTCACCCGCCAGCCGGTCGAGGGCGAAGCCGAAAAGCGCACCATCACTCGCCTTGAAGAGATGCGGTCGGTGCTGACCGAGCAGTTCGGCATTGCCTTGCCGGTCCACGAGCGGCTTGAAGCTGTGCTGACAGCCTTGCTGCCCCCGGCCAGCCCCGCAGAACCAACCGAGTAGGCCATGGCGCCGGTCACCGTCCCGAAGGACAAGCTGCGCGAATTTGCCAATTTCCAGGCCTTCTATACCTGGCTCGCTGCCCATCACGACAGCGCCGACGAGATCTGGATCCGCATATTCAAGAAGGGATCGGGTCTGGCGACCATTTCACCGGTGGAGGCCATCGACGCGGTGCTCTGCTGGGGCTGGATCGACGCTATCAGGAAGAGCTGGGACGATGTTTCCTTCGTGCAGCGCTATTGTCCGCGCCGGCCCAAGTCGGTGTGGAGCCAGATCAATCGTGACAATGTCGCGCGGCTGGTGGAAGCGGGGTTGATGACCGGGCATGGCCTTGCCCATGTGGAAGCGGCAAAGGCTGATGGTCGATGGGATGCCGCCTACAAGACCACGCAGGAGGCCCCCGCCGATCTCGCTGCCGCCATAAAGGCCAGCCCCGCCGCGCGGATGGCCTATGACGGCCTTTCGGCACAGAACCGCTTTGCCCTGATTTTTCGCACCAATGCCCTCAAGACCCAGGCGGGTCGAAAGAAGCGCATAGCCAGCTTTGTCGAAATGCTGGAGCGCGGCGAAACCATCTATCCGCAGGGGACCAAGGCCAAATGAGCACCTGGTTCGCGTTTCTGCGCGGCATTAATCTGGGCAATCGGCAGATGAAGATGGCCGAACTCAAGACCTGCCTCGAGGCCGCCGGCTTTTCCGACATCAAGACCGTGGCTGCCAGCGGCAATGCGCGCCTCGTCGGTGCAGGGGACGCGGCAAGCATCAAAGCGCGTCTCGAAAAGGCCATTGCCAACCAGTTCGGGTTCCAGGTTGACGTGGTGCTGCGGACCCGCGACGCGTTCGAGGCGATGCTCGACGACCATCCTTTCGGCAGCCTCGACCGCAAGGCCGAATTCACCCGCCATGTCCTGATGTTCGACCAGGACCTGCCCCAGGGCATTGCGCTCGACAGCCGCCCCGGCGATACGGAAATCCTGCGTGTGGATCCACGCGAGATTTACATTGCCGCCTATCGCCAGCCCAATGGGCGCTATACCGAGCATGTGGAAGATGTGCTCAAGCCGCTGTATGCAAAGCTGGGCAAGGGCAGTCTCGACACCATGCGCAACTGGAACACCATCGAGAAGATGCTCTCATGATCACCGTCTTCGGCTCCACCAATCTCGACCAGATCGGCACCGTTACCCGCCTCCCGAAGCCGGGCGAGACCGTGGCCGGGGGCAGCTTTTCCATGGCGCCGGGCGGCAAGGGCGCCAACCAGGCGCTGGCGGCGCGCCGGGCGGGGTCGGACGTGCTGCATGTTTCGGCGGTAGGCGACGATGCCTTTGCCGATCTGGCGCTGGACCTGCTCAGGCAGGGCGGGGTTGACCTCACGCGCATGCGCAAGGCCGAGGCGGCCACCGGCATCGCCATGATCTTTGTCGATGCGAGCGGCGAGAATGTCATCGCCATTCTGCCCGGCGCCAATGGCACGGTCAGCGCCCAGGATGCCGAAGCGGGCTTGGCGGGGCTCACTGCCCGCGACACCTTGCTGGTGCAACAGGAAGTGCCGCAGGCAGCCACGCGACGTGCCCTCGAAATCGCTCGCGAAAAGGGCGCCCGCTCGATCCTCAATACCGCGCCCTTCCTGCCCGACACGGCAAAGCTGGCGCCGGTGGCCGATATCGTGGTCGCTAATGAAACCGAGTTTTCCCTGCTCACCGGCCGCCCGATCGACCAGCTCGACGCCGCCATGCAGGACTGGGTCAACCGCACCGGCCGGACCATTGTCGTGACCCTCGGCCCCGAAGGCGCCCGCGCCCGGACGCCGGACGGTCCGATTTCGGTGCCCGCCCACAAGGTGAAGCCGGTCGACACAGTCGGCGCCGGGGACACCTTCTGCGGCTACCTCGCCGCCGGTCTCGATGCCGGCCATGACCTCAAGGCGGCCCTGCGCCGCGCCGCCATTGCGGGGAGCCTTGCCTGCCTCAAGCCAGGGGCGCAGCCCGCCATTCCGATGAAGGCCGATGTGGACACGATTGCCGGCTGACAGCACCGGGATGAGGCCCTAGTCTCGCCGCGCATTCCCGATCTGAAGGAGGCCGCCTTGCCGCTCTTTCTTGCCGTCTACATGATGAACAATGACAATGTCGTCCGCTTCCGCGCCATGCCCAAACCCGAGCAGGACGCGGTGGATGAAGCCGGCCTGCCGCAATGGGCCGAATGGGAAAAGCGGCGCGCCGATGCCATCGTCAGCAAGGGTGGCATGGTTGGCAAGACCACCCGCGTCACCACATCCGGCATTGCCCCGGCCAGCAATGACATTTGCGGCTATGTGATCGTGAAGGCGGATACGGCCGAAGCGGCTGCCGCGCTCTTCCTTGACCATCCCCATTTCAACACGTTTCCGGGCGACGGGGTGGACATCATGCCCTTCGTCGCGGGGCCGGATCTTTAGGCGGCGCCGAATGCCACGAAGCGGTCCATTGGCCCGCTTTTTTGCTCAGTCCGGGGTTCGATCGACCGCCCCCATCAAGCCCCGCTGACGCACCGAAGCGCGCCAGAGCTCCTTGCGTGCATCTGCGGTTTCGAGGTGCCGGTATTTTCCGCCCGAGAATTTGGGCCAGTCCAGCGCCATCCCGGCCCGCACCATTTCTGCGGCAAGGTCGCGCCCATCGGGCAGCAGGCATTGGGCGACCATCCGGTCATAGGACAATTCGGGCCTGATGTGCGCCGTCACCATCTGACCCTTGCACAGTTTGACAAGCGCCCACTTAGCCTGCTTCCCCCAAGGGTGGTCGAGTTCGGGCGCGTCGATGCCGGCAATCCGAATTCGTATCTTGTCGATGATGATGGTGTCGCCATCGACCACCCAGCATGGCCCTCGCACCACCCTTTCGACCCGCGGCACCGCCGGCCGGTCGGGGCGCACCACCACCAGGCGCATTTCCCGCGGCAATTGCGGCACCAGTTCCGGCTCGATCCGCCGTGCCGGCCTCCTCCGCGCGGAAAACAGCCCCACCAATATGCGGAACAATCTCATCCCTCCCCCAAGGGTTCTTACCTCTCCCAGTGCCTGGACCTTAGGCACGCGCAGTCTTGCATCGGTGGGGCGGCAGGGAAAGTGGGCCTGATCCCTTTCGTTAACTTCCGATCATTCCAAAACAAAAAAGCGGACCCTGCGGCCCGCCTTTTCATTTCATCACTGCCGTCGCCTTATTTGGGCGCCAGCACCATGACCATCTGCCTGCCTTCGGAGCGTGGCTGGCTTTCGACCTTGGCTACGGCCTCGGTCTGCTCGCGCACCTTGAGCAGCAATTGCATGCCAAGGTCCTGGTGAGCCATTTCACGGCCGCGGAAGCGCATGGTCACCTTGACGCGGTCGCCTTCGTCCAGGAAACGCTGCACGGCCTTCATCTTGGTCTCATAGTCATGAGTGTCGATGTTGGGACGCATCTGCACTTCCTTGACCTCGATCACCTTCTGCTTCTTGCGCGCTTCGGCGGCCTTTTTCTGTGCCGCGTATTTATAGCGCCCGAGATCGAGCATCTTGGCGACGGGAGGCTGCGAATTGGCGGCGATCAGGACCAGGTCCAAGCCTTGTTCCTGGGCTTCGGCCATCGCGGCGCGTGTGCTCACGATGCCGCGGTTTTCACCTTCTGCATCGATCAGCTGGACGTCGGGGCTGGTGATATCCTCGTTGGCAAGCGGCCCATCTTTCTGGGGCGTAACGGGTCTCATGGGACGGCGAATGGCAAGCGTTCCTTGTGTTATTGGTAGGAGGGGCTGAAATCGGCCCTAAAATCGTGGTAGCGGCAGCTAAAGTCAACTGGCGCAGGTACGGAAATTCAGGCTGTTGCGCCATGGATACGCCCGGCACAAGCCAAAGGAAAGCGTCGCTCATGCGTTTGAGTTCCACCCAGCCCCTCCATATCACCATCGGCAGTGGCAATGACAGTCGCCAAATCGCCGTTCTCCAGCGCAGTGGCGCGGCACCGGGACTTTTCTGGCTCAATGGTTTCCGGTCGGTGATGACCGGGGCCAAGGCCGAGGCACTCGACGCATTGGGAGCCGAGCATGGGCTGGCCGTCACCCGCTTCGACTATTCCGGCCACGGCGCCTCGGGCGGGGATTTCGACGAGGGTACGATCAGCCGCTGGCTGGAGGAGGCCGAGGCGGTTTTTGCCACCACCTCGGGCCCGCAGATCGTTTGTGGCTCGTCCATGGGCGGCTGGCTGGCGCTGTTGCTGGCTCGACGGCAATTGGCGAAGGGCGCGCCGCTCAAGGGCTTGGTGCTCATCGCCCCGGCCACGGACGCCACGGAGCGGATCGCGGCCCGCATGAGCGACGAGCAGAAGCGCGATCTCGACCTCAAGGGTTATTACGAGCGGGTGAGCGCTTATGGCGACGGGCTCTATCGCTATACGCGCCGCCTGCTCGAGGATGGGGCGCATCACCTTCTGTTCGGCAAGGTCATCGAGACCGGTTGCCCGGTGCATATCCTGCAGGGTGGGCGGGACCCCGATGTGCCGCCAGCCCATGCGCAGAAGCTGCTCGCCCACATTCTGCACGACCCCGTTACCTTCACCCTGATCCCCGATGGCGACCACAGGCTGAGCCGGGCGGAGGATTTGGCGCGGTTGCGGGATGCGGTCCTGGGTATGGTTTGAGCGGCGCCTAACCCCGTATCCCGAGCTTGGTCTTCTGCTGCCCATCCCCATCAAAATTGTCCGGGTGCAGCCAGCGTTCATATTCGGCCCTCAGGGTGGGCCATTCGCCATCGATCATCGAGAACCAGGCCGTATCGCGGCTCTCGCCCTTGATGATCATGTCCTGCCGGAAAATCCCCTCGAAGGTGAAGCCGAAGCGCTTGGCGGCGGCCTTTGAGGGTTCGTTGGCATTGTTGCACTTCCATTCAAAACGCCGATAGCCGAGGTCGTCGAAGGCATGGCGGGCGAACAGGAACAGCGCTTCGGTCGACAGGCGGCTGCGGGCCATGGGCAGGCCCCAATAGACGCCGCCGATTTCTATGGAACCGTGCTCGGGCCTTATGCGCATCCAGGCGTGCTGGCCCAGCGCCTTGCCGCTGGCTTTCTCGACCACGGCCACATAGAGGTCCGGCCCGGCATTGGCCTTGTCGATCCAGGCCTCCATGTCGGTCAGGGTAGGCGGCGCTTCGGTGAACAGCCAGCGGAAGCGCTCGGGGCCGCCCGGCAGGTTGGATACGGCCAGAAGGTCGGCCGCGTGGCGCCTGTCGATGGGTTCGAGCCGCACATAATGGCCCTCGAGCACGATGCGCTGGGGTGCGGACTTGGCAGGTGACGGGGTCATTTTTCGGTTCCGAGGATTTGGGCAAGGCCCTCGCGATAGCTTGGGTAGAGCATTTCGATGCCCAGCGCCGTCTTGATGGCCGCATTGGAGACGCGCTTGTTGTCGCGATAAAAACTCCTCTGCATCGGCGTCATCTCGGCCGTTTCAAAGGGCAGGTCGGGCGGCACGGGCAAGCCGATCATCCTTGCCGCATATTCGATCACGTCCTGGGGCGGGGTCGGTTCATCGTCGGCCAGGTTAAAGGTCCCGGCCAATCGCTGCTGCGCCGCCAGCGTAGTGACGCGTGCAATGTCCTCGACATGAATGCGGTTGAACACCTGGCCCGGCTTGATCACCCGCCGCGCCGTACCGGCCCGCAATTTGTCGAAGGTCGAGCGTCCCGGCCCATAGATGCCGGCCAGCCGGAGAATGCAGAGCGGCAGGCCGCGTTCGGCGGCATAATCGCGCCAGGCCTGTTCAGCCAGCACCCGCCGGTCCGAGCGCATATTGCGCGGCACCAGCGGCGCGGTCTCATCGATCCAGTCGCCGCCGAAATCGCCATAGACGCCGACGGTCGAATAATAGCAGAGCCATTTCAGATTCTGCGCCGCGTCGAGATCGGCGCGGTGATGGCGCAGCACCGGGTCGCCCTCCTCGTCCGGGGCAATGGAGAGAACGACATGGCTTGCCGTGGCCAGCCGATTGGCAATGTCCGGCCCCGGTGTGGTGCCATCGAAGACGACCGCATCAAGGCCCTCTGCGCGCAGGCGCTCCGCCTTGTCGCGTCCCCGCACTGTGCCGCCGACCCGGTCAAAGCCCTGCGCCTGCATGAAGGCTACGCTCCGGAGGGACGAAAATCCCAGTCCGAAAAAGAACGCCTGCATCACACCTCTCCGTCCCACTCCTCGCGCACGCTGCTATCGCCTTCCCGCGCCTGCCTGTCCAGCCGCATGGCCTCGGCCTGCGCCGGATCGAGCCGGCGCAGGGCCCAGATGGCAGCGCCGCGCACCAGGGGCGAGGAATCGTCGAGCCGGGCGTTGACGGCAGGCACCAGGCCCAAATCACCCGAATTGCCGATACCGATCAGCACATTGCGCAGGAAACGGGCATGGCCGATGCGTTTGACCGGCGAGCCGGCGAAGAGGGCGCGGAAGCCAGCATCATCGAGCGCGACCAGATCTGATAATGCCGGTCTTTCCAGTTCCGGCCGGCTGCGCAGCCGCGCCTCGCGGCTGATCGAGGCAAACTTGTTCCAGGGGCAGACGGCCAGGCAATCGTCGCAGCCATAGATACGATTGGCCATGGGCGCGCGGAACTGGCGCGGAATCGGGCCTTTGTGCTCGACCGAATAATAGGCGAGGCATTTGCGGGCATCGAGCCGGAACGGGGCCGGGAAGGCATCGGTGGGGCAGATGTCGAGGCATTTGGTACAGGAGCCGCAGCTTTCGGCATGCGGGGTATCCACCGGCAGTTCGGCGCTGGTCAGGATGGCCCCGAGGAACAGCCAGGAGCCGAAATCGCGGCTCACCAGAACCGAATGCTTGCCCTGCCACCCCAGGCCCGCCGCCTCGGCCAGCGGCTTTTCCATCAGGGGGGCCGTGTCGACAAACACCTTCACATCGGCGCCGGTGCGCCGCGCCAAGAGGCCCGCCAGTTCCTTCAGCCGTCCCTTGATGATGTCGTGGTAATCGCGATTGCGGGCATAGGCGGAGATGATCCCGACCTGTTTTTCATCCAGTAGCGCCATGGGGTCGCTCTCGGGGCCGTAATTGACCCCAAGCAGGATCACCGAGCGTGCCTCGTCCCAGAGCTGGCGCGGGTCGCCGCGTCTTTCTTCGGTTTCGGCCATCCAGTCCATGTCGGCATGCCAGCCCTCCGCCAGGGCCAGGCGCAGCTTTTCGGGCAGGTCGGGGCGGGCATCGGCCGGGGCAATGCCAAAGGCATCAAAGCCCAGCGCCTCGGCGCGGGCCCTCAGTTCAGCAATGAGCTTTTCGGTGCTGGCGTCGGCCATGCCGGCAGATAGGCCTAAAAATCGAGATCCGCATAGCCCTTGGAGGGCTGCATGGCCACGACCCGGTCATTGAGGAGGGTCCTGAAGGCGGGGCGCGACTTGATGCGCGAATACCAGTCGCGGGTTTCCGGCGGCGCCTTGGCCCAGTCGATATCTCCCATATAGTCGAGCGTGGAAATATGGGCGGCGAGGGCAAAATCGGCCAGGGTCAGCTCGTCGCCCCCGACCCAGTTGCGGCTGGCCAGGAGCCAGTTGAAATAGAGCATGTGCTCGACAAAATTGGCCTTGGCGGCGCGCAGCACGGAGGGCTCCGGCGTGGCGCCCCGCAGGTCACGCTTGGCGATCTTTTCCTCGATCAGGTAGCGCGTCACCTCGTCATTGAGCTTGAGCAGGGCCCATTCGACCAGCCGCCACATCTCGGCCCGCTGCATCGGATCTGCCGGGATCAGCCCCTCCACCGCCTGGGGGGCATAGAGATCCTCCACGGCGTGGATAGTGGCCATGATGCCCACCACGGACTGCTCGGCGTCGGTAAACAGGATCGGCAGGGTGGCAGCCGGGTTGATGGCCAGCAGGGCCTCCTCGCGCAGCCAGGGCTTGGTCTCCTCCAGGTCCAGCGGCACGCCATATTCGGCGCACATCAGCCGGATGAGGCGGGAGGCTGGATCTAGCGGGTGGTGCACAAGGCTCGGCATGAAATGGACGCTCTAGAATGTTGCGGACCTGCCCTGCTTCTCCCCGCCTTGGCGCCCCTGGCGAACACGGCTAAGAGAAATCGGGTTGAATGCGGCCCTTGGAAACGAGTTAGGGGATCAAATGAACGCCGATCAAGGTCTTTTTGTGCCCCTGATCCTGGGAATTCTCGAAGGGCTTACCGAATTCCTGCCGGTCAGCTCCACCGGCCACCTGTTGCTGGCCGGGCATTTCTTCGGTCTTTCCCAACCTGCCGCCTTTATCGTGCTGATCCAGCTCGGGGCCATCCTGGCGGTGATCACCGTCTATTTCGCCAAGCTTGGCGTGCTGATCCGTGACGCCTTGAGCGGCAAAGCCTATGCCTGGCGCTTCGCCCTGGCCGTGGTGCTGGCGTGCCTGCCCGCAGTTGTGGTGGGGGTTCTGGCGCGTGATTACATTCAGCAGGTGCTCTACGAGACCCCGCTGGTGATCTGCATCTCGCTGCTGGTGGGCGGCATCGTCCTGCTCATCGTGGACCGCATGCCCAAACAGGTGCGTCACGACGACATCTATCGGTTTCCCTGGCATCTGGCGCTGATCGTAGGCTTATTTCAAATGCTGAGCCTGGTCCCCGGCGTGTCGCGCTCCGGCTCGACCGTGGTGGGGGCAATGCTGTTCGGGGCGTCCAAGCGCGCGGCGGCGGAGTTCACCTTCTTCATCGCCCTGCCGATCATGGCGGGCGCCTTCGGCTATGATCTCTACAAGAGCCGCGACCTCATCGACATGAGCCTGGGGCTCAATATCGCCATCGGGTTTGCTGCATCCTTTGTCGTCGGCGCGCTGGTGGTCAAATACCTGCTCGACTTCGTCTCGCGTCACGGCTTTGCGCCCTTTGCCTGGTGGCGCATCCTGGTGGGCGGGGCCGGACTGATCGCCATCCTGGCCTTCGGGCTCTGAGACAAGGGCCCCCGGACCAGTCCGGGGCTTTCCACATCGAAGCGGCCAGGCCAGATCAGCGCGGCGGTTCCTTGCCGGTATAGGTGGCGGGGAAGGTGAAGAAGTTGGGCGGAATTTCCCGGTTCTTTTCCACGTCATAGAGCGAGAAGGTCAGTTCCGAGCCATTGGGCTCGATCAGCGTCCACTGCGCCAGATCCTTGGTCTCAATATCAAAGATCAGTGAGACCTGCACGGTGCCGGCCACGGTATTGTCGATCACGGTGATGCTGAGATAGCCATCGGTGGTGGTGACATCGATCACATTGGCATTGAGCAGGTTGATCTGTTCGCCCAGGAATTGCCGGAGCGGAATCGAATCCTGCGGATAGGCGTAATAGGTCTCTTCGCGCCGGTCGATGACATAGAAGCCGCGCCCGATGGAGACGATTTCCTCGCGGCTGGGCGGGGCATAGCGGAAGGCGATCTTGTTGGGGCGTTCGAGAAAGAACGTGCCTTCGGTGCGCCCCCCCTGGCTGTCGATCTGCAGGAAGCGCCCTACCATGGTTCGGATCGCCGAGTTGTGAGCATTGATCTCTTCGATCAGCTGCTGCTCCTCCGGGGTCAGCGCGCGACTTTGCGCGAAGGTGGGCAAAGCGGGCGACAGGATGGCGGCCAGTCCAAGCATCAGGGCGGTGCGGCGAATCATCGGCAGGATTTCCTCGCGGGAAGATTTTGTTGGAGCCTAACCTAGGCAGCAATTGCGGCAACAGGTGGAAAGTTCCCGATGCTCGGTCGGTCCGCGGGCGGTTGGCCGGACGATCACTTTTTCAGGTTGGATCACATTTGCGGAACAGAGCTGAATAGCGCCCCGTTGTAAGGGTGCCGGACAATCGGGTCCGGCACGGAGGAGGAGACTCCAAATGCAAGACCACGACAAGAACGAAAACACTTTCGGCAATGACAAGAACCGCCAGGGCGGCGTGGGTGGCCAGCAGTCGGGCCAGAACCAGCAGGGCCAGCAGGGCGGACAGCAGGACCAACGCCGCGACGATGACCTGAATCGGCAGGGTGGCAGCGAAGGTCAGCAATCCGGACAGGATCAGCAGGGCCAGCAGGGCCAGCAGGGTCAGCAGGGTCAGCAGGGTGGCGAGTTCAATCGCGATCGTCTTGACCAGGACAAGAACAATCAGGACCGGTGAACAATCCAAGATCTGCATGAAGGCAGCGGCTCGAGGCCGCTGCCTTGGCGTGAGCGAAAGTACCTCCATGGATGAGACACGGCTAGATTTGAACGATCTGATGCCCCTTTGGCAGCGCGAACTCGCGCACGGCATCGACAAAGCCGTAGTCGCAGGCCTGCGCGGGCGCAATATGGACCTCGCTGTGCCGCCGGGTCGCCAAAACGGCGGGCGGGATGCGGCTACGCTCACGCAAGATGTCGTCCGTGCGATCATCGTCCGCCAATGCCGCATCAAGCGTTGATTGAAGGCGGCGCGCGCTCATGCCATCCGAATGTCCCATGGTCGTGGGGTGAATCATGAACATGGAATGGGTGGAACAGTAGCGCTCTGCTGCCGCAAGAAAAACCGATACGGCAATAGACCCGACCGAACCAGTATTATAGATCACCAGGTGCAGCGGCAGCGCGCGGATGTGGTTGTAGAGATAGACACCGTCGGCCACATAGCCCCCGTTGGAGCTGAAGGCGAGCGTGACCCGCTCCACCCCCTCATTAACTGCTGAATTGAGTGCGCCCGCCAGACGTCCGACGCCCCCGGGCTCTATGGGGCCGGTATAGCCGAAAAAAGCAACGGAATCGTTGTTCGACACTGAGCGCCTCCTGTTTTCCTGTCACAGAACGTCGGCGCTTGACGTTTCGATCCTCAGCGCGGGCTCAGTACCCATCCGCATTGTTGCCGACGAGCATTTCGCGTTTGCCGGCATGATTGGCGGGTGAAATGACCCCATCGCGCTCCATGCGCTCGATCAGGGTGGCGGCCTTGTTGTCGAGTCCGGCCCGCCGGTCTGCGACGAATAAGCCGGCGCTACTTGGTCCTCTCTTTCTTGCCGCGCGCGATTTCGGTTGCCAGCGCTTCCATGCGCACCGGCCAGAACACTCGGAAGCGTTCCATCCAGTCGTCGATGTCTCGCAAGGGGCTCGTGTCCAGCCGATAGACCCGCCGCGTCCCCTCCGGCCGCACACTGGCAAAGCCATTGTCCCGCAACACTTTCAAATGCTGGCTGACCCCAGCCTGGCTGATGCCGAACTCGGCGGCAATGACTGCAACGACTTCCCCCGAGGCGTGCTCGCGCTCGGCAAGCAGTTCGAGGATGCGGCGGCGGACAGGGTCGCCCAGGACATCGAAGGCGTGCATCAGGACTCCAATGGAGGCTCGCCGGAATAAAAGCGCCGCGTGGCCTCGGCCGCGCGCATGGCCTGGCCCGGTTCGTCGCCCCCTTCGACGGAGGCCCGTCCCCAATCCGTGCTGGCGGCCCGCACCAGTTCCTTGGCCTCCTCGGAGGTTTCCCAGCCGCTGCTGCCCTCGGCCCTGACATCGTCATTGGGGCGTTTGACATGCTCGGCCAGCCCCAGAAGGCCCAGTTCCCAGCCTACGCCGCCGGCGCCGGCACCATAGCTGTCCCAATGCGGGTTCGGGTGGGGCGCGATGTGATGGAGTTCAAGGCGCGTGCCCTCGCCGGCCGGTTCAAGATAGACCTCGATCCAGCTCACATGGCCCATGAATTCCCAGGTTCCCGCAAAGTGCCGCCCCTTCTCGCAGGCCGTGATCGTCCCGGAGGCGTTGCCCTCCACGGCATAGCGGCCACCGAGCTGGAGGCTGCCGGAAACCGGAGCGAACCAGCGTCTGATGCGCTCGGCATTGGTGAGGGCCTCCCAGAGGTCGTTAATATCGGTGTCATAAATGCGTGAGGCGATGAGGTCCTTGGCGGACTGTCCATCGTGCTCGACGTTGCGGACTTCGCGATGAACGGCGCCCAAATGCTCGGCAATGTCAAAAGGCATGGCTGTTTCCGTATCTCTATTTCAGTTTACACTTATATAAGCGCAAACTGAAATAGTGTCGAGAACGAATTGCGCCGAAGGATGGACGTGCGGTTTGCATGGGCTTGCCCTCCAGGATGGAAAGGAAATCAGCCCGGAATTTATCCCCGCCTCCAAAACTTCCTCCATACTCCACCTATCACTCCCGCGCGGACGGACTGCAGCGAACTTTGCGGGGGGAGCCGGGCGTAGCTGGGTCGCTCCAGTTGCGCGTCTAGGAAGCGGTCACCCTGCGACGAGCGTTCAATGGGGACCGGAGTCCTTTTCGAAAAACCGGTGCTTTGATCCGTCCCGAAGGGCAAATCTCTCCGGTGGAGAGATTTGAGGTGAAAAGGCCATAAGCGCTACGCGCGAATGGCTAGGGCGGCGACGTCTCTATTTACTTAGTTTTACTGAGACGCACGCGCCTCGGGGTACGTCCAAAACACACCGCCGGCGCCTTGCGGCACCGGCGGGGATTTGACACGACCATTGCCCGCGATCAGGCGCGTGGATCAGTAGCCATCCGCATTGTTGCCGACGAGGATTTCTCGCTTGCCGGCGTGGTTCGCCGGGCTGATGACGCCCTCGCGCTCCATGCGTTCGATCAGGGTTGCGGCCTTGTTGTAGCCGATGGCCAGGCGCCGCTGGATATAGGAGGTAGAGGCTTTCTTGTCGGTCATGACGATATGGACGGCCTTGTCGTAGAGCTCGTCGCCCGAACCGGCATAGTCGTCGCCACCGGCGCCGTCTTCGCCAAAGCCGCCCTCTTCATCATCCTCAGTGATGTTGTCGAGATAATCCGGCGAGCCCTGGCTCTTGAGATGGGCCACCACTGCCTCGACCTCGGCATCGGAGACGAAGGCACCATGCAGGCGCTTGGTGCGACCGCCCGAGGCCATGTAGAGCATGTCGCCGTTGCCCAGAAGCTGCTCGGCCCCCTGTTCGCCCAGGATGGTGCGGCTGTCGATCTTGGAGGTCACCATGAAGGAGATGCGGGTGGGGAAATTGGCCTTGATGGTGCCGGTGATGACGTCCACGGACGGGCGCTGGGTGGCGGTGACGATGTGGATGCCGGCGGCGCGGGCCATTTGCGCCAGGCGCTGGATAGCGCCTTCGATGTCCTTGCCGGCGACCATCATCAGATCGGCCATTTCGTCGACGATGACTACGATATAGGGCAGCGGCGCAAGATCGAATTCCTCGCTCTCGAAGATCGCCTCGCCGGTCTCGCGGTCAAAGCCGGTCTGCACCGTGCGGGTGATGGTCTTGCCTTCATTGGCCGCCTCGGTGACGCGCTGGTTGAAGCCGTCGATGTTGCGCACACCGATCTTGCTCATCTTGCGATAGCGGTCTTCCATCTCCCGGACGGCCCACTTGAGTGCCACCACCGCCTTTTGCGGGTCGGTGACCACGGGGGTCAGCAGATGCGGGATGCCGTCATAGATCGAGAGTTCGAGCATTTTCGGATCGATCATGATCATGCGGCACTGCTCGGGCGTCATCTGGTAGAGCAGCGAGAGAATGAAGGTGTTGATGCCCACCGACTTGCCCGAGCCGGTGGTGCCGGCGATCAGCAGGTGGGGCATGCGGGCAAGGTCGGCGATGACGGGCTCGCCGCCAATGGTCTTGCCCAGGCAGATGGGCAGCTTCCCCTTCATCTTCTCAAAGTCGGAGCTGGCCAGCATCTCGCGGAAAAACACAGTTTCGCGGCTCTGGTTGGGCAGTTCGATGCCGATGGCATTGCGACCAGGCACCACCGCGACGCGGGCCGAGATGGCACTCATCGAGCGGGCGATATCGTCAGCCAGCGAGATCACGCGGCTCGACTTGATGCCGGGGGCCGGTTCGAGCTCAAACAGGGTGACGACGGGGCCGGGGCGGACATTGATGATGTCGCCCTTGACGCCGAAATCGGCCAGGACCGCTTCGAGCTGGCGGGCCATGGCCTCGAGCCGCTCGGGAGCGTGCTCGGGCGAGGGGCCGATGCGGCGCGGCTCCGCCAGAAGGCTGAGCGCCGGCAGTTCGAACCCCGTCGGTTCATCGAGCAGCGACCCCTGGGCCTCGCGGAAGACGCGCTGGCCCTGGGACGGGCGCGGGGCAGGAGCCGCCACGCGGGGCGCGGCAGGATCGACCGGGTGAAAACGCGAATCGCCGCGCTGGGTGCGGGCCGGCATAGGCGCGTCAGGCACGAAGGGGATATCGTCTTCGGACTCGTCGGGATAGTCCACGGCCGTGTCGTCATAGTCTGCCTGCGCCAGAACGCGTGCCGTCGGCTTAAAGCTGGGCTCGACATGCTGACTTGGCGCATGAATGCGACGCTGCGGATGGCCAGCAGCCGGCTCTCGGTCGAATCGCACATCGGGAGCAACAGCGGCATTCATCGCGGGTTCTGTGTCGTGACCGAAGTCCGGCGCATCCTGGGTGGCGCGGCGTGTAGCGTGTTCGGCCTTGGCACGGCGGAAGGCGGTACGCAGCGAATAGCCCAGATGCACTACGGCGCCCATGGCCACTTCAACAACCGGATTCGGCTCGCGCTCATCGGCTTCGGCGGCCTTGCGGGCGGCCCCGGCCTTTTGCGGCCGGGCGGGGATCGAGGTGCCCAGGCCCATCGCGATCCAGAACAACGCCAGGGCCGGCGCGGCGAGGATAATGGCGAAGAGGATTGAAGTGACGGGCTGCGGGTCGGACCCGGCAATCATGCCTGCCAGATTGGTGAACACCATGCCCGAGAGGCCACCCAGCCCGGTGGGTAGCGGCCAGGTATCGGGCATGGAGATGAAGGAGAAGACGCCGGAGAACAGCAGCACGGCGCCAATCCAGGCGGGAACACGCAGCCCGGGGCGCGTAACGATGTGACGGCGGGTCATGGCCCAGCCCCAGAGTGCCAGTGGCACGACCATGACAAGGCCGGCCAAGCCGAGAAACTGGAAGACCAGGTCAGCGATCACCGCGCCGGGAAAGCCGAGCCAGTTGGCGGCAGATTTGCCAGTCGCCAGAGACAAGGATGGGTCATCCACCGACCAGGAGGCGAGCGAGGCCAGCAGCACGGCGCAGAGTCCCAGGACCAGCAGCCCGGCAATGCGCAGCGGAATACGGATTGCGATGGCCGGCGGCGGCATGGGTGCACTGGCCGAACGAGAGGAGCTCCGGGCGGCACGGGCCGGCAGGCTGCGAACTTCGTCGAGGGTCGGGACGGGATGGCTGGGCATGGACACGCATTACTCGTTGCCGGCCCGCAAACCATCGACATGGGCCGTAATGGCCTCATGCTAGCGGTGTGTGGTTAATCGCGTGCTAACCATCGGTTTTTTGCGCGCGGCGCTGCCCCGAAAAGTTGGGGCGACGCCTTGGCGCCGCCCCTGAAATCCACCGAGTCGTGCAGTCTAGTTGTAGGCGCGTTCGCCGTGCGTCGAGAGGTCGAGACCATCGCTCTCGGCGGCCTCGGACACCTTGGCACCACCGAACAGGGCTTTGACGATCAACATGGCAATCAAAGCCACCACACCCGACCAGACAATGGCCACGATGACGCTGGTAAGCTGTACCATGAACTGACCACCCATGTCGTAGCCGTCGAGCGGGTAGCCGCCGAAGGACGGGTTGGCGACGATGGCCGTACCCAGGGCGCCGACAATGCCGCCGACGCCATGGATGCCGAACACGTCGAGGCTGTCGTCATATTTGAGCAGCGGCTTGAGGTTGACCACGGCCCAGAGGCAGACCACGCCGGCAACACCGCCAAGCACGATGGCGCCACCGACACCGGAGAAGCCGGCGGCCGGGGTGATGGCAACGAGGCCAGCAACGGCACCCGAGACAGCGCCCAGGGTCGAGGAATGGCCGCGGGTGATCTTTTCGCCCAGGGCCCAGGCAAGGGCTCCAGCGGCCGGCGCCAGAACGGTGTTGATCAGGGCCACGGCGGTCAAGGCATTGGCCTCGAGATTGGAGCCGGCATTGAAGCCGAACCAGCCGAACCACAGCAGACCCGCACCGACATAGGTCAGGACCAGATTGTGCGGCGGGATCGGCTCCTTCATGTAGCCCATGCGCGGCCCGAGAACGAGCGCGGCGACGAGGGCGGCGACACCGGAATTGATGTGCACGACCGTGCCGCCGGCAAAGTCATAGGCACCCATGCCGAACAACAGGCCCGGACCGGACCAGACCATATGGGCCATGGGCACATAGGAGAAGGTGAACCAGATGGCCAGGAATGCCATCAACGCGCCGAACTTCATACGCTCGGCAATGCCGCCCACGATCAGGGTAGAGGTGATGCAGGCAAAGGTGAGCTGGAACACCACGAAGACCATCTCGGGCAGCTCGAACCCGGCCGAAAAGGTCGCAGCGGTGGATTCGAGCGTGACGCCCGAGAGGAAGAACTTGGAGAAGTCGCCAACAAAGGCCGAGAGGCCGCCTTCTGTGGGGCCGGCAAAGGCCAGCGAATAGCCATAGGCGACCCAGAGAATGGCGATCATCGAGAAGCCGAGGAACACCTGGGTGAGAACGCTCAGGATGTTCTTGGCGCGCACCAGGCCACCATAGAACAGGGCCAGGCCCGGAATAGTCATGACAATGACCACCATTGTGGACACCAGCATCCAGGCGACGTCGCCCTTGTCGACAATGGCGGCGGTCTCTTCGACCACTTCAGCGGCTGCGGCGACCCCGGCAGCGGCGTCCTGGGCAAAGGCCGGTAGCGCCATGAGGAGGGAGGCCAGTGTTGCGCCTCCCAGGACTTTTGACAGTTTCATTGGTATAGTCTCCGGAATTGGGAAGCGGGTCACAGCGCCGAGGCGCCGGTCTCACCGGTACGAATGCGGGTGACAGCGAGCAGATCGAGCACGAAGATTTTGCCATCGCCGATGCGGCCAGTCTGGGCGGCTTCGCGGATGACCAAGCTGACCTGGTCGGCAAGACCATCATCGACGGCGATCTCGACCTTGAGCTTGGGCAAAAAATGCACGGCATATTCGGTGCCCCGATAGATCTCGGAATGCCCCTTCTGCCGGCCATAGCCTTTCACCTCGGTCACGGTCATGCCGTGGACATCGAGAGAGTTGAGCGCTTGTCGGACCTCTTCGAGCCGCGACGGCTTGATAATGGCAACCACCAGTTTCATCTGACCCCCTTTGACGCCGTGACGGCGCGTGCTGGAACGGTCAAACAACAGTCAAACTGCGTGCCAAATGAACCGGCACGAAATTGCCTAACGGATACAGATAGTTAAGCTTGGATTTCACAAGGCGACTCAGAATTGAGCACAGAGATGCGCATCTATTGCGCAGAATTACCCTTGTATGCCTAATTTTTCAGCACCTTGGCAGGGGTGTGCAGTCCGCGCAGTTTGCGAGTGGGAAGCCTCTGTGGCGGGCCAAGAGGAACGCGGGCTGCACGCCGCTGACAAGTCTGGACGGCCGGACCCGAAGGCCCGGCCATCCGGATTGGAACTACTTGAACTCGGGATAGGCTTCGATACCGATCTCGGCCTTGTCGAGACCCAAATCCTCATCCTCGGCGCTGGGGCGCAGACCCATGGTCGCCTTGAGAATGAACCAAACCACGAAGCTCACCGCGAAGACGAAGATGCCAACAATGAGGATCGAGATGAGCTGGCCGCCCAAGGTCGCATCTGGATTGGTGAAGATCACCGCGATGGTGCCCCAGATGCCAGCGAGCAGGTGGACGGGAATTGCGCCCACCACGTCGTCAATCCTGAGCCGATCCAGCAATGGCACAGCGAAGACGACGATCACGCCGCCCACCGCGCCGATCAGCGTCGCCGTTCCTAGGCCTGGGGTCAGCGGTTCAGCCGTGACGGCAACCAGACCGGCCAGGGCGCCATTGATCACGAAGGTCAGGTCGAACTTTTTGTAAATGGCGCCAGAGAGGACCAGCGCAGCCAACGCGCCACCGACGGCGCCAGCATTGGTATTGGCCATGATGCGACCAACATCGGCCACATCACCCACCGAACCCATGGCGAGCTGGGAGGCACCGTTGAAGCCGAACCAGCCGAGCCAGAGGATGAACATGCCCAGGGTTGCCAGCGGCATGGACGAGCCGGGCATGGCATTGACCGAGCCATCGGCATTATACTTACCCTTGCGGGCGCCGAGGAGGATGGCGCCGGCCAGAGCCGCCCAGCCACCGACGGAGTGAACCACGGTAGAGCCGGCGAAATCGAGGAAGCCGAACTGCGTGTCGAGGAAACCGCCGCCCCACTTCCAGGAGGCCTGGATGGGATAGATGAGGCCGGTCAGCACGACCACGAAGAGCAGGAAAGGCACCAGCTTGATGCGCTCGGCCAGCGTGCCCGAAACGATCGAGGCGGCGGTGGCGCAGAACATCACCTGGAAGAAGAAGTCCGAGCTAGTGGCGGCGTAGGAGAAATCATCAGCGGTATCGGCCGTGATACCCACGGCTTCGAGTATAGCGATGCTGAAGGCCCCGAGATAGCCGCCGGTATCGTCAGCGCCAATGGACCAATTGCCCAGCGGATACATGAGATTGTAGCCGATGAGATAATACATCAAGCAGGCAATGCCGAAGAGCGCAATGTTCTTCAAGAGCTGCATGGAGGTATTCTTGGTGCGCACCATGCCCGCTTCGACCATGGCGAAGCCGGCGGCCATCCAGAACACCAGGATGCCACCCAGGATCATCAGGAACGAGTTGAGGATGAATACCACGTCGGCCGATACGCCCTCGCTGAGGGTAGCGGCAGCTTCGGTGGCCTCGGCAGGCGCAGCATCCTGCCCGAGGGCAGGAAGGGCGAGCAGAAGCGAGGCCAGTGCCACGCCGCCCGCGATCTTTAGGGGATTCTTGAACCCTGTCATTGTGCTTTTCTCCTGAAGTCGGTGGCGTCAGAGCGCGGAAGCGCCGGTTTCACCGGTGCGGATGCGGGTGACGGCGAGCAGGTCGAGGATGAAGATCTTGCCATCGCCGATACGGCCGGTCTGGGCCGCGTCGCGGATGGCGGTGCTGACCGCGTCAGCAATGCCGTCATCGACGGCGATCTCGACCTTGAGCTTGGGCAGGAAGTGGACCGCATATTCGGTGCCGCGATAGATCTCGGAATGACCCTTCTGACGGCCGTAGCCCTTGACCTCGGTCACGGTCATGCCGTGCACGTCGAGAGAGTTGAGCGCCTGCCGCACCTCCTCGAGCCGTGATGGTTTGATGATTGCAACCACCAGTTTCATGCTTGCCCCTTTCTGCCTTGGGTGTTCGATGCACAACAAGGACTCAAGAGCCGTGCCAACCTGACAAATGAAGAAGAAAACTCTTTATAATCAATCCTGTAACGATAGGCCTCAGCGGCGAGTGAGTTTGTGGCAAGTCTGTGGCAGGTCACGTATTGCCCATCTTTTGATCACATAATGGGAAAAGCCCCGTAAATGACTATTTATTGGGCGCATCCCGCGTGGCAATGCTACACTTGCCTCGCGTGCGGCTTGGACAGACAATGCGGGAAAGGAGACAGGCGATGACCCATACGGCCCTGGAACAGCATGATGTCATCATTGTCGGCGGCGGCCCGGTCGGACTGACCCTGGCGCTGGCGCTAGCGCGATCTGCCCCCGGCATCAGGGTCGCCTTGGTCGACCGCCGTCCCCTCAGCGTGCCGCGCGACAATCGGGCCTCGGCCATTGCCGCGGGGGTGCGGCGCGTGTTCGAGGCACTGGGGGTCTGGGAGCCAATGGTGGCGCAAAGCCAGCCGATCGCCGCCATGCACGTTACCGATTCGGGCACAGGCGACCTGGCGCGGCCCTTGTTCCTGCGCTTTGACGGCGACGTCGCGCCCGGCGAGCCCTTCGCCCATATGGTTCCCAATCAGGCCAGCAGCGCTACGCTGATGTCTGCGGTCGAAAACCAGATTACGATCGTTGCGCCCGCCGAGATCGCCGACTGGTCGGGAAATGAGACCCATGGCAGCCTGACCCTGGCCGATGGTCGCGTCCTCGAAGCGCCGCTGATCGTGGCGGCAGACGGCGCGCAATCGAGCCTGCGTCAGCGCGCCGGAATCGACACGCTGGGCCATGACTACGGGCAGACGGGACTTGTGGCCACCATCAGCCATGAACTGGCGCATGAGGGCGTTGCCTATGAACATTTCCGCCCCTCCGGCCCCTTTGCCAGCCTGCCGCTGCCGGGCAATCGCTCGTCGCTGGTATGGACCGAGACAAGCGCTGCCGCACCACGCTTCCTCGCCATGCCGTCCGAGGCGCTGGCGCTTGAGATCGAAGCCGTCATGGGTTCGACGCTGGGCGAGGTGACCCTTGAAGACAAGTTGATGGGTTTTCCACTGCGCCTGCAACTGGCCAGAAGCTTTGTCGGGCCGCGGATGGCCCTGATCGGCGACGCCGCCCATGTGGTCCATCCCATTGCCGGGCAGGGTCTCAATCTGGGGCTCAAGGATGTCGCGGCGCTCGCCGAGGTGATCGTCGACGCCATGCGGCTGGGCCTAGACCATGGCTCCGTGGACGTCCTGGAGCGCTACCATGCCTGGCGGCGGATCGATACCACCGCGATGGCCGCAGTGACCGACGGGATGAACCGGCTGTTCTCCAATGACATTGCGCCCATTCGCGCCCTACGCGATTTCGGCCTGGGACTGGTGGAGCGGGCCGGCCCGGTAAAGTCCACGCTGATCCGCGCCGCTGCCGGCATTGGGGGCGGGGCGCCGAAGCTACTGAGCGGCATGCCGATCTGAAAACCCCTCAAAGTCTTTTTTCAATCCCAGTCTGGCACTGTGCCGCGCCTGATTGGGTGGGGGAAGACTAGTGGTCCTCGTGCCCTCTTTTCTGGAAGCGCTCTATCGCGAGTGGCGTTGGAGTTCCTCGGGGTCGATACTGCGGGCCTCATCGAGGCTGAGAAGCGGCACACCCTTGACGATGGGGAATGCCAGGCGCCCGGCCACAGAGATCAGCTCGGTGCGGTCCGCCGAAAGCGTCAGCCTTGTCTTGGTGAGCGGGCAGACCAGCATTTCAAGGGTCTGCCTGTCCAGGACATGGCGCGGGTCTGGCGAGGGTCTGGTCATCAGTTGAGCGGCGCGGCGCCGTCTGAACCGCCGCGCGCCATTTCATACTCAGTCATGGCGATCAGTGTTTCGGCTCGCTCTTCCAGCGTAGTGGCCTCGAGCAGCACCTGCTTTTCAGCGGCACCATAGGGCGAGACCATGCAGCAGAAATTGACCAGGTCCGCGGTGCCGGTGGATTCGATCTCTTCCCAGTTGAGCTCGAAATTTGCGAATTCGGCATAGTCGCGCATCATCTTGACCACGCGGGCACGATCCACTGCCTCCTCACCATGGTTGCGGGCAAAATCGGCCTGGAACTCATCGGCAGCAATCATGCATTGCCGATAGGGCGTCTGCACGGTCAGTTCATGCACGAGGCGGAAGCGCGTCACCCCTTCAAGGATGATGAAATAGCGTCCGTCCCCGCTTTCCTCGAAATGAGTGAGGCGCCCCAAGCACCCCACTTTCTGCAAGGGGGCGCGCCCCCTGGGGCTTTCCTCGCTGGTATCTTCTGGCTGGATCAGACCGATCAGCCGGTCGCCGCGCAGCGCCGCATCCACCATTTCCACATAGCGCGGCTCGAAGACATTGAGCGGGCGATGGGCGAATGGCAGCAGCAGGGCGCCGCTGAGCGGGAAGACCGGCACGGACTTTGGCAGCTCGGCTGGGCTGGTGGGACGCTTGGGCATCAAAGCTCCGGTTAAGAGAACAGCACGGTCGAGAGCATACGGCGGCCCTTGAGCGTCGCCGGGTCCTTGGGACCCCATGCTTCGAAGAATTCGATCAGCTTCTTGCGCGCCGCATCCTCATTCCAGGTGCGGTCGCGCTTGAAGCTGGCAATCAGCGCCTCGGCCGCCTCCAACCGCTTGCCATCGGCATTGAGCACCATAGCGAGATCAAGCCGGGCCTGGTGATTGTCCGGATCGCCGGCAATAGCCGCCTCCAGTGTTGCCGCTTCGGAGAGGCCCGAAGCCTCTTCCTTGAGGCGGATGGCCTTACTCAACGCGGCATACGAATCGCCCGTGCGCTTGTCCTCGGGCACCATGTCGATAGTGGCCTTGGCCTGCTCTATCTCGCCCGCGCCCAGGTAGAGGCCCGCGAGCCCGACCAGCGCCTCGGCACTTTCGGGCATGTGCTGCAGGATCTGCCCATAGATCTGCGCAGCCTGGCTCAGTTCACCGGCCTCAATAGCGGCTTCGGCGATCTTGAGCGCCTCGGCAATCTGGGTTTCGAGAGAATCGCCTTCCGGCTCTCCTGCAGGAGCACCGGCAATGACCTTTTCGGCAAAGCGCCGCACCTCACCCTCGGGCATGGCGCCCATGAAGCCATCGACCGGACGGCCGCCGGCAAAGGCAAAGACGGCCGGAATGGACTGAACGCCGAGCTGGCCGGCAAAATGCGGATGCTCATCGATATTGATCTTGACCAGTTTGATCTGGCCGGCCTTTTCGGTCACCACCTTTTCGATGGCAGGGCCAAGCTGGCGGCAGGGACCGCACCAGGGCGCCCAGAAGTCCACCAGTACCGGCACCTCCAGCGAGGCATCTAACACGTCTGCCTTGAAGCCGGCATCGCTGCCGTCACGGATGAGGCCGGCGGGAACCGGAGCGGCGCCGGGTGCGCCATCAAAGGACAGGGTCATGGGCTTTTACTCTTCAACGGCTCAGGTAAACACAGCATTGGCGGTCTTTTTGCGCCCGGCGGGGCGCTTGTGGCAAGCCCCGAGTCCCACAGTCTGGAGCGAAGATGACAATCTCGCAAAATACCGGGTTGCAATCGGATCGGCGATTGGGCATATAGGCCCGCGTCGGCGCCCTGCCAAGGGCCGCGGACTGGAGTGCGGGTGTAGCTCAGGGGTAGAGCATAACCTTGCCAAGGTTAGGGTCGTGGGTTCGAATCCCATCGCCCGCTCCAATTTCCAAGGTGTGGCAACGCCTTGGTTACAAAGGGTCCTTCGGGACCCTTTTTGTTTTCACATGTCTCTTCACAGGAATTTGCGGCGCTCGACGGCATTACTGGGGAACCGGGATCAGGGCCGAACTGGCAGAGAGCGTTCCGTGCGGCGCGCAGTATGCGGAAGGGCCTTGTGGCGGCGCGATTAGCTCCGATCGAGCAGGTTGATCTCAGCTTCAGGTACCCGCCCTTCGGTGTGTTCTATCGACTTGGTTTCACTAGATAGGCCACCCTCTTCCGCCGTCGCGTCGCTGCTCTCTTCGTGAGGCGTTGGCGCGGGTTGGTCCACCACGACCTGCACCATCCGGTGGGCATCGCCGTCCATCTGCGTGATAGGGACGCCCTTGGGAAACACCACCTCGCGGGCAGGATCGGGCATTTCAATGCCGCCCTGGAGCAAGGCGTTCTTGGTTTGCCGCAACAGCGCCGAATTGATTTTGGCCGGTGAGTACGAAACGCTGTCGAACCAGTAGAAAATTCGAAGATTGACCGTGGCGTCGCCCAACTGGTCGACCAGAACCAGTGGTTCTGGCTGACCAAGCACGGCGGGATGATTCTTGAGCACCTCACCAATTAACCGTTGCGCCAGCGAGACTGAGGAATCGTAGCCAATCCCCACCATGAATTCAGCGCGCCGGCTGGGAATGGAGCTATAATTCTTGATGGTGCTCTTGAACACGGTAGCGTTCGGGATCTGCACGTGATTGCCATCAAGCGTCAGCAGCACCGTGCTGCGCGTGTTGAGATTTTGCACAATACCTGTGTATCCAGCCACCTCGATTAGATCGCCACCTGCAAAGGGGTTGCGCATACTCAGCAGCAGGCTCGCGAGGAAATTCTCGGCGATGTCGCGAAACGCGAAACCGATAATGATACCGATCAGTCCTGTGCCGCCTAACACGGTGAGCGCCAGTTGGGTCAGCCCAGCGACGCGCAGCACGAAATATATGCCCAGCAGGAAGACCGGAACTGAAATGGTCCGGGCCACCACGTTGAGTAGCAGCGTTGATTTAATCCTGCCGGTCAGCACATGTCTGGCGATGCGCAGAACCAGCATGGAGACCAACCAGGCCGCTGCGATGACGACCGCAGCCAGAACCACCAATGGCCAGGCCCGTAGAGCCTGCTGCGCCAGACCAACGCTCTCCTCCCAGGCACGCCCGAAGGTTGAACTTACATCAGCGTCCACGACAATGCGGTTGACGACCGCAACGACGCCTTCGGTTTTCTCCGAGAGTTCACCGGCCCAGTTACGGCGAAGCTGGCTGTCGGTCGCGCCATCGAGAAAGGCAACGCCGTCCGTGACTGCGACTCGAGGAGACTCGTACCAGTCCGTGGCTCTCAAAATATTGGTCAGCCGGGCAGCAATCTGATCATCGGAGGCCGTTGGGACGACCTCCACCTGCCGCGCCAGCGGGGTTTCTTCGACACTGGCCGGGTCGGCCGCCTGGGGAAGCTGGGCTACGATGGCAGATGGCATAAGCAAAAATGCTGCTGCGGCCATGCAGCAACGCCATCGCGCTTTCGCATTAACCGTCGGCCCCACGACTAGTTCGCGGCGCGATCAATGATCGTGGCGATGTCGCTCACACTGTGATTGGTCAATTCCTTATCCAGAGAGATTATTATGCTCTCGGAGACGATCTTGTGCATCGTGTCGCGTAGCTGGCCCAAGGTTTGCGGGTCGGCGGCCACCACCAGATGTTGAAATTCGTTCGCATCCCTGCGGCGAAACAAGTCATTCGCCAATTGTTTGACGAACGTGGCCTCGTCTGTCTGGCGCGAGGTTTGTTCCTCCGGCCTTGAACCCGACGGGCCATCGTCGGCCAGGCTCTTGGGCGTCAGGCGCATCTGCTCGCTCAGGCTCAGCTTTCCGTTGCTGCCATGGGCGCGGAAGAGTATCGCCTGGTGTCCATCGGCAACCACGACAAGCGTCTGATCGGGAATAGAAATCGACTCGGCCATCGCGATGGCTCCTGTTGAGAATTCGGAGTGCTGTGCAAAAGCAACTGGCGATCAGGAGAAACGTTCCAACGACAAGCCGACTGAGCGCTTCTGCCATTCCCACAAGGCCTGTTGGCTTTTGCTGACGTCCTGCAGATCGCAGACCGCCTGCCCAGGCCTTTATCGCGTTGGGAAAGGCAAGGGCTGCAGCTGTTTCGGTTGTTCGTGGCAAATGTAAAACACCCTCGGATCGGGCCCGAGGGTGGAAAAGGCGATGCAGGATTTCGCGATATCAAAGCGCTAAACCCAGAGACTGTGACGCAGGCATCCTGGTTGAACTATTTGATCGCATTGCCCTCGGCGTCGAAGACGTGGGCCTTGGCCGGGTCGACATAGGCGGAGACCTTCGAGCCGATCTCCACGTCGCGCTGGCCTTCGAGCACAATGGTGAGCGCCTGGCGGTCGACTGTGGTGGCGTAGACCACGGTCTGGCCGCCAAGATTTTCGACGAGGTCGACGCTGACCTCGGCGAATTTGATGCCCGAGCCATCGGCAATGGTGATGTGTTCGGGGCGGATGCCCAGCGTGGTGGCGCCAGCGACATTCCGGCCCAGATCAAGATTGACACCGCCGGTCTTGAGGGCACCGCCCTCGACGCTGGTGGTCATGAAGTTCATCTTGGGCGAGCCGATGAAACCGGCGACGAAGAGATTGCGCGGATTGTTGTAAAGCTCGAGCGGGGCGCCGGCCTGTTCGATCACGCCCGAGCGGAGCACCACGATCTTGTCGGCCATGGTCATGGCCTCGACCTGGTCGTGGGTCACATAGATCATGGTGTTCCCAAGATCCTTGTGCAGCTTGGCGATCTCGACGCGCATGGCGACGCGCAATTCGGCATCGAGATTGGAGAGCGGCTCGTCGAACAGGAATATCTTGGGCTCGCGCACGATGGCGCGGCCAATGGCGACGCGCTGACGCTGGCCGCCCGAGAGCTGCTTGGGCTTGCGCTGCAAGAGTGGCTCGATCTTGAGGATTTCGGCGGCGCGCTGCACGCGTTCGGCAATTTCGGCCTTGGGCATCTTTGCCGTTTCGAGTCCGAAAGCCAGGTTCTTGTAGACCGACATATGCGGATAGAGCGCATAGGACTGGAACACCATGGCGATGCCGCGCCGGGCCGCCTGCACCTCGTTCATGCGCTGCCCGTCGATCAGGAGGTCGCCCCCGGTGATCGGTTCGAGCCCGGCGATCATGCGCAGCAGGGTGGACTTGCCGCAGCCCGAGGGACCGACAAAGACCGTGAAATCGCCCGGCTCGATGTCGAGGTCGACCCCGTGGATCACCTGCACATCGCCATAGGCCTTCTTTATCTTTCGCAACTGGATGGAGGTTGCCATGGTCAGTTCTCCTTAGCGAAACGCTTCCGGCACCCAGCTCTGGTAGAGCGGGTGGTCGGGTCCGAGCGGCAGCGCGACTTCGGTATGGGTGGAAGAGGAGTGATAGAAGGCCGTCACCAGTTCGAGCGCGCGGCGGCTGTCGGTGCTGGTCACGGGCAATTCACCCTCGCCGAAAATGGCATCGTGGAAGCGGGCCATCTGGGTCTGGAAGCGCGAGGGCACGTCCTGCCAATTGGCCAGGACCTTGTCGATCCGCGCCTTGACCTCGTCATTGCGCGGCAGGATCTTCCAGAGTTCCTTGCCCGGATTATAGGGGGCGTGGTCGCTTTCGAAGGTCACGTTCTCGAATTGCAGGCGGATGCGGGTGATCTCGTCCACGGAGCCGAGCGTGGCCGTAAGGCTGGCCAGGGCCCCGGACTTCATTTCGAGCGAAGCGGAGATGGTGTCCTCGACCTCGATGGGATTCACGCGGGTGGCGACGCGGCCGAACACCTTGGCAATGTCGCCCATGAGATAGGTGAAGATGTCGTGCGGGTGGATGGCGTGTCCCATGAGCACGCCGCCCAATTCGGTCTTCCACTTGCCGCGCCAAGGCACGGCGTAATAAGGGGCTTGGCGGCGCCACATGGTTTCCACCGTGCCGCAATAGGCCTTGCCGGCAATGCCGGCATCGATGATGGCCTTGGCCTGCTCGATGCCATTGCCGAAGCGATATTGAAAGACCGGCATCAGCTTGCCCCTGGCGGTCTTTTCGATCTCCATGATCGCGTCGACATCCTTAAGCGAGCCCACCAGCGGCTTTTCGCACACGACATGCTTGCCGGCCTCGAGGGCTGCCGAAACCATGGAAAAGTGCACACCCGGCGGGGTACAGACATCGATGATGTCGATATCGTCCATGGCCAGCAGGTCATCGAAAATGACCACGCGACGCTCGATGCCGAATTCCTCGCCGATCTTGTCGAGGCGCTCTTCGCTCAGATCGCAAAGCGCCACGACCTTGAACTTGTCGGCATTGGGCAGGTAGCCCTCGACGATATGGGAGCGGCCAATGCCGCAGCCGACGACGGCGACGTTCAAGACCCGGCTCATACCGCCCACTCCGTACCCTGTTCGGCCATCTGCTGGGCGGTGAGCGCCATTTTCATCGCATTATAGCACCGGGCCTGCGGCATGGCCGTTTCGGTGCGGTTGCGCACATCGTCGAGGAATTGGCGGCCGAAGGGCAGGTCGACATTGGAGCAGTCGATATGCTGCACGCCCTTTTTGTCGACGAGGAAGAGGTGGTTTTCGCCCGGGCGGCCGGCGATATCGACATATTTACGGAGCTCGATATAGCCCTCGGTGCCGAGAATGGTCAGGCGTCCGTCGCCCCAGGTGGGCAGGCCTTCGGGGGTAAACCAGTCGACTCGGATATAACCCGAGGTGTTGGTGGTGCGCACATGGGCGTCGCCCACATCCTGGAGGCCCGGCTTGTCTGAGTGGCCGCGATTGGCGACGCTGGCCGAGACCACTTCGCCATCGATGGCGCCTGAGAAGAACAGGAACTGCTCGAACTGGTGGCTGGCAATGTCGCAGAGGATGCCGCCATAGCGGTTGCGCGTAAAGAACCAGTCGGGCCGATTGTTGAGGCGGAGCGAGTGAGGCCCGAGGCCGACCGTGTTGACGACCTGACCGATGGCGCCTTGGGCGATGAGATTGCCCGCTTCGACCGCCGAGCGCACTTCAAAATGTTCCGAATAGAGCACCGAAAAGATGCGGCCGGTTTCCTTCTGGACGCGCTTGATCTCATCGAACTGGGCGAAGGTGGTCATGCCTGGCTTGTCGGTCAGCACATCCTTGCCGTGGCGCATGGCGGCCAGACAGATATCGGCGCGGTCACCGGGAATGGCCGCGGTGACGACCACCTGGACGGAGCCGTCCTCGAGAATTTCCGCCGGGTCCGCGACCCGCTTTGCCTCGGGGAATTTCTCGCCAAAAGTCTTGGCAAGATCATCCTCTATTGCGTGGAAGGCGACGAACTGGGCGCCGGCGCGCTTGAGGCACTCCACCTGTCCATAGATATGGGCGTGGTTGATGCCGATGGCGGCGAATTTGATATCAGACATGTCTCTAGCGTTTCATACCGGTCGTAGCGATGCCCTCGATGAGCAGCCGCTGGAAGATGAGGAAGAAGACGAAGATCGGCACGATGGAGAGCACGCTCATCGCGAACAAGCCACCAAAGTCGCTCTCGCCGGTGGAGTCCACGAAGGTCCGAAGGCCGAGCATGACGGTATAGTCCTGCATGCGGTTGAGGTAGATCAGCGGCGCGAAGAAATCGTCCCAGGTCCAGATGAAGGTGAAGATGGCAGCCGTGACCAGCACGGGGATGGAGAGCGGCAGCATGATCTTCCAGAAGATGCGCCAGGGCCCGGCGCCGTCCATCATCGCCGCCTCGTCCAGTTCGCGCGGAATGCCGCGGAAGAACTGCACCATGAGGAAAATAAAGAAGGCGTCGACGGCAAGGAATTTGGGCACGACCAGGGGCAGGATAGTGTTGACCCAGCCCAGATCGCGGAACAGCACATATTGGGGAATGAGCGTCACCTGCCCGGGCAGCATGAGCGTCATCAACATCATCGCGAACCAAAAATTGCGGCCCCTGAACTGCAGGCGCGCAAAGGCATAGGCCGCCATGGAGCAGGCGATGAGATTGCCTACCACGCAGAGAAAGGCGATCACGAACGAGTTCATGTAGAACACGGTGAAGCTCACCCGCATCGCGTCCCAGCCACGGAAGTAGGATTCGATGTCCCAGGAGAGGCTTGGCCAGATGCCAGTGGTGAAGATCTCATTCTCGGGCTTCATCGAGGCGGCGAGCAGCCAGAGTAGCGGATAGAGCATCAGGATCGAGGCGCCGATCAGCACGGCATGGGCCAGGATCGAAAGGATGCGCTTGCGCAGGCGGGCATTGGGGTCGTTTTCCGCCCCGGTGACCACGGTCAGCTTGTGTGCATCAATCGTCATAGTGCACCCAGTATTTGCTGGTGAGGAAGGAGAAGGCGGTAAAGCAGCCGATCAGCAGCAGCAGGAACCAGGCCAGCGCCGAGGCGTAGCCCATACGGAAATAGCTGAAGGCCTCGTTGTAGAGATAGAGCGTGTAGAACAGCGTCGAATTGATCGGCGCGCCCGTGCCGCCCGAGATGATGAAGGCGGGGGTGAAGCTCTTGAAGGCCTCGATGGTCTGGATGATGGCGTTGAAGAAGATAACCGGGGTCAGCAGCGGCAGGGTGATCTTCCAGAACTGGCGCCATTTGCCGGCGCCATCAAGGCTCGCCGCCTCATACATGTCCTGCGGGATCTGACGGAGACCGGCCAGGAAGATGATCATGGGCGAGCCGAACTGCCAGACCGAGAGCACGATCAGGGTCCAGAGCGAGTAATTGGGATTGGAAATCCAGCTCGGGCCCTGGATGCCGAAAATGGACAGGAACTGGTTGACCAGACCGTCGCCAGCAAAGATCTGGCGCCATAGGATGGCGATGGCCACCGATGCGCCGAGCAGGCTCGGAAGGTAAAACAGCGCCCGATAAAGCGGCAGGCCCTTCATGCCGCGATTGAGCAGGATCGCGACCATAAGCGCGAAGGCCAGCTTCAGCGGCACGGAAAACAGTACGAAGGTGAAGGTGACCCGCATGGAGGCGGCAAATGAGCGGTCATTGGTGAACATGCGCTCATAGTTTGCAAAGCCCACCCAGTCGGGCGAGGTCAGCAGATCGAAATCGGTGAAGCTGAGATAGAAGGAAGAGATGATCGGCCCGATAGTGAGACCGAAAAACCCGATAAACCACGGCAACAGGAAGAGGTAGCCGGGGGCGTGGTTTTGCCACGCCCTCGACCATTTCGTTGTGCCGGATGCGGCGTCTTGCGGAGCCGCTTCTGCCGCATTCACAGCCATTCAGTGTCAAGCCGCCCGGTTGAGAATTGCGGTGGCTTCTTCGACGAAATACTTGCCGGCATCTTCAGGGGAACGGGCGCCGAAGGCCACTTCTTGACTGATGACGCGGAGCAGGTTGAGGTCGATTTCGCCAGCAGCAGCCGGCGGGGATGCCGGCAGCGGGCCGACGAGGTCGCCCAGGTTCGCCACGAAATTCAGAGCGATCTGGCTCTGCTCGTCCAACGTCGGGGTAATGGCTTCACGCACGGCGGCGTTGCATGGAATGCCGCGCTCGACGCCGAGCACTGCACCAGCCTCGGGATTGGTGACAAAGTAGTTGATGAAGGCCGCCGCAGCTTCCTTGTCGGCGGACGAGCCGGCGACCGAGAAGAACATGGAGGGCTTGCGGTAGTGACCGCCACCGACACCTGGCGCAATGCGCGGATAGGAGGTGATGGTCAGCGTGTCGTCGTTGATCGACTGGTGAATCACCAACTGGTTGGAATTTGAGGGCATCATTGCCGCCTTCTTCGTGGCGACCATACTGACTTCCGGCGCGCCGGTATCGAGCGCCTGGGTTTCGGCGTCGACGATATAGCCCTTCTCACGGAAGCCCTGCCACATGGCGAACCATTCGGTCATGTCATCGGCGGTGGGCCCGAGCTTGCCTTCGGCGCTGTAGAGGTGGCCGCCGCGCTGGCGGATCCAGTTGTCCAACATGGGTTCCGTGCCGGACGCATCAGCGAAAGCAGCCATGCCGTTTCCGGAGGCCTTGAAGGCCTCGCCGAGACGTTCGAGATCGGCATAGGTCCAAGAATTGTCCGGAACCGCTTCGCCAATAGCCTCAAAGGCCGACTGGTTGACCAGGGTAGCCACCGAGTTGGCGCCAAGCGAGATGCCATAGAGCTTGCCGTCGACCTTGCCCCCTTCGATCTGGTCAGCATCGAATTCGCCCAGATCACCAATCACGTCATCGAGCGGGGCAATAGCATTGCGCGACGCGTATTCGACGATGAACCGGTAGTCCATCTGGATGATGTCGGGGGCAGTGCCACCGGCGGTCTGGGTGGCCAGCTTGGGCCAGTAGTCGTTCCAGCTCAGGTATTCACCCTCGATGCCGGGATTGCCGGCGCCTTCATAGAGGTCGGTCACTGCATAGGTGCGGTCGGCGCGGGCCTGGCCGCCCCAGAAGATCAGGCGCAGGGCGCTCTGGGCCCAGGCCGGGTTGATGCCAGCCGCGCCGGCGGCGAGCAATGCGGAAGTTCCCATCAGAAACTGGCGGCGTCCGAGTCGAATTGTCATGTCTTTCCTCCCATGAACATTTGTCGTTCCGCCTCGCGGAACGATGGAGTGGTCAGCGACCTCCCCGTCGCTAAATCACCAACTGGTTACTACGTTAGGACCTTTGATGCGGTTGTCAATCATCCTAGGTCCCGGATTTTATGCCGATAACAGCAGTGTCGCAGCACAAATAACCAGCCAGTTACGCCCATACCATACAAGCTGCGCCGGCCGCAACAATCTTGTATGGAAGTTAACCCGCTACTAAAATGCGTGCTTGCTCCAAGGGGTCACGGACCATTGCAATGGCGGGTGGCGCAGCTGGGGCCGATCTCCTCGGGCGGCTGCCGTCTCCTCTCATGACCGGACACTGGCGCAAAAACGTCGATTGGAAAACTACGAAATATCAGCAACACTATAGATAAAATCTATATGTCGTCTTGGCTGGAGATATCGCATGGACAAACTTCTCTCCCAGTTCCTGGCCGTGGCCGACGCCGGGTCGCTGAGTGGCGCGGCCACGGCCCTGTTCATCACCCAGCCGACGCTGAGCTTCAACATGAACAAGCTTGAGCAGACGGTCGGTGCACCCCTGTTCGACCGCTCGTCTCGCGGCATGCAGCTGACTCGCTATGGCGAGACGCTCTATGAGAACGCCAGGCTGATGCAGCGTCTCTATGACAATACGCTCAACGCCATTGCCGACCAGAAACGCGGAACCGAGCGAGGCCTCAGCATCGGTTCAGGCTATTCGTGGTGGACCATGTTCCTGCGCGACATGGTGGTCGCCTATCAGCGCGAATTTCCCAAGGCGCCGGTGCAGATCAGCCTGGGGAACCAGCTACGGCTCATGGACCAGATGCTCTCGGGCGATATTTCCATGTTTCTGGCCCATGAGATCGATGGGCTGAGCGGGGCCATCGGTACCGATTTCGTGCCGCTCACCCGAGTTTATAACGCTTTCTTTGTGCGCGAATGCCATCCCTTGCTGGGACAGAAACGCCGCCTGGCCGAGATCGATACCTATCCCATCGTCATCAGTTCACTGGCCGAAAGTCGGCATGAACGCTTTTTTGATCCGTCGCGCCGGCGCACCCGCGTCGAGACCGTGTTCGACCGAACCAGCGTCGCCTTTCGCACCAATTCCCTGGCCGCTTGCGTTGATTATGCGCTAGCCACCGATGCGGTGCTGGTCCACACCCATGTGATGCGGAATGACTTTGCCCGCCGCGGCCTGGTTGAGGTGGCGCAACGCGACGAGCCTCGAAGGGCTGTCACCGGCATCTATGTGCTCAAGGAGCGGCGCGGCGAGGAGCGGGTGGAAGAGTTGATCGTGCGCATCACTCAGGCCGCTCATGCGGCCCTGCCGCCATTCCGGCCCAATGTGACGGGAAAGGATCCGGCGCCCTGATCGGCAGGGCGTATCTGGCAGGCACCAGGCTGTCGCGGGACGCACCTGGATGAACGCCACATATTTCACCTTCGCGGCCCCTAACTAACATGTTAGTGTAATCCATGCAGCAAGCCTCCTCCTTCTCGCTTCAACCCCATGCTCCGGAACCGGACCGCCTCGCCGCCGGCGAACGCGTTGCCGCAAGGCTCAGAGGCCGCATTCCGGGTGCCATCCATACCGATCCGCTGATGACCTATGCCTGGAGCGGGGATGCCAGTTCCTATCGGCTGATTCCGGCCGTGGTGGTGTTCGTCAATTCCGAGGATGATGTGCGGGCCGTGTTCATTGCGGCTCGGGAAGAGGGGCTGCCAGTGACCTTCCGGGCGGCCGGCACCTCGCTGTCGGGTCAGGCGGTGACCGATGGCGTGCTGGTAGTGCTGGGCGATGGCTGGCGCAGGCTCAACATCCATCCCGGCGCCGACCAGGTGACGCTGGGGCCTGCCATCATCGTGGCGGAGGCCAATCGGGCGCTGAAGCCATTCGACCGCAAGATCGGTCCCGATCCGGCCAGCCAGGCCACCTGCAAGATCGGCGGGGTGGTCAACAATAATTCATCGGGCATGTGCTGCGGGGTAGCGCAGAACACCTATCACACCATGGCGCGCCTCAGGATCGTTCTGACGGACGGCACCATGCTCGATTCTGGCGACGCATCCAGTCGCGATGCGTTCCGCATGAGCCATGCGCAGATGCTCGAAGAGCTGCACCGATTGAATCGTGACGTGATGGCGAACGAAGACCTCGTCGCGCTTATCCGGAAGAAATACCGGATCAAGAACACAGTGGGCTATTCGCTCAATGCGCTGGTCGATTTCCACGATCCGCTCGACATTCTGATTCATCTCATGGTCGGGTCCGAGGGCACTTTGGGCTTTGTCTCGGAAGTGACCTACAATACGGTGTCAGAGCACCCATTCAAGGCCACGGGCCTCATCCCCTTCCCCGATCCGCAAGCGGCGGGGCGCGCCATTATCGAAATGGCCAATGGCGGTGTGCAGGTAACCACCGGCATCACGGCTGCCGAATATATCGAGCGAAGGGCGCTGGCGACGGTTGAACACCTGGCCCCCATGGCCCCGCTGCTGCCCTGGTTGACCGAGCAATCCCCGGCGGTGCTGATCGATGTCACAGCCCCCGATGCAGCGACACTGGCTGCCGAAGTGGCCAAGGCCGAGGCCCTGCTGGCCCGGCATGGTGCCACCCATATCGACTTCTCCACCGACGAGCATCGCAGTCACGCCCTGTGGGACATCCGCAAGGGCTTCTTTGCCTCGGGGGGCGCGGCTCGGGCCAAGGGCACCATCATGCTCACCGAAGATGTGGCCGCACCCATCGAGCAATTGGCAGATTTCGTTGTCGATATGCGCCGGCTGCTTGACGACTATGGCTACAAGGATGCCATCATTTTCGGCCACGCGCTGGCCGGAAACCTGCATTTTCAGATGAGCGACGATTTCTCGCTGCCCGGCATGGCCGAGAAGTTCGACCGGTTTTCCGCTGCGCTGTCGGGGCTGGTCTCGGTGCGCTATGGCGGATCGCTCAAGGCCGAGCATGGCACGGGAAGAGCCATCGCTCCCTTTGTCGAGGCCGAATGGGGCCAGGCGGCCTATGCCATCATGCGCCGTATCAAGGCGATCTTCGATCCGGAAAACCTGCTCAATCCCGGCGTGCTGCTCAATGACGACGCCAAGGTCCATATCAAGAATTTGAAGGTCATGCCGCTCAGTGACGAGCTGGTCGACCTCTGCATCGAATGCGGCTTCTGCGAGCCCGCCTGCCCCAGCCACCACATGACCCTGACGCCGCGCCAGCGTATTGCCGTGACCCGCGAGCGGGCCCGGTTGCGCGCCAGTGGTGAGGACCCGGCGCGGCTCGCCCGCTTCGAGGCCGATTTTCAGTATGCCGGCATGGACACGTGCGCGGCATGTAATTTGTGCTCCCTGCGCTGTCCGGTGGGGATCGAGACCGGGACGATGATCTTGGGCGAGCGGGCGCGGCGACGAGGCGACACTGCCCATTCATTGGCCCGCTTTGCAGCTGACCATCGTAGCACGGTGGAAACCATGATGCGCGGCGGATTGGCCGTGGCCGACGTGGCCCGCACCATCATCCCTGCCCCGGCCGTGGAGGCGATCACCGAAACAGCGCGGCGGCTCACCGGCAAACGTATTCCCCGTGTGTCCCGGACCCTCCATCGTGGCCCGGGCGCGCCCCTAGCGCGTGACAACCGGCAGGACCCCCGCCGCACCGGCTTTCCAGTGCCAATTGTCCAAAGCGGGCGAGCGCAGATCGTCTATTTTCCCGCCTGCCCCAGCCGCATGTTCGGGGCGCCCAGGACCGCGCATCACCTGCTCGATACGCCGACAGCGATGATCGCGCTGCTGGAGCGCGCGGGCTACGATGTCATCATGCCCGAGCATCTCAATGGCCAGTGCTGCGGCCAGCCATTTCAATCCAAGGGGTTTCCGGAGCAGGCGGCGCAGGTGGGCGGCGCGCTGAGCGCGGAATTGTCAGCGCTGTCCAATGGCGGAAGAGTGCCTGTAGTCACCGATGCGTCGACCTGCGCCAAACATCTCAAGCTATTTTCAGGCGATGCCATGGTGGCGGACTCAGCGCAGTTCCTGGCCCAGCATGTGCTGCCGAAGCTGACAATCACGCAGAGGCTCAAGAGCGTGGCGGTGCATCACAATTGCTCGGCCCAGCGGCTCTTCGAGCAGCCGATGACCGAAACCATTGTGGCGGCCTGTGCCGAAAAGCTTGCCGTGCTGTCCTCGATCACCTGCTGCGGCTATGCCGGGGACAAGGGCCTGTTCGTACCCGAACTGAATGCCCATGCGACGCGGCGGGCAGGCGATGACATTCCCGAAGGGTGCGAACTTGGCGTGTCGACGGTTTCGACCTGCGCCTCCGGGCTGAGCGAACATAGCGGGGTGCCGTTTGTGGGGCTGGCGAGCCTTTTGGAATGGGCGAGCCGGTAGAGTTTGCTTTCCCCGGCTGCTGAGGGTGGGCCTAGCGCCTACACATCCGTCGACGGTGAGCATTCCGGTGCCATTCCCACGAAAGCGGAAATCCATGTCCGAACAGAAACCCCCGCTTTCGCGGGGGTGACACAAGGTTTTACATGGCAGGCTGGGCTTGCTGCCTCACTCGGCGGCCTGCTTCTCGCTGATCGGACGCTGGTCCGTAATGGCCAGCGGCTCGATGGCGACGATCTGATCGCGCTTACGGTGAATGCGCAGGCGTTTGACGCGGCGACTGTCAGCTGCCAGAACCTCAAACTCGAACCCCTTGATCCCATTGATGCGCTCGCCGCGCTTGGGCACGTGGCCGGCAAGGTCAAAAACCAGCCCGCCAATGGTGTCGACGTCCTCGGCATGGTCGCCCGGATCAAAATCGGGGCCGATCATGGCCTGCACGTCTTCGAGCTCGGCGCGGGCATTGGCTACATAGGTGTCCTCGCTGACCTTGCGGATCAGCGCGGCCTCGGTCTCGTCGTGCTCGTCCTCGATCTCGCCAACCACGGCTTCAAGCAGGTCCTCGATGGTCACCAGACCATCGGTGCCGCCATATTCGTCGACCACGATGGCCATATGGGTGCGGCTGGCACGCATGGATTGCAGTAGATCCGCCGCCGGCATGAAGGTGGGCACGAACATGGCTGGACGGAGGATAGAGAGCTTGCCGATCTTCTGGCGCAGGACCGTGGAGAGCAGTTTGACCGGGACTTCCTTTTCAGGGTCCGTCACAGGCTCGGTAATGCGCGACAGGGCATCCTTAATGTGGATGAAACCCAGGATGTTGTCGAGCCCGTCCTCATAGACCGGCAGGCGCGAATGGCCGACCTGGCGGAAGCGGGCGAGCAGCGTACCCAGATTGATGTCGGAGGATACCGCCTGGATGTCGGAACGCTCCACCATGACGTCGTCGATCGACACCTTGGAAAGCTTCAGGACATTTTGCAGAATCAGCCGTTCGCTTTCCGAAAAGTCGCCGGGTTCGGCGCTGCCGGTGTCGTCCAGGGCTTCCTGCAGGTCATCGCGAATGGAGACCGTGGTGCGGGCCATCAGCCCCCTGATACGGCTCCACAGGCTCGGCCCCCGCACTGCGGCGGAGGCGGGACTAGAAGGAGGTTCCGGGTTTTCGGCCACCCGTAGGGCCATCGAATCGCTATCGTTCATTCATCTCGTGCCGCAAACAATCACGGCTTCTAAAAGTTCGTAGGGACGGAAAATGCCCCTGAACGTCAGGGGTTCCCTGGCTGGAGACCCAAGAGCCTCCAGGTCACTTGGTGACGCCTTAAATCCCGAAAAGTGACGTCCACTTTTCTTCAAGGCACCCCGGCGTCAATCGGCATAGGGATCATCGATCCCAAGCCCCGCCAGTATCTGGGTCTCCAACCCCTCCATTTGAAGGGCCTGATCCTCATCAATGTGATCATACCCTAAAATGTGGAGAAATCCATGCACCATAAGGTGGGTGAAATGATCATCAAGGCTCTTGCCCAAATCCAAGGCCTCGCGCTCCAGGGTTTCGCGTGCCAGGGTGATGTCACCCAGAAGGCCCATGACCGGGCCGAAGGGCTCGATCTGGGGGAAGCTCAAGACATTGGTGGCGCTGTCTTTTCCGCGCCATTGCGCATTGAGTTCGCGCTGTTCTACATCGTTGGTCAAAAGCACGGAAATTTCTGCTGCGCCTTTCACACGGGCCCCGGCGCCGGCGAGGGCCGCCAGCACCGCCTTCTCGGCAAGCAAGTCAAAGTGCTCGGGCCAGCCATCCGCATTGCGGATGACGGCGATTTCCAGCGGCGGCAATGACGGCATCGGCGTTCGGCTCAGCTCCGGGGCAAGGCGCCCAGTGTCCGCGCCAGCCCTTCCTTGTCCCCGTCCTTTTCGGCGAGGCGCCGGGCGGTGTCGGCTTCATAGGCCCTGACGATGCGCCCGACAAGCGCATGGCGCACCACGTCCTTGTCGTTGAACCGCGACACGTGCACACCCTCGACGCCATCGAGCAGGTTGACGGCTTCGACCAAGCCCGATCTCTCGCCGCGCGGCAGGTCTACCTGAGTAGGGTCGCCGGTAACGATCATCTTGGAGTTCTCGCCAAGGCGGGTCAGGAACATCTTCATCTGCATGGATGTGGTGTTCTGCGCCTCGTCGAGAATGACGACGGCATTGGAGAGGGTTCGTCCGCGCATGAAGGCGAGCGGGGCCACTTCGATAATGCCCGAGGTGATGCAGCGCTCGACATTTTCGGGCTTCATCATGTCATAGAGCGCGTCATAGAGCGGGCGCAGATAGGGATCGACCTTTTCCTTCAAATCGCCGGGCAGGAAGCCGAGACGCTCGCCCGCTTCGACAGCGGGGCGGGAGAGGATGATGCGGTTGATATCGCCGCGCTCGAGCAATGATGCCGCATGGGCCACCGCCAGATAAGTCTTGCCGGTGCCGGCTGGACCAATACCGAAGACCAGCTCGCTCCGCTCCATGGCGCGCATATAGGCGTCCTGGGCGGGCGTGCGGGCGACAATGGTGGATTTGCGCGTGGCGATCTGGGCCATGCGGACCTTGCCCTTGCGCTCCAGGGTGGGGAGCGTCAACTGGCTGTCCTCGGTCTCGATCATGCGGATGACAGCATCGACGTCGGCAATGTCCATGGTGCGGCCCTCTTCGAGGCCGGCATAGAGCGATTCCAGAACCCGGCGCGCCTGATCGACCTTGCTGGCCGCGCCCTTCAAAAGCACATGATTGCCGCGTGGCGTGGCCGACACGGCAAGGCGCTGTTCGATGAGGGCGAGGTTCTGGTCGAAATCGCCATAGAGCTGGGCAGCCAGGCGATTGTCTTCAAAGGCGAGTTCGAGTTGCGATGCGAGGGCGTTATCGGCGGTGGGTGGCAAGTGCCTGCTCAAACTTTCTCGGCTCCCGAAGGGGGCGAAGCGGAGCGCGTCGCCCGGACCACAACGAGGCTAGGCTGATTTGGGTTCGCTGTCTGTAGCAATATTGTGACGGCGGTCCCAGCAATGGAAGTCAGCGGAACGTGGTTCGCCATCGTGCATTTCTCAAAGGCACAAGCAATTTGCGTCCGGAGAAAACCATGCCCGCGAAAAAACTCAGCGCCATCGTCGCCATGCTGTTGCTTTTGACCGTTCCGGCCTCCGCGCAAGAGTTGGATGCGGGCTGGCGAACCTATACCGATCATGAATTCAAGTTTTCAGCGCAATTGCCACTGGGCCTGTTCATCGTACAGCCCGAAAGCGAAACGCCGGGGACCACGCTCCTGCAACGCGACGGAACGGCGACGCTGCGGCTTTACGGAGGACCGGCGGTCGGTCTTGATCGCGAGACGCTTGAGGATCGGCTGGCCACCGGACCCGGCATCAGCGAGATTACCTATCGTGCCGGCGACCGGTCCTGGTTCGTCCTGTCAGGTTTTTACGTGCCAACCGAACCAGGCGAGCAGACGATTTTTTACACCAAGGTCATGTTCTCGGAGAACCAGGAAAGCTTTTCCGCTTTCGAGATCACCTTTCCTGCCTCGGAGAAACCCCGCTTCGCGCCAATCGTGGAGCATCTTGAAGACCATTTTACCCGGCCCCAATAGTGCCCCGCACGCATGGGCACGGTATCACGCCGCCACGGCCCGCTTCAGCCGCCCCACCAGCGAATTGGTGCTGGTGCCGACGATTTCCACTTCGTGAATGGCGCCGATGAGATCGACTGATCCCTCCAGATGCACCGCCTGCAAATAGGGTGAGCGACCGCCGACCTGGCCCGGCATGCGACCGCGGCGCTCAATCAGTACCGGCAATACCTTGCCCACGCAGGAGGCATGGAAGTCATTGGTCTGCTGGGTAACCAGATCCTGCAGCCGATGGAGCCGCTCGGTTTTCACCTCCTCGGCAATCTGGTCACCCAAATTGGCACCGGGCGTTCCGGGACGGGTGGAGTACTTGAAGGAATAGGCTGAGGCATAGCCGGTTTCGCGGATAATGCTCAGCGTATCCTCGAAATCCTGGTCGGTTTCGCCAGGGAAGCCGACGATGAAATCGCCCGAAAGGGCCATGTCGGGCCGGGCGGCCTTAATCTTCTCGATCAACGCCAGATACTCGGCGGCAGTATGCCTGCGGTTCATCGCTTTGAGAATGCGATCCGAACCGGACTGCACCGGCAGGTGGAGGTATGGCATCAGCAGCGGCAGGTCGCGATGGGCGGCGATCAGCGCGTCATCCATGTCGCGCGGATGGCTGGTGGTATAGCGCAGGCGCTCAAGGCCCTGGATTTCGGCGAGAAGGTAGGCCAACTCGCCCAGCCCCACGCTGCGCCCGGCTGCGTCGGCACCATGATACGCGTTGACGTTCTGGCCAAGCAGCGTGATTTCCTTGACCCCGGCATCGACTAGGCCGCGCGCCTCGGCCAGAACTTGTGCCACGGGACGCGAAACCTCGGCGCCGCGGGTATAAGGCACGACGCAGAACGAGCAGAACTTGTCGCAGCCTTCCTGAACCGTCAGGAAGGCTGTTAGTCCGCGCCTGATGGTCACTTCTTTTTTTGCCGCTGGCAGGTGGGCGAACTTGTCTTCTTCGGGGAAGTCGGTATCGACCACAGCCTTCTTGAGGCTCGGGTGCAGGTGACGCTGGCTTTCGGCCCGCGCCAGCATGTCGGGCAGGCGATGATAGGCCTGCGGCCCGAAGACCAAGTCGACCATGGGGGCACGGCGGGCGATTTCCTCGCCTTCGGCCTGGGCCACGCAACCGGCCACGCCGATCATCATGTCGGCGCCGGCAGCGCGGCGCTCGCCCTGGACTTCCTTCAGGCGGCCTAGTTCGGAAAACACCTTCTCACTCGCCTTCTCGCGAATGTGACAGGTGTTGAGCAGCACCAGGTCCGCCTCGGCGACCTCCTGAGTAGGCGTATACCCGTGCGGGGCCAGGGCATCGGCCATGCGGTCGCTGTCATAGACATTCATCTGACAGCCATAAGTCTTGATGAACACCCGCTTATGGGAGGTCAGATGTGCGGTATCGGTCTTGGTCATGGGCGCTGTTTACCAGAGCCTGCATTTGGATGCCATGCCCCTGCAACCGCCTTGGCTCTGGCGTGTTGTACAGGTTCAAAGGAAGACCATCATGACCAAGACAGAGCAAAAATCTGACGAGGCGGCCGCCCTGCGCGACGGCCAGAAGCCAGGCCCAAAAGATTCTCCCGTTCAGGTGCGCAATTCCGGACCTGATGAGATGGCGGACAAGCCTGAAAAGTGGGACAAGACCGACGAGGCGGTGGACGAAAGCTTTCCGGCCAGCGATTCAAGCGCCAAATATTGAGTATCCGGCCACGGCTCGCGCCGCGGCCCTTTCAAGGAAAGCTGGGGCGCATGGTGGACGCTACCGTCCCAAATAAGCAGGCATCGCGAGAGCGTGGGCGACCCATTGCGGTTTATTTGATCGCTCTGGTGCTTGCCATTCTCATCCCAGCGCTGGCCGTGGCGCTGGTGCTGCTCAACAGCACTAATGATGCCCAGCAGAGCGTCTTAGCGGCGCTGACCAACACCACCGTTCAGGCGATGGGACAGTCGGTTGATCGCGAGATTACCGGCATGGCGACCACGCTGCGGGTGCTTTCCACCAGCCAGTCTCTGCAGGAAGGCGACTTTGCCACATTCCACGAACGCAGTGTCACCGCATTGGCGGGGACCGGATCCTATCTCATTGGGTTCGATGATGATCGGATGCAAATTTTCAACACCCGCGTCGCCTTCGGTACCCCTCTCGGTCCGACATCTGACCCCGAAACCGCGGAGCGCGCCATGGAACGTGGCGTGGCGACCATTTCGCCGCTGTTCTTCGGTCAGGTCGCGCAGGCCTATGTATTCAATGTGTGGTTGCCAGTTCCCGATGCCGCCCCCGTCCGCCTCCTGAGCCTGACCCAGAACGCTCAGAATCTTGCTCCCGCCCTGCAATCGCGGCAGTTGCCCGAAGGCTGGCATGCCGCGCTGGTCGATACCAATAATGCCGTCCTTGCGGCCACCTCGAGTGCGGGACTTGAAATTGGCACCGTGCTGCCGATCAGGCAGTCTCCCGATGACATCCCCGGGGATGTCTGGGTGCAGGAGCAGTTCAATGGCGAGCGCGTCGTCACCGCGGAATGGCGCTCCGGCTATACGGGCTGGCGCATCGTTGCCTGGGCTGCGGCCAGCCAGGTGCAGCGACCCCTGCAGCAATCCTTGCTGCAACTGGCCCTCTGGGGCCTGCTGATCGCTTTCAGCGCTTCGGGGGTCGCTTTCCTTATTGCCGGTCGCATCGGCGGCTCGGTCAAGGGATTGCAACTGGATGCAACCCGGCTGGGACAAGGCGAGGCGGTCTATCCGCGCAGCTATCCGGTCAAGGAAATCGCCGAAGTCTCCAAAGCGCTGGCCGAAGCATCCGAGCGGCGACTGATTGCCGACCGGGACATCCGCTTCCTGATGCGCGAACTGGCGCATCGCTCCAAGAACCAGATGGCGGTGATTGCCGCCATGGCCAAGCAGACGGCGCGCGGCGCCACCGACATTCCTGCCTATGTGACGGCGCTGGAACGACGCATCATGGGCCTGGCGCGCTCTACCGACCTGCTGCTGGCCCATGGCCGCGCCGGGGTGATGCTGGCCGACCTCGTCGACCAGCAACTCGCCCCGTTCCGCCCGCCTGAAGCCGATCGTCTGGACATCGGCGGGCCGGCGCTGCGCATCAATCCGCAGGGCGCGCAAATCCTGGGCATGGCGCTGCATGAGTTGGCCACTAATGCCACCCGCTATGGTGCCTTTGCCGAGACCGAAGGGCGGCTGGAGCTTCACTGGAAAACCAGTGACGAAATGCTCTCCATGCGCTGGCGCGAGTATCTGGGGCGTCCGCTGGTCGTGGGGGAGCGCTCGGGCTTCGGCACTATCGTGCTGCGCACCATGGTGGGCGGCGCGCTTGGGGCGCAGGTCGATCGCGTGACCCATCAGGATGGCGTCGAGTGGCTGTTCGAGGTGCCACTTACTGCCCTTGACCCGGATTTTGCCGCTGCCCGCCCGGACGAGCCCGGCCCCGGAACCTGACGCAGACTCGGCCCTGCCGAACGGACGGAGCGTAGGGCGAGTCCACGACCCGGCGCCGGAATATCCGCTTCATGGTACAAGGGCGCGCGCAGACCAATAAATTCTGGCTTTTCACCCCCGATTGCCCTATAGCAGCGCCAGCCGGTTTCCGGGCCTTCTGGCCCAGGGTCTGCGTTTACACGGCCCCACCTGGACGACATCCCGGCTGGGGCGGCCAACATCCTCCCTTTTTGAAAGGATATGCCCGATGTCGATTACTGCGGAACGCAAGACTGCGCTCATCAAGGAATACGCTACCACAACCAATGACACCGGTTCGCCGGAAGTCCAGGTTGCGATCCTGTCCGAGCGCATCTCCAACCTCACCGAGCACTTCAAGGGCCACAACAAGGATAACCATTCCCGCCGTGGCCTGCTGAAGCTGGTTTCGACCCGCCGCTCTCTGCTCGACTACCTCAAGAAGGTGGACGATGCCCGCTACAGGACGCTGATCGAAAAGCTAGGCCTGCGTCGCTAAGACCAAGTCGTTTCCGGCGCGGAGGGCAAGCCTTCCGCGCCGGAACGCCGTTTGGGATACCCCCAAAGGCATGGCCGGGCCGCAAGCCCGGCGCCATAGGCCGGCGCCGCCGGAGCATGGCAGGATTATCGGCCTCTTCCGCCGCTGGAGAGGCTCATTGTCTTGTCCATGTTCTGTCCGCACCAAAGATGAACCCGTGCCTGATTTTGAGCCGGCGCGCACATAGGGTGCGATGCCGAGTGCGGGCACACCGGAGGCGTTCGTGGGGCAAAGCCTGGCCCCGCGTTACCGCGCAACCGGGCAGAATGGAAAGACGAACTCCATGACGATCAAGTTTGATCACCACAAGGTCGAGCTCAACTGGGGCGGCCAGCCCCTGACGCTCGAAACGGGCAAGATGGCCCGCCAGGCCGATGGCGCTGTGTTCGCCACGCTGGGCGAAACCGTCGTGCTCGCCACCGTTGTCAGCGCCAAGTCGCCCAAGCCGGGCATCGACTTCTTCCCGCTGACCGTGAACTACCAGGAAAAATACTTCGCCGCCGGCAAGATCCCGGGCGGCTATTTCAAGCGCGAAGGCCGCCCGACCGAAAACGAGACGCTGACTTCGCGCCTCATCGACCGCCCGATCCGCCCGCTGTTCCCCGATGGCTACAAGAACGAGACCCAGGTGGTCATCACCGTTCTCCAGCATGACATGGAAAACAATCCGGACGTGTTGGCCATGGTCGCCGCTTCGGCTGCGCTGACCATTTCGGGCGTGCCCTTCATGGGCCCGATCGGCGCCGCGCGCGTCGGTTATGTGGATGGCGAATATGTTCTCAACCTCCCGGTCGACCGCCGCAGCGACAGCAAGCTCGACCTGGTCATGGCCGGCACTGCCGACGCCGTGCTGATGGTTGAATCGGAAGCCCATGAGCTTTCCGAGGAAGTGATGCTGGGCGCGGTGATGTTCGGCCATGGCGAGAGCCGCAAGGTCATCGACGCTATCATTCAGCTGGCCGAACTGGCCGCCAAGGACGCCCGCGATTTCGAACCCGAAGACAATTCGGCGCTGGAAGCCGAGATGCTCGGCTTTATCGAGACCGAACTGCGCGCGGCCTACAAGCTGACCAAGAAGGAAGAGCGCTACGCCGCCGTCGACGCCGCCAAGGCCAAGGTCAAGGAAAAGTTCGCCGAAAAGATCGAGGATGGCACCTATGCCGCCGAGACCATCGGCGCGGTGTTCAAATCGCTGCAGGCCAAGGTCGTGCGCTGGAACGTGCTCGACACCGGTCTGCGCATTGATGGCCGCGACCTGACCACGGTCCGCCCGATCGTGTCGGAAGTGGGCGTCCTGCCCCGCACCCATGGCTCGGCCATCTTCACCCGCGGTGAAACGCAGGCGCTGGTGGTTGCGACCCTTGGCACGGCCGATGACGAGCAGTTCATCGACTCGCTCGAAGGCACTCGTAAGGAAAACTTCCTCCTGCACTACAACTTCCCTCCGTATTCGGTGGGTGAAGCTGGCCGCATGGGTTCGCCCGGCCGTCGCGAGATCGGCCATGGCAAACTCGCCTGGCGCGCCATCAACCCGATCCGGCCGTCGATGGAAGAGTTCCCCTACACGCTGCGCGTGGTCTCGGAAATTACCGAGTCGAATGGTTCGTCCTCGATGGCAACCGTCTGCGGCACCTCGCTGGCGCTGATGGATGCCGGCGTGCCGATGAAGCGCCCGGTGGCCGGTATTGCCATGGGGCTGATCCTGGAGGGCGAAAAGTTCGCCGTCCTTTCCGACATCCTGGGTGACGAAGATCACCTGGGTGATATGGACTTCAAGGTCGCCGGCACGGAAGCGGGCGTTACCTCGCTCCAGATGGACATCAAGATCGCCGGCATCACCGAAGAGATCATGAAGATCGCCCTGGGCCAGGCCAAGGACGGCCGTATCCATATCCTGGGTGAAATGGCCAAGGCCCTATCGGCCTCGCGTGGCGAAGTGGGCGAGTTCGCGCCCCGCATCGAGACGCTCAAGATCCCGACCGACAAGATCCGTGAAGTGATCGGTACCGGCGGCAAGGTTATCCGCGAGATCGTGGAAAAGACCGGCGCCAAGGTGAACATTGAAGACGACGGCACCGTCAAGGTCTCGTCCTCGGACGGTTCGCAGATCGAAGCCGCCATCAAGTGGATCCGTTCGATCACCGACGAGCCGGAAGTGGGCACCATCTACCAGGGCACCGTGGTCAAGACCGCAGATTTTGGCGCGTTCGTGAACTTCTTCGGTGCCAAGGACGGCCTCGTCCACATCAGCCAACTGGCGGACCAGCGCGTTGCCAAGACCACCGATGTGGTCAAGGAAGGCGACAAGGTCTGGGTCAAGCTGCTCGGCTTTGACGAACGTGGCAAGGTCCGCCTGTCGATGAAGATCGTCGACCAGGAAACCGGCAAGGAAATCGCCGGCGGCGCCAAGGAAGACGCTGCCGAGTAAGGCTGACGCTCCCACTGTACTTGTTGGAAAGGCCGGGTTCGCCCGGCCTTTTCTTTTGGTTCGATCCCGATTGCGATCCGATGTCGAAACCAAAAGCCCTGGTTCGTCGCCAATCAAAGCGGGATGGATCGGCTAGTCCACTACCGTTCCGCGCCAAGGCGATATCCATTCGGCCAGGGGCCGTCGGGAGGTTTCAATGACGACAGTGCTTTTCGTTCACAGCGCAGGATCGCGATCGGCAGGTGAAGGCAGTTCCAAACTGCTGGAAGGCCTGAAATCCGCACTCTCACGGTCCTTGAGTTTGCGTGCGCCCATCATGCCCGAGCCGGACAATCCCGATGCGGAGGCGTGGATCGCCGCCTGCCAGGCGGAAATTGCCGTTGTCGAGGATGATCTGGTGCTTGTGGGCCATTCCCTGGGTGGTCGGTCATCTTGCAAACCCTCGGTCGTTTCGGTCCGCCTGCAAAACTTCTGGGGTGATCACGCTGGCCAGCCCCTTCTGGGGCGTCGCGGGCTGGGATTTCCAAGATTTTGCCATTCCCGAGGCCGATATCGGAACACTGCAGCAATTGCGGCGGCTCGCCGTGCTGCAGGGCGAGGCCGACGATGTTGTCTCGGCCGATCACCCGGATCTCTACAAGGCACTCCTTCCCAAGGCGGACATCCGCCGGCTGCCCGGCGTGGATCACGAGGCCGCCGGCGCTGCACCAGCCCTGGCCAGCGTCATCGCTGAGATGACCAACCAGCAGGCGTGACATCCGCGCAACACCTCTCCCCTCCATCACATTGCGGCGAGGAACCGCCGCATTGGCGTCACGTTAAGGCCATGAAGCGTTACTCAATAGCGTGACGCGCAACGGCGTCCACCTGTTCTCCTGCCGCCCGAGGTTTTAGTTTTGATTTCCCGCCGCCTGTTCCTGCTCGGTCTTTCCGCCACCGCGCTTTCCGCCTGCTCCACCACCCGCCAGCCCGTGGTTCAGGAGCCCATGATCGATCCCTATTACCAGCGCATGTATGGGCCGGTAACGGGCGAGCCCTACATGGTCGCCGCCATGGATTTAAGGCGCGTCGATCCGAAGTGGTGGCGTCAGGAGGTACCCTACTTCACCTCAGAGCGCCCCGGCACGCTGGTTGTCGATACTCCGGCGCATTACCTCTATCTGGTCCTCGAGAACAATCGCGCCCTGCGCTATGGCATCGGCGTGGGCAAGGACGAAGCCCTGGTGTTCCGTGGCGATGCCACCATTGGCCGCAAGGCACAGTGGCCGCGCTGGACGCCAACCCAGTCGATGATCAAGCGCGAGCCCGACCGTTATGGCCCCTATGCCGGCGGCATGGAGCCGGGTCCGGAAAACCCGCTTGGTCCGCGCGCGCTCTATCTCTACAAGGGCGGCCGCGACACCCTGTTTCGCATCCATGGCACCATCGAGCCCTATACGATCGGTACCAATGTCTCGTCGGGCTGCGTGCGCCTGATGAACCAGGATATTATCGACCTCTATGCCCGCGTGCCTGTCGGCGCCCGGGTGACGGTGATCAATGCACCTCCGGGCACGGGTCCGGTAGCCACCCCGGGCTTTACCCCGGTGGTCTGACCTCATTCAAGAATTGCCGGCGGCGTTCGGATCCCACCGTAGTCACCCGCCACCGGCGATATCCAGGCCCGTTTCCTCAACAGGAAGCGGGCCTTTTGTGTGCCCGGATGCGGTGTACAATGAAGTTCAGTCTGGCAGGGGCCCGCATGTTCATTCTTCTCAACGGGTCCTTTGGCATCGGCAAGACCACCACGGCGCGGCTGATCGCCCGGCAGATTCCCGGTACCGCCATTTCCGATCCGGAACATGTGGGCTTCGTGCTGCGTCGCCTCCCGCCATGGACGCTTGGGCTCCGCCAGCAACCCGGCGATTATCAGGACATGGCGCTCTGGCGCCGGCTGATCGTGCACCAGGCCCGGTTGGTGCATTTGCGGGCACGCACCGTCATCGTACCCATGACTTTCACCAATCTCGATTATCTCGACACGTTTGCGGGTGCCCTCCGCACGACCGCCCCGGTCAAGCGCCTTTGCCTTGTGGCGCCTCTTGAGGTGATCCAATCACGGCTCCTGCAACGCGCGGAAGAAGAGGGGCGAGAAGGCCTGACCGATTTCGAGCGGCGACGGTCCACTGAGTGCGCTGCCCTGCTCGGCAAGAACCCTGCCTATGGCATACCGATTGATGCCGGAATGACGAGCGACGAGATCGTGCAGCATATCGAACGGCTCCTGTCCGGGCCGAACGAATGAAAAAGGCGCGGTCGAAACCGCGCCTTTCCAATTCTCTATCCGACAGATGCGGACTACAGCGTGCGCTGCACTGTCTCGACGCGGAAACATTCGATGACGTCGCCGGCGCGGATGTCTTCGTAATTCTCGAAGGCCATGCCGCATTCCTGGCCGGTCTGGACTTCCTTAACCTCGTCCTTGAAGCGCTTGAGCGTCTTGAGCTTGCCTTCGTGGATGACAACATCGTCGCGAAGGAGGCGCACACCGGCGCCGCGTTCGACGAGGCCCTCGGTAACCTGACAGCCGGCGACCTTGCCCACCTTGGTAATCTGGAAGACTTCCAGGATCTTGGCGTAACCGATGAAGGTTTCACGCCGTTCGGGAGCTAGCAGGCCGCTCATGGCATTCTTCACGTCATCCACGAGGTCGTAGATGATGTTGTAGTAGCGGATTTCGATGCCGTCGCGGGTGGCCAGTTCCTGCGCCTGCTTGTTGGCACGGACATTGAAGCCGATGACAATGGCATTGGAGGCCGAGGCCAGGGTAACATCGCTTTCGGTGATGCCGCCCACGCCGCTCATCAGGATCTGAGCCGATACTTCGTCGGTCGAGAGCTTGTTGAGCGAGGCAACGATGGCTTCCACCGAACCCTGTACGTCACCCTTGATGATCAGCGGGAACTTGGAGATGCCAGCGATCTTGAGCTGGTTCATCATCTGCTCAAGGCTCGTCGCACCGCCGCCGGCCGTCTTCTCACGGATGGCGCGTTGACGGTATTCGGTGACTTCGCGGGCCCGCGCTTCGTTTTCAACCACCGAGAAGCGGTCGCCGGCACTCGGGACGCCGGTAAAGCCCAGAACTTCCACCGGGATGGAGGGGCCGGCCAGTTTGACCTGTTCGCCCTTGTCGTTGATCAGGGCACGAACACGGGCAAACTCAGTGCCAGCAACAAGAATGTCGCCGACCTTGAGCGTGCCGCGCTGGACCAGAACGGTGGCCACGGCGCCGCGACCCTTGTCGAGCTTGGCTTCGATGACCAGGCCTTCGGCACGGCCATCATGAGGCGCCCGGAGTTCGAGCACCTCGGCCTGCAGCAGGATGGTTTCGACCAGCTTGTCGAGACCGTCCTGGGTCTTGGCCGAAACCTCCACGTCGAGCACGTCGCCGCCCATGGATTCCACGAACACCTCGTGCTGGAGCAGTTCGGTGCGCACGCGCTGGGGATTGGCTTCCGGCTTGTCCATCTTGTTGATGGCCACGATAATCGGAACGCCCGCTGCCTTGGCGTGCTTAATGGATTCAATGGTCTGGGGCATGACGCCGTCATCGGCAGCCACGACAAGGACCGCAATGTCGGTCGCCTGGGCGCCGCGGGCACGCATGGCGGTGAACGCCTCGTGGCCCGGGGTGTCGAGGAAGGTCACCTTGGAGCCGTTCTTTTCGACCTGATAGGCGCCGATATGCTGGGTGATTCCGCCGGCTTCGCCAGACACGACATTGGCTTCGCGGATGGCGTCGAGCAGGCTGGTCTTGCCGTGGTCGACGTGGCCCATAATGGTCACGACCGGCGCGCGATTGGCCAGGTCCTCGACATTGTCGTCGGAGGGCAGATCGTAAAGCCCCTGCTCCACGTCGGCTTCGGAGACGCGCTTGACCGTGTGACCGAGCTCGGACGCGATCAGTTCGGCGGTGTCGGCGTCGATCACATCGTTGATCGTTGCCATGGTGCCCTGCTGCATCAGCATCTTGATGACGGTGACCGAACGCTCGGCCATGCGGTTTGCCAGTTCCTGGACGGTGATGGCTTCCGGGATGGTCACTTCGCGGCTGAGCTTGGGCGCATCCTGCTGGTTGCGGCCCATTTTCTTGTCGCGGCGGCGGCGCATGGCGGCCAGCGATGGCCCCTTGTCGCGATCGCTTTCGGTGGTGGCGCTCGAGACCGTCAAGCGGCCACGGGCATTGGAATCATTGGCGCCGCGACGGGTCGGGCGCTCGGGCTGAGCGCGCGAGGCCCGGCGGGCATTTTCCATTTCCGCTTCGGTGGTAGGACGCTGTTGCGGCGCGCCGGTGCGGATCTTGCGGCCATCGGCTTCGCTGGGCGGTGCTGGCGGCACATTGCCAATCGGGGCCATGCCGGCGCCGGCAGGGCGACGTTCGCCAGCTGGGCGGCCGGCCGTGCCTGCGGGGCGCGTATTGCCGGAGGGACGGGCCGAAGCGGGTCGTTCGCCTTCACCCGGACGCCCGGCAGGGGGACGTTCGCGCGACGGGCGGGGCGGCTGGCCGGGACGACCGGCCACCGTACGCACTGCGCTGGGCCCGGGATTGCGCTGGCTGGCCGGCACGAATTCCTCGCGCGGGGCCGCCTGTTCGGGCTCGGAGGACGGAGCTTCAGGCTGCTCGGCCTGGCGCGATTCTTCGGCCTGGCGGCGCTCTTGTTCGGCGCGCGCAGCTTCCTCGCGAATCTGGCGGCGACGATTGTCATCCTCGATGCGGCGCGCTTCCTCGGCGGCAAAGCGCTCGCTGTCTTCGGCCTGGCGGGCGCCGGCCATGGCCAGCGCCTGGCGGCGAGCCTCGGCTTCGGCGGCATTCAGCCCCAGGGGTGCGCGGTTCTGCTGCTGCATGGGTCGGCCCTGCGGACGGCCACCCTGGGCACCAGGGCGGCCGCTGCCAGCGGGTGGGCCGCCAGCGGGCTTGGGCACGATGCGCGTGCGTTTTTCCACGACCACGGTCGAGCGCGAAGGCCCACGCGACATCCCGCCGGGGCGATTGCCCAGCCCGGCGCCACCCTTGAGGGTCAGAGTCTTCTTGGCGCCAGTGTCGTCGGAACGCTTGTCGTCGTTATCAGCCATACTTCCTATCGTCTTTCGTCCTGTTCCGCGGGCAAAAGCACACCGGACGCCGCAATGCGGTCGGTGTGTTCATCCATCGCTGGGGCGTTGTATCGGGCCAGTCTATTGGCCTTGTCCACCGCCGATTGGGCTGCCGCCCCTGTCGTTAGGGCAGCATGTATCACATTTTCGAGCCCAAGTGCCAAACCCATTTGCACACTTGAGAGCGATTCAAAATGCGGCACGTCAGGACCCCTGAGGCCCGCCTCGTGTCGCGCATGGTTGAGAGCCCGGAGGGCTCCCAGCATCTTGTTGCGTCCGTCCTCGGCCGCGTCGGTCGCGGTTAGCAGCGCCAGCACCTGGCCGGACTGCATGGCGGACTTGACCTTGGTGGCGCCGGAAATGAACTGACCGGCTTTCCTGGTCATGCCCAGCGCTGAAAGCAGGCGCTGTTCGAGCCGCAGCCGGGTCAAATCCGCCAAGTCCTCGGGCACGGTAACCGGTGCCTTGAGGCTCTTGGCGAAGGCTTTCTTCTTGACCGCCTCGGCCACCGCCTGGTGGCTGAGCGTGATCCAGACTCCGCGACCTTCGGCCCGTGCATCGACATCGGGCACGATGGACCCATCGGGCCCGAGCACGAAACGCACCAGCGCCTCGACCGGCATTTCTGCTCGGGTCAAGGCACAGGTTCTAACCATGTCTGCGCTCCGGGCCAAGGCCGGGTGCTCCCAGAAGGCGGTCCTTAGACCGCCTCCTCCTCGGCATAGCCTTCGCCTTCGTCGCCAGCTTCGGCGGGAAGGTCTTCGGCGCTGATCCAGCCGGCGCGTACGCGGGCCTGCATGATCATGTCCTCGGCTTCCTCGCGCGACACGGGGAAGTCCTTGAAGGTGCCGTCAAAGCGCTTGGTCTCACCATCCTTGCGTTCCGTCCAGCCGACCAGATCGTCGGCTGCGCAGCCAGCGAAATCTTCCACCGACTTGATCTCTTCCTTACCCAATGACACCAGCATGGCGGCATTGAGACCGGCGATCTCGTAAAGTTCGTCCTGGACGCCCAGCGCCTTGCGCTCTTCGTCGAACTTGGCGTCGATCTCGGCCAGGTATTCGGTGGCGCGGTTCTGGATTTCGCCGGCCGTTTCCTCGTCGAACCCTTCAATCGAGGCGATCTCATTGGGTTCGATATAGGCCAGTTCCTCGACCGAGGAAAAGCCTTCGGAAGCCAATAGCTGGGCAACCATCTCGTCAACGTCAAGGGCTTGCATGAACAGGGTCGAACGTTCAGTGAATTCTTTCTGGCGCCGTTCGCTCTCTTCCTGCTCGGTCAGGATGTCGATATCCCAACCAATCAATTGGCTGGCAAGGCGTACATTCTGGCCCCGACGGCCGATGGCGAGCGACAGTTGCTCGTCGGGCACAACCACCTCGATGCGCTCGGCCTGCTCGTCGAGCACCACCTTGGCGACATCGGCCGGCTGCAATGCCGAGACCACGAGGTCGGCAATCGAATCGGTCCAGGGAATGATGTCGATCTTTTCGCCCTGCAATTCGGCAACCACAGCCTGAACGCGGGAGCCGCGCATACCAACGCAGGCGCCAACGGGGTCGATGGAGCTATCATTGGAGGTGACGGCGATCTTGGCGCGGCTGCCAGGATCACGGGCAATCGAGCGGATGGTGATGACGCCATCATAGATTTCCGGCACTTCCTGCATGAACAGCTTGGCCATGAACTGGGGATGGGTGCGCGACAGAAAAATCTGCGGGCCGCGCTGTTCGCGGCGCACGTCATAGATATAGGCGCGGACGCGGTCGCCATAACGGAACAGCTCGCGCGGGATCAGTTCGTCGCGCCGGATAATGGCTTCGCCACGACCCAGATCGACGATCACATTGCCATATTCGACGCGCTTGACGGTGCCGTTGACGATCTCGCCGACGCGGTTGGTATATTCCTCGAACATGCGGTCGCGCTCGGCGTCGCGCACCTTCTGGACGATGACCTGCTTGGCCGACTGGGCGGCGATGCGGCCGAATTCCATGGGCGGCAGCGGCTCGGTCAGGAAGTCGCCGATCTTGGCGGTCGGGTTCTTGACCTGGGCAAGCTTGAGATTGACCTGGCGGCCCGGCTCTTCGACGGCCTCGACGATTTCGAGCAGGCGCCACATCCGGGTTTCGCCGGACTTAGGGTTAATCTCGACCTTGATTTCGGTCTCGGCGCCATAGCGGCCCTTGGCGGCCTTTTCCATGGCATCCTGCATCGCCTCGATCACCACCATGCGGTCGATGGACTTTTCGCGGGCGACCGCATCGGCAATCTGCAACAGCTCAAGGCGATTCGCGCTAACGGCCATTTCAGTTCTTCTCCTCAGAGACTTCTTCAGTGTCGGCGTACTCGACCGTTTCGGTCTCGTCGTCGTCGATGGGGTGCAGCTCCTGGTCGGCGCGCGCCATGTCCATGAGCTTGTCGGTCATGACCAGCTTGGCTTCGGCAATGGAAGCGAAGCTGAGCTTGTGATTGGGGTCGGTGCCGCCGGGTGCATCGGGCAGGATGATGATGACGCCTTCGTCATCGACCGGGCCGATTTCGCCGCGGAAGCGCTTCCGGCCATTGATCATGTCGGAGAGCTCGACCTTGGCCTCGTGGCCGATGAAGCGCTCGTAATCGCGCTTGCGCACCAGCGGGCGATCGATACCGGGGGAGGAGACTTCCAGGTGATATTCGCGGTCGATGGGATCTTCCACATCGAGCACCGGCGAAAGATCCTTGGAGAGCGCCTCGCAATCATTGATGTTGAAGCGGCCGTTCTTGTCCTCGGCCATGATCTGCAGGGTGCAGCCGTTTTCCGGGGTGATCTTGATCCGCACCAGCGCGTAGCCGAGGTCATTGGCCACCGGCTCGACAATGCAGGCAACGCGGGCTTCGAGCCCGCTTTCCTTGATGTAGCGCTTTTCGCTCAGATCGAAAGCCATGAAGGTCGTTCAGGTTTGGCGGCTGCTCGCAAAATGGCGCGCACCTGGCCGCAGATAAACAAAAAGAGCGGGGGCCTTCCGGCACCCACTCTCGAATGAGAGCAACGATGTTGGCCCTCCTATAGACCCCCATAGGGGGAAAGGCAAGGTGTTCGACACTGCGCAAGGTCTCGTAAAGAATGTTCGGAAAAAGCCCAGGGCGGGAACAGCCCGTTTCAGTTTAGGCCATGTTTGGCCGCTAGGCTTGCCAGCAAAACCGGTTCGAAACAGGAGGCCTGGCCATGACCCTCCCAGCCCTATCGCCCACACTGAGCGCGGCCAGCGACACCGAGCGCCTCGACGCGCTGGACCGCTATGACATACTCGACACACCTGCCGAACCGGCCTTTGACCGGGTGGCCAACCTGGTGCGCCTGGTGTTCCGGGTGGAGACAGCACTGGTGACCATGATCGATGGGCATCGGCAATGGTACAAGGCGGCCCTGGGCACGCCCAACAGCCAGGTGCCCGTCGGCGACAGTTTCTGCCAGCACGCCCTGTTGGCGCATGACCCACTCATTGTCAACGATGCGACACTGGATCCGCGCTTCCGTGCCAATCCGCACGTGACCGCTGACAATGGCGTGCGCTTTTACGCCGGCATGCCGCTGGTGACCCCTGATGGCCACATCATCGGTACGATCTGCGCCATCGACAGCCGTCCGCGCGCCTTCTCGGAACGGGAGGTAGAAATCCTGCACGAATTGGCCCAGGTGGTGATGAGCGAACTAGAACTGCGCCAATTGGCGACCATGGATGGCCTTACCGGCCTTGCAACGCGCCGCGCCTTCAAGGCCGATGCCGCCAAGTATGTGGCCCTGGCTCGCCGCCATCGCAGCCAGCTCTCGGTCATCACCTTCGACATCGACCACTTCAAGAAGGTCAATGACAATTACGGCCATGCCGGTGGCGACATGGTGCTCAAAGCCGTGGCTGCTGCAGCGCAGGCCGGCCTGCGGCAGAGCGACATTTTGGGCCGGCTGGGCGGCGAGGAATTTGCCGCCATCCTGCCCGACGCCGATGGTCCGGCAGCTGTGGCGGTTGCCGAAAAGCTGCGACATGCGCTGAGGGTCTTGGAGTTTCCCGGCAGTCGTCCGCCGATCCGGGTCTCGGCCAGCTTTGGCGTCGCCACGCTCGATCCAGGACGCGACGATCTGGACAGCGTATTGCTCAAGGCCGATGAAGCACTCTACGAGGCCCAGGGCGCAGGGCGCAACACCACGATGAGTTGGCGCGGCACCACCACGGCAACGCTGGTGGAACCGATCGAGCGCCGCCGTGTGCTTAAGGCGGGACGCCTGGTGTTCAATGACCGGCGCTCGGTGGTCGACTGCACGGTGCGGGCCCTGTGGGATAAAGGCGCAGAGGTTCAGATTGCCACGACCAGCGATCTGCCCGATGACATCACGCTCGAACTGATTTCGAGCGGGCACAATTGGAGCGCCCGGATCGTCCAGCGCCGTCCCGCCAGCCTGGAGCTGAGCTTCGTCTAGATCGGCGCCTGATGCTGTGCCAGTGGTCGATTCAGGGCTCGCCCGGCAGCGCCTTTCACAAGGTATCAAGGACCCGTCCTGGTTTCCCTGAGGAAACCGGGTTTCCTTCAAAGCCCTTGATTTCCCCGGACAAACCCTCGGGTCGTCACGCGCGGATTCAAGAGCAAAATAGTCGATTCCGGCTGCTTGCAGGGCGCGGGGCGGGTGATCATTTCCGGTTCGTTCAAACCAGAAGGGATATTCCATCCCATGATCAAGAACACTGTGATCGCTCTCGCTACGATTGCTGCTCTTGCCGGTATTGCAGCCCCCGCCATGGCCGCCGGCTCACTGGCGTCGTCCCCCTCGGACAATGGCTTTGACCAGGACTATGTGCTGGCCCAGCTCCAGCACAAGGGCATCGACGCCTCTTCGGTCGAGGAATGGGGTGACTATCTTGTGGCGCTGGTCACTGAAGATGGCGGCAAGCAGACCATGGTTTATCTGACCCCGGTCACGCTCGATGTGGTCAATCTCTGATTGATCCGCACCCGGCGCCGCCAGACATGGCGGCGCCCGAACTTTTACGCCTGGAAGCCGGCCCGGTCACCACTGGCATCGAACAGGCGCCGCGCCGCTTCCACGGCATTGCGATTGCGCTGGGCGAAATGCTGGAACTGGTCGGCCAGCACCAGCAATTCCTGTCCCAGATCGGTCAGTTCGTAGTCGACCCGCGGCGGGATGGTGGCAAAGGCGGTGCGGGTGACGAAGCCGTCGCGTTCCAGCTCCCGCAGGGTCTGGCTCAGTGATTTCTGCGGCACCCCGCCCATATTGCGGCGCAGTTCATTGAACCGCATGGTGCCGCTGCGCAATTGCACAATCACCACCAGCGCCCACTTGCTCGGCCGCACCACAAGCAGATCCTGGCTGGCGTGATCGGGCGAGGGGGGCTGCGACATGGGGACGTCTCCGGCGGCGTAAGACCCCGATATGGGTCGTGGGACGCCAAGGTCCAGAGCGCTCGGCCATGAAAGCTTGTCAGGGTGACCGGATGGTTACAGTCAGGCGCGTGTGAAGCTGAAATAGAAGCTGATCATGCGACCCTCGCGCCGCGCCTTCTGCTCATAGCGGGTCGGCAGCCAGCCCGGATAGGGATTGTGCCAGCTGCCCGGCGCCTCGGGCGCGAAGGCAAAGAGCGGCTCGCGCACGATATGGGCCAGCGTCCAGTTGGCATAATCCTCGATATCGGTGGCGAAGTGAAACTGACCACCAGGCCGGATCACCCGCGCCAGTTCCCCAAGCGTGGTGGGCGAGACAAAGCGGCGCTTATGGTGGCGCGTCTTGGGCCAGGGATCGGGATAGAGCAGGTAGACCGCGTCCACCGAAGCCTCGGGCAGGGTCACCAGCAGTTTGAGCGCATCATCGGTATAGAGCCGCACATTGGTCAGCCCCCGCGCCTCGATGGCCTGGACCATCTTGCCAATGCCGCCGGTAAAGACCTCGCAGCCGATAAAGCCGGTCTCGGGTTCTTCAGCCGCCTTGCGGGCCAGGTGTTCACCGCCACCATAACCGATCTCGGTGACGATCCGCTTTGCGCCGGGAAACAGGTCCCGTGGATCAAGCCGGTCCGACAGAGCGATCTCGACCTGGGGCAAGAGTTCAGCCACCTGCGCCTTCTGCCCGCCATGCAGTTTCTTGCCCGAGCGCCGGCCAAAAAAAGCGCGCGGTTCGCCGGAGCGGGTCTTAGGCAGTTCGTGGTCGGGCATCAGGCTTGCTGCAATAGAAAGGGGGCCTCCCGCCGCTTTTGCGGAAAAGAGGCCCCCGGTCAATGACGAATGCGGTTTCAGGCGACCGCGGCCTTGAGGGCCTTGACCAGATCGGTCTTCTCCCAGGAGAAGCTGCCATCGCGGCCGGCCTTGCGGCCGAAATGGCCGTAGGCGGAAGTCTTGGCATAGATGGGCTTGTTCAGGTCGAGATGGGTGCGGATGCCGCGCGGAGTCAGGTCCATCACCTCGGCCAGCGCCTTTTCCAGCACCGCTTCGTCCACCTTGCCGGTGCCGTGCAGGTCGACATAGATCGAGAGCGGCTTGGCCACGCCAATGGCATAAGAGAGCTGGATAGTGGCGCGATCAGCGAGGCCAGCAGCAACCACATTCTTGGCGAGATAGCGCGCGGCGTAGGCTGCGGACCGGTCCACCTTGGTGGGATCCTTGCCCGAGAAGGCACCGCCACCATGGGGCGCAGCGCCACCATAAGTGTCGACGATGATCTTGCGACCGGTCAGGCCCGCATCGCCATCGGGGCCGCCGACGACAAACTTGCCGGTGGGATTGACGTGCCAGACGGTGTCGGCGCCGATCCAGCCCTCGGGCAGAGCTTCACGAATATAGGGCTCGACGATCCCGCGCACATCGGCGGAGGTCAGAGTCTCGTCCAGATGCTGGGTCGAGAGCACGATCTGGGTTACCCCAACCGGCTTGCCATCCTGATACTTTACCGTCACCTGGCTCTTGGCATCAGGGCCGAGCTTGCCCGCTGGGCCGTTATTGGCCTTGCGCGCTTCGGTCAGGGTTTCGAGAATCTTGTGCGCATAATAGATCGGAGCAGGCAGCAATTCGGGGGTTTCGCGTGCGGCATAGCCGAACATGATGCCCTGGTCGCCAGCGCCCACATCCTTGTTGCCGGCCTCGTCCACGCCCACGGCGATATCGGCTGACTGGCCATGCAGCAATACGTCGATGCGGCAGGTCTTCCAGTGGAAGCCGGACTGCTCGTAGCCGATGGCGCGGATGGCCTTGCGGGCGGCCGACTTGAACTTGGACGGATTGACCACCGGGGCGCCTGCAGCATCGGTGACGATCTTGCCGTCCTTGCCCTTTTTCAGCAGCGTTTCGGGCACGCGCACTTCACCGGCAATGACCACGCGATTGGTGGTTGCAAGGGTTTCGCAGGCAATGCGGACAGCACCCGCATCCATGCCGGCCTTCTTGGCCTCACGGAAAACCAGATCGACGATTTCGTCGGAAATCCGGTCGCAGACTTTGTCGGGATGACCCTCGGAAACGGATTCCGAGGTAAACAGGTAGGAAGATCGGGCCACGTTAAACCTCTTTGCAAGTGGCGAGGGCGCACGCGGAAGTGCGCGTAAGGGGACACGTTCCCCATTACTTTCGGTGGTGTTTCTCGCAGGTCCGGGCGCGGAAAGCAACATGCATATAAGGAAAGCTTTATATCGGCCGGCGCAGCGCCCGGGCCCGCCATGCCTTTCCTTGGCCATCGCTCTGTGCCAGAGAAGAATCAGTTTCAAAACGGGACCAGGTTCAATGGCCATCCGAATGCATCGCGGCGACTTGCCCAATCTTTCCAATTACGGCCGCGAAGTTGCGATCGACACCGAAACCATGGGGCTGCATCCCCATCGCGACCGGCTCTGCGTGGTGCAGCTATCTCCCGGCGATGGCAGCGCCGATGTGGTGCAGATTCCGCAGGATGTCAGCGAGGCCCCAAACCTGGTCACGCTGCTGAGCGATCCCGGCGTGACCAAGATCTTCCACTATGCGCGTTTCGACGTGGCCGTGCTGCAGAACCGCTTCGGCGTGGTCACCGGGCCGGTCTATTGCACCAAGATCGCGTCGAAGCTGGTGCGCACCTATACTGACCGGCACGGGCTCAAGGACCTGGTGCGTGAACTGCTCAATGTCGACCTTTCCAAGCAGCAGCAGAGCTCGGACTGGGGCGGGGACAAGCTCAGCGATGCCCAGCTCGATTACGCCGCCTCCGACGTGCTCTACCTGCATGACCTGAAGCGCCATCTCGATCGCATGCTGGCCCGCGAAGGCCGCACGGAACTGGCGCGGTCCTGCTTTGACTTCCTCAAGACCCGCTGTGCGCTTGACCTGATGGGCTGGGAAGAAGCCGACATCTTCGCCCATAGCTGAGGTCCGGAGGCCGGCCATGCCAGCGCTGGAAGCGGGGCGCCAGAGCTATCAACGCCTCGCCCGGCGCAACCGGAGGATCGGGGTGCTGCGCCTGGCAGTGCCGCTGTGCGGGGCGCTGGTGCTGGGGAGCCTGATGGCGCAGGTCTATCTGGCGAGCCTGACGAGCCGCTTCGGCATCGATCAGCTCAGTGTGACGCCGGAGGCGATCAACATCGAGGCACCCGAATATATCGGCACGTTGGCCGATGGCTCATCCTATCGCGTCTGGGCCGAAACGGCCCGCGCGGCCACCGCGCGCACGGACCTGATCGAGCTCACCAATGCGCAGCTGGTCATCAATCGGATCGACGGCGTGCAGGTGACCATGGAGGCGCGATATGCGCAGCTCGACACCACCAGCCAGCTGACGCTGGTGCCGGGTCTCGCGGACGTGGCCGATTCGACCGGAACCACCGGCACGCTCAACGATTCAATATTTGACTGGCACAGCCAGATTCTGACGACGCGGGGAAAGGTGGACGTGGACTATGCCGATGGCTCGAAGGTTCGGGCCGAGGGCCTTGTCTATGACGCCGCCAGCGTAGTCTGGACATTTGAGCGATCGGTGGTCACCCTGCCCTCGACGCCGGGCGAAGACGTCCCGGACACTTTTGGAGACCAAACACAATGAGGCGCGCCTGGCTAGCAATGGCACTCGTGCTGTCCCTGGGCCTGGCAGGCGCCACGCAGGCACAGAGCCCGGTCGAGATCACCTCGGACCTGTTCGTTATGAATGAGGATGTGCGCGAGGCCGTATTCACCGGCAATGTCGTGGTCATCCATCCCAATGTCACCGTCTGGGCGCCAAAGGTGGTCGCGACTTATGGGGCGGGCGGCACCACCGATATCGAGACTTTCGTGGCTTCGGGCGGCAATGTGCGGCTCAAGACCAAGGACCAGGATGCCACCGGCGAGCAGGCGGTCTATACGCCCGCCGACCAATTGCTGCGCCTGACCGGCAATGTCACGGTCAACAATGCCAGCGGCACGGTCAATGCCACTGAACTGGTGGTCAATCTGGCAACCAATGTATCCACCTTTACCAGCTCGGGCGGCGGCCGGGTCACCGGGGTGTTCACCTCGCAATGAGTGCTGAGCCCCGCCCGCGCATCGACCAGACGGGCTGGCTGGTCGCCCATGGCCTGGCGCGCAGCTTTGGCAAGCGGGCCGTGGTGCGTGACGTATCGCTGGCCGTACGGCGGGGCGAGGCGGTGGGGCTGCTGGGCCCCAATGGGGCGGGCAAAACCACGGTCTTCACCATGATCATGGGCCTCGTCAAACCCGATGCAGGCAAGATCCTGCTCGACGGGCAGGATATTACCAGGTTGCCACTGTTCCAGCGCGGACGCTTGGGCATGGGCTATCTGCCCCAGGAACCCTCGATCTTTCGCGGATTGTCGGTGAAGGACAATATCATGGCGGTGCTGGAAAATACCGTCCGTGACCGCGGCCAGCGCGAGAAGCGCCTTGAGGCGCTGGTCAACGAGTTTTCCATTGCCCATCTTGCCCGCTCCAATGCGCTCTCGCTTTCGGGTGGCGAACGACGGCGCGTCGAGATTGCGCGGGCCCTGGCCGCCAATCCCGGCTTCATGCTGCTCGACGAGCCTTTTGCCGGCGTCGACCCGATCGCCGTCGCAGAGGTCAAGGGGCTGGTGCGGCAGCTGACGCAGCGCGGCATTGGCGTTTTGATCACCGACCACGCGGTGCGCGAAACGCTGGGCCTGGTTGACCGTGCCTATCTCATCCATGGCGGCAAGGTGATGATCCAGGGCAAGCCCGAGACCATTTCCGCCGATCCCGAGGCGCGCCGCGTCTATTTGGGTGACAGCTTCTCCATTGATGGCTAAGCCGCTAACGGCAATTTTACGGCAATTGGCACGAAACTTGCCGAGCGGCCGGAATTGAGTCATGGTCCGCGCGGGAAGCGGCCGCCTGCGGCCGGTATATTTGCATATTAGGGCCGCACATTCATGGCGATGACGCCACGGCTGGAATTTCGCCAGTCACAGACCCTGACCCTGACACCGCAGCTGATGCAGTCGATCCGCCTGCTGCAGCTCAGCCATCTTGAGCTCAACGACTTCGTCGATATCGAACTGATGCGCAATCCGCTGCTGGAGCGCGAGGAAGGCGGCCCGGACGACGCGGATGCGGCCGAGCCGGCTGAACGCGCCGTCGAGATGAGCGCCTATGAGGATACGGTCACCCAGGGCGACCGCATCAAGGATGCCGACCAGATTGCCGAAGGTTATGACACAGCTGTCGAGAATGTCTTTCCAGACGCAGGGCCGTCCGAACATGGCCATGTGACCGGACCGGATCGCAATGGCAGCTTCGAGGGCGGTGAAGCGCCCGATATGGACCAGTACATCGCCAGCCGGCCGCGGCTTTCCGACCATCTGGAGGCACAGTCGCATATGCTGCTGCGCACCCCGGCGGACCGGCTGATTGCCCTGCACCTGATCGATGGCCTCAACGAGGCCGGCTATCTGGTGGTCGAGCTGGAGGCCGTGGCGGCCTTGCTGGGGGCTGAACTGGAAGATGTCGAAGCCGTGCTCGAAGCCCTCCAGACCTGCGACCCGCCCGGCATCTTTGCCCGCAATGTCGCCGAATGCCTCTCCATCCAGTTGCGCGAACGCGACCGGCTCGACCCGATCATGCAGAAGCTGATCGCCAATCTGCACCTCCTGGCCGAACACAATATGCCTGCGCTGCTCAAGGCGGTGGGCTGCGATCGCGAAGACCTGGCTGATATGCTGGCCGAGTTGCGCCTGCTTGACCCCAAGCCCGGCCTAGCCTTTGACAGCGCTCCGGTGGAATCGGTGGTGCCCGATGTCTTCGTGCGCCACGGCCCCGATGGCGGCTGGCAGATCGAGCTCAATACCGAAGTGCTGCCGCGGGTGCTGGTTAATCGGGTCTATTACGCCACGGTGACCAGAAAGGCCCGTGACGCGGCCGAAAAGACATTTCTTTCGGATTGCCTCAACACCGCCAACTGGCTGACCAAGAGTCTCGACCAGCGAGCCCAGACCATTACAAAGGTTGCTGCCGAAATCGTCCGGCAGCAAGACGGGTTTCTCACCCATGGCGTGGCCCATCTGCGGCCGATGACGCTGAAGACGGTGGCCGAGGCCATCGACATGCATGAATCGACCGTCAGCCGCGTCACCTCCAACAAATATATGGCGACGCCGCGCGGCCTCTACGAGATGAAATATTTCTTCACCACGGCCATTTCCTCGTCCGATGGCGGGGTCGACCATTCGGCCGAGGCGGTGCGGCACCGTATCCGCCAGTTGATCGATGCCGAGCCGGCCAGCGACATTCTCTCGGACGACACCATTGCCGAGATGCTGCGCAAGGAACAGGGAATCGACGTGGCGCGCCGCACCGTCGCCAAATATCGTGAGGGGATGAACATCCCGTCTTCGGTGATCCGTCGGCGTCAGAAAAAGGAACTGCTGCGCACCGCCTGACCGGCCGCGCCCGCCGCTTGCAGCGATTCATGGCGCGGTAACGGTAAGTGGCAAGCTTGTGGCTGTCATCTGCTTATTCGATCCGATCATCCCAGTTGCGCATGGACAGCCCCCATGGCCGGGACTAGCATCCTTGTCGTCGACAACCCACATCAGGATTGTCGGCAGACGCAGGTCCCGTTGAGCCGGGAGCGGCTTTTTCGGAACTCTCGCGTCGAGCCCAACGACCGAAAGGAACAAGAGCCATGACCCTACGCGTTTCGGGAAAGAACATGGATGTCGGCGATGCCCTGAGGGGCAAGGCTGAGGAGCACTTCGCTGCAGTTGTCGGAAAATATTTCGAAGGCGGCGGATATGACGGACATCTCACCCTGACTCCGGACGGTATCGGTTTTCGTGCCGATTGCGTTATCCACCTCGATTCGGGCGCAACCCTGCAGGCGAGCGCGCTGGGCGGTGATGCCACCAGCGCCTATGAGGTCATGGCCCTCAATATTGAAAAGCGCCTCCGGCGCTACAATCGCAAGCTCAAGCAGCACCGCAAGGGTAATAATGGCAATGGCGTGGATGGGCTGACCGCCCAGTACACCGTGTTCGGCGCCTCGGAGGAGGTCGACGAGCTCGACGAGGATTACGCGCCGCCAGTGATTGCCGAATCAACCAAGAATCTTCGGCAGATGAGCGTCGACGAGGCGGTGATGGAACTCGATTTCTCGGGACAACAGGTCGTGATGTTCCGCCATGCTGGACATGGGGGTCTGAATGTGGTTTACCGCCGCGCAGATGGCAATATAGGCTGGATTGATCCAGCCCTGGGCGCCAATTGAACGGCGGGCTCGACGCCAACTCCCTGGATTGATTCTAAGGCAGATTAATGGAATTGGCCGATATTTTGGCGGAGCATGCTGTGCTGACTTGCACCGGCGTGTCCAATAAACGCCAGCTCTTTGAAATTCTTGCGCAAAAGGCCGCAGAACTCACCGACTTCCCGCAGGCACAGATCCTTGCGACCCTGACGGGCCGCGAGGAGCTTGGCTCGACCGGGCTGGGCAATGGCATTGCCATTCCCCATGGCAAGATTCAGGGCCTCAAGGGCGTGACCGCTGTCTTCGCGCGGCTCGACCAGCCCATCGACTTTGATTCGGTGGACGACCAGCCGGTGGACCTAGTGGTGATGCTGCTGGCGCCTGTCGGCGCCGGGGCCGATCATCTCAAGGCCCTGTCGCGGGTGGCGCGACTCCTGCGGACCGAGGCGATGACTGACCAATTGCGCGCGGAGACCGATCCGCAGCGGCTCCATGCCATACTGACGGCGCCGCTGGAAGCGACCTACGCCGCCTGACAGTTTGATGTCCGGCGCAAACAAACCCCCGCGGCCAGCGCTGCGGGGGTTTTTCATTGGCATGGAAATGGAGGTCAGTGCAGGGTGGCGACGCCGATGTTCTGGTCGGTGAGCCATTCGGTGACCGCCTCGGTCGTATCGGCCACCATCAGGGGTGTGCCGTCAGCCGACATCACCAACTGATACTGGGTCAGACCGTCGAACTGGGTATCCTCGATCAGGGTCGTGAGCACGAGGCCCGAGACGGGCTTCACATAGGCCACTGCGTCCCCGCCCAGCGCAGCGAACTGGGCGCGCGTCAGGTGCTTGAGGGGGTTGGCGGCGTCGATCGCATCTTCATTGTTGCGCTTGTCCATCATTTTTCGGCCCTTTCTTTTTCTCTTTCCTCACAGGGAGCGAATGTCGATCTGTCGGGCGATTTTGGGCGCGCGGGGGCGCTCAAGAGTAATAACGAGCATACCATGCCCTAAAGTTGCATCCTTCACTTCCATGCGATCAGCCAGGAGAAAGCTGCGCTGGAACTGGCGGGCGGCAATACCGCGGTGCAGGAAGTCGCGTCCGGGCTCGTCGACCTGACGGCCTCGGACCATCAACTGGTTGTCTTCCACACTGACGTCGAGGTCGGCCTGGGCAAAGCCAGCCACCGCGATGGAGATCAGGAACCTCTCGGTGCCGTCCTCGCCCGTGGAGCGCTCGATATTATAGGGAGGATAGCCCTCCGCCGACCGGGTCAGGCGATCAATGCGCTCCTCGAAGCTATCAAAGCCGAGGAGAAAGGGGGCGGAAAACACCGAAATACGCGACATGTTACAAAGCGTCCTTGAGCATCAAGCAACGTCCTTGCCTTCGACCCGATAGAAGTGGCATCGAAGACCTGCAAAACATATGGGTCGAAGAGCCTGAAGGTTCAAGTCATGCGCCAGACCGTCGCCGTCATCACCCCGGCCTATAGAGCGCAGCCGACCCTGGTGGAAACCGTGCGCAGCGTGCTGGGGCAGACCTATGGCGACTGGCAGCACTGGATCATTGCCGATGACGGCTTTGACTATGCCGGTTTCCTGGCTGACCAGGATCTTGGCGACCCGCGGCAAGTCTTCGTCTCCAGCGGAGGAGTGGGACGGGGCGCCTCGGTCACCCGCAATGTAGCGCTCGACCAGCTCGATGTGCCCTTTGCCGCCTTTCTCGACGCTGATGACCGGTTGAAGCCGCAAAAGCTCGAACGCGCTGTCGCGGCGCTGGGCCAATATGGCATTGTTACCACGGCGCTCGATGTGATGACCGATACCTTCGCTCATCTCCGCCATGTCGGCGCCGGGCCTGATCGCGTACTGACGCCGGGCCAGCACAAATGGGTGAACCTGTCCATGGACGCAATGCTGGTCTGGGATCGGAGCCGCGCTGACGGGCGGTTCGACCCCAGTATGAGCAACATGACCGATCTGGAATTTCTGCTGCAACTCTACCGCACGAATGGCCTAAGTTATCACCTTGGTACGCCGCTGCATGATTATATCAAACGCGACGGCTCGATGAGCAATTCCAGCGATGTCGCTGCCGGCATGACCGCCAGCAAGCGCGAAATCCTACGGCGGCTCGAAACCGGCCATTATAGTCTGGAGGCGGCTGACGTCGCCGGACTGGCGGCTTTTCTTGCCACCTCGATCAAAGCCGAGGCGGCTTATGGCGCGGCGTTGGCGGACAGGTCCGGACTATTGTTTGAGGACCATCTGGAACCGATGCTAAAATGAAAGGCGGCCGGTCCTTCAGAACCGGCCGCCTTTCATCGGATCGCCTTGTGCGATCAATACGCGTAGAGGGTCAAATCGTTTTCCGTGCCCGATACGCCAACGATCTGATCGATGTCGAAACCTTGATTGGCGACTGTCGCAAGCAAACGCTTGTTGTTCATGATGCGCTGCTGAACCGAGCTCACATCGTTGTCATATTTGAGCGAGCTTGCCGCGCCGCCGCTCACGCTCAGAACCGTGGCGCTCGATGCGCTATCAATGGCAAGCAGGGAGTCGAAGGCGTTCATGTTGTCGAACGGGCTGGCATTGGCAGCCGAAACGCCACCAAGAAGGACTGCGGAAAGTGCGATGGTCTTGATGATATTCATAGTAAAATTCCTCAATTTGACGCTGACCTGATGAAAGCGACTTGTGGAGTGAGTTACGGATTTTTGGCGGGAAGGTTTCAGCTTCAATCCAGATTTCACCGAATGCCTGGACCCGATAGGCATTCGCGCGGCAAAAGGTCGGGCCGCGAATGATGGTCGTGCCATCGCCGGAGGTCTTGCCTCCCCGCGCTTTTCCTCCTATAGAGCGCCATCTCCGGACCGCCCGGCCAACAGGCATGCCGTGGCGGTCTTTGAATGCGATGGGCCTCAATCCATCCTGAACTGCTCTAAAGGACCCGCAAAATGCCCAAGATGAAGACCAAGTCCGGTGCCAAGAAGCGTTTCAGCTTCACCGCCACGGGCAAGGTGAAGGCCGGCGTTGCCGGCAAGCGCCACCGCCTTATCAGCCACAACGCCAAGTACATCCGCACCAACCGCGGCACCAAGATCCTCTCCAAGGGAGATGAAGGTCTGGTGAAGTGGTACATGCCGTACAACCGCTAAGCTGGAAGGACACTAAAGAATGGCACGCGTAAAAAGGGGCGTAACCGCCCACGCTCGTCACAAGAAGGTCTTGAAGGCCGCCGAGGGCTATTATGGTCGTCGTAAATCCACGATCCGTATCGCCAAGCAGGCCGTCGAAAAGGCCGGCCAGTACGCGTATCGCGATCGTCGCGTCAAGAAGCGCAATTTCCGGGCCCTCTGGATCCAGCGCATCAACGCCGCCGTGCGCGATCACGGCCTGACCTATGGCCGATTTATCGACGGCCTCAGCAAGGCTGAGGTTGCGGTCGACCGCAAGGTGCTGAGCGATCTCGCGATCACCCAGCCCGAAGCGTTCGCGGCCCTGGTCGTCAAGGCCAAGGCAGCGCTGGCGTATCTGGAAGGCGTGGACGCCACCACCCACGCCCGCGTCACCGCCTAACTTCAGAACTTCGCTGAGGTCAAAATCCGCGCCTTGCGCCGCCCGAGAGGGCTGGCGCGGGGCGTTTTTGTTTGCTCTAAACGCGCCACACTATCCGAGTTGAGAACCAAGATGTCCCTGGAAGCCCAGATCGAAACCCTGCGCACCGAGCTTTCTGCCGCCATTGCCGGCGCCGACAGCGAAGCCGCGCTCGACAGCGTGCGAGTTTCCGCCCTGGGCAAGAAGGGCAGCGTTTCGGCCCTGCTCGCCACACTCGGCGCCATGGACCCCGAAGAGCGCAAGCTCGCCGGCCCCGCCATCAACGGCCTCAAAAATGACATTGCAGCGCTGATCGACGCGCGCAGCACCCAGCTCAAGGGGGCAGCTCTCGAAGCCCGCCTGGCCGCCGAGACCGTCGATGTCACCCTGCCGCTGCAACCGGCGCCGACGGCCAAGGGCCGTATTCACCCGATCAGCCAGACCATCGACGAAATCACCGCCATTTTCTCCGATATGGGTTTTTCCATCGCCGAAGGGCCTGATATCGAGACCGACTATTTCAACTTCACCGCGCTCAATTTCCCCGAAGGCCATCCGGCGCGGGAAATGCACGACACGTTCTTCATGAAGCCGGGCCCGGACGGGGTGAAGAAGGTTTTGCGCACCCATACCTCGCCGGTGCAGATGCGCGTCATGCAAAAGACCAATGAAAAGCCGGCCGCCGCCTATATCACCCCGGCCATGGACCCGCCGATCCGCGTGGTCATGCCCGGCCGTACCTATCGCAATGACAGTGACCAGACCCACACGCCGATGTTCCATCAGGTCGAGGGTCTCGTCATCGACAAGTCGAGCCATATCGGCCAGTTGCGCTGGGTGCTCGAAGAATTCTTGAAGGCCTTCTTCGAGGTGCCGAGCGTGACGTTGCGCTTCCGTCCCAGCTTTTTCCCCTTCACCGAGCCCTCGATGGAAGTCGACGTGCAATGCGACCGCTCCGGCTCCGAGGTGAAGATCGGCGAGGGCAATGACTGGCTCGAAATCCTTGGCTGCGGCATGGTGCATCCCAATGTCATCCGCAATGCCGGGCTCGACCCCGATGTCTATCAGGGCTTTGCCTGGGGCATCGGCATCGACCGCATTGCCATGCTGAAATATGGCATGCCTGACCTGCGCGCCTTCTTCGACGCCGACCAGCGCTGGCTGGATCATTATGGGTTCAGGCCGCTGGATCTGCCGACGCTGTTCGGGGGGCTTTCGAGCTAGGAACCGATGGCCAGCGCCACCGCCACCACTGAGCCGATCCGCTTCAGCTTCGGGGATTCTCCCGAACTGGCTGATCGCCTGCTCGCGCTGGTGCTGGCGGGCAAGAAGACCGCGACCTGCGGGGCGCTGCGCGATTATGGCGCGGGTGGCGAGGCCATGCCGGTGGTCGGGCGCCGCGACCTGGTGCTCAATGGCGCGGGTGAGGATGCCTGCGTGATTGAGACCCTTTCGGTCGAGACGCACCGCTTCGACGACATCGACCCAAGCTTCACCGATCTTGAAGGCGAAGGCTCCTATGCCGAATGGCGGGCGGGGCATGAGGCCTATTTCGCCCGCAATGGCGGCTTTGCGCCGGATATGGAGATCGTCTGCGAGACCTTCCGGCTGGTCACCGTGCTGCCTGCGGGACGTGACCTCTACAACAAAGTGGCGACGCCGGTCTTCATCGTCACCGATATTGAGTCGGATGGTCCGACGCCGCTGCACAATTCCATGCTGAGCTTTGCCTCGGTGGCCGTCACCGCCGATGGCACGCGCCTTGGCGAGTTCGAAGCCGTGCTGACGCCTCGTCCGGACCGGACTACAAACGAGACCACAATGGCTTGGTGGGCGACCCAGCCGGAAGCCTGGGCGGCGGCGACGACAAATGCCGAGGATCCGGCGATCGTCATGCCGCGCTTTGCCGACTGGGTCGAAAGCCTGCCCGGGCCAAAGGTGTTCGTGGCGGCGCCGATGATCTTTGATGGTCTCTGGATGGACCATTATCTGGATGAATATGCCGGCACCCGTGCGCTCAGTGGCCCGTTCAAGGGCCGCCAGATCTTCCGGGGCGGCGGCATTTGTCTTTACACCATGGCCGGAACACTGCGCGGCGCGCCGTACCTGGACTGGGGCATGAGCAAGCTGCCGGCTGAGTTCTACGGCCACGTGCCCCACACCCATAAGGCCATCGACGATGCCCGCGGCTTTGCCCATGTGCTGGTCGAGCTTTTGAAACTTTCTTCGGCGCTGCCTCCGATCACCGGCAGCGCCAGCGACTTCCGCTAAGGACCAAACAAATGAAATTCACCCTCGATTGGCTCAAGGAACACCTGGACACCAATGCCTCTGTCGACGAGATCGGCAAGGCCCTGACCATGATCGGCCTCGAGGTGGAAGGCGTGGAATCGCAGGGCAAGGCGCTCGAGGCCTTTGTCACTGCCCATGTGGTGTCGGCCGAGCAGCATCCCAATGCAGACAAGCTGCGGGTCTGCAAGGTGGATGCCGGCACCGGCGAATTGATCGACGTGGTCTGCGGCGCGCCCAATGCACGCACCGGTCTCAAATCCGTCTTCGCCTTTCCCGGCACCTATATTCCGGGCAAGGACATGACCATCGGCAAGGGCAATATTCGTGGCCAGGTCAGCAATGGCATGCTCTGCTCCAATGCCGAACTGGAATTGAGCGACGACCATGACGGCATTATCGAACTGCCGGCTGATACGCCGGTGGGCGTCAAATATGTCGATTATGCCGGCATCAATGGCGTGGTCTTTGACATTTCCATCACCCCCAATCGTGGCGATGCCACCGGCGTTTATGGCGTGGCGCGCGATCTCGCCGCCTTTGGCCTCGGCACGCTCAAGACCACCGATTTCTCGCCCGTGCCCTCGCAGGGCAAGAGCTCGATTGCGCCGCTGCCGCATGAGTTTTCTGCCGATGAACCCAAGGCGATCCGCAAGTTTGCCGGGCGCTATATCGCCAATGTGAAAAACGGTCCCTCGCCCGACTGGCTGCAGGCGCGCCTGCGCGCCGTGGGCCTCAGGCCCATCAACAAAGTCGTCGATATCACCAATCTGGTCTCGCTCGGCTGGGGCCGCCCGCTGCACGCCTATGACACCGATAAGGTCGAGGGGCAGATGGTGCTGCGCAATGCCCGCGGCGAAGCCTTCGATGCGCTCGACAACAAGGTCTATACACTCGACGCTTCAATGACCGTGATTGCCGACGACAAGGGGCCCCTCTGCCTCGGCGGGATCATGGGTGGCATCCGCTCGGGCGTGACCGAGACCACCAAAAATGTCTTCATGGAATGCGCCAGCTGGGACGCCGATCTCATTGCCCAGACCGGCCGCAAGACCGGCATTGTCTCGGATGCCCGCTACCGGCTTGAGCGCCATGTCGATCCGGCACTGACCGAGCCCGGCATGGAACTGGCCACGCGCCTCGTGCTCGACCTCTGCGGCGGCACACCGATGGAGCCGGCGATCTCGGGCGAGGATGTGTTTCCCAATACTGTGGTTGAATTCCCGCTGGCCGAAGTCAACCGCCTCACCGGCCTGACCGTTTCAGCCGAGGAGATCACTGCTATCCTCGGCCATCTCGGCTTTGCCAGCGAAGGCAACGGCCCGGTTCTTTCGGTGAAAGTGCCGAGCTGGCGCCCGGATGTGACGCAGAAGGCGGACCTGGTCGAAGAGGTCATGCGCATGGTCGGGGTCGACAATGTGCCGGTGGAGCCGCTCACCCGGCTCAACCATGTCGCCCCGCGCATGCTGACCACTATCCAGAACCGCCGCCGTGTTGCCCGCCGGGCCCTTGCGGCGCGGGGGCTGGACGAAGCCGTCACTTGGAGCTTCATTTCCAATGCCGACGCCAGCCGCTTCGGTGGCGGCAGTGAGGACCGGCAATTGGCCAATGCCATCGCCTCGGACATGACCGATATGCGGCCGTCCCTGCTGCCGGGTCTGATCGCCGGGGCTCGCCGCAACGCCAATCGCGGCTTTGCCGATGTGGCGCTGTTCGAGGTGGGGCAGATATTCCTCTCCGATCAGCCCGAGGGGCAGCACACCTATGCTTCGGGCGTCCGCACCGGCACGGCAAGGCTCACTGGCTCGGGCCGACACTGGTCGGGCAAGTCCGAGGCGGTCACTGTCTGGGATGCCAAGGCGGACCTGGCTGCCGTGCTCGATGCGCTGGGCGTCGATATTGACAAGGTGCAGGTGCTGCCAGAACCCGCCAGTTGGAGCCATCCGGGCCGGGGCGGGCGTATTGCCTTGGGTCCTAAGGTGACCCTTGGATGGTTCGGCGAACTGCACCCGGCGCTTTGCACCGAACTGGACGTCGAAGGCCCGATCGCCGCCTTCGAGATCGATCTCGATGCCCTGCCCGAGCCGCGCCGCAAGCCGACGCGCACCAAGCCGGCGCTGGAGCTCAGCCCATTCCAGCCGGTGTCGCGCGACTTTGCCTTTGTCATGGACAAGTCTGTCGCGGCAGCAACTATCCTCCGCGCGGCCAAGGGCGCCGACAAGGCGCTGATCAGACAAGTGGACATTTTCGACGTCTTCGAAGGCGCCCATGTGGGCGAAGGCCGCAAGTCCGTCGCCATCGAGGTTACCCTTCAGCCCAGGGACAAGACCCTGACCGACGAGGAGATCGATGCGGTCTCTGCGGCGGTGGTTGCGGCTGTGACCAAGACCACGGGCGGGGAATTGCGGAAGTAGCGAGCCTTTACCCTCCCCTTTGCGGGGAGGGCAGCGCAGCTTGCCCTAAAGGGGCTTAGCGAAGCTGGGAGGGGAGTGGCGTGCACCGTGACACACCCCCTCCCATCCTCCCCCCGGTCAAGGGGGAGGTGCCGGGCCGGTGGTATGACCGGCATTGTGCCCAACCTCGGAGACTGAATTGTCCCGCACAGACGCTATTCTTGCCCGCCTCTCCAGTCTCCACCCCAAGCTGATCGATCTCAGCCTTGATCGCATGCTGCCGCTGCTGGAAAAGCTGGGCAACCCGCAGGACCACCTGCCGCCGGTGATCCATGTGGCCGGCACCAATGCCAAGGGCTCGACCATTGCCTATCTGCGCGGTTTCCTCGAAGCCGCCGGCAAGACGGTGCACGTCTATAATTCCCCCCACCTGGTGCGCTTCAACGAGCGCATCCGCCTCGCCGGCACGCTGGTGGGCACGCGGCTGCTCAATGCGGCGCTGGAAGAGGTCGAAACGCTCAATAATGGCGACAACATCACCTTTTTCGAGGTGACCACGGTCACCGCCTTCAAGCTCTTTTCCGAGACCCCTGCCGATTTCCTGCTGCTCGAAACCGGCATGGGTGGCACATTCGACACCACCAATGTGGTCAGGCAGCCGCTCGGGACCATCATCACGCCCATCGATTATGATCATCAGGGGTTTTTGGGCAGTTCGATTGCCGAGATCGCCTCCAACAAGGCGGGCATTCTCAAGCGAGGCGCGAAATCTGTGATGGGCATCCAGCACGACGAGGCGCGTCCTGTGCTCGAGCGGGCGGCGCGGCGGCTGGGGATCACGCCGATCTGGCAGGGCGAAGAGTTCCATGGGTCCGAACAGGATGGGCGACTGGTCTATCAGGACGAGGACGGGTTGCTCGACCTGCCGCCGCCGGCGCTCAAGGGGCCGCATCAGTTCGATAATGCCGCGCTCGCCATTGCGGCGACGCGCCATTTCGGCCTGCCAATCGATGAGGCCGCCATTGCCGAAGGATTGCGTCGCGTTTCCTGGCCGGCGCGCATGCAGCCGGTGCGGACCGGCAAGCTGCGCGCCCTGCTGCCAGAAGGTCACGAACTCTGGCTTGATGGCGGGCATAACGCCCATGGCGCAGCGGCGCTGGCGCGGACCATTGCCGCCATGCCGCCAAAGCCTCTGGTGCTGATCATGGGCATGATGAACACGCGCGCACCCGAGGATTTCCTGGCGCCCCTCCGCGACCTTTATCCCGCCCAGGTGCTGACGCTGACCATTCCGGGCGAAGCCAATGCCCATCCTGCCGAGGATATCGCGGCCCGCGCCCGCGCAGCCGGATATCGGGCCAAGGGCGCGCGCTCGATAAGGGCGGCGCTCAGCGCTGCCGCAGGGATCGAGAATGCCCGCGTGCTGATCTGCGGTTCACTCTATCTCGCGGGCGACGTGCTGGCGAAGAACGGGACCGTGCCGGACTGACCAGGGTGGCCGCCCTCGCCCTTCGAGGTCGCTTCGCGGCACCTCAGGATGAGGTCTCAGGAAAACCCGGACTGGAGAGAGTTCTCATGGTGAGGTGCTTTGCGTGGCAAAGCCTCGAACCACGAGGGCGACGATCATCCAGTGATCAATATTTCCCCTGCTCACTGCCACAGAACGGATCCACCGGGCTCTTGCCGGCAAAGGGCGCCCGCCCCATCAGACACTCGACCACGGCCGCCTGCATGTCCTCGTTTGAGCCATAGGCGTTGACATAGGTGGGCACGCGCGGGGCGTCGTGGAGGTAATAGGGGAAGCCCAGCGACACCATGAGCGTGGGCACATCATGCCAATAGCGTTTCATGGCCCCGAACACATTGCCGGTCAGCGCCTTCCAGTTGAGAAAGATGCGCTGCCGCGTCAGCAGCGTTTCCTCCGCCAGCAGATAGAGTACCAGGTCAAAATCCCTGGCATTCACCTGCATTTCGGGCGTGTATTCGGTGATCTCGAAACCCTCCTGAGCCAGCAGGTCGGGCAGCGACAATGGCAGCGGCACGGGCACGAAGGGCTGGATGGCCCCGGTCGAAAAAATCAGCACACGCTTGTGCCGGGCCGGTGAGAGCGGCAGAAGGCTCGCAACATCCTTGACCAGGGTCGGCACCCTGGCGCTGACCGCACTGGCCGTCGCCTTGCTCTCGGCGCGTGCCATGACGGCCTCGGCACTGGTCAGCGCCGGCTCGGGACGATCCGGTTTGTGGAGGCCCAGTGCGGCCTTGAGGGCGAGCACACGGGTGACAGCTTCATCGACCCGCTCCTGGGTCAGCCGCCCGTCGGCGACGGCCTTGACCAGATACATCAAGTCCGCAGTGGGGTCGTCGGAGAAGAGGATCACGTCGCAGCCCGCCACCACGCTTTGCGGTATGGTCTCTGAACGCGGACCCCAGTCACCAAAACCGGCCATCGGCGTGGCGTCGGAGACGACAAGGCCATTGAAGCCCAGTTTTTCGCGCAGCAGCGTCTGGTTGAGAAGCGGGCTCAGGGTAGCCGGGCGATAGGCCTCGGCGCCGGCATCGGGGTCGAGTTCGCGCACAAAGGCGGGAAAGGCAATATGGGCCGACATGACGCACATCACGTCCGCCTTGATGGCGGCGCGATAGAGGCGGCCGAAGCCTTTTTCCCATTCATCGACCGACAACGGGTTGACCGTGGTCACCAGGTGCTGATCGCGGTCGTCAAATCCCTCGCCGGGCCAGTGCTTCACGGTCGCGGCGACGCCCTTTGCCTGGAAGGCTTCGATCTGGGCCAGGGCGTGGCGCTCGATGCGATCAACATCACTGCCATAGGAGCGGGTGCCAACAATTGCGCTCTGGAATGCCTTATTGATGTCCACGACCGGGGTGAAGCTCCAGTTGAGCCCCACAGCGCGGGCTTCTTCGGCCATGAGCGTGGAAATGGCGCTGGTCGCTCCCACGTCATCGACGGCGGCCAGGCCCAGCGGGTTGGGCACTTCGGTGCCGAAGGGCAGGCTCATGCGACTGCCCTCTAGATCGGCGCTGACCAGCATGGGCACCGGTCCGGTGCTGTCGATCCGGCGCATGAGGTTGATCTCATCAGCCAAATTGGGCGAAAACATGCGGGTAATGCCACCGGGCTTGAAACTGCGCAGGGACTCGAGCGCCTCGTCCGCCCCGCCATGCGAAATCAGCACGAAGAGTTGGGCCAGCTTGTCGCGCGGCGATAACCCGTCGCGGGTTTCATGCACCCAGGTCAAAGCCTCCTCGTCGAGGTTGAAGGGGGCGGCGGAAAGGTCAATGGCGGCCAAGAATGGGCTCCCCGTCTTTTATAGTTCTTGTTGTCTTGGCTTAGCAGAGCCCGCAGGACGTCACCAGAATGCAAGACACCGCCGGACTGACCCGGCGGTGTGGCGGAATTCGGTACGGCACAGCAATCAGGCGGCGTGCTGTTCCAGCCATTTGATTAGCTGCACCCGGCTTTGCCCGGCGCCGACCTTGAGATCGACCGGCTGGCCGTCCTTGAAGATGATGAGGGTCGGCATGGAGCGCACATTATATTGCACGGTGATGCCGGGATTGGAGTCGACGTCGAGCTTGACGATCTTGACGCTGGCCGACAGTTCCTCGGACAGGGCCTCGATCGTGGGCTCCATGGCCTTGCAGGGCGGGCACCATTCGGCCCAGAAATCCACCAGAACAGGCTTGTCCGCGCCCAGAACTTCCTCGGCAAAATTCGCGTCCGTCACATTGAGCGCCATGCGTTTCCTCCATCGGCATCGAGCGATGACGCTAGATCGAGTCGAGTTATGAGGGAAGGGATGGATTTTTATCCCCGCGGGTTTTGAGAGTTTGGTTTGGCGCCCAGCGATGACTGCCGCCGTATCCATTTCGATTGAATCGAAATGGGGCTCTAAGTCTTTGGAATATCGCGTGATCGAACCGCAAAAGTCTGCAACTTTGCTGATCACGCTCTAGCGCGCCGTCCATACAAAAACACCGCCGGATCGCTCCGGCGGTGTTTTCATCAAACTGCTATTCGCCCGGCCTTACGCCGCATGGCCTTCGAGCCATTTGGTCAGGCCCGCCTTGGGCGTGCCGGCACCAATCTTCATGTCGGCTGCTTCGCCGCCCTTGAACAGGATCATGGTGGGGATGGAGCGCACACCATATTGGGCAGCAATGCCGGGGTTCTCGTCAACATTGAGCTTGACGATCTTCACCTTGCCCTCAAGCTCGGAGGAGAGCTCGTCCAGCACCGGTGCAATGGCCCGGCAGGGGCCGCACCATTCCGCCCAGAAGTCCACCAGGACGGGTTCGCTGGAATTGAGGACTTCGAGACCGAAATTGGCTTCGGAAACGGCTTTGGTCATGGTTTTCATGCCTTTTTTCACTACCACGCCGGATGCAGCGGCTCGGGGCCGGGCATCGCGACGCGCTTGAATATTTCAGGTCCGGAGCGCCTAGATGGCTGTTCCGGAAGCGGCGGTCTGTTTGCTCTCAAAGCTGGTGCGAGTCCAGCCTTCCAACAAGCCCGATCACCTGAGGGTGAAGGTCGCACGCGCCTGTTCGAGCAGCCCGTTCGGTAAATTCATCAATGATTCCAACTCTGTCCACAGGATTGCCGCGCGCACGGACCGCCCGGGGAAAAGCTGACCTGCAACCAGTGCATACAATCCTAGCTGTGTGAGATAGTTCCCCGGCACGTCCGAGGGCCCGCCGGGCACCGTCGCGTCGGACTTGTAGTCCACCACCAGCACCCCCTGTTCGTCAACCACAAGACGGTCGATCCGGCCGCTCAACCATACAAGTTTCCCCCGCTCCTTAGCCCGGATGCGAAAAGGCAGTTCGGCGCGGCTCATCGGCCCGAACAATTGCGCCAGAGCCGGCTGCGTGAGGATGGAAACAGCCTTTGCCGCCACGCGAGTGTGAATGTGCTCGAACTGGGGCAGCAGGCTTTCGACCGCTAGGGGCGCAACGCGCTCCCAGTCCGTTCGCTCCACCCGGCCCAGATGTTGCAGCAGGGCATGCAGCGCCAGGCCCTCGTGTCGGGCCGCCTCGGCGTCACGCACCGTCTCTGCCTTGGTTGCCAGCACGCCAAGCCGCTCGCCGGCTCCGGCGGCATAAGATGGGCGCACCAGCGCAATCTTGTCAGGCGCCGGCACGGAATCCAGTGAGAGCCCTGCCCTGTTCTGGCGTTCGGCCGCTGCCACGGGATGGAAGCGGGCCTGCAACGGGGCGGGGAAGACTTTGGCTAGGACCTCACCCGCCGCATCAACCATCGGCTGGGCCTGATCGCCCAGTCCCCGTTCCACGGCCTCGTACCAGGACCCCGCAAGCTGGCTGTCGGCCGATTTCAGGCCCAGCGGCCCGGTGACATATAGCTCGTCCTCGGCCCTTGTCATGGCGACATAGAGCCGGCGCCAATATTCCTCGGCCAGGGTGGCGTCGATCTGCTGGCGCAGCGCGGTCGTGGCCGCAACATGCTGGCCCCTGGATGCGGCATGGATCAGGAGCGGGCCTTCTGGCTCGCCGATAATATAGACCGGTTTGCCGGTCTGCTGAGGGCTGGGCTTGCCGGTCGCGTCGGCGAGAATGACGATGGGGGCTTCCAGGCCCTTGGCGCCATGCACAGTCATAACCCGCACGCCGCCGCCGGTTTCGGCCAGTTCGCGCTTGATGGTCACGGCGCGGCGGCGCATTTCAGCGGCAAAACCCTGGAGCGAGGGCTGCGCGCCCTGTTCATGGACCAGCGCCAGGTCGAGCAGTTCGGAGAGGACATCATCAACTTCCGTGCCCAGGCGGGCATGGAAGCGCTTGAGACCACCCTCGCCATAAAGCACGCCAGCCAGAAATTCGAAAGGTCGCTCCATGTCGAGCGCCGCCCGCCAGCGCCCGAGTTGCTCTGCCGCCTGCCGCGCCGCCGGAGTACTGGCGGCAAACAAGGCCGACCACAATGTCTGTCCAGTCGCGCGGGGATTGGCGAGAGCAAAGAGATCGCTTTCGGAAAGATCGAAAAGCGGTGAGCGCAGCAGGGCCGCCAATTGCAGATCATCGGCGGGGTTGAGCAGCACATCGATCAGCGCCAGGAGGTCCAGCACGGCGATATGCCCGGTCACAGCCAGCCGGTCGGCGCCAGGGGTGGGCAGTCCCTCGGAGCGAAGGGCTCGGATGATCTCCTGGAACAGCGCCCCGCGCTTCTGCACCAGGATCAGCACATCATCGGCCGCGACCGGCCGGTTGCGCTCGCCCAATATGCGGCCCCGGTCGATCCAGGCGCGGATTTCGCTGGCAATGCGCTGCGCGATCCGGCGATTGGCGCTCTGCTCGGCCTCCACCGCTTGGAGCGGCCACACGCGGGTGTCGCGCTCGGGCTTGATATCCTGCACCGGCGGCCAGAGGGTGACGATCCCGCCCCCCTGACTGCGGGCGGGCTGATGGATGATCTTGTCCATCGAGAGCAGGGCCGTCTGGATATCGGCGCGGTCGCACACCTTATCCACGGCCTCAAGTATGCCCGAAAGGGTGCGAAAGCTGGTGTGCAGCCTGACGTTCCGGAATGGTTTTTCGGCCTCGAGCGCCCGCCGCGCCATCTCCCGCCCGGTCTCGCCGAACAGCACTGGCTGTGCGCCCTGGAAAGAATAGATCGACTGTTTCTGGTCGCCCACGGCAAAGATCGAGCGCGGCCGGCTCACCGCCCCGGCACCGGTGAAGAACTCCTCGGCCAGCGCCTTGACCACCCGCCACTGACGCTCATTGGTGTCCTGGCTTTCATCGACCAGGATATGATCGATGCCGGCATCAAGCTTGTATTGCACCCAAGAGCCGAGCGCCTGGTCGGCAAGCAGGTCGCCGAGCTTTTCGATGAGGTCGTCGAAATCGAGCAGGGCATGGCGACGTTTTTCGGCCTCGTAGCGCGCAGCGATGGCCGCCACCACGTCGAGTACCGCCTCGCTGCGCTCGACCAGACGGGCGGCGGCAAACTGGGCTTCCAGCGCGAAGACCCTGGTGCGCTCGGCCTCCAACAGGGGCTGTAATGCCGGCATGGTCTTGCGTTGATCGGCATTGATCAGGTTGGCGCGAGGCTGCTTGTTCTTCTCCTTGTCCTCGGTCACGAAGAGGTCGCAGAGTTGTTGCGCCGTCAGCCGATCAGGATTGAGCCGGGCCACAAGGTCGATGAAGCGGGCACCCTTGGTCTTGCCGGGATCAGCATCGAAACTGCCGACAATTTGCTGCCAGACCGTCCTCGTCAGCGCGGTTTCGGCAACCAGTGCCGTTGTGATTTCCTTGGCGGTGCCGGTGGTGCCGACCAGTGCGCGCAGGTTTGCCTTGGCCCGGGGGATGTCTGCCAGAACGGGTTTCAGCCTTGCGCCTTCGCCCAGGGCCGCGCTCACGGCCTCGGTGATGGCGTGGTCGCTCATCAGGCCAAAGAGAGTTTCCACGGCCTCAGCATTGTCGCCGCCGCGCAGGCCTTCGGCCAGCACGGCCTCGCGCGCCGCGAGCAGCATATTGACCTGCCGGTCATCCTCGATGACGGCAAAGTCGAACGGCACCCTGGCCTCGATGGGGAAGCGATGCAGCACCGCCTCGCAAAAGGCGTGGATGGTCAGAATTCGCAACCCGCCCGGCGTTTCCAGCGCCTGGGCAAAAAGCATGCGCGCATCCGCCAGCAGCTTGGGCATTGGTTCGCGCCCGATAAGATCGCGAATCTGGCTGCGCAGCCATTCCTCCTCTGCGACCGCCCATTGCGCCAATCGTTCCCCGACGCGTTTGCGCATCTCGGCGGCCGCCGCCTTGGTATAGGTGAGGCAGAGAATGGATTGCGGCCGGACCCCGGCCAGCAGCAGTCGCAGCACCCGATGGGTGAGCACGAATGTCTTGCCGGCGCCGGCATTGGCTTCCACCCAGATGGAGTAATCGGGATTGCTGGCCAGCGCCTGGCTGGTGCGGGTGTCGGATGGGATGTCGAGATGGCCGCGATCGCTCATGGCTCCTCCTCCCCGTCCACGGCAGTCCACTCGGCGACCCGGGCCAGATGGTCATAGGCGCCGGCAAAGCGCTGACTCTTCAGAGGCAGGAGCCGAGAGGGCAAGGCGGTCTCGTGCATCAGGAAGAAGTCGATCTGCGCCTGCATGCGCCCGAACACCTGGTCGGCCGCCTCCATGACGCTCATGTCGTCCGGCGTGGCGAAATCGCTCGGCTTGAAGGCCTCGGGCCCCAGGCCAATCTTGATATAGGTAAGAGCGCTGGTATCGGCAGGCGCGATATCCTTGAGGCCGCCATGCACCGCCATCAGCGCCTCGACCGGCAATTGCGGCGCCTCAAAGGCTTTCATGCTCGCTGGTGCGGGCGGTGAACCGGTCTTGAAGTCGAGAATTTCCAGCGTCCCATCCGTGAGCAGATCCACCCTATCGGCCTGGCCGGTGATGGCAAAGGGCTCGGCGAACTTGAGATCCCAGCGGCCCGAAACTTCGGCATGGCGTTTGAGCACGCGCGCGTCCCGACCGCGCTCGAAGTCGAGAAATTGCTCGGCGGCAGTGGCAAAGCGCCTTAGCCAGATGTCGCGGCGTTCGCCAATGGCGTCGAGCCCGGCAAATTCCTCGGCGGCGATTTCCATTAGCCTGGTAGTGGCGTCGGGCGATGCCGGATCACACTGCTCGAAGACAAAACGGGCGAAAATGGCGTGAATGATGGTGCCGCGCTCGCGCGCATCGGGGTCCTCGCCCAGCGCATCGAGCGGTTTCAGGCGCAGCACATGCTTGGCATAGAGATCATAGGGCGAACGCATCAGCGTCTCGATCTCGGTGACCGAAAGTTTACGCGGCCGCGTGTCGAGTGGTGGATTGGGCAAAGGCCGTTGGGCCGGGCGAACGGTCTCCACCGCATCGATCTGCCTTGCCTGATCGATCCAGACCGCACCGCGCAGGCGCAGGGCCTCTGCCGCCCCTGCCCCCACAAAGGCGTCGAGCCTTTGCACCAGCCGCGAAGGCAGGGAAGGACTGGAGCCGACGCGATCAGCGTAGCAGAGGATGACATTTGCATTGCCGATGGCCTGGGCGAAGTCATGCGCGGCGAGGCCCTGCATGCGCTCGGGCGGCTCCAGCCCCGCCTTGAGACGCATGCCGCGGCTGAGCCAGGGGCCCGGATCAGCGGGGCCGGGCCATTTATCCTCGTTGAGCGCGCCCAGAATCAGCACATCCGGGCTCATCAACCGCGCTTCGAGCTGGCCCCAGATGGCAATGTCACTGCGCCGGTCCTCGGGCACGCGGTTGCGCACCTCGACCCCTGCCATCAGCGCTGCCAGTACATCCTCGAGCCCTTGGGGAGCGAAGCGATGACCCTCGCCGGTCAGCGCCTGCATCTCCGCGACCCAGGCGGCCAGTTCCTCACGGCCAGGCAGGGGTGCGTTGGCGCTGACGGCCTCAAGGCTTTCACCCAATGCCTGGGCCAGCGCCGAGGCCGGCATTTCGCGCAGGGCCACCAGCGCCATGAGCGGGGCAATCGCGGATTCGAGCCGGTCGAACAGGCTGGCAATATCCCTGCCGCGCTCAGGGGTCAGCTTGCGCGCCGGATATTTGAGATCGCCCTTGAGGTGGGCCGCCAGCATGGCACGCAGGCCGGCAATGCCCGGCGCCGGACGCTGGCCGCGCAAGAGGCCGAGATCAATGTCATCGGCAAGGGCGGCCACGGCGCCGCGCTCGAGGCCCAGATTCGTTGCCCGGTTGCGCAGCAGGGCCAGCACGTCGACCGGGGCACAGAGGCCGGTGACCAGGTTCAGCACCTGCCGCGCCAGCCGCCCGGCCGAGGCATGGAACAGCGGCGTGCCGGCAGCATCGTCGACCACGATATCGAAGCGCTTGAGTTCAGCGGCGATACGTCGCGCCAGGTTGCGGTCGGGGGTAACGATGCCCACGCTCTGGCGCTGCTCCAGCGCATCGCGGGCGGCCAGCGCCACGGCGCGGGCCTCTTCGTCCTCGTTGCGCGCCCGGATGATGGAGACGCCCGCAAGCGCCGCGTCCAGATCGGAATCGGCCAGGCGCCGGGTCGACCATAAAGCCGTCTCATCGGTCGGCGCCAGCGCCAGATTGACCAGGCGGGTGCGGGGATGATCCAGCCGGCACAATTCGGTCACCTGCCCCACACCGGCGCCGAAGACGCGCAGGAGATGGGCCAGACCATATTGCGGATGGCCATGGGGATTGGTGGCCGGATCGAGCAGCGCCTCATGGGTCCGGGGGGTAAGTTCCATGTCCAGCCCCGGCAACACCACTGCGCCGCGTTTGAGGCCGGCTATGGCCTTGAGCAGCCGCGCCGTGGCCGGGATGGAGCCGGTCGAACCGGCCGCAATCACCGGCCTGTCGCCGAAGAGGAAAGGCGCAGCACCGGCCTGCCGGTCAAGGCGGATGCCGCGCAGGGAAGCGGGGTCGCTCAGGTCATCGGCGTCAAGCCAGGCCGGCCAGGCGCTGAGCGCAATATCAAGGAATTGCAGCGTCTGCTGCCAGTAATTGCCCAGCTCCTGTTCCAGGTCGTTGCCCAGGGCCCGAATATCGGCGGGGGTTCGCTCCTCGATGATCAGGTCATCGATCAGCGTCCCCAGCGATTCTGCCATGGAGAAGATTTCCGCGGCGGTGGGCGGGGTGGCAAAGGCCTCGCGTCCCTGCTCGGTCCTGGCCCAGCCGGCCACCAGGCGCGAGAGAATCAGCCGGCGCTGCAACCGGCTGGCGGGCTTTTTGAGCGGCGCCGCGTCGAAGGGTGGCAGGAAGGGTTCCTCGTCTTCCACCTCCCCGCCAAAGGTGCGCAGGTCGGGCAGGAGCCCGGAAAAGCCTGGATGATCGGCAAAGGCATCGGCCAGCGCCTCGCGGGCGCGGCGCGTGGGCAGGATGATGGTGACATCGCTGAGCCAGAAGGGTCCGGTCCGGTCCCACTTGCCCAGCAGGCGTCCATCCATCACTGCCTCGACGAGGCATGGCAGGAAGGGCGTATGCGGGGCGATGGAATAAAGGCTCATGCGAGAAGGGCCCGCTCGGCGGCGCTGAGAGCCTCGGGGTCCGCGACATGGAACCAGGGCGCGTCGAGCACCACGCCCTTGAGGCTCTCGCGCTCCAGCGCCGCCTCGAACAGGCGGTTGAGCGAAAATGCTCCCTCCGGTGCGTCTTCAAAAAGGGAGCGTCCGAGCAACGCCACCCCGGCGTAGATCACCGGGGCGCCGTAATCGAGGGTGATATTGCCCATGGGATCAAGACAGAAATCATGGCTGCGGCCAAAGCCTGTGGCACGCGAGGGCTGCACGCAGAGCAGTATGATATCGTCCGGCTCGGCGTGGCCTGCCAACATGCGCGCCAATGGCGCATCGCTGCCGGCGGGCCAGAAGGCATCGGTATTCATGATGAAGAAGGGGTCCGAATGGAGCATGGGCAGTGCCGCCCGGACGCCGCCGCCCGTGCCCAGCAGCTCGTCCTCGCGATTGACCTTCAAGAGCCCTCCGAAATGGGCCAGCAGTTGGTCGGCGCGGTAATGGGCATTTGCCACAAAGCGCGTGGCGCCCTCGGCCCGGGCATTGGCGATGATCCGCTCGATCAGCAGCTGTCCGGCCACCGGCACCAGCGGCTTGGGTAGGGTGTCGGTGAGCGGCCGCAGCCGCGTGCCGAGGCCGGCGGCGAGCAGCATTACATCGGGGAATCGGACAGGCTTTTCCATGCCCCGGATAGAACAGTTGCGGGCCTGACCTGTCCAGCCCGCACGGTCCCGGCGCGCTATTCTGCGTGGGCGGCTGCGGCAGGCGGGTCGACATCGTCATCGCCCTCGGCGGCAACGGCGGCATCGCGCATGCTGGTCTGGTCGGTCAGTGCTTTGGGGCTCGCTGCCGTGATCGCCTCATTGGGCGGCGCATTGGTCAGGATGGCCGCCAGCGAACCGATGGTCGAGCGCAGGTTGTGGCGATGTACCACCATATCGACCATGCCGTGGCTGTGGAGATACTCCGAGCGCTGAAAGCCCTTCGGCAGCTTTTCGCGGATTGTCTGCTCGATGACGCGCTGGCCGGCAAAGCCGATCAGGGCGCCCGGCTCGGCCAGATGCACATCACCGATCATGGCATAGGAGGCGGTGACGCCGCCGGTGGTCGGGTTGGTCAGCACCACGAAAAAGGGCAGGCCCGCTTCGCGCAGGCGCAGCACGGCCACGGTGGTGCGCGGCATCTGCATGAGGGAGAGCACGCCCTCCTGCATGCGGGCGCCGCCCGAGGAAACAAAGAGCACGAAGGGGGTCTTGAGCCGCGCAGCGGTTTCGAGACCGGTGATGATCCCCTGCCCGGCGGCCATGCCGAGCGAGCCGCCCATGAAATCGAAATCCTGGATGCCCACGGTCACGGCGCGCTGATAGAGCTTGCCGGTGGCGATGATGACGCTGTCTTCATAGCCGGTCTTGGCGCGGCTTTCGCGCAAGCGGTCGGTATAGCGTTTCTGGTCGCGGAATTTCAGCGGATCGACCGGCACGGAGGGCACCGGCACCAGGTCGTATTTGCCATCGTCAAGGAAGGTCGCCAGCCGGTCAGCCGGCTTGATCTTCATGTGATAGCCCGAATTGGGCACCACCCACTGATTGGCCTCGAGATCGCGATAGAACACCATCTCGCCCGACTCGGGGTCCTTGACCCAGAGATTTTCCGGCGTCTCCCGCTTGTTGGAGAGGAAGGAGCGGATCTTGGGGCGGACGAAATTGTCGATCCAGTTCATGGCGCGGCCTTTCGCAGTGATCTTGGCGGATCACGTAGTCGTCAATTGTGGCAATTCTTATCAGGCCTGCCCAAAGCCGCAAAGCGCTGAGCGGGATGGCTGTGGACAGCGTTAACCTCTCGCCCGCCGGACGCCGCTGGCCAGATCCGCCACGAGGTCGCGAACGGCAGCGACCGTGCCCTCGGTCGGCCGGCCATCGACCAGCGAGGTGCGCACCGCATCGACCAGCACCGAGCCCACGACAACGCCATCGGCATGGCGGCCGATTTCCTCGGCGTCCTCTGCTGTCTTGATGCCGAAGCCGACCGCCACCGGTAGTCCGGTATGGCTCTTGATGCGCTGCACCGCGTCACCCACTGCGCCGCGCGACTTGATCGCAGCGCCAGTGACCCCCGTCATCGAGACGTAATAGACAAAGCCCGAGGTATTGGCGAGAACAGCCGGCAGGCGCTTGTCATCGGTGGTCGGGGTGGTGAGGCGAATGAAGTTGATCCCGGCCTTGAGGGCAGGGAGGCAAAGCTCACCATCCTCTTCGGGAGGCAGGTCGACCACGATCAAGCCGTCGACGCCGGCCGCCTTGGCATCGGTGAGGAAGCGATCAACGCCATATATGTAGATCGGATTGTAATAGCCCATCAGCACGATGGGGGTGGTCTCGTCCCTGCGACGGAAGTCTTCCACCATGCCCAGCACGCCAGTCAAGGACTGGCCTGCGGTGAGCGCCCGCTGCCCGGCCAGCTGGATCGCCACGCCATCGGCCATGGGATCGGAAAATGGCATGCCAAGTTCGATCACATCGGCACCGGCCTGTGGCAGGGCATCGAGGATCGCCTGGCCGGTCGCGAGATCCGGATCTCCCGCCATGATGAAGGTCACGAGGGCGGGGCGGTTGACGGCCTTGAGTTCGGCGAAGCGTGCGTCGATGCGGGAAGTCATTATTTCAGCAGCCCCAGATATTTGCCGACACTTTCCACGTCCTTGTCGCCGCGGCCCGACAGGCACAGCACGATCGACTGATCCTTGCCCATCATCGGGGCAACTTTCATCACCTGCGCCAGGCCATGGGCGCTTTCGAGCGCCGGGATGATGCCTTCCATCCTGGTGCAAAGCTGGAAGGCCTCGAGCGCCTCATTATCGGTGACCGGCGCGTAGGTGACGCGCTTGGTATCATGCAGCCAGGAATGTTCGGGGCCGACGCCGGGATAGTCGAGGCCCGCCGAGATGGAATGACCCTCGAGAATTTGCCCGTCCGCGTCCTGCAACAGATAGGTGCGATTGCCATGCAGCACGCCGGGCCGGCCCCCGGTCATGGAGGCGGCATGGCCGTTTTCGACCTCAATGCCGTGCCCGCCCGCCTCGGCGCCGTAGAGTGCCACTTCGGGATCATCGAGGAAGGCATGGAAGGTGCCGATGGCATTGGAGCCGCCACCGACACAGGCGACCACCGCGTCGGGCAACCGACCCTCGGCCTCGCGGAACTGCTCCTTCAATTCGGTGCCGATGACCGACTGAAAATCGCGTACCATCTCCGGATAGGGATGTGGACCCGCCGCCGTACCGATCAAATAATAGGTCGAATCCACATTGGTGACCCAGTCACGCAGCGCCTCGTTCATGGCGTCCTTGAGCGTCCCGGCGCCGGCGGTTACGGGCCGCACTTCGGCACCCAGCATCTTCATGCGCAAGACATTGGGCATCTGCCGCTCGACATCGGTGGCACCCATGAAAATGGTGCAGGGCAGGTCAAACTTGGCACAGACCGTGGCCGTTGCCACGCCATGCTGGCCGGCGCCGGTTTCGGCAATGACACGGCTCTTGCCCATGCGCTTGGCGAGGAGGATCTGCCCGAGGCAATTGTTGATCTTGTGTGAGCCGGTATGATTGAGCTCTTCGCGCTTCAACCACACTTTTGCGCCGCCCAGGTGCTCGGTCAGCCTCTCGGCGAAATAGAGCGGGCTGGGGCGGCCGGTGTAATGGGTCGCCAGGTCCTTGAGCTGCGCCGCGTAATCGGGATCGGCCTTGGCGGCACGATATTCGTGCTCGAGGTCCAGGATCAGCGGCATCAGGGTTTCGGCGACGAAGCGCCCGCCATAGATGCCGAAACGGCCATGCTCGTCCGGGCCGTTGCGCAGGGAATTGGTGCCGTCCATTTGGTCCTCTCGGCGCAGCCGAGAAAACCCGGCTCGCTGCTCCTATACGGCCGCCCGGGCGTTGCGGATGAACGCCTCGATCAGCTTTTTGTCCTTGACGCCCGGGGCGCGCTCAACGCCGGAGGAGACATCCACCCCGAAAGGCTTCACCCGGGCGATGGCCGCAGCCACATTGTCCGGCGTCAGGCCCCCGGAAAGCATGAAGGAGATGGATGGGTCAAGCACTTCGAGCAGGCCCCAGTCAAAGCTTTCGCCCAGACCGCCCGGCCGATCGGCGCCCTTGGGCGGCTTGGCATCGAGCAGCACGCGGTCGGCAACCTCAAGAAAGTCGGCCACATGGGCCACGTCATCGGCCGAACCGATGGGCAGGGCCTTCATGATCTCGACCCCGGCCTCGGCGCGGATGGCCTCGACGCGATGGGGGGTTTCGGGCCCATGCAGCTGGATCCAGTCCGGGCCGAACGCCGCCACTTCGGCAACGCTGGAATTGTCCGGATTGACCAGCACCACGCAGCTTTCGATGCGGCCACGCGCGGCCGAGATCAGCCCGCCCAGTTCATCGATAGAGACATGTCGCGGAGAGCGCGGGAAATGCATGAAGCCCACCATGTCGGCGCCGGCCGCGATGGCAACGTCGAGCATGTCATGGGTCTTGATGCCGCAGATTTTGACGATCAGGGGATCGGCCATAGTCGGTGAGGGCTCAATGGAACGGAAACAAACAGACTAGCCGAACTGCGCCGTCCATCATCGCAGTTCCAGCAGATCATCGACTTCGCCAAGCGGTGTGGTGCCAGTCTGGCCATTGCGCCGGCGAAGGGTTTCGAGCTCCTGGCTCAATTGCTGGGCTTCGCGCCGCCAATGGCGCTCGCGCCGGCGATGCGGCCCCTGCGCAAACCAGCTGGCCGTGCCGCCAAGCAAGACGCCGATCAGCAGCACCACATAGAGCACCACAAAGAGCGGAATGCCATAACCGGAAACATCGCTCTCGATAGGCCCGACAAAGGGATTGATGTTGACGCCCACCAGCTGGCGATTGGCCAGCGCAAAGGCGATCAGCAGCGCCGAGAGCGGCACCAGAACGAGCCAGCCGACAATTTTGTTGACCATGAGGCTTCCAGTGGAGCGCGTGGCTCCGGTCCCTGTTCTGGCGGCAAATATATCAGGAACGGTTCAGCCGTTCCCGGATTTCCTTGCCGGCCTTGAATTGCGGTACGTATTTTTCGCCCACATCCACCTGCTCGCCGGTACGCGGATTGCGCCCCACCCGGGCCGGGCGGTTCTTCACCGAGAAAGCGCCAAAGCCTCGCAACTCCACCCGGTCGCCCCGCGCCATCGCGTCCCCGATCTCATCGAGGATCGCATTGACGATGTTCTCGATGTCACGCTGGAACAGATGCGGGTTTTCCGCGGCGAGCTTTTCGACAAGTTCAGACTTGATCATCAAAGGCTCCGGTGTACACCCCTCGTCCCCATGTCAGGGGGTTCGATCAACCTGCCAAAGCGAGACCAAACCGTCAAGCATCACAATGCCTTCGGCAGGAAGCCCGACAAGACGGCGGACCGAGCTGCCCAAAAAGTCACCAAGCCAGGAAAATTCGCCGGTTTCCATCGGCCAGACGGTCCGGACCGTCGTTTCGGGTTCGATCCCGTGCTCGGCTTCGAGCCATTGCAGAGCCTCGTATTCGCCGCCAATGGCATCGATCAGCCCGGTCTGGATGCCGATGCGGCCGGTCATGATGCGGCCATCGGCCAAGGCCAGCGTCGCTGGACGGCTAAGGCCGCGCCGCTCGGCGACAATGTCCACGAAAAAGGCAAAGCTGTCCTCCACCAGTTCGGCGATCGAAGCGCGCGGCGCCCCGTCCAGCGGTTCGTCATAGTCAGGCTCGGCCTTGAGCGGACCGGAAGCGACCTTGTCGAGATCGATGCCGATAGTGTCGAGCAGCTTGCCGGCATTGACGTGTTGGTAGAGCACGCCGATGGAGCCCACGATGGACAGGCGCCGGGCAAAGATGCGGTCGGTGGCAATGGCAGTCATATAGGCGGCAGAAGCGCCCAGTTCGTCGATGGTGGAGACCACGGGCTTTGCGGCAGAGAGCCGGCGCAGGTCCTCATATAGTTCCTCGCCGCCCGCGGTGGTGCCGCCGGGCGAATTGATGGCCACGATCACCGCCCTGACCGCCGCGTCCTCGATCAGCGCGTCGATGGTCCTTGAACGGGCCGGGTCGGTGGTGATGGTGCCCGAAATGACCAGACGCGCGATGCGGTCGCCCTCAAGCGCCGAGGGCAGCGCGAAGCGCCCGACCAGCGCCAGGATAGCGACAATGACCGCCAGCAGCGCCAGTATGCGCCAGACCCCGCGCGAGCGGCGATAGCGGTCAGCGGCAAGATATTCATGTGGGGTCGGATCGGTCACGGCGGTCTACTCCAGATCGCCCTTCAGGTACCGTCAAGGGCGCAGGATGGCAAGGAAGGCGCTCAGCGCAGCACCTTGACCATATATCGGGCGGCATCCTCATAGGCCGCCAGTTTACCGGCCAGCTCGGGACGGTCCTCGACCATAAAGCCCTGCTTTTCCCAGAAGGGCTGTGAATTGTTGACCGCAACGAGGCTCATGCTGGGATAGCCCATCACCTCTGCATGCTTGGTGAGCGCGGCCAAAATCTTGCCGGCGGCGCCGACCCCGCGGGTCAGGGGCAAAAGCGCCAGGTCGTGGATGTAATAGCTGTCGGCATCAGGCGGGATGGCCCCCAAAAGCGTATTGAGTGCGGGGAGGCTGCCGCGTTTGAAGGGGTGGCTCAGCACATAGCCGGCGGGCTTCTCGCCCACTTCAAGCAGGTAACAACCGTTGCGATAGAGCCCGAATTTTTCCTCGAGCACCGCTTCAGCCTCGAAGAAGCCGGGATGCACCTTGTTGGCGATTTCGGACACCGCGCCAAAATCATATCCGCTCATGGCGCGCCAGGCGACGTCTCTGAACTGGATCATGGCTTGGTCCTGTCACAAAACGACCCGCACCAATGGCGCGGGTCGAGGGTTTGCAGATCAGCGCGAGGCTTACTTGTCGTCGCGACCCTTAAGCGCGGCGCCGAGGATGTCGCCCAACGATGCGCCCGAATCGGACGAACCGAAATTGGCCACGGCTTCGCGTTCTTCGGCGATTTCGAGCGCCTTGATCGAGAGCTGGATGCGGCCGGTCTTGCGGTCGTACTGGGTGATGCGCGCATCGACCTTTTCGCCCTTGGAGAAACGCTCCGGACGCTGGTCATTACGGTCGCGGCTGAGGTCGGCGCGGCGGATGAAGGCCGTCACTTCGCTGTCGGCGATACGGACTTCAATGCCCCCATCGTTGACTTCGACAACCTCGGTGGTGACCACGGCGTTCTTGCGCAGGCCGGTGCCATCGGAGGCGCCGGTATCGGCAATGCCTTCAGCAGCGAGCTGCTTGATGCCGAGCGAAATGCGCTCCTTCTCGACATCGACGTCGAGCACCTTGGCCGAGACCATGTCGCCACGATTGTAGTCGTCGAGCGCGATTTCGCCCGACTTCTGCCAATCGAGATCGGAGAGGTGAACCATGCCGTCCACATCGCCTTCGAGGCCAATGAACAGGCCGAATTCGGTCTTGTTCTTGACTTCGCCTTCTATGGTGGCGCCAACCGGGTTTTTCTCGGCAAAGGCTTCCCACGGGTTCTGCAGGGTCTGCTTGAGGCCCAGCGAGATGCGGCGCTTGTCGGGATCCACCTCGAGCACGACCACTTCGACTTCCTGGGAGGTCGAGACGATCTTGCCGGGATGGACGTTCTTCTTGGTCCAGCTCATTTCCGAGACGTGGATCAGGCCTTCAATGCCGGGTTCGAGCTCAACAAATGCACCGTAATCGGTGATGTTGGTCACGCGGCCGGTGAACTTGGCCTCGATCGGATACTTGGCCTCGATGCCTTCCCACGGATCGGACTGGAGCTGCTTCATGCCCAGGCTGATGCGGTGGCTCTCGTGGTTGATGCGCACGATCTGGACCTTGATGGTCTCGCCGATCGTCAGCACTTCAGACGGGTGGTTGACGCGACGCCATGCAATGTCGGTAACGTGCAGCAGGCCGTCGATACCGCCCAAGTCAACGAACGCACCATAATCGGTGATGTTCTTGACCACGCCATCGACCACCTGGCCCTCTTCGAGCTGCTGGACGATTTCCGAACGCTGTTCGGCGCGCGATTCTTCGAGAATGGCACGGCGCGAGACGACGATATTGCCGCGACGCTTGTCCATCTTGAGGATCTGGAAGGGCTGCGGCACGTTCATGAGCGGCGCGATATCGCGGATCGGACGAATGTCCACCTGCGAGCGCGGCAGGAAGGCAACGGCGCCCTCGAGATCAACGGTGAAGCCACCCTTGACCTGGTTGAAGATGGTGCCTTCAACGCGCTCATTGGCGTTGTACTTCTCTTCGAGCTTGACCCAGCTCTCTTCACGGCGAGCCTTCTCGCGGCTGAGGACAGCCTCGCCCATCGCGTTCTCGACGCGGTCGACATAGACCTCGACTTCCGAACCCACGGTGATGGTGCCGTCGCGGCCGGCCTGGCCGAATTCCTTCAAAGGCACGCGGCCTTCGGTCTTGAGACCCACGTCGATGATGGCGAGGTCTTTTTCGATGGCGACAACCCGACCCTTGACCACGTTGCCTTCGGCGGCATCGTTGTCGACAAAGGAGTCGAGGAGCATCGATTCAAAATCGTCTTTCGTCACAGTCTGCTGTGCCAAGTCATTTCTCCGGTGCGCCGGTGGTTGAGGGTTTGATCCTGGCCGAATGCGGGTCCGCTTCGGCAAATGCCGAAGCCGGCGCACGGAGCACCGCTTCTCTGACAGGAGGAATTCAGTTTTCATAAGTCCGGGCCAGCGGCTTTGGTGATGGTCGTGGCGGACGGGCCCCAAGGAGGAAATTAGGAGGGCGATTGCCCCCCTGCCTTGAGCGCCATGATCCGATCGACAATCGCGATGGCAGCGCGGAGTGCGGCCTCTATACCGAGTTGTGTCGTATCGAGCAAGTGCGCGTCCTCGGCCTGGTAGAAGCCGCCATGGGGATTGAGCATGTCGCGGGCGTCGCGCTCCTCGATCTGGTGATAGAGCGCATAGCGATCCACTGCCTGGCCCCGCCCCTCCAATTGCCTTGCCCGGCGCTCCATGCGCGCCTTGCTGTCGGCCTGGATGAACAGTTTCACATCCGCGTCGGGGCAGATTTTCGTGCCAATATCGCGTCCGTCCAGTACGGCACCGCCGGGCTGGGTGGCGAAGCTGCGCTGAAACGCGAACAGGGCCGCCCGCACCTCGGCGATGACCGCAACCTTGGAGGCCAGCACCCCGGTTTGGGCGGCGGTGAGTGCGGCGAGATTCTTGAGATGAGCGGCATCGAGCGCTCGTGCGGCGGCGATGGCGGCGCTTTCAAAGTCAGTCCCGTCTTCCTTGTCGGCCACGGCCAGCCCGACAGCGCGATAGAGCAGGCCGGTATCAAGGTGGGGCAGACGATAATGATGCGCCAGGCCCGAAGCCAGCGTCCCCTTGCCCGAGGCGGCCGGACCGTCGACAGCGATAATCATGACTTGTCCCTCTTGCTGAGCGGGGCGGAACTTAGCCGATAGCGAGGCCGGCGGGCGGGGGCAAGGGGCCGGGCGCGATTGGACGGGAAAGCGGGGGAATGGCAAAACGAGGCTCCGGCGCCGCATTTAGCGTTTGACAGGGCCCGGCTTTGCTCATAACCGGACTGACCGAAATGGGCGCGCGCGGCATCAGGCGCGCCCGGAATTCTCCTTTTCCGAGAAGGCATGAGAGATGGCCAGCGAACGCGGTACCAAGCGCACCGATCCAGATACCGGCAAGAAATTCTACGACCTCAACCAGGACCCGATTGTCTCGCCCTATACCGGCAAGAGCTATCCGCGGTCCTTCTTCGAGACTCTCCCCGGCAAGCCCAGCCCCGTGACCGCCCGCAAGGTGGCTGACGAGGACGAGCAGGAAGAAGAAGAAGTCGAGGACGTGGCAGCGCCCGAAATCGTCAGCCTCGAAGAGGCCGACGCCGAGGAGAGCGGCGACGAAGTCCCCGATGACGTCGAGGATGTCGAGGTCGACGAAGAGTTGGCCGACGACGAGGAAGACGTGTTCCTCGAAGAGGACGAAGACGAGGACGACAGCCTCGGCTTTGACGTCGGCAACGACGAAGATCGTTGATCTGATTGATATTTTTCTGCCGGGCGGGAATTCTGTCCGGCAGTGCAAAAAAGTGTCATCTAGACACTTGCATGCGGCGGGATGATCCAATAGGTTCCGCCTCGCTTCGGACGGGCAGTCGCCCTGACGATCCCAAGACTATCGCAAGGCCTCGCGTTTCGCTGCCTTGCCGGATGGGGCCATAGCTCAGCTGGGAGAGCGCTTGCATGGCATGCAAGAGGTCAGCGGTTCGATCCCGCTTGGCTCCACCAGCCTTTGCTGCTTCGCAGCTTCGGCTCGGCAGGCCCCGTGAGGCTTGCACTAAGATCCTTCAGGTCACTGGCGAAAGCGCGGCGAAGCTGCCGAAGGCAAAGAAGACGGACGTCCCGATTTCCCCTATGATATGTGCCGAAGTTGTTGGGGGCTCGGATCTTCGCGAACGCCTAGATCGGCACAATGCGGGCGCAGTTCGTCACACGGCTAAATTCAGGCCCTGGGAGATGAAGACGTACTTGGCTTTTGAAGACAAGGTGCGTGCCACCGCCTTTGAAACGTATCTTAAGGCCGCGTCTGGAAGAGCATTGTCCAAGAAGCGACTATGGACGCAGCAGTTCACCCCTCCTGACCCCATTTGACACTTCCCCCTGATCTGACATCGTTCCGTCAGTCCTCAGGAATCGCTCGTGCCCAAGAAACCCCTCCCTCTCACCGCCGCCCAGGCCCGAGCCATTTGGATGCGGGCCCAGAGGCTTGACGAGACCACGCCTTTCGGGTCCGGCCCCGGCGCTGCGCAGGCGGCGATCGAGCAACTGGGCTATGTGCAGATCGACACCATCAATGTGATCGAGCGCTGCCACCATCACATTCTTTATTCGCGCATTCCCGACTATCGCAGAAACGATCTGGCCGCGCTGCAATCGGCGGAGAAGTCGGTGTTCGAATATTGGACCCACGCGCTGAGCTATGTGCCGAGCGCCGATCTGCCGTTTTTCGTCCCCGCCATGAAGACCTATCGCGACAAGCCCAGCGCCTGGTTCGGCTCGGTGACCAAGGCCGAAATCAGCGCCATGACGAAGAGGCTCAAAAAGGAGGGGCCGCTCTCCATCCGCGACATCGATGATGACGAGCTGGTCGACAAGACCCATCCCTGGGCCAGCCGCAAGCCAAGCAAGCGGGTGCTGCAGCTGATGTTCTATCAGGGCCTCGTGGCCATTGCGGCGCGCGAGGGCATGCTCAAGACCTATGATTTGACGCAGCGCCATTTCGGCTGGGACAAGAGCCCCCGCCCGGCAACGGCGCGGCAGGTGACGGCCTATCTCCTCGACCGGGCGCTGCGCAGCCAGGGCGTGGTGAGCCTGGATTCGATCTGCCATCTCAATGCGCCGGCCAAGATGGGGGTGCGCGAATTGATCGAGGCTCGGGTCAAGCGCCGGCAATTGGTGCCGATCAGCATCGAGGGCGCTGAAAAAGTGCCGCATTGGGCGTCGCCGGAGGCGCTGGATACTGTGGCCCCCGCCTCCGCCAACCGCGTTCATGTCCTCTCGCCCTTCGACCCACTGATCATCCAGCGCAAGCGGCTCAAGCTGCTGTTCGACTATGATCACATCTTCGAAGCCTATGTGCCGGCGGCGAGGCGCCAATATGGCTATTTTGCCCTGCCGGTGCTGGTGAATGACCGCGTTGTGGCCGCCATTGATTTGAAGACCGACCGGCAAGCAGGCAAGCTGCTCATTCAGAAGTGGAGCTGGCTCGAACAGGTTGGTGTCGATGCAAGGGCGGCAATCGATAACGAGCTTGGGCGTTTCGAGCGGTTTCAGCTGGCTCTTTAGGATCTGCGATTTGAAGCGGAAGCTCCATCAAAGCCAACAATCAAAAAGTAATCCCCGGTCCCAAGTCATCCCCCATACTCCCACCTATTCCCCTCGCGAAAGGGCGGACTGCAGCGAACGGTTGCGGGAGAGAAAGCCGAGCATGGAGCAGCCGCTTGCGGCCATGGTCTGGTGGGCGGTGGATGAGAGTTCGGACATCATGGGCTGCACTTTGATGCGGTCCCCGGAATAGTCCAGCAAGGTCCTGCCTAACGAGAAACTTCGATCCGTCCCGAAGGGCAAATCTCTCCTGTGGAGAGATTTGAGGCGAGAAGGCCATGTGCGCTACGCGCGAATGGCTAGCGTCCCGAGACGGCTTTCGTTTCGTTTTTTACTTTACCTTGGGACGCGAGCCGTCTCGGGACCCCGCTCTACTCAGTCTCCGCGACGCCCTCGGACCGGGCGGCGCATCAACCTGCCTGCGAGCGAACCCTTTGCCCGCTTGGCGGCTTTCATCGACGGCGTCGCCGCGTTACAAACCTGCCGCGCATCGAGGAATCTCATGGCCACCTATACCGATATTGCCCGGCGGGTTTACAATCACACGTTCAAGCTCGATCCGATCGTGCGGAGCCTGCTCGACACCGATTTCTACAAGCTGCTGATGCTGCAGATGATCTGGGGGCTCTATCCCAAGGTCGGGGCCACGTTCAGCCTGATCAACCGCACCTCATCGGTGCGGCTGGCCGAGGAGATCGACATCGACGAGCTGCGCGCCCAGCTCGATCATTGCCGCACCCTTCGCTTTTCAAAAAAGGAAATGATCTGGCTGGCGGGCAACACCTTCTATGGCTCGCGGCAGATTTTCCAGCCTGGTTTCCTGCGCTGGCTGGAGCATTTCCAGCTCCCCGAATACCGCCTTGAAAAGCGTGACGGGCAGTTCGTGCTGGAATTTCCGGGCCTCTGGGCCGAAACCACCATGTGGGAAATTCCGGCACTGGCCATCATCAATGAATTGCGTTCGCGCGCCGCCATGAAGCATTACGGGCCGTTCACGCTCGACGTGCTCTATGCCCGCGCCAAGGCCAGGATGTGGGAAAAGGTCGAGCGGCTGGCCAAGCTTCCCGACCTCAAGATCTCCGATTTCGGCACCCGCCGCCGCCATTCCTTCCTCTGGCAGCGCTGGTGCGTGGAGGCGCTCAAGGAAGGGATCGGCGCCAATATGACCGGCACGTCCAACGTCAAGCTGGCCATGGACAATGACCTCGAGGCCCTGGGCACCAATGCCCATGAGCTGCCCATGGTGCTGGCGGCGCTGGCCCGCTCCGACGAGGAGTTGCGCGAGGCGCCCTATCGGGTGCTGCAGGACTGGAAGAGCTATTATGGCGGCAACCTGCTCATCGTCCTGCCCGATGCCTTCGGCACCGATGCCTTTCTCCGCGACGCGCCCGACTGGGTGGCCGACTGGACTGGCTTCCGGCCGGACAGTGCCCCGGCCATCGCCGGTGGTGAAAGGATTATTGAATTCTGGAAGGAACGCGGCCGCGATCCGAAGGAAAAACTGCTGATCTTCTCGGACGGGCTCGATGTCGACATGATCGAAGAGGCGTATCTCCACTTCGATGGCAAGGTGCGCATGGGCTTTGGCTGGGGCACGAACCTCACCAATGACTTCGAAGGTTGCGCGCCCGAACCCAATCCGGGCCTCAAACCCATCTCCATCGTGGCCAAGGTGTCCGAGGCCAACGGGCGGCCAGCGGTCAAACTGTCAGACAATCCGGCCAAGGCAAGTGGTGACAGCGCTGAGATCGCGCGCTATCTGCGCATCTTTGGTGAGGCGGGTCGCGTCGAACACGCCGTTCGTGTGTAGCAAATCTCCCACCGGTGCCCCCGATCGGGATCGGATGTATCCGTGCTGATCGCGCCATCAACGCCCCGGCCATTTCCTTGATGCCGAATAGCAACATTGTCTGATTTCGTCGCTCCTGTGGAGAACCCGATGCGGGGCGACGCCGTTAAGGCTCAGTGAACCACCGGTGGCCAGTCTGGCCATCGGGGGCTCTGCGGAGCCAGTTATGAGTGTTGAATTGATCGATATAGCCTTAGCCGAACGCCAGCCCCATCCCACGCTTTCCCACCGCATAACCGGCAAAGTCCGGGCCGTCCTGCTGGAAACCATCGGCGGTCAGGAAGTGCGCCATGAGCTCATGGTGCCGGTCTGGATGGATGTGCGCGACGGCATGAGCGAGGACGATATCGAGCTTGGGCTGATGGTCAAGGCGGCCGACATTGTCGGCCGGCTCAAGCAGCATATGGGTCCGGTCGCCAGTGAAACATCCTAGCCGGCGCGCTGCTGCAATTCCTCGATGAACCTACGCTGTATATCGGTGGCGCTGCGCGGTGCGGGCCGGGGGGCAGGGACCGGGGTCGGCGGCGCCGCATCACGATGGCGCCAGGCCGATCCGGTGGCGAATTGTCGGGCACGGGCCGCGAGCCGGTCAAGGCGCAAGCGCTTCTCGTCCCGCACGAACCAGACCAGAGTGGCCGCAACGATGGCCCAGATTGCCAGAACTTCCCAAAACATGACCGCCTCCGTATTTCTACGGAGCCAGTCATAGCTAACGGGGCGTTAATGAGAAAAGCCGGAACGCCTGTTAGGCTTAACCGGTAAACTTGTTCCCGATTGAGCGCGACCAGCATGGAGCGTGGCAAAATTCATTTGGGCGGCACGTCCTTGCCCTTCCTGTCGGTGAGGGGAACGGCATAGAGTTCGAGCCGGTGATCGACCAGCTTGTAGCCCAGGCGCTTGGCGATCACCTCCTGGATGGCCTCGATCTCCTCATTGCGAAACTCGATCACCGTGCCGGTGCGAATGTCGATGAGATGATCGTGGTGCTCGTCCGGGATCAGCTCGAAACGGGCGCGGCCGTCCTTGAAGTCATGCTTGGTGACGAGACCCGCTTCTTCGAACAGGTTCACCGTGCGATAGACGGTGGAGAGCGAAATGCGCGGGTCCAGCGCCGAGGCGCGGCGATAGAGTTCTTCAACGTCTGGATGGTCGGAGCTGTCCTCGATGACCCGGGCAATGGTGCGGCGCTGGTCGGTCATGCGCATGCCGCGTGCGACACAGGCTTCCTCCAGGGTCGGTTCGGCGGAGTTCCTGTTCAAGCCATCGCTCCCGGCCCAATTGCCCTTGAGAACGGGTTAGCCAAGATCACGCGCCATGACAAGCGCCGTTGCCGCACTGCCATCAGGGCGGGGATAGTAGCCTTTTCGCGACGAGATCGTGGCAAAGCCCAGTTTCTCGTAAAGCCGGATGGCAGCGAGGTTCTGTTCGTCGACTTCGAGAAACATGCGGCGGGCCGGCGACAGCATGAGATCGGCAAAGACCGCATCCATCAACGCCCTCCCGACCCCCTTGCCCCGCCAGCGCGGGTCCACGGCAATGGTGAGCAGCTCGACCTCATCGGCCACGGTGCGAATGAGGGCAAAGCCGGCAATGCGGCGGCGGGCGTCGCAGGCGATATAGGCGGGCGTTGCCCGGTCATCGAGAAAGCTGGCGAAATCGGCGCTCGGCCAGCCCCGATAGAAACCCTGCGCGTGGATGCGCGCCAGTTCCCTGGCGTCCCGGGTTTCCGCCGGCTCGACATGCAGCCCCCCGGGGGCCATCCAGAACTTCATCACGACAGTCGCCTCGGAATGCGGGCGGCATCCTGCGGCTTGGCATCGGCATCGCGCACATAGCTGGCATGGGGGGGATAGGCCGCCGGATCGGCATGGGCGGCAAAGCGGGCCATGGCGGCGATTTCCACGAAAGGCGATTCGATCAGCCGGGCGCCGGGCGGAACGCTGGCGCGTGCAGTGTCGATCGGGAGCAGGATCGGCCCCGATCCGACCACGCCAGGCGCCGGGAAGGCTTCGAAATAGGCCTCGCTTCTTCGCGCGTCCAGCAGCACGGCGACCGGCCCCTCGGCAGCCCCAAGCGAGATCGCCAGGAGGCTTGGAATACCGAGCACCGGCACCTTTCGCGCCATCCCCAGCCCGCGCGCCGCCGACAGGCCGATGCGCAGCCCGGTGAAAGAGCCTGGCCCGGTGGTCACCGCTACCCGCTCGACCTGCTCATAACCCAGGCCATTGCGGGCCAGCAGCAGGCCCAGCCGGTCAAACAGGATTTCGGCATGACCCTTGGCAATGTCCTCCACCAGAACGTCCACACGACCATCGGCGAGGCAGAGCGCCAGTTGCAGGCGCGGCGCTGCGGTGTCGATGGCGAGGGTGATGGGATGGGTCATGCGCCAATTCCTGGACGGTGGACCGGCCGCTTGCTGCGGTCCGGTTCCATCACCGTGTCATTCCCGCAAAGGCGGGACTCTCCGTTGCTGTTCTGCCGGCGAACAGGGATCCCCGCGATCGCGGGAATGGCATTGCTATGACCGTCAAGACGCATCGCACTCCTAGCTCCGGCCCGGCGCCAAGTCCATCGCCTTGACGCCCATCACCGGCGCGACCACCTTGCCCCCATGTCTATTGATTCGCCTCCTATACGCCCATGACCTGGCTGGCAGAAACTGCCATGCTGAGCCATGGCTGGCGCCGCTTCGTGCTGCTGCTGGTGGCGGGGGCCATTGCCGGGCTGTCGGTGCCGCCCTTCTTCATTCTGCCCGCCCTGTTCTTCGCCATGCCCGTCTGGGTGTGGGCATTGGACGGGGCCGAGCGCCTCAGCGGCTGGCGGCGCCTCTTCGGACCCGCCTTTGCCATCGGCTTTGCCTTTGGCCTTGGCTATTTCCTCGTTGCTTTCCACTGGCTGGGCGCAGCTTTTCTTGTCGATGGTGGGTGGGTGTTGGGCGCCATGCCCTTCGCGATCCTGGCGCTCTCGGCGCTGATTGCCCTATTCTGGGGGTTGGCCAGTGCCTTGGCACATCTGACCTGGAGCCATGGATGGGTGCGTATCCTCACCCTCGCCGCCTGGCTCGCGGCGGCTGAATATGCGCGCGGGCATGTGTTCACCGGTTTCCCGTTCGATCTTCTGGGCTATAGCCTCACGGGAACCGACGAGATGATGCAGCTCGCCTCGGTGATCGGGATCTATGGCCTCACTTTCCTTGCGCCATTGCTGGCCATGACCCCGACGCTGATCTGGCCGAGCGATGGCAGGCCCTTGTCGCAGCGCTTGGCGCCGCTGTTCCTGGCACTCTTCGTCATCGCCATTCAGCTTGGCTATGGCTGGAACCGGCTGGGCGGCACGGTGTCGACCGAGCGGCAGGACATGGCGCTCCGGCTGGTGCAGCCGCTGGTGCATGAACATGCCGATTTCGGCAATGTCGATCCGGTGGCGCTGATCGACCGGCTGCTGATGCTCTCGGACATGCGCATGGATCCCAATGACCAGGGGATGGCCGACATTACCCATCTGGTCTGGCCCGAGTCGAGCCTGCCCTTCTTTCTCGAAACCTATCCCGAGGCGCTGGCGCGGATTGCCCGCATGCTGCCCGACCAGGCGACACTGCTGGCCGGGGTGCCTCGTCGCCCCTATGAGCTCGGGGCGGACGCTTCCCTGCAACCGCCCTATAACTCTGTGGTGGCCATCAATAGCGATGGCGAGGTCGTTGCCAGCTACGACAAGGCGCATCTGGTACCCTTCGGAGAATATCTCCCCTTTGGCGCGTTCTTCAGGCAATTGGGCGTCACCCAGTTCGTTCCCGGCGCCGAAGGCTGGTCGCAGGGCGACATTAAACGCCGACTGATGAGCCTGCCCGCAGCGCCGGCGCCGCTGGTGCTGGTGTGCTATGAGATCATCTTCTCGGGCGATCTGGGGGAAACTGCCGGGGCGCAATTTCTGCTCAATGTCACCAATGACGCCTGGTTCGACAATTCCATCGGCCCTGCCCAGCACGCCCACCACGCCCGCCTGCGTGCCGTGGAAGAGGGCATGAGCCTTGTCCGCGCCGCCAATACCGGCCTTACCTTTGCCACCGACCCGTTGGGGCGGATCACCGCACAATTGGCCCCGGGCGAAATGGCGGCTCTTGACGTGCGCCCGCATGAGCGGCTGGGCGGCACGGTGTTCCAGTCGGTGCGGCACTGGCCGTTTCTGATTGCCGCGCTGGCCGGTATTCTTGCCGGCTTCGTCGCCTCCCGCCGGGGGCGCGGGCGGCTGCCGGAATAGGCAAAACGGAGGGTGAGGCATGGCCCGGTTCAAGGACATCGTCATCGACAGCGACCTGCCCTCCGCTCTGGCCCTCTTCTGGGCCGCAGCGCTCGATGGCTATGCGGTGCTGCCCTATGACGAAGTCGAAATCGCAAGGCTGGCGGCGCTCGGATTCACGCCGGAAACCGATCCCAGCGTCATGGTGGCCGGGCCCGGACCCCGACTCTGCTTTCATCTGCGGCCGGGGCCACGCCCTTCGCGTAATCGCGTTCATATCGATATCGTCGCTGAGGATGTAGAGGCGGAAGTGGCGCGCCTGGTCGGGCTGGGTGCCAGCATGGTCCGACGCGGTGAGGGCTATGTGGTGCTCAACGACCCGGAAGGGAACAATTTCTGCGTCTGCGCGGCCTAGCCCCGGACAAAGCAAAACCCCGACCGCACTGCTGCAATCGGGGTTTTGAGAAACTGGTGCCCAGAAAAGGACTCGAACCTTCACACCTTGCGGTACACGGACCTGAACCGTGCGCGTCTACCAATTCCGCCATCTGGGCGACGGGCGTGTAACTAGGGCGGCGGCCTTGCATTGTCAATGCGGTTTGATCACCATTGTCAGAAGTTTGCACCGTCCCAATGTTTGATGCTGCTGCGATCAATCGGCGGGACGCCTGCGAGGCAGTTCACGTTGAGCACCACCAATTCATTACCCTTGCCGTCACTGCCGCGTGCGAAGGGTTCTATGCCGCAGGTCCTGCAGAACAAGTGGTCGATCCGGTCGGAGTTGAAGTGGTAAAGCGTCAGGTGGTCTTCCCCCGAATGGAGGGTCAAATCGTTCGCTGGCACCGATTGCATGACCCAGCCCAGGCGTCGGCAGCGCGAGCAATTGCAATCGCCCATTGAGGCCAGGTCAGTCCGGGCCGTGAAGCGGACAGCGCCGCAATGGCATTGGCCCTCATAGCTATGCATGTCGCTCATCAGGCTTCTCCTCAAGTCTGGATTTCAGAACAAATAGGGAACAACATTGCAGCGAGTCAAGTCGCCCGACATGCGAACCGCGGCATCGGAAGGCTCGACAGGGGCAAGGGCGCTGCGCTAGAAGCGTCTCAACTGAAGTCCAGGCTGATCTGACGGAGTCCCACCATGGATCGCAATGAACCCAAGCTCGTCACCATTTTCGGCGGGTCGGGATTTGTCGGCAACCATCTGGTGCAATTGCTGGCCCGCAAGGGCTATCGCATCCGCGTAGCCGTGCGCCGTCCGGATCTGGCCGGCGAGGTGCGCATGTATGGCGGCGTCGGCCAGGTCATGCCGGTGCAGGCCAATCTCAGAAACGAAGCCTCGGTGCGGCGCGCTGCCGCGGGCTCGGACGTGGTCATCAACCTGGTTGGCATTGGCCATCAGGGCGGCAAGCAACGCTTTGACGCCGTGCATGTCGAGGGCGCTGCTGCCGTGGCCCGCGCCGCCAAAGCGACCGGCGCGACGGCGCTGGTGCATGTCTCGGCCCTGGGCGTCGACAAGGCCACCGAGGTCAGCGCCTATGCCGCCTCCAAGCTCAAGGGCGAAGAGGCCGTGCTGGCGACTTTCCCCGCCGCAGTGGTGATCCGTCCCTCGATCATGTTCGGCCAGGGCGATGGCTTCTTCAACCTGATGGGCACGCTTGCGCGCCTGTTCCCGATCATGCCGCTGATCGCGGGCCGGACGCTGTTCCAGCCAGTCTTTGTGGGTGATGTGGCCGAGGCCATTGCCCGTGCCGCCGAAGGCGCGGTCAAGACCGGACGCATCTACGAACTGGGCGGGCCGGATGTGGAGAGCCACGAGGCGCTGATGCAGCGCATCTTGCGCGAGGCCGGCCGCAACCGACCGTTGCTACCGGTGCCCTCTGGGCTGATGAAACTGCTGGCGAGCGTTCTCGCGTTCCTGCCGTTCAAGCCCCTGATCACGCCCGACCAGGTAGACCTGCTCGGCATCGACAATGTCGTGTCGGAGGAAGCCCGGGAGAATAAGCGGACGCTTGCCGCCTTCGGGATAACCCCCACGCCGATGGACGATGTACTGCCCACCTATATGTGGCGCTTCCGCCGCCATGGGCAGTTCGACCGCGACGGTGACGCACCGGCCTACCCGGTCTGATATTCGAGCACCATCGACCTTACAGCCCCGGGCCGAAACCCGGGGCTTTTCGTTATCCTGCGACATCAAAATAATCTCACGATATATCTTGAAGAGCAAAGTTAGGGCTACAATCTCTCAGACAAGGGCGAGAGCGACATATCTGGAGATAGGTCATGAGTTATTGGAAGAATGGCGAACCGGACTGGCGGCAGTTCGAGCGCATGGCGCGACGCGGCTGGGGCCGCATGGCGCGCATGGCGGACGAGGAATTCGGCGGTGTTGGGGGCAGCTTCCGCGTCGGCCGCATGCTCGCCTCCGGCGACCTGCGGCTGGTGGCACTTTACTTTATTGAGCAGCAGCCCCGGCATGGCTACGACCTGATCAAGGCGGTGGAGGAGCGCTCCAATGGCGTCTATTCACCCAGTCCCGGCATTGTCTATCCGGCTCTGACCTATCTCGAAGAAGCCGGCTACGTGACCTCGGCGGCAGACGGGAACAAGAAGCTCTACACCATCACCGATGCGGGCAAGCGGCATCTCGATGAAAACCGCGAGGCGGTGTCTTCGACGCTGGACTTCCTGGCGCGGACCGGCGCGCAGATGAACCGCTTCCGAGAATTTGTGAAGGCCGACTGGCCCCTTGGCGGCGACCCGGAGAACGGCAATGTGCCACCGCACTGGGGTGAGCGCGAGGCCGGGCCGGACCGCCCGATGCAGGACGCGGCGCCCGAGCTTGAAGCGGCCCGCAAGACACTCAAGGACGCCATCAAGCGTGTCCGCCGCGCCGACCAGGAGCAGCAGCGCAAGGCTGCCGCCATCATGCAGCAAGCCGCCCAGGCGCTCCATGCGCTGGGCGATGACGAAGTGGATATTTAACGTCTCATCTCTTCCCTTCTCCCTGGAGGGAGAAGGGCCTTCACACCGGCTTGGTTCTGAGGAAGTCGAGCACCATCTGCACGGCATGAGCTTCGCGTTCCTGGACCATGTTGACGCTGGTCAGGTCGCGCTCGAAGATCACCGAGAGCGTCGCGGTATTGGACACGTAGAAAAAGCCCAGTGCCGCCACGGAAATATAGAGCTGCACCGGATCGACATCGCGACGGAAGACGCCGGTGGCAGCACCGCGCTCGATGATGGCGGCGATCTGTCCCACCAGCGGAGAATGCAGCGCCTTGATGTCGGGAAGGGTCTTTAGAAACCGCGCATTCTCGATGTTTTCGGTACCGAGCAGGCGCGGGAACCAGGGATTGGCCAGGAAATGCCGGAAGGTGAAGCGCACCAGCCGGTCCATGGCCTGCGCCGGATCGTATTGATCAAGGCTGAGCGCCCGTTCGCCCCGCCTGATCTCCTGATAGGCGTCGAGCAGCACCGCCTGGTACAGTTCCTCCTTATTGCCGAAATAATGGTAGAGCAGGCGCTTGTTGGCGCCGGCCCGATCGGCAATGGCATCGACCCTGGCCCCCTCAAAACCCCGATCGGCAAACTCCACCCGCGCTGCGGCGAGGATAGAGGCCTTGGTCTTGGCCGAGTTGCGCGGGCGCTTGGCCGTCTCAGCTTTGCGCCGAGGCGTCTCCACGACCGCGGTTGAGGAGGGATCTGACACGTTTGGATACCGCCGGAATGGACATGAGGATGGTCAGGACAATGATGACGCAGATAACAGCACTGATAGGCCGGGTAAAGAACGGGCTGGGATCGCCATTGGTCAGCAACAGCCCGCGCCGCAGGTTGAGATCGAGCAGGTCGCCCAGGATGATGCCCAGGACGAGCGGCGCCATGGGATATTTCATCTCCCGCAGGATGAAGCCGATTATGCCGAAGCCGAGCATGACATAGACGTCGAACATGCGCTGGGTGATGGCGAAGGACCCCACCACGCACAACACATAGACCACCGCCATCAGGCGCTCGCGCGGCACCTGCAGCACGGTGAGCAGAGGCCTGGTCAGGGTTAGGCCGAAGACCAGCATGGCCAATGTGGAGAACAGCAGGATGGCTACGATCTGGTAGAGGAATTCGGGATTTTCCGTCATCAGCAGCGGGCCAGGACGGATGCCATGAATAAACATGGCGGCGATCAGCACAGCCGCCGCCGCCGAACCGGGCAGGGCCAGTGTGAGAGTGGGGATCATGGCGCCCGGAATGACAGCTGAATTGCCGGTTTCCGCCGCGATCAGCCCCTCCTGACTACCCTTGCCGAACAGGTGCTTTTCCTTGCTGACACGCTTGGCCGCCGCGTAGGAGGCCCAGGCGCCCACATCCTCGCCGACACCCGGCACGATGCCGACAAAGGTGCCTATGAGCCCCGAGCGGATGGTGGTCCACTTGTACCGAAAGACGTCGGAGAAGCGCGGAATGACGCGGTCACCCGTAGAAATAATGCGGGCTTGGGCGGTGCGTTTCATCACGCCCAGGATCTCTGCAAAGCCGAAGGCTCCGACCATGGCCGGGATGAGGTCGATGCCGCCACCCAGCGAGGGGATACCAAAGGTGAAGCGCTGGTGGGCATGTAGCGTCTCCATGCCAACCATGGCAACCAGAAGTCCCAGAATACCGGCGGTATAGCCCTTGAGCGGATCATCGATGGCGGTCAACTGGCCCGAAATGATGACGCCGAACAGCGCCAGCCAGAAAAATTCATAAGTGCCAAACTTCAGCGCCGCCTCGGCCAGCAGCGGCGCGATCAGCGCCAGGGCAATAATACCGATGATGGTGCCCAGGGCCGAAGACGTGGTGGCCAGGCCCATCGCCGTGCCCGCCTTGCCTTGAAGGGCCAGGGGATGCCCGTCGAGGGTGGTGGCGGCGCTGGCGGGCGTGCCAGGGATGGCGAGGAGAATGGCGGTGCGGCTGCCGCCATAGATGGCGCCACAATAGATGCACATCAGGCACAAGATCGCCTGATCTGGCGCCATCTTGTAAGTGAGGGTGACCAAGAGGGCCACGCCCATGGTTGCGGTGAGACCCGGCAGGGCGCCAATGACGATGCCGAGCAAGGTTGCCCAGGCAATGTTGAACAGGGAGAGCGGGGTCAGGAAGTGGGCAAGTCCACCGCCCAGCATAATAAGGCCGTCAAACATGGTCCAATATCCCTATGGCAGCCGGACGAGGAAGGCGCGCTCGAAGACCAGCGTCACCACGCCTGCCGTGACGACAGCCAGACCCAGAGCCCATGGTAGGGAGTTGAGCACTCGTCGTCGCGGTTCGGCCAGCCAACATTCGAACAGGAGGATGAAGGCAAAGACAAACAGGCCGGTCGCGGCCCAGAAGGGCAGCGTGCCCACAAGGCCCAGCGTATAGATGAGTGCCAAAACCATGACGGCGGCAGCCCGGCCGGCGGCGCCCGAAATCAGGGCGCCGGACAATTGCTTCCAGCCATCCGGCGCCGGTGAGCGGATGGATCGAAAGGACAGAATGGCGCCGCACAAAGTCAGGGAAACGCTCAGCATTCCCGGCACAAGTCCCGGCACGGTCATGGGATGGATACGGCGAATGTCCAGGCGATCCATGGTCCAGGCGCCGTAAAATATCGCCAGCCCGAGGACGATAAAGAAGAGACCCGTCAGAAGGTCGGCCTTGACCATGCCGGGCTGAGATGCGTCGTCGGGTGGGATCGGGGTGTCGGGATCGGTAGTCATGGAGGCCTTGTCTGAGAAGCTGGAAGGTCGGCGCCTTCGCGTCCCTCCCCTTGCGGCAGGAACGAGGGTAGGGGTCTTGGCGTGATCCACCGCTGGACCCCTACCCCGAATTTGCCACAGCCCCAAGGGCCTGGCTGCTCTATCCTCCCCTCAAGCAGGAGGGTGGAATGGGACCGAGGCGATCAACCTCGATCCCAGTCCCTTACATGCCCACTTCGGTGCGGGTTTCGCAGTCGATGCCGATCGTGGACGGATCGTTGACGGCTTCGCCGCGCTCGACCGAGGAACAGGCCTCGAGGATGACCACCGGCATGGCCAGCGCACGAGCTTCTTCGCCATAAGACGGAGCAAAGACCGCGCCGAAGGTTTCGGCATAGGTCTTGACCTCTTCGGAGTTCATCACCTGCTCGGCCCAGATCTTGTCCATGGTGGCAATCACTTCGTCGGGCACGCCGGCGGGGATGAAGATGCCGAAATAATCCGGCGCGAGTGGCATGTCCGGCAGCCAGTTGGTGACTGGCGGGATCGGATCGACGCCGTCGAGTTCCAGCGGCTTGTCGGAGAGCACGGCCAGTGCTTTCAGGCGGCCGCCGCGGATGAGTTCGGTCTGTTCCACCGCCAACTGGGTGGTGACCATGGCCTCGCCGGACGCAGTGGCAATAGCCGCGGGTCCGCCGCCATCATAGGTGATCATATTGTAGTCAAAGCCACCTGCGGCATCGGAAAGCGCCGCGATGGCGGTGCCGCCCGAAGAGGTCACGCCTGCCGTGGCTACGCTGATGCCGCGCCCGGCATCGGACTGGAAGGCTTCGAGCAGCTGCCCAAAGTCTTCGAACTGGCTGTCAGTCGGCACCGCAACGACCGGCACATTGGCGACCGAGAGATAGATATGCCAGTCATCGATATCGGTGTCTTCAAGCAGACCGGTGACCGAATAGGTTGCATTGTTGGCAATGGCGTTGGCGGTCCAGGTGTAACCGTCACGCGGGGCGTTAAGCACTTCCTGAGTGCCAATGGCGCCCGAGGCGCCTGGCTGGTTGACCACCACGACCTCAACGCCCAGCGCCTCGGCCAGGATGGGCGCAGTGACGCGGGTAACCTGGTCGGTCGAACCGCCGGCGCCCCAAGGCACGATCAGGTTGATCGGCCGATCCGGCTTCCATTCCTGGGCAAAAGTCATGGCCGTTCCCAGCGTCATCAGGGCACAGCCCGACGCCAGGACAATTTGCAGAGACTGCTTCATCGTCTTTTCCTCCCGTGTGTGGTGGAACCGCTGTCTTCGGCTCTCGCCCCGCGAGCCTGCGACCGAATGATACAGCGAGTCAACACCTATGTAACTGTCTAGTGACCTAATGGCTTTCTCAGGTCGCGCCAGAAACGATGTTGCAGCAAGAACTTCTAGTGATAACAAGGGTAGATTGGCGTCTGGGCGAACCATCTTGTTCGGCCCTTGAGGATCAGAAGCATGGAATTTGAGTTCGGACCGCTGGCCATTATGGTCATGGCGCTGGGAGCGGGCGCCGTGGTCAAGGGCGCGACGGGCATGGGCCTGCCCCTGGTGGCGCTACCGGTACTCACCACCTTTTTCGGATTGCAGCACGCGGTGGGGCTGATGTGCGTGCCGCTGATCTTCACCAATGCCTGGCAGGTCTGGCGCTTTCGGGCTATTCGGCATGATGATCGCATGGCCTTCCTGCCGCTGTTCCTGGTCGGTGGCGCCGTGGGCATCGGCCTGGGCACCTGGGCCCTGACCAGCCTGCCGGAGCGGGCGCTGATACTGACATTGGGGGTGATACTGCTCGTCTATGTGGCCCTCCGCCTCGCCGCGCCCCACTTCGTGGTCGGGCCGGTGCTGGCCCGCCGCGCCGGCCCCCTGGCCGGCATGGGAGGGGGCATTTTGCAGGGGGCGACCGGCATTTCGGCGCCCATCGGGGTCACCTTCATCCATGCGATGTCGATGGACCGGGACGCCCACGTGTTTGCGGTCTCGACCATGTTCCTTCTTTACTCGGCGGTGCAACTGCCGGCACTGAGCATTGCGGGGGTGATGCAGCCGCAATGGCTGCTCGAGGGCTTTCTGGCGCTCATACCCATCATCATTTTCATGCCGCTTGGCCAGGCCATTGCTGGCAAGCTCAGCCGCAAGGCCTTTGACCGGATGATCCTGATTTTCCTCGGACTGATCGGGGTCAAAATGGTGCTCGGGCTCTAGGTAGCAGCCCCCGGTCCACTCAATTCGACCATAGATTCACAACGGAGCCGCTTGACGACACCGGTGTCGCTCATATAGGCAAGTAACTAATCAGTTACACCAAAAGCAGCGGCTTGGGAGGAATTCGAATGGCAGAGCAACGGCTTGGCATCATCATGCATGGCGTCACCGGGCGCATGGGTTACAATCAGCACCTGGTGCGCTCGATCCTGGCAATTCGCGATCAAGGCGGCATCACGCTCAAGAATGGCGACCGTCTGGTGGTCGATCCGATCATTGTCGGACGCGACGCTGACAAGATCGAGCGCCTCGCCAAGAAGCACAATATCGCTCGTTGGGGCAGCGATCTGGATGCGGCCCTTGCCAATCCCGAGGACACGATCTTTTTCGATGCCGGCACGACACTGATGCGCGCTGGCCTGCTCGAACGGGCGCTGGCCGCTGGCAAGCATGTGTATTGCGAAAAGCCGACCTCGGATGATCTCGAAATCGCCGTCAACCTCGCCAAGACTGCCCGCGCCTCGGGCCTCAAGCATGGCGTGGTGCAGGACAAGCTGTTCCTGCCGGGGCTGATGAAGATCAAGATGCTCAAGGATAGCGGCTTTTTCGGCGACATCCTCTCGGTGCGCGGCGAGTTCGGCTACTGGGTATTCGAGGGCGACTGGCAGAAGGCGCAGCGCCCCAGCTGGAACTATCGCAAGAACGATGGCGGCGGCATCATTCTCGATATGCTGTGTCACTGGCGCTATGTGCTCGACAATCTCTTCGGTGAAGTGCAGGCCGTCTCGTGCCTCGGCGCCACCCACATTCCCAAGCGCGTCGATGAAGCAGGCAAGTCCTTTGATTGCGACACCGATGACGCGGCCTATGCCACTTTCGAACTCGACGGCGGCGTGATCGCTCAGATTAATTCGAGCTGGACCACCCGCGTGCGCCGCGATGACCTCGTCACCTTCCATGTCGATGGCACCCATGGCTCGGCCGTGGCCGGGTTGCACAAATGCTGGACCCAGCATCGCGTCAACACGCCCAAGCCGGTATGGAACCCTGATCAGCCGCAGACCATGAATTTCTTCAATGACTGGGAAGAGGTTCCGGACAATTGGCCGGCCGACAATGGCTTCAAGGTGCAGTGGGAAATGTTCCTGCGCCATGTCGCCGAGGACGCGCCATGGGAATATGGCCTGGAAGCCGGCGCCAAGGGCGTACAGCTGGCCGAACTGGGTCTCAAGAGCTGGGCAGAACGCCGCTGGCTGGATGTTCCGAAGCTGGAGTTTTGAGGGTCTAGAACCTTTTCCATCCCGCCCACCGAGCGTCACCCCGGCCTAAGCCGGGGCGACGTTCGGAATGCCAAAGCATTGGGGACTGTCACCATGCCGAATATCAACCTACCCAATCCCGACCGCTCCGTAACGCCCTACACGTTGACGGGCGATCCGATTCCCTTCGTCAAGTTCAAGGCTACGGACTTTCCGCGCATCGCCTATTCGGCGGCCCATGTCGTGGCCGACCCTCTGGCGACCAACGACCCCTGGCTGACCCCCGCCATCGACTGGGACACGACGCTCAAATTCCGTCACCGCATGTGGGACCTGGGCCTTGGCGTGGCCGAAGCCATGGATACCGCCCAGCGCGGCATGGGGCTGACCTGGACCGAAGCGCAGGAGCTGATCCGGCGCTCCCAGGCAGAAGCCCGCACGCGCAGTGACGCGCTGATTGCCTATGGCGCTGGCACCGATCACCTCGCCCCCGGCCCCGACGTCAGCATTGACGACATAATGCGCGCCTATGACGAACAGGTCGGCTTTGTCGAGGGCGAAGGCGGCCGTGTGATCCTGATGGCCAGCCGGGCGCTGGCGGCGGCGGCAAAATCGCCGGACGACTATGCAAGGGTCTATGGCCATGTGCTCAGCCAGGTGAAGCAGCCGGTGATCATGCATTGGCTGGGCGAGATGTTCGATCCGGCATTGCAAGGCTATTGGGGCGATATCGACCACGACAAGGCGATGGATGTCTGCCTCGACGTCATCGCCGCCAATGCGGACAAGGTCGATGGCATCAAGATTTCGCTGCTGTCGGCGGAGAAGGAAATCGCCATGCGTCGCCGGCTTCCGGCGTCGGTGAAGATGTATACGGGCGATGATTTCAACTATGCCGAGCTGATCGCCGGCGACGATCAAGGGTATTCCCATGCCCTTCTTGGCATTTTCGACGCCATCGCCCCGGCCGCCTCCGCGGGCCTCGCAGCGCTCGGGCGTGGTGACAAAGCAGAGTTCTTCGACATTCTCGAACCCACGGTGCCGCTCAGCCGGCATATCTTTGCCGCGCCCACCCGCTTCTACAAAACGGGCGTGGTGTTCCTGGCCTATCTCAATGGCTTGCAGGACCATTTCGCCATGATCGGCGGACAGCAGTCGACCCGCTCGCTGCAGCATCTGGCTGAACTTTTCCGCCTGGCCGACAAGGCCCGCGTGCTGGCCGATCCGGATCTCGCCACCGCCCGCATGAAGGCCGTTCTCGCTTTCCATGGAGTGTCCGCATGAGTGCCGATACAGTCATCTCGCTGAACCTGGCCACCACCCGCCCGCAATGGGGCTTTGCCGAGGCCGTCGAGGGGTGCCTGCGCCATGGCATCACCGCCATCTCGCCCTGGCGCGACCAGATCGATGCCATCGGGCTCGATGAAGCCGCCCGCATTGTCCGCGAGAACAAGATCCGTGTCACTGGCGTGTGCCGCGGGGGCATGTTTCCCGGCGTCGACGCCGCTGACCGGCAGGCTCGGATCGACGACAATCTGCGCGCCATCGACCAGGCAGCAGCGCTCAATGCCGATTGCCTGGTGCTGGTGGTGGGCGGCCTGCCCGGCGCCTCCAAGGACTTGCCGGGCGCCCGTGAGCAGGTGACCGAAGGCATCGCTGCCATGCTGCCCCATGCCAAGGCCTCGGGCGTCAGGATTGCCATTGAGCCGCTCCACCCCATGTACACGGCAGACCGTGCCTGCGTGAACACGGTCGATCAGGCGCTCGATATTTGCGAGAAACTGGGAGAAACCGTCGGGGTGGCGCTGGATGTCTATCACATCTGGTGGGACCCCAACCTCGCCAATGCGATCGCCCGCGCCGGGCGGATGAAGCGCATCTTCGCCCACCATATCTGCGACTGGCTGGTGCCGACCCGCGACATGCTCAATGATCGCGGCATGATGGGCGACGGGGTCATTGACCTCAAGGCCATCCGCGCCATGATCGAGGCGGCCGGCTTTCATGGTCCGCAGGAAGTTGAGATCTTTTCGACCGAAGACTGGTGGAAGCGCCCCGGCGACGAGGTGCTCAGCACGATCAAGGAGCGGGTCGCGACGGTCTGCTAGATCGGCGACGGGGGATGCCAACAATCCAAAACAAAAAAGCCCCGGAAGATTCCGGGGCTTTGTCATTGGCAGCTATCGCTTACGAGACGCGCTCGTATTCGATGCTCGAGCACAGCAGCTGACAACCGGTGATCTTGAGGGTGTCGGCATCGATCAGCTCGACGATGGCCTTGGCACCACCGCCATTGAGCGAGATCTGGCCTTCCCAGGTGCCGGGAGCGGTCTGGGTGCCCTGGACAACCTGCTTGTCGACAAAGGTCAGGTTTTCTGCAGTGCGGCTGTCGCCCTGAATATCATTGAGCGTACCACACAGCTGGGTGCCGTCACCGCACAGCTCAAAGGTAAAGGTCGTGCCCCAGCGATCCTTCCAGACCCCATCGGGACTGGCGGCTGACTGGCCCAGGGCCGGAACAACAAGAGCCGTTGCGACGGCAGCGGCGGCAACAAAAGATTTCAGCATCATGATAATGCTCCATTAGTCGTCGCGCCCAGATCTGAGCTGTGCGCGCAAGATTGATAAAAAGCCCTTCAGAGAGCCAACGCCGGAGCCATGCTAACGTTGCGCAGAGTTTACCGGCGGAATGTCGCAGCCAACTCGATATGGGTTGACCATGCGAACTGATCGACAGCCAATAGATCACCCAAGATGAACCCGGCCTGAACAAGCATAGCGGCGTCGCGCGCAAAGCTGCGCGGATCGCAGGCTACTATGACCACGTGGCCCACTTTGGAGAGCGCGATCTCCTTGATCTGCGCCTCGGCACCGGCCCGGGGTGGGTCCAGCACCACGGTATCAAAGTTTAATTCGAAGCGGGTGAGAGGATCGCGAAACAGGTCGCGCGCCCTGCCGGTCACCGTCTTCAGGCCCCTGGTGTGGCGCACCGCCTTGTCGAGTGCAGCAATGCCGGGTTTGTCGCTGTCGGCAGCATAGACGGGGGCATTTTCGGCCAGGCGCAGGGCAAAGGGGCCGATGCCGCAGAACAGGTCTGCCACGGTTTTCGCCTTGCCCACCGCGCCGACGACATAGTCCGCGAGCACGCTTTCAGCCTCGGCGGTGGCCTGGAGGAAGCTGCCGATGGGCAGGTCGACTTCGGAGCGACCCATGGTGATCGACGGCTGCTGGCGCAGATAGATCATCTCGCGCTCCAGTGCCAGCCGGGCAAGGCCGAGGCTATTGGCGAGCGGCACCAGCTTTTCGGCGCGCACGCCCTTGGGGGCCCTGCGGATGCCCACGTCAATGCCGGCATTGGTGGCAGTGAAACTGATATCGCATTCGCCGATAGCGGCACCCAATGTCCTGGCAATATCGGGCGCGCGGCTGAGCGCAGGCACCAGGATCGGGCATGCATCGAGGTCGAGCAGGTCGTGGCTTCTGAGGCGCATATAGCCCGCTGCATCTCGGCGCGCATGCAGGGTCGCGCGGCGGCGGCCGGCGCCATGGGCGGTCACGAAGCGCTCGACCCTCGCCTCGATGCCGACATGGCGCAGCGGGCCTTCCACCAGACCGGTCTTGAAGGCGGCGTAGCTCGGCGCGTCCAGATGCTGCAACTGGCACCCGCCACAGGTTCCGAAATGCGAGCAGAAGGGTTTTGCGCGGTTCGCGGCAGGGGTCATGACTTCCAACAGCGTGCCGCGCTCGCCCTCGATCATCATTGCCACGGTTTCACCGGGCAGGGCGAAGGGCACGAAGACCTTGCGGCCATCCACCGTGACGACGCCTTCGCCCTTGTGGCCGAGACTTTCGATAATGGCGGTGATGGTCATGGTAGGGCCCTGACAGACAGAAGCCCGATGATTGCTCATCGGGCTCCCGGCTTGCTGCTTAACTTGGGGGTCTCAGACTTGCTGAACCGCTTCCACGCCCGGCACGAAATGGCGGAGCAGGTTCTCGATGCCGTTCTTGAGCGTGGCGGTGGAGGACGGGCAGCCCGAGCAGGCACCCTGCATGTGCAGGAACACCGTGCCTTCCTTGAAGCCCTTGAAGATGATGTCGCCGCCATCCATGGCGACGGCCGGGCGCACTCGCGTGGCCAGCAATTCTTTGATGACCTCGACCATTTCCTTGTCATCCTCGTCGAAGAACTCCTCGCCGTCCCCCATGTCGGGTTCGAGCATATTGCCTTCGGCGATCACCGGCTTGCCGGACAGAAAATGGTCCATGATAACGCCAAGAATGGCCGGCTTGATATGGGCCCAATTGGTGTCATCCTTGGTCACCGAAATGAAATCGGACCCCAGGAATACGCCCGTAACGCCGGAAATAGCGAACAGGCCCGTAGCCAGCGGAGAGGCCGCTGCGGCTTCGATGGAGCGGAAATCCCGCGGCTCACCAACCAGCACTTCGCGGCCCGGCAGAAATTTCAGGGTCGCCGGATTGGGCGTGGCTTCGGTCTGGATGAACATGAGACTTCCCCGCAAAATGCGATTAGAATGTTTCTAAAATAGACTTTTGCGGTCAGGATGCAATAGGCGATTGCGCGTCTCGCTCATTCGCCGCAACGCCCGCGACACCGCCATTGGAGCGTAGCTCATCCTGCTGATCCAAAGTCGGTCCACCGGACCGATTTGCCCACGCAAGCGGGCCGGTCAGCAGATCGCGATGACTTCTTCGTCGCTCATGCGGCCCGGAACGATGGTCAGCGGGATGGGCAGCACATTGGCGCGCGCTGCGAAGTGGGTAACCAGCGGTCCGGGGCCTTCGGGCGATTTGGACGCCGCCAGCACCAGAATGGCGATGCCGTGATCCTTGTCGATGACCCGCTCGATCTGCTCGGGACCATTGCCTTCGCGGATCACCGATTCGGCACGCACGTCGCCGATTTCCTTGATGCGAGCCATGCGCCGGTCGAGATTGCGCTCGGCCTCCTCGACAGCCTCGGCCCGCAGCACGTCCTCGACCCCGAGTCCGATGAATTCGGGCTGCGGGATGACGGTCATCAGCACCACGGTACCGCCGGTGCGCTTGACCCGCCAGGCGGCAAAGGTGAGGGCGCGGTCACATTCCTCGGTCTCGTCGATGACGACGAGGAATTTGCGCTTGTATTCAACCTGCGAAACCAAAGACACCTCCAGGTTCAAACTAGCGAACGAAGCCGACGATCTTGCGCACATCGGCCATAATGGGCCGGGCGATGTCGCGGGCACGCTCGGCTCCATCGCGCAATATCTTGTCCATCTCGCCCCGATCGGCAATGAGGCGCTTCATTTCCTCGGCGATGGGCGACAGCTTGGTCACGGCCAGCTCTGCCAAGGCCGGCTTGAACACGCCCCAGCCCTGGCCGCCGAACTCGCCCAGCACGTCATCGACGCTGCGGTTGGAAAGGGCGGCATAAATGCCCACGAGATTCTCCGCCTCAAGGCGCCCGGACAGGCCCGCGGCCTCGCTGGGCAGTGCATCGGCATCGGTCGTGGCGCGCTTGATCTTTTTTGCAATGAGATCCGCGTCGTCCATCATGTAGATGGTCGACAGGTCTGAAGCATCGGACTTGCTCATCTTCTTTGCCCCGTCCTTGAGCGATTTAACGCGCATGGCCGGGCCGGTTGCAAGGGTTTCGGTGATGGGGAAGAACTCGCCCTTCACACCCAGCGCCTTGATCTGCTTTTTGAAGTCGTGGTTGAACTTCTTGGCGATGTCGCGCGTCAGTTCCAGGTGCTGCTTCTGGTCCTCGCCCACCGGCACGCCGGTAGCCTTATAGAGCAGGATGTCCGCCGCCATCAGCGAGGGATAGGCAAACAGGCCCAGTGACACCTGCTCGCTGTTTTCGCCGGCCTTGTCCTTGAACTGGGTCATGCGGGCCATCCAGCCCATGCGTGCCACGCAATTGAAGACCCAGCTCAGTTCGGCATGTTCCATCACCTGGGACTGGTTAAAGATGATGGAGCGCGTGGGATCGACGCCGGCTGCGATATAGGCGGCAGCGATCTCATAGGTCCAGCGCTGCAAATCCTCGGGGTCCTGCCAGACGGTGATGGCATGCATGTCGACCACGCAATAGATGGTTTCATGCGTGTCCTGGAGCGGCACAAAACGGCGGATGGCACCGAGATAATTGCCAAGATGCAGGTCGCCCGAAGGCTTGATACCGGAAAAGACGCGGGGGCTGAACGTCATGATGCCCTTTACCAATAAGACGAGAATTCAGGCGCTCGTTCTATACGGGCGCACGTCGATTGGAAACCGCCTAGCCGCGTCGCAGGCGACGGAGCAACACTCCCAGCCGCTGCGTGCCGGTAATGTGGGCGAGGGTGAAATAGGTCGCCAGTCCGAAGATCACCAGCGCCGCCACCACAAGGGTCTGACGCCAAAGCGGTACGCCGCTGGCGAGATGGGCGGCGCCCTGATCGGCCAATAGAAGGAGCGCGCCGCCCATGACCAGGCTGATCATCACAATCGCCGATTGCGCTCGCCATTGCGGCCCGGTCAGGCGGAAATGCCCCCGCCAGGCGAGAGTACCGGCCAGCAGCAGCACATTGAGCCAGGACGAGGCGGCGGTGGCGATGGCGATGCCGACATGAAGGAGCGTGGGAAACAGAAAGAGCGAAATGGCGATATTGGCGACGACGCTGATCCCCGCAAAGATGGTGGGGGTCATCGTGTCCTCGCGGGCAAAAAAGCCCGGCTGCAGCACGCGGATGAGCACATAGGCGGGCAGGCCGGCCGAGAAGGCGACCAGCGCCTCGGCGGTCTGCTGTGTCGCAAGGGCATTGAAGGCGCCGCGCTCGAAGAGAACCCGGACGATGGGTTCGGCCAGAGCAATCAGCGCCACTGCGGCAGGCAAGGTCAGCAGCATGGAGACGAACAGCGCCTGGTCTTGGCTCTGGCGGGCCTCGAGGGCCCGGCCACCCTTTAAATGCCGGCTGAGTTCGGGCAGCAGCACCGTGCCGATGGCTATGCCGATAATGCCCAACGGCAGCTGGTAGAGCCTATCGGCATAGGAGAGCACCGAAATGGCATTGTCGGCGCCCGAGGCGATGATGGTGCCCACGAAAATATTGATCTGGGTAATGCCGCCCGCCAGGATCGCCGGAATGGCCAACATCCAGAAGCGGCGCACTTCCGGATCGAGGCGCGGCAGGCGCAGCGATGGCCGGAAGCCCGAGCGCTCGATCGCCACAAAGACCAGCAGCAATTGCGCCAATCCGCCGGCCAGGGTGGCGAGGGCCACCCAGACAGTCGCCTCGGCCGGCGTCTGCACGAACCAGAGCGCCAGAGGCACCAACACCGCTATGGTCACCAGGTTCAGCAGTACCGGGGCAAAGGCGGCGGCAAAGAATCGCCCCAGCGTATTGAGAATGGCGCCATAGGCCGCCATCAGTGACATGCAGGCGAGATAGGGAAACATGATCCGCGTCAACAGCACGGTGAGGTCGAACTTTTCGGGGTCGTCGACAAAGCCGGGCACGAAGGCGCGCATGATCTGCGGCATGAAGATTTCGGCCAGGACTGTCACCACGATCAGCATGGCCACCAGCCAGCTCATGATGCGGGCAGCCAGCAGTTTTGCTCCCTCTGCGCCCTCGCGCTCCAGGGCACCGGAAAACATCGGCACGAAGGCGGTGTTGAAGGCCCCCTCGGCAAACAGGCGCCGGAACAGGTTGGGAAAGCGGAAGGCGGCAAAGAACGCGTCGGCGGTCGGGCCGGTGCCCAGCACCGCGGCCATCAGTGCGTCGCGCACGAAGCCTGCAAGGCGGCTGAGCAGGGTGAGCGAGCCGACGGAAACGAAATTGCGGAAGAGGCTCACCGCTGGCCCCTACCCATTGACCACCTTCTTATCCTCCACCGGTCGCTTGAACACATTCATCAGCGCGTCGTGGATCTTCTTCTGGCGGGCCTTGACGTGAATTTTCTGGGCCGTGAGGTCGGTGACATAGAAAACGTCCACGGCCTTTTCGCCATAGGTGCCGATATGGGCTGAGCCAATGGTGAGGTTGAGATCGGAGATTTCGCGGGTCAGCGCATAAAGCAGGCCAATACGGTCAAGACCGGAGACCTCGATGACGGTGAATTTTTCCGAGATGGCGTTGGAGACCGAAACTTGCGCCGGCAGGGAAAAGGGCCGCAGGCGCTTGTTGTAGCGACTCTCCTTGCCGAGATCGATCAGCACGGTCCGCTTGCCCTGGAGCAGTTGTTTGACCGTATCGATGATGCGGGTGGCGCGGACTTTTTCGTCTTCATCCGAGGTGAAGGAGCGCTTCAAACGGAAGGTGTCGATGGCGCGGCCATCGCGAGTCGAGAAAATCTGTGCCCCGATGATCGAGGCATCCTGCATGGTACAGGCGCCGGCGATCAGCGAAAGCAGGCGCGGGTGATCGGGCGTATAGAAGCTGACCTCGGTAATGCCCTCGAATGCCTTGATCCGGATCGAACCGGCAAAGGGTTGGTCGGTGCTGTCGGCATTGCGGATCATGCGGGCGTGTTCCACCTGCAATTCCGGCTCGGCACGCAGCCAGTAATGATCATAGTGGCGCGCGGTATAGGCCTCGACATCGGCCGGCGGCCAGCCAGAGAGGGCTTCGCTCAGCGCCTTGCGGGCGGCATTGACGCGGTCGGACTGGCTGACCTGGCTATGCCCGCCCGAGAGCAGCGGCTCGGTGGCGAAATAGAGCGCTCGCAGCAGGCTCCCCTTCCACCCCGTCCAGGTGCCCGGGCCCACCGCGCGGATATCGCAGGCGGTGAGAATCATCAGCAGCGCCAGGCGCTGGGGCGATTGCACCACATCGGCAAAGGCCTTGGCGGTTTCGGGATCCTGGATGTCGCGCGCCTGGGCGATTTCGCTCATCAGGAGGTGATATTCGATCAGCCAGGAGACCGTGTCGGTCTCCGCTTCGTTGAGGCCGAAGCGAGGGCACAGTCTCTTGGCAATGCGCGCCCCGGCTATGGAGTGGTCCTCGGGGCGGCCCTTGGCGATGTCGTGGAGGAACAAGGCCACATAGAGCAGGCGGGTATCGTTGAGCTGGGGTAGCAATTCGTGGGTCAGCGGCAATTCGTTGCGCAACCCGCCGCTGGCGATCTCGGCCATGACCCCGACTGAGCGGATCAGATGCTCATCCACCGTAAAGTGATGGTACATGTTGAACTGCATCAGGGCGACGATCTTGCCGAAATCAGGCACGAACTTTCCGAGCACGCCGCTCTCGTTCATCTGCCGCAGGATGCGCTCGACATAGCCGGCATTGGTCAGGATGGTGAGGAAATGCGCATTGGCCTTTGAGTCGTTGCGCAAGCTATTGTCGATCAGCCGCAGGCTATTTCGGATATGCTTGATGGCATCGGGGTGGAACAGCAATTCCTCGCGGCCCGCGACCATGAAGGCGCGGATGATATTGACCGGGTCCTTTTCGAACACGTCTGGGGCGACGATGTTGAGACGGCCGGTATCGACCAGAAAGGCGGTCTCGCCCTTGATTTTCGTCTTGCCCGAACGGAATGGGGCCAGCACCCGCCCGACCAGGTCCATATCCTTGGCGTGGTGGAATTCGAGGCTGGCACATATGATGCGGGTCAGGTCACCCACATCCTTGGCGACGAGAAAATAGCGCTTCATGAAGCGCTCGACCCCCAGCATGCCCAGGCGCTCGGCATAGCCCATACGGCGCGCCAACTCTGGCTGCATGTCGAAAGTCAGTTTCTCATCGGCGCGACCGGTAACGAAATGCAGGTGGCAACGCACGGCCCAGAGGAAGTCCTCGGCCCGCGAGAACAGCCTGTACTCGGCGGCGCTCAGCACCTGCTTGCCGACCAGTTCATGGCTGGTCTTGACCGAAAAGAAGTATTTCCCGATCCAGAACAGGGTGTTGAGGTCCCTTAGCCCCCCTTTGCCATCCTTGATATTGGGCTCGACCACATAGCGGGTATTGCCCATCTGCTTGTGGCGCTCGTCCCGCTCGGCCATTTTGGCAGCGATGAATTCGGGGCCGGTGCGGGGCATGATCTCGTTTTCGAACCGGTGCGTCAGCTGGTCGTAGAGCGCCTTGTCGCCGGTGAGGAATCGGGCTTCCAGCGTGGCGGTGCGCACCGTCATGTCGGCGCGGGCCATGCGGATGCATTCATCCACCGAGCGCACGGCATGGCCGACTTTCTGGCCCAGATCCCAAAGCATATAGAGGATATACTCGGTAACTTGCTCGCCCCAAGGGGTCTGCTTGTAGGGCAGGATGAACAGCAGATCGATGTCGGAACCGGGCGCCAACGTGCCGCGCCCATAGCCGCCTACGGCGGAAAGCGCGATGGCCTCTGCGCCGGAGGGATTGTCAACCGGATAGACGCGCGTGGTGGCGAAGCGGTGCACGGCGATGATGATTTCATCCTGGGCCGCGGAAATGTTCTGGGCACAGCGCGTCCCCTTGCCATTGGCCAGGAGCTCGACCTCGGCGCTCTTGCGGCCATCAGCCAGCGTCTGGCGGATATAAGCCAGCACCGCCGCCCGCGCCGTGGGCGAGCGGGCAGGTTCGTCGCCCAGTAGGACGTCTAACTCCGCCAGAATGGTGTCGGCGGTCTTGAGCGCGAACTGTGCCTTCTTGGGCTTGGCCTCAGCTTCGGCGAGCATCATCGCGGAGTTTCTTCAACTGATAGAGCGCCTCGATGGCCTGCCGCGGCGTCATCTCGTCGGGGCGGACGGCATCGAGCGCTTCGTGAATGGGGTCCTTGCCTTTTGGAGCCGGGGCGGGCTGATGGGCAAAGAGCGGCAAATCGTCTAGCACGCTGGCTTTCTGGCTGGAAGAGGCGGTGCCCGCCGAGCGCTGTTCGAGCACGTCGAGAACCTGTCTGGCACGGGCAATGACCGGCTCAGGCAGGCCCGCCAGCCGCGCTACCTGGATACCATAGGACCGGTCGGCGGCTCCTGGACCCACTTCATGAAGGAAAACCACCTCGCCCTCCCATTCGCGCACCTTCATGGTGACATTGGCGACACGGGTGAGGGTTTTGGCGAGACTGGTCAATTCGTGGAAATGGGTGGCGAAGAGTGCACGGCAGCCGGTGGTTTCATGCAGAGCCTCGACCGCTGCCCAGGCGATGGAGAGCCCGTCAAAGGTTGCCGTGCCGCGACCGATTTCGTCGAGCACCACTAAGGACCGCCGCGTGGCGCGATTGAGGATGGCGGCGGTCTCAACCATTTCCACCATGAAGGTCGAGCGGCCATGAGCGATATCGTCGCTGGCGCCAACACGAGAGAAGAGCCGGTCCACCACGCCAATATGGGCGCTGTCGGCCGGCACATAGCACCCCATCTGCGCCAGGATGGCGATCAGCGCGTTCTGCCTGAGGAAGGTCGACTTACCACCCATGTTGGGACCGGTGACCAGCCAGAGCGACCCGCCGCCGATCTCCTCGCTGCCCGAAAGGTCGGCGTCATTGGCGACAAAGCTCTGGCCCTCGGCCTTGACCATCAATTCCACTACCGGATGACGTCCCCCGGAAATGGCGAAAGCAAGGCTGTCATCCACCTGCGGGCGGCAATAGAAGCGCAGGGCCGACACTTCTGCGAGAGCGGCGGTGACGTCGAGTTCGGCGAGGGCATCGGCGAGCCCCTGCAATTGGGCAGTCAGTGCCAGCGCCGCGTCGCGGAGGCGCGCAAAGATCCCCAGTTCGATGGCCAGCGCCGCATCCTGCGCCTTGGCAATGCGCCCTTCCAGTTCGGCCAGTTCGGTGGTGGTGAAGCGCATGGCATTGGCCAGCGTCTGGCGGTGGATGAAGATCTCGCGGTGCGGGGCTTCGAGCAGCCGCTGCCCATGGGCCGCCGGGACTTCGACGAAAAAGCCCAAGACGCCATTGTGCCTGATCTTGAGGGATTTGAGATCGGTCTCATCCACGAGCCTCGCCTGAAGGGCCGCGACGACGGCGCGGGTCTCGCGGCCAAGGGCGCGTTCTTCGTCGAGCGTCCCATCATAGGCCGGGCGGACAAAGCCGCCGTCGCGCACCAGCAGCGGCAATTCATCATCGAGGGCCAGGCCCAGCTCGCTCGCAAGGGCGCGCGGTGCCGCTGCGAGGGTTTGCGCCAGCGCCGTCAGCACCGGCGGCAGGTCGGGCTGCCTGCCCAGATGCCCCGCCAGGTCCAGCGCGGCGCCGACAGCCTTGCCTATGGCGCTGAGGTCGCGCGGGCCACCGCGCTCCAGCGCCAGGCGCGACAGGGCCCGGGCAAGGTCCGGCACGACCTTGAGATCGGCCCGGAGCCTTGCGCGCAACAGCGTGTCCTCGACCAGCCGGCCCACGGCGTCGAGACGCGCATTGATGGCGCCGGCTTCACGCAGGGGTGCGGCAAGTCGGCTGGCGAAGAGGCGGGCGCCGGGGGCGGTGACCGTGAGGTCGATGGAGTGACGTAGCGAACCCCTGGCCTGCCCGCGCTGGGTCTGGAGGATTTCAAGGCTCGAGCGTGTCGCCGCGTCGATGGCCATGACGGTATCGGCGGGATTGCTCTGGGGCGGGCGCAGCGGCGCGGTGCGGCCCTTCTGGCTTTCTCCGACATAGGCCACCAGGGCCCCAAGGGCGGCGCGACCGGCGCGGCTGAGGGCGCTTGGATCGAAGCGGTCTGCCGGAAAGGCCGCGCGCAGTACGGGAAGCGCGGCCTCGCTATCGGCCATTTCGGGGGGGATCGCGGTGGCGATCCCGGCCCAGGCCGGGGCAAAGAGATGCTGGTTGACCAGGGCAGCGCGGGTTGCATCGGCCAGAATGAGCTCGGCCGGAGCGATGCGCGCCATTTCGTCAGCCAGGACGGCACTGGGCAGATCGGAGACGAAGGTTTCTCCGGTGGAGATATCGGCCCAGGCCAGGGCGAAATCGGTGTCGCCATGACGCACCATGGCCAGGGCCGCCAAGTAGTTGGAAGACCGCGCGTCGAGGTGATCGTCTTCGGTCAGGGTGCCGGGCGTGACCAGGCGCACCACATCGCGCTTAACCACCGATTTACTGCCGCGCTTTTTCGCCTCCGCCGGGTCCTCGACCTGCTCGCAGATGGCAACGCGATGGCCGAGCCGGATCAGCTTGTTGAGATAATCATTGGCGGCGTGAATGGGCACGCCGCACATCTGGATGTCTTCGCCCAGATGCTTGCCGCGCTTGGTCAGCACGATGCCGAGGGCGGCGCTGGCGATTTCGGCGTCCTCGAAGAACAGCTCGTAGAAGTCGCCCATGCGATAGAACAGCAGGTAGCCGGGATTAACGGCCTTGATCTCGAAATATTGCGCCATCATCGGCGTCAACGCCGCAGGTGCGGCGCCGCTGGGGGCCTCGAAGGGGGTCTGGTCCATGGGCGCTAAGCGGTCAGGGCTCGAAAATGAACCCGGACCTTAGGCGGTTCGCGCACAAAATCCAACCGGCAGAACGCAACTTTGCCCGTCCCTTCGCCGCGGTGCTCAACTGCCCCGAATGATCGAGGCCGGCTCCACCAGCTTGCGGTAGAGATGCCAGGTGGCGTGGCCGAAAATGGGCAATATCACGGCCAGACCCACAAAGAGCGGAAGCGATGCCAGGAAGATGCCGGCACCGACGATCAAGCCCCAGGCAAAAAGCGGCACGCGATTGTAGATCACGGCCCGGAACGAGGTCTCAACCGCTACATAGGCGCCCACATCGCGGTCGAGCAGCAGTGGGAAGGCGATAACGCTGGTGCAGAGGACAATGAGCGCAAAGAGTGCGCCCAGACCCGTGCCGACGGCCATCAGGGTCATGCCAGCGGGATCATTGGCGACCTGGGTCAGAAGGGCCATCAGCGTGCGTGGCGGCGCGGCGCCGAACAGGCTCTCATAGAGCGCCTGGGCGCTGGTGAGCCAGAGAGTGAACAGCACGAAGAGCACGGCACCCACCGCCAGGATGGATCCCATGGCGGGCGATCTGAGGACGCTTGCGGCGTCCCGCCAAGTGGGATCTTCGCCGCGCTCCAGCCGACGCGACACCTCGTAGAGCGGCAGGGCGGCAATGGGCCCGAGCAGTGCGAAACCGCCGATCAGCGGATAGAGCAGGGTCCAGGCGTGCCAGCCGTTCATCCATACGGTCAGAACGATACCGATGACAGGGTAGATGAGCATGAGCAGGACATAATGACTGGGCCTGGCCCAGAAATCGGCGGCGCCGCGCCGCAGCACCTCGCCAAGATCGGAGAGGGTAATGGTCCGGATGACCGGCATGTCCAGCTTTTCGCCGGCACCTGCCATGATATGCATGCGGGTCATGGTCAACGCTCCTCCGTACTCTTCTGGAGGCCGCAAACTGTGCGAGAGCGCATGACCGGCGCGAGACGCAATATTTGCGACCGCTTGTGAGGAGAGATTACGCCCGGAACCGGAGGCTGTCGCCCCCGGTTCCGATAAATGTGATCAGGCCTTCGCGAGGGCCTGATCAATGTCGGCGAGGATGTCGTCGATATGTTCGATACCGACCGAGATGCGGACCAGGTCCTCCGAGACACTGGCCTTTGCCAGCTCTTCGGGAGAAAGCTGGCGATGAGTCGTGGATGCGGGATGGCAAGCCAGAGACTTGGCATCGCCGATATTGACCAGCCGCAGGATCATTTCCAATGCATCGATGAAGCGGCCACCGGCTTCCTTGCCGCCCTTGATCCCAAAGGAAAGTATACCTGAGCCGGAACCCTTCGATATTTTCGCGGCGACCGCGTGGTAGGGGCTATCGTCCAGCCCGGCATAGTTGACCCATTCGACCTTGGGGTGCGCCTTGAGGTGCTGAGCAACCTTGAGCGCGTTGTCGCAGTGGCGCTCCATGCGCAGACCAAGCGTTTCAAGTCCCTGCAATATGAGAAATGCATTCATTGGAGACAGGGCCGCCCCAGTATTGCGCAGCGGCGCCACGCGAGCCCGTCCGATATAGGCCGCGGGCCCCAGCGCTTCGGTATAAACCACGCCATGATAGGACGGATCGGGTTCGTTCAGGATCGGGAATCGCTTGGCATTGGCCTTCCAATCGAACTTGCCGCTATCGACGATGACACCGCCAATAGATGTGCCATGCCCGCCAATGTACTTGGTGAGCGAATGCACGACGATATCGGCGCCAAAATCGAATGGCCGGGTCAGGTAGGGCGTTGCCACTGTATTGTCCACGATCACCGGCACGCCATGGCGGTGGGCAATCTCGACGATCTTTTCGATGTCCACCACATTGCCGGCAGGGTTGCCGATCGACTCGAGAAAAACCGCCTTGGTTTTATCGTCGATAGCCTTTTCAAAGCCCTCGTAATCGTCATGGCTAACCAGGCGCGTCTCGATACCTTGGCGCGGGAAGCTATGGACAAACAAATTGTAGGTGCCGCCATAGAGCTGGGAAATAGAAACGATGTTGTCGCCAACCCCCGCAATTGTCTGGATTGCGTAGGTGATCGCTGCCATGCCCGAAGCAACACCCAGGGCGGCAATGCCGCCTTCCATTTCTGCAATACGCGATTCGAGAACGGCCGTGGTGGGGTTCATGATGCGCGTATAGATATTGCCCGCGACCTTCAGGTCGAACAGGTCCGCGCCGTGCTGGGTGTCATCGAATGTGTATGAGGTGGTCTGGTAGATCGGAACGGCGGCCGCCTTGGTGGTGGCTTCCGATTCGTATCCGTGGTGCAGGGCGATGGATTCTAGCTTCATGTTTGGCTCCCTTTGACTCGCGGGGGCCAAACTTGCTGGTTCACTCCGAAATGGCAAGGCGCGCGCGGGGCAGATCGTCCTCTTGCGCGCCTTGTCATTGAAGTATGCGTGCCTAGCTTAGCGCATCGACTTCATAGCGATCAGAGGGATCCCTCACCGGCCGGTAGGTAAAGTAGTCAAAGGCGGCCGGGCTGGCCGTGCCATTAAGGTCGCTGGCCGCCACGCCGACAAAGGCGCCGGTGAAGCTGCCATGGGCCTGGTGGCCACCGCATTCGTCCGAGAGGATCGAGGCATCCAGTACCGGCCCGATGGGCTGCAGGTCCTGGCCTTCCAGCGCATAGAAGAATTGCAGCTTCCTGCCCCGAATGGTCAGCGCCAGCTTGACCTTGCCATTGTTGGGAATCTGCACCGGCTCGGCTGGGAAGCTCAGATTGCCATCGGGCCAGGATATTTCCGAGCTCATCAGCAGCAATTCGCGCTGCCCGTCCGAATGGGCGGTGACGGCGAGATAGAAGAAATTGTAGCGGCTGTAATAGGCGGTCAGCCCCGCCATGGTGCGCTCGTCGGTGGCTTTGAAGTCCACCACGGTTTCGGCATCATAGGAGAAATGCTGCTGCCGGCGGGCGACCAGCGCCTGCTCGAACCACGAGCCGATGCTTTCGCGCCCGAACAGCGTCAGCTTGCCGCCCTCGGTCGAGAAAATGCGTTCCGTCTCGGGCGTGCGCAGCCACTGGAAGTCGATCGGCAGGCCGTTCTCGAACGTATAGCGCTGCTCGGCCCAGTATTTCGCCTCGTCGCGGGTGCCGGGCACCTCGACATGGAGCGAGGGTACCGGGCCGTTCTTGACATAGAGCCAGTCGTCCTCGCCCCAATAGGCTTCCTGGATGGCGGTTTCGCGACCCAGTACGCAGCGGCGCTCCTGGGTGGTGGGGCGGCCGGTCAGGTGCACCAGATAGGTCTTGCCATCGGGCGTCTCGACAATGTCGCCATGGCCCGAGCGTTGCAGCGCAGCCAGCGGCGCGTCCTTGCTGGTGAGGATATGCTTGTCGGGATGGGTTTCGTAGGGACCATCGAGACTGCGCGAGCGCGCAAAGGTGCAGGCATGGTCATAGGCTGTGCCGCCCTCGGCGGTCAGCAGGTAGTACCAACCGTTGCGCTTGTAGATGTGAGGGCCTTCGACCAGCTTGAGATCGGTGCCCTTGTAGATATTCTTGATCGGCCCGACGAGCTTGCCGGCCTTGGGGTCGAATTCTTGCAGCGCAATACCTGCAAATTTCAGCGGCCGCGTGCGGTGGTCCCAGATCATGTTGACGAACCACTTGCGGCCATCATCATCGTGGAACAGGCTGGGGTCGAAGCCCGAGGAATTGGTGTAGATCGGGTCGGACCAGGGACCTTCGATCTTGTCGGCCCAGACGATGTAATTGTGCGCGTCCTTGAACGAGCCGTCCTTGCGCTTGACGTCGGTATAGACCAGCCAGAATTTTTCCCCGTCATGGGTGAGGCAGGGCGCCCAGACACCACAGGAATCCGGATCGCCACGCATGTCGAGCTGGCTCTTGCGGGTCAGCGGGCGCGTGATCAGCTCCCAGTTCGCGAGGTCTTTCGAATGGTGGATCTGCACGCCGGGGAACCACTCGAAAGTGGAGGTGGCGATGTAGTAGTCGTCGCCGACGCGGAGGATGGACGGGTCCGGATTGAAGCCGGGAAGAATGGGATTGGTCAGTTGGGGCATGACTCTGTCCTAGGAAGCCGGCAGGTTCCGCCGGTATTGAATGAAGCCCGAGCGCTGCGCAACTCGGTCATAAAGGGCACGCGCCGCAGCATTGGACTCGTGGGTGAGCCAATAGACGCGGGAACTGCCCTTCGCCGCGGCGTCGGCGGCGACATGGTCGATCAGCGCGCTGCCAAAGCCCAGGCCGCGGCCTTCGGGTTCAACGAAGAGATCCTGCAAATAGCAGGTATCGGCAATAGACCAGTTGCTGCGGTGATAGATCCAGTGCACCAGCCCGACTGGCACCCCATCCCGGAGCGCCAGGGCGCCCCAGGTGGGTTCAGCGGGATCAAGCAGACGAGACCAGGTCGAAGCATGGACCTCGTCGGTGAGTTCGGTCTCGTAGAAGGCCAGATAGGCCTTCCACAGTTCCGCCCACAGCTCGCGGTCGCCCGCTACGATTGCTCTGATCACTAGACGAACCGGTTGACCAGGTTTTCGAGATATTCCTGGCGGCCGGATTTGGGCTGGGGGTTGATGTTTTCGGCTAGTACCCAGTCAGAGATTTCGGCCAGGGTGCGTCCACCCTTGAGCATGGCTGCGGCCCCCTGCTGGGTCCAGCCGGCATAGCGCTCGTCGAGCAGCTTGTCGAATTCGCCGTCCTCGATCAACGCCACGGCGCCCTTGAGCCCACGCGCGAGGGTATCGAGACCCAGGATATGGCCATGCAGCAGATCCGCGGGATCAAGCGACTGGCGGCGCACCTTGGCATCGAAGTTGAAGCCGCCCTGGCCCAGACCGCCCTGCTTGAGGATATAGTAGAAGGCCAGAGCCATTTCTCCGGCATTGTTGGGGAAGTGGTCGGTGTCCCAGCCCGACTGCAGGTCGTTGCGATTGGCGTCGACCGAGCCGAGCATGCCCAGCGAGGAGGCCACGGCCAGTTCATGCTCGAAGGAGTGCCCGGCGAGGAAGGCATGGCCAACCTCGATATTGCACTTCACCTTCTTTTCGAGGCCGTATTTCTGCAAGAAGCCATAGACGGTGGCGACGTCGAAGTCGTATTGGTGCTTGCTCGGTTCCTGCGGCTTGGGCTCGATCAGGATCTGGCCCTTGAAGCCGATCTTTTCGGCATGCTCGATGACCAGGTGGAGGAAGCGGGCCATCTGGTCCTGTTCCTGGCCGATCTTGGTGTTGAGCAGGGTTTCATAGCCTTCGCGGCCACCCCAGAGCACATAGTTTTCGCCACCCAGTTCATTGGTCAGTTCCAACACGGCCTTCACCTGGCCGGCGGCATAGGCGAAGACTTCCGGATCGGGATTGGTGGCGGCACCGGCCATGTAGCGGCGATTGGAGAAGAGATTGGCCGTGCCCCAGAGCAGCTTCTTGCCGCTCTTCTGCATGTTTTCGGCAATGAGATCGCCGATGACGCGCAGGTTCTTGTTGCTCTCCTCTAGCGTCGCGCCTTCCGGCGCCACGTCCACATCGTGGAAGGCAAAGAAGGGCACGTCGATGAGGTTGAAGAACTCGAACGCCACCTCGGTCTTGAGCTTGGCGCCCTCGATGCCCTTGTCGAACCAGGGTCGATCAAAGGTACGGCCGCCGAACGGATCGCCGCCTTCCTGGGCGAAGGTGTGCCAATAGGCGATGGCGGGGCGGATATGATCTTCCATCCGCTTGCCGGCGATCACTTCGTCCTTGTTGTAGTGGCGATAGGCCAGCGGATTCTTGCTGTCCTGGCCCTCAAACTTGACCTGCGAAAGACCTTTGAAAAAATCGGTCACGAACGTGCCTCCTCGATGGCAGGGTAGAGCGCGCGGTAGCGTGCATATTGATCGGAATAGGCGGCCGCCAGCTTGTGGTCGGGCGCGATAGTGGTCTTGATCGGCGGCATGGACATGACGTCCTGCGGATTGGCGCCGGAGGCGGCACAGAGCCCCAGCCGGGCCGCGCCAAGGGCGCCGCCGAAATCGCCATCCTCGGGGAGGGCAATTTCCATGTCGAGATTGGTGGCCAGCAGTTTGAGCCAGAGGGCAGACTTGCTGCCCCCGCCCACGGCCAGCAGGCGCTTGATGCCGGTGCCGGCATCGGCCAATACGCGCTGGCAGTCGCGCATGGCGAAGGTCACGCCCTCCATCACCGCCTGGGCCATCTGGGCGGTATCAGTGGACTGGCTGAGCCCCACAAAGGACCCGCGGGCATTGGCATTGTTGTGCGGGGTGCGTTCGCCCGAGAGATAGGGCAGGAAGAGGGTCTCGCCCGGCCCCCTGAACTGGGCCTCGGCCTCGCCCGAGAGTTCCGCCTGCTTCTTGCCAGAGATGCGGCTGAGCCAGTTGAGCGAATCGGTGGCCGAAAGGATGACACCCATCTGGTGCCAGGTGTCGGGAATGGCGTGGCAGAAGGCATGCACGGCCCCTTCGGTATTGGGGCTGAAGCGTTCATTGGAGACGAAGAGCACGCCTGACGTGCCCAGGGACACAAAGCCTTCGCCGGGGCGAATGGCGCCGATGCCGCAGGCCGCCGCCGCATTGTCGCCGGCGCCGCCGGCCACCACGACAGTGCCAGACATGCCCCAGCGGGCCATGAGGTCGGGCTTGAGTTGCGCCGAGACAGCAGAGCCCTCAACCAGTCGCGGCATGTGTTCGCGCGTCAGCCCGGTCACCCCGAGCAATTGGTCGGACCAGTCGCGCCGGGCCACATCGAGCCAGAGCGTGCCGGCCGCATCGGACATGTCCTCGACATGCTCGCCGGTCAACAGCAGCCGCACATAGGCCTTGGGCAGCAGCACCTTGCGGATGCGGGCATAGATATCCGGCTCATGCTTGCGCACCCAGGCGATCTTGGGCGCGGTGAAGCCGGGCATGGCAATATTGCCGGCCAGCTGGCGCAGGGCGGGGAGCCGGGTTTCCATCTCCCGGCATTCGGCAGAAGAGCGCCCGTCATTCCAGAGAATGGCCGGGCGCAGGACGTCATCGTTCTCGCCCAGCAGGGTCGCACCATGCATGTGGCCGGAGAGGCCAATGCCGGTGACCGCCGCCAGTTCCTTGCCATGGCTGAGTTTGAGCTTGTCCACGGCGCCCAGGGTTGCCGTCCACCAGTCTGTCGGGTTCTGCTCGGACCAGCCCGGATGGGGACGCACCGGCTCGACAGCGGGGGCCGAGGCATCGCCGAGGGCTTTGCCGCTCTCGTCAATCAGCAGCGCCTTGACCCCGGACGTGCCGATATCAATACCCAGAAAGGTCATGAGGCACGTACCTCATGAAATCCGAACCTAAACATCGTAACGTCCTCCCGCCCATTCAGGGCTGCGCCGATTTGATGATTGGCGCGCTTCTTAGCGCAGATTGTCGCGCAGGAAAATCCCAATTTCAATGCTTCGAACCGTGCCGCAGGCAAAATCTCCCCAGTGGGAAGATTTTAGGTGAGAAGGCCACGAAGGCTAAGCCCTGAGTGGCAGGATCATCCCGAAGGGCAAATCGCTCCAGTGGAGCAAGTTCCTGGCGTGTTCCGGTCGGTAAACGGCGTCGCTCAAACTCGGTGCGACACCTCCCCCTTGACGGGGGAGGCAAGCGGAGCTTGGCCCGCGGGGCCATAGCGAAGCTCGGAGGGGGTGTTCACAAACTCTGCACCCAGCGCGTTGGCACCCCCACCCATCCTCCCCCGTCAAGGGGGAGGTGCTGCACCTGCGCGCGTCGCAAATTCGACCCTCACCTCAGATTATCGCGCAGGAAAATCCCGATTTCGATGGGATCGGTCGCGGCTAGCCGCCCGCCATCCAGCGCCAGGGCCCTTGCGGCGGCGATGGCCTCGCGGATTTCCCCGTCCGGGTTCTGGTCGAGTACCACATCAATGGCGCCGCTCCTCAGCCCCGCCCGCGTGGGGGCCGTCAGTTCATGGGCGATGACCCGCATTCTGCCAGCCCGCCCCGATTGTTCGAGCGCGGCCACCAGTCCGGCATTACCGGCGCCCAGATTGTAGAGCCCCGCCAGGTCCGGATGATCCGCCAGCAGGCGGGTGATGATCTCGGCCGTCTCGGTACGCTCGTCATGCCCCTCGAGCGGGCCGATAATGTCGAGGCCGACAAATTCAGCGGCCAGCGCCGCGCGAAAGCCTTCCAGCCGCTCGGCATGGTCGCGCAGATGCAGCGAACCGGCCACCACCGCCACCTTGCCGCCCTGGGGCAGGAAGCGGCCGAGCAGCGACGCAGCCGTACGCCCGGCCGCGACATTGTCGATGCCGATGAAATTGCGCCGCGCCGAGCCCGGCAGGTCGGAGACCAGCGTCATCACGGCAATGCCCCGGCGATGCGCGGCATCAATGGCGCCCAGGATTTCCGGCTCGTCGCTGGAAACGATGACGGCGCAGTCGCAGATGCGCGCGTCGAGCTGGTTGAGCCCGGCGGCCAACGCCGCCGCGTCAAGGGCCCGCACACGGCGCATGTCGAGATGGATGCGGTCGGCCAGCGCCAGCGGCGAGCGGCGATGCACCGCCTCGGCCAGGCTATCCATGAATTCGTTGGAGCCATCGGGAATGAAGAAGACCACATTGAGGTCGCGTGCCCGCGCCATCAGCGAGGCATTGAGGTCGCGCGCAAAACCGAGCTGGGCGATGGCCTGTTCGACCTTCTCGGCCGTTGCCGCCCGCACGCCGGGGCGACCATTGAGCACCCGGTCGACCGTTGCCAGGGACACCCCCGCCGCGCGCGCCACATCATGAACCGTGGCCCGGCGCTTCACCGCTTCTTCGCTCAATCCTTCACCCCACCAGCACTCGTATTGCGCCGCAGCACGATTGTTGGCGCGGGACCAAAGGTCAAGTGCAGCGTTGCAGCCCGAGGCCGAATAGCGCTACAGCTCCCGCCCGGAGCATGGGACGAGGGATCCGACAATGGCAATCGCAGTTTCAAATTTCGGCGAATATCGCGGCCAGCGGGTGGACCAGTTCCGCCTCACCAGCGACACCGGCGTCAGCGTCGACATTATCGGCTATGGGGTCGTGGTGCGCGACTGGCGCGTGCCGGTGGCCGGGGGCGAGCGCTCGGTGGTATTGGGGTTTGAGGAGTTCGACGCCTATCCCACCCATAGCCCGCATTTCGGTTCGCTGGCCGGGCGCGTCGCCAATCGCATCAAGGGCGCCAGTTTCGATCTCGATGGCGTCACCTATAATTTGCCGCCCAATGCCGGCGACCTGCAATTGCATGGCGGCGAAGAAGGGCTTGGCCGGCAGGTCTGGCAGGGGCAGGTGGACAATGCCAATAATGCCGTGCGGTTCAGCCATTTTTCGCCTGATGGCGCCATGGGTTATCCCGGCAATGTCAATTTTGCCGCGACCTATACCCTTTCGGGAAACCGGCTGCGGCTCGAGCTGACCGCCACGACCGACCGGGCGACCCCGATCAGCCTGGTGCAGCATCAATATTTCAACCTCGGCACCAGTGAAACCGTCCTCGACCATTCCCTCCAGGTCAATTCCAGCGCCTATACCGAACTCGGCGCGGATCTGGCGCCCACCGGGGCCATCCTGCCCTCAAAGGGCACCATCTATGACCTGCGCCAGCCGCGGATCATGCGCGATGCCGATGGTGCGCCGATGGACTATGACATTGGCATGGTGCTCGATACTGGCCGCAAATTGTCCGATCCTTTCGCAACCGTGGTCTCGCCCGACAAGGATCTGACGCTCAAGCTCTGGAGCGACCGACCCGGCGTGCAGGTTTATAATGGCGTCTGGACCGATGTGCAGGTGCCCGGGCTTGGCGGCAAAACCTATGGCAAGCATGCCGGCTTCTGCCTCGAAGACCAGAGCTTTGCCGATGCCGTGCACAATCCGCATTTCCCCAATGTCATTTATTCGCCCGAACGGCCCTATAGCCATTGGTGCGAGATCGAGATCGGCTGAACCCGGTTCGCCGAAGTGACCTGCTGACGCGGTCTGTCAGCCCGAACGCTCACTCTCCTGCCGGTGACGCTGGCAGGAGGCCGCGATGGAGGGATGGAATTGGACAAGACCGAGCGGCTGTTTTCGATCATGGACGCGCTCCGGCGGCATCGTCGCCCGATCACGGCCGCCGCCCTGGCCGAAGAGCAGAACGTGTCGGTGCGCACGCTCTATCGTGACATCCAGACCCTTATCGGGCTGGGCGCCCCCATCGATGGCGAGGCTGGGGTTGGCTATATGCTGAAGCCCGGTTTTTTCCTGCCGCCGCTGATGTTCAGCCCCGAGGAGCTTGAGGCGCTGGTACTGGGCGCCCGCTGGGTGGAGACGCAGCCCGACGATGGCTTGAGCGCTGCTGCCCGCAATGCCCTGGCCAAGATCGCCACAGCCTCGCCCGAGGATCTGCGTGACCGCATCAGCGACACTGCGCTCTGGCCGGTGGCCCTCTGGGGCAAGCGCAAGCCGATCCCGGTGCTGGGGGATATTCGCCTCGCCATGCGCCAGGAAAAGGCGGTCACCGTGGATTATGAGGACGAGCAGGGCCGCGCCACCAGCCGCACCATCTGGCCGGTGGGCCTGGCCTTTTACGAGGGCAAGCAGACCATTGCCGCCTGGTGCCTGTTGCGCCAGGACTTTCGCAATTTCCGCACCGACCGCATTGTCTGCCTCACCATTACCGAGGAGCGCTATGGCAAGCGCCGCGCCACGCTGGAAAAGGAATGGCGCGCCAGTTGGGAGCGCGACCGCCGCAATCACGAGAGCGAAGGCTAGCTAACCCATTCGCGCATAAAGGCTTTCGGGCCGCATATTGTCGTCGATGCGGAAGCGGTGATCGGCGGGGGGATGGGCCCTTTGCCCGCATTCCAGGCGCGGGCAGATGCGGCAGCCCACGCCAATGGGCACCACCTGCTGGTCGCTCGACAGGTCGATGCCGTCCGAATAGATCAGTTCTTTGGCGTGATGGATGGCGCAGCCCAGCCCCACCGAAAGATAGCGCCGGGGCGCATTGTAGCGATAATCGCCCTTGGTGATGGTGCGGGCGATGCAGAAGAATTTCTGCCCGTCCGGCATCTGGCTGACCTGCACATTGATGCGCTCGGGTGCCAGGAACGCGGCATAGATGTTCCAGCGCGGGCAGGCGCCGGAATGGCGCGGAATATGGATGCCGGACAGCGAGAAGCGCTTGGAGATATTGCCGGCAATATCGGTGCGCACCAGATGCAGCGGAATGCCCGAGGCGCCCTTCCTTTGCAGCGTGGTCATGCGGTGGCAGACCTGCTCGAAACTGGCGCCAAAGCGCCGGCCGAGCCGCTCGATATCATAGCGATAGTCGCGGCAGGCCTTGAGGAAAGGCGCATAGGGCATGATCAGCGCGGCGGCGAAATAGGCCGAAAGCACATTGCGCGCCAGCGCCGGCGCGTCGCCCTCTGGCAGGTCTGATTCCTCGATGATCGCGGCCATTTCCGCATCCGCTGCCATCTGTCCGATCTGCTGGGCGAGCAGGAAATTGGCGCTTTCGGCCGGCAGCAGGTCCGACACCAGCAGATGCCGCCGCGCCGCATCGAGCTGGCGGGCAATGCCATGGGGCAGGGAGGCGAGGCGCACTTCGAGCCCGAAGACGTTGAAGAGGTAGGTGCGGATGGCAGCATCGAAGCTGTCGCCGGAATTGTCGATATCGGCGCGCACCCGTCCGGCCGCATCCTCCAGCGCCGGGAAGTGGTTGGAACTGGCCTGGAGGAAATCGGAAATCGCGTCGGTGGCCATATGAAAGGGCTCGGTCTCACCCTCGGTTTTCGGTGCGGGCGCGCCCGAGGCCACCAGCCGATAGCGGTCATAAAGCTTGAGCACGGCACGCGCCGCCGCCGGGTTGGCCTGGGCAAGATCGCGGATCTCCAGATTGGTCACGTCACTATCGGCGAAGATGTCATCGCCAAAGGCTTCCATCAGGTCGCCCACCAGCCGACCCTCGTCGCTATCGACCAGCTCGCCCGGCTCGACCCCGAAATAGCCGGCAATGGAGAACAGCAGCGGCACCGTCACCTTGCGGCGATTGTGTTCGATCAGGTTGAGATAGCTGGCCGAGATGCCCAGTGACTGGGCCAGGTCCGCCTGGTTGAGATGGCGCTGGCGCCGCAGCCGCTTGATGCGGCCCCCGATCTGGCTTTCTGCTGCATCGACCATAATACCTCCCACCGAAACTTTACAGACTTTACAAATCTGCCATCCGGAATTGACCGCTGATTTACAGGTTTACTAGCGGTTCTGCGGTTATTTCTTGCACATTGGGGGCAGTTGTCAAATATTTACAGACATTAGCGAGGAGAAAGTCCGATGTACCCCACCAATGAGCAGCGCGACGAATACATCACCATCATCGCCCCCACGGCCAATGAGGCCATGGCGCAGTTCAAGGCCCGTGGCCTCGCCGCCCAGGGATTTGCCATTGCCGGTCGCATCGGCCGCCATCAGTTCACCCTGGTGGGGGGCGAGGACGCACAGGAGCTGTTCTCCGGCGCCGGCATGATCGCCGCGACCTTCAGCCGGAAAGTGGCCATCTAGTCCCAAGGCCTTCCTTCTGCCCTTGCGGGAGAAGGACGCCGGACCAGCACCCCTTTGCTTCACGTGAATCATTGCCACTCGCCATGCGGCGGGACCGGCAAAGCCATATCAAAATTTTGAGGAGACCAGACATGCTCGACAAGCCCAATCACCCTGAACGATTCCCCGCCCCGGACTATGCTCCGGACCGCTGGAAGACCGTGGCGCGCACCTATACCCCCGCCGACGTGCGGCGCCTCGCCGGTTCGCTGCCGATCCAGCATTCGCTGGCCGAAAGCGGCGCGAAGAAACTCTGGCAGCTGCTGCACAGCGAAGCCTTCGTGCCCACCCTTGGCACGTTTACCGGCAATCAGGCCGTGCAGCAGGTCAAGGCCGGATTGAAAGCCATCTATCTTTCCGGCTGGCAGGTGGCGGCTGACGCCAATTCTTCGGGCAATATGTATCCCGACCAGTCGCTCTACCCGGTCGACAGCGTCCCATCGGTGGTCAAGCGGATCAACAAGGCGCTGCAGCGCGCCGACCAGATCCAGACCATGGAGAAGGCCGACGGCACGCCAACGACGGATCTCGACTTCTTCGTGCCCATCATTGCCGATGCCGAGGCCGGCTTTGGCGGCGCGCTCAATGTGTTCGAGCTGATGAAGGCAATGATCGAGGCCGGCGCTGCCGCCGTACATTTCGAGGACCAACTGGCTTCGGAAAAGAAATGCGGACATCTGGGCGGCAAGGTGCTGGTGCCGACCAGCCAGTTCGTGCGCACGCTCAATGCGGCGCGGCTCGCCGCCGATGTCATGGGCGTGCCGACGCTGATCATGGCCCGCACCGATGCTGAGGCCGCGCGGCTCATCACTTCGGACATCGACGATTATGACAAGCCCTTCGTCACCGGCGAGCGCACTGCCGAAGGATTTTACCGGCTCAAGGGCGGCATCGACTGCGCCATCGCGCGAGGCCTTTCCTATGCGCCCTATGCGGACCTGATCTGGTGCGAAACCTCGACCCCGGACCTCAACGAAGCGCGCAAGTTCGCAGAGGCGATCCGCGCCGAATATCCCGAGCAGATGCTGGCCTATAATTGCTCGCCCAGCTTCAACTGGGCCAAGCATATGGAAGAGGCCGCCATGGCCAAGTTCCAGCGCGAGCTGGGCGCCATGGGCTACAAGTACCAGTTCATCACCCTGGCCGGTTTCCATAACCTCAGCCTCACCACCTTCGAATTGGCGCGCAGCTACAAGGAAAATGGCATGGCCGGCTATTCAAAGCTGCAACAGGCCGAATTTGCCGCCGAGGCTCATGGTTTTTCCGCCGTTCGCCACCAGCGCGAAGTCGGCACCAGCTATTTCGACGCCGTGTCGATGACGGTCAGCGAAGGGCAGAGCGCCACCACGGCCATGGCCGAGTCCACCGAAACCGCGCAGTTCCACTAACTGCCAAGGGCGGCCGAAACCGGCCGCCCAAACCTGCCCCTTGATCGGCAAAGTACGATAGGTCTAGTGTTTTTCTCAGGATCCATCGCGCTTTGCTCATGCCATGTCGTCATCCGCCAGACGTTTTGTCCTGGATCAGCTCGCCCGGGCCGGCATTTCTGTCGGAGCGCCGGCCGATGCCGATGTGACCATTCATGATGAGCGCCTCTATGCGCGCCTGTTGCGAGACGGCACTCTGGGGCTGGGCGAAAGCTATATGGATGGCTGGTGGGATGCCGAACCGCTTGATGCCGTGCTGTTCAAGCTAGTCTCCGCCAAGGTGCAGGACGCGTTTCCGCGCGACCTGCCACTGATTGCCAGCACGCTCAAGGGGCGCCTGCTCAATCTGCAACGCTTGCGACTGCGCGAGGTGGCAGAGAAACACTATGACATTGGCAATGATCTCTACGCCGCCATGCTGGACCGGCGCATGGTCTATTCCTGTGCCTATTGGACCGAGGCCGACGATCTCGACGCGGCGCAGGAGGCCAAGCTCGACCTCATCTGCCGCAAGATAGGGCTGGAGCCCGGCATGTGCGTGCTTGATATCGGATCGGGCTGGGGCGGCTTCCTGCAATTCGCGGCAGAGCGCTACGGCATTTCCGGGCTGGGCATCACCGTCAGCAGGGAGCAGGCCGCTCTGGCCAATGAACGCAACAAGGGTCTGCCGGTCGAAACCAGGCTGATGGACTATATGGCGCTCGAAGGTCAGTTCGACCGCGTTGTCTCCATCGGCATGTTTGAGCATGTTGGCTACAAGAACTACCGCGCCTATTTCGAGAAGGCCCGGTCTCTGCTCAAGCCGGATGGTCTCTTCCTGCTGCACAGCATCGGCGGCAACAATTCCGTGACCCATGGCGATCCATGGTCGGAAAAATACATTTTTCCCAACGGCATGCTGCCCTCCATCGCCCAGATCGGCGAGGCTGTGGAGGGGTTCTTCGTCATGGAAGACTGGCACAATTTCGGCGCCGACTACGACTTCACATTGATGGCCTGGCTCGAAAATTTCGACGCGGCATGGCCGGAACTTTCGAGCCGCTATGACGAGCGCTTCCGTCGCATGTGGCGCTATTACCTGTCGGTCTTTGCCGCTCTGTTCCGCGCCAGGCAGGTCAATCTCTGGCAGATCGTGCTCTCGCCCAATGGCGTGCCGGGCGGCTACCGGCGGGTAAGTTGAAAACGTGATTCACGTGAAACGCTTATCCACAGGCTTGTGCACAGGCCTCAGAAGATCGATTGCCTGAGCGGCAATTTGATCGGCGCGGGAAAGCCCGTCGCCAGTTCGTCCCAGAAGCGGTCACGCAGCACTTCGGGAAAGACATGGCCCTCTGGCAGGGCGTCCCGGGCAAACCAGCCGGCTTCGGAAATGGCTTCGCCCTCCGCCGGATTGGCGCTGACGTCGATTTCGCCCGAGACATATTCGGCCAGGAACCAGAATTTCACCAGGCGGCCGCTTTCATCGACCAGTTCGTCGATATAGGCCATGGCGCCGGCCCTGACACGAAGTCCGGTTTCCTCAAAGGCCTCGCGTTCGGCGGCCGCCGACAGTTCCTCAACGCCTTCCACGCCGCCACCGGGACCGGCCCAGAAATCGTGAATGCCGGGCCGCAAATGGCGCACCAGCAATATCCGTTCATCAAGCAGGGCCAGGACCCCGGCAGAGATACGATGGCTCATGGGTCTCGTCCGATCAGGCAGCACCGAAATTGAGCCTGTAGCTCAGCGCTTCGGCGATATGGGGCCGGGCCACCTTATCGGCGCCGGAGAGATCGGCAAGGGTGCGGGCCACCTTGAGCACCCGGTGATAGGCCCGCGCAGAAAGGTTGAAGCGCTCGGCCGCCTGCAACAGCAGGGACTGGCTTTCCCGGTCCGGCTCGACCAGTTTTTCAATCAGCGCCGAGGGCGCGGCAGCATTGGTGAGCACCTGGGGATGACCCGCCGCTGCATAGCGCTGCCTCTGCCGTTCGCGCGCCGCGGCCACCCGCTGGGCCACATCGGCCGAGGATTCGGCCGGTGCGCCCGGCGTGATCATGTCGGCAGCCGAAACGGAAGGCACGTCGACACGGATGTCGATGCGATCAAGGAAGGGTCCGGAAACCCGCCCCTGATAATCGCTGGCACAGGCCGCCCCGCGCTTGCAGCTATGGCCCGGCGTGCCCGCCATGCCGCATTTGCAGGGGTTCATCGCCGCGACCAGCTGGAACCGGGAAGGATATGAAACGCGGGCATTGGCGCGGGCGATCACCGTTTCACCGCTTTCGAGCGGCTGGCGCAGGCTGTCGAGCACATTGGGCGCAAATTCGGGCAGTTCGTCGAGAAACAGTACGCCATTATGCGCCAGGCTCGCCTCGCCCGGCCGCACCTTGAGCCCGCCGCCCACCAGGGCCGCCATGGAGGCCGAATGGTGCGGAGCCCGGAAGGGCCGGCGATCGGAGAGAGTGCCGCCGGCCAGTTCCCCGGCAATGGACTGAATCATCGAGACATCGAGCAGTTCGCGCGCAGAAAGCGGCGGCAATATCGAGGGCAGCCGCGCCGCCAGCATGGATTTGCCGGCGCCTGGCGGTCCGATCATGAGCAGATTGTGCCCGCCGGCCGCCGCCACCTCCAGTGCCCGGCGTGCTACGGCTTGGCCGCGCACATCAATGAGATCGGGCAGGGCGCCCGGCGCCGCCAATTGCCGCCCCGGCTCCGGCCGCCCCTGTAATTGATGGCCGGTGAGATGATTCGCCAGAGCAATGAGGCTATCTGCCGCGATGATATCGATATCTTCGCCGGCCCAGGCCGCTTCGGGGCCTGAGGGGGCGGGGCAAATAATGCCCAGCCCTTTGGCACTGGCCGCCATGGCCGCAGGCAATATGCCGCCGACATGGGCCAGGCGCCCATCGAGCCCCAGCTCGCCCAGCGCCATGAACCCGTCAAGCGCATCCTGGGGAATGGCACCGAGCGCGCCCATCAGCGCCAGAGCGATGGGCAGGTCATAATGACTGCCCTCCTTGGGGAGATCGGCGGGCGCCAGGTTGATGGTGATACGCTTGGGCGGCAGGCCGAGGCCTGATGCGGTGAGGGCCGCGCGCACCCGCTCGCCGCTTTCACGCACCGCCTTGTCAGGCAGGCCCACCAGGACCAGGCCCGGAAAGCCAGGCGCAATTTGCGCCTGCACGTCGACCGGCACCGCTTCGATGCCCTGAAACGCCACTGTGGTAACGCGCGATACCATCTGACCTGCCCCCAACCGGCGATCGGACGCTAGCAGAGAGTGAGAAACCCGGCAAGAACGTAAAGCGAACAGATTGCGGTTTGTTAACCATGCCCGCTGCCACAATGGTTACCCTAAAGCTCCATTAACCGAGGCATGTTGAATCAAAGATCAGGTTTAGTCTTGCGTACCGAGTGTCTTGCCCAATGGTCCCGTCCTTTTCTCGCTCTGCCTCGGCCGTCCTTCGCGGCACTATCCTGAGTCTGGTCGTGGTGGCGCTGGCCGCCTGCGGCAGCATGGGTGGGCTCTACAATGCCATTCCCGGCGACAACCGCCCGCATGCCAAAGTTGACCGGGCGCGGGGCATGCCGATCCAGGGGATCGACGTGGCGCGGTACCAGGAAAATGTCGATTTTGGCCGGGCACGCTCGGCCGGAACGCATTTCGTGTTCATGAAAGCGACCGAGGGCAAGGACTATATCGACCCCAATTTCCGCACCAATTGGGACCGTGCGCGCGATGCCGGCATGCCGCGCGGCGCCTATCACTTCATGACCTGGTGCTCGCTGGCGTCGGAACAGGCGGCCTGGTTCACCCAGAACGTGCCCTATGACCCGAGCGCCCTGCCGCCGGTTCTGGATCTGGAATGGAACAACCATTCGAGCTGCAAGGTAAAGCCGAGCAAGCAAGATGCACTGGAAAAGATCCGGCTGATGCTCGACGTGATGGAGCGCCATAGCGGTAAATTGCCGATCATCTATACCGACATGAATTTCCACCGTGATGTGCTGGACGGGGAATATTTTCCCAATGCCTTCTGGCTGCGCTCAACCGCCGCAGAGCCGCATGAGCGTTACAACAACCGGCCCTGGACCTTCTGGCAATATACCCAGACCGGCGTCGTGCCGGGCGTGCGCGGCGAGGTCGACCGCAATGTGTTCTATGGTTCGACCGAGGACTGGCTGATGTTCCTCCACACGGGCTGCGATCCGCGCGCGATTGCGAGCCTGCAGGCCAGCGGCCGCTGCCTGCCCGCCAAGTAGCGTTCTACTTTAAGCCTACCCAAGCCCCGGGGCGCCGCATAAAGTTGCGGCGCGAGATGGGATTGGATGGAGTGGGTCATGGATATCTTGGGTGGGCTGGACGGGCTCAGCGCCGCGCTTATCGGACTGGGCGTTCTGCTGGTGCTAGTGCTGTTTGCCGGCGCCAAAACAGTGCCGCAGGGCTATAACTTCACCATCGAGCGCTTCGGCAAATATACACGCACACTCAAGCCCGGCCTCAATCTGATCGTGCCGTTCATCGATAGTATCGGCAAGCGGATCAATGTGATGGAGCAGGTGCTCGATGTGCCGCACCAGGAGGTGATCACGCGTGACAATGCGTCGATCACCGCCAATGGCGTTACCTTCTACCAGATACTGGATGCAGCGGCGGCGGCCTATGAGGTGTCCAACCTCGAAAATGCCATCCTCAACCTTACTATGACCAATATCCGCACGGTCATGGGCTCGATGGACCTCGATGAATTACTGTCCAACCGCGACGAGATTAACCACCGGCTGCTCAAGGTGGTCGACACGGCGGTCTCGCCCTGGGGCGTCAAGATCACCCGCATCGAGATCAAGGACATCGACCCGCCCAAGGATCTCGTCGACTCCATGGGCCGGCAGATGAAGGCCGAGCGCGAGAAACGCGCCGCCATTCTTGAAGCCGAAGGCCGTCGACAGTCGGCAATCCTCCAGGCCGAGGGCGCCAAGCAGGCGCAGGTGCTCGAAGCCGAGGGCCGCAAGGAAGCCGCCTTCCGCGACGCCGAGGCGCGCGAGCGCTCCGCCGAGGCGGAAGCCAAGGCCACGCAGATGGTGTCGGACGCGATAGCCTCGGGCAATGTGCAGGCGATCAACTATTTCGTCGCTAATAATTACATCAAGGCGCTTGAGGGCATCGCCACTTCGCCCAACCAGAAGCTGCTGATGCTACCGCTCGATGCCTCCAGCGTCATCGGCGCCATTGGTGGCATTGCCGAGATCGCGCGCGAAACCTTTGGCGGCGAGAAGCCGGCCGGGCAGCATCGTCCCGGCAGCCGCCCGCCCAATACCACGCCGCCGGCAAGCAGGTGATCGGGGGGCACCATGCAGATCATCGCATTTCTGGGTGAAAATGCCCCCTGGAGCTGGATCATCGCCGGTCTTGTACTGCTGGCGCTGGAACTGGTGTTGCCGGGCGGGTTCCTGTTGTGGATGGGCATTGCAGGCATCCTGACCGGCCTTTTGACCCTGTTCCAGCCGCTCGACTGGCCCGTGCAATGGCTGGTCTTCGGGATGCTGTCGCTGGTCAGCATCCTCATCTGGGTGCGGCTGAACCGAAATCGCGCCGCCCAGAGCGACCGACCCATGCTCAACCGCCGGGCCGAGCAGTTCATTGGGCAGCAGGCGGTGCTGGACCAGCCGATTTCTGGCGGCTTCGGGCGCCTGGCGCTAGGCGATAGTGTCTGGCGCATTGCCGGGCCGGACCTGCCCGCCGGGGAACGTGTGCGCATTGTCGGCGCCGAAGGCGCGGTGTTGCGAGTCGAGGCAGTATAGCCACGATCCCGCAAGCATTCGTTAACCATAAACTGAAAGGATGGCGGCTCGATCCCTTTGGGGTCCAGCCGGCTCTCGGGCGCCTGCCGGCATGATATGCGGAGCGGGACGTGGCCCGGCGAGATCTAATAGTGTTGAGCGTGATGCTGGCAAGCGCGGCGCTAGCCGGCGATGCCGTGGCGCAGCCGCTGGGACCGGACGAGATAAAGCTGGACAGCGAACGGCTGACCCCGGGCATTTATCCTGCCGCTCCCAGTCAGAGCAATTCTACCCCAACCGGCGAACCGGCCCATCCACCGGTCGAGCTGGACTGGTCGATCGGTCTCAAGGGCAGCTATACCAGCGCCAGTGACGGCAACAATTTTGTCACTACGCTCAATCCCCAGTTCACCGTCACCCACCAGGGCGTGCGGACCGATCTGGTGCTGAGCGGCAGCGCCGAACTTGCGCGTGCCGGCGATGGCAGTATCGGCGCCACGGCTCTGGGGCTGGACCTTGAGGCGAAGACCCTGCTGGATCGCGATACAACCCTTTTCGGCACGGCCCGACTGGGCCTCACTCAGGACCTGCCGACGACGCCGGGGCTTGATCCGCAGGTCAGCACCCCGCCGCAAGTCCTGACCGGCGCGCTGGGCGGCGCGGTGGACCGGCGTTTCGGACAGTTCAATCTGGGGCTGAAAGGTGCGCTCGAGCGCACCATGAACGGCCCGACAGAGCGCACCGATACCGGCCTGACCGACAATGCAGACCAGAATGTCTGGGAGGGCGATGTCACGCTACGCCTGGGCCTCCAGGCGACACCCATCTTCGAGGTGTTCGGGGAAGCTTCGCTCGGGCGTGACTGGTTCGACCAGGTCGGGGCGGGTGGGGTCAGGACCGACGCCACCAGCCGCACGCTGCGCACCGGCATTGCCGGCAACTGGAATGGTGTGCTCTCGGCCAGCGCCTCGATCGGGCTCGGGCAGCACGACTTCGATGATGCCAGCCTCACAGATATAACCACGAGGCTCTATGATGCGCGCCTGACCTTCACGCCGGACCCCACTCTCAACCTCGGGGCATCTCTGACGACGAGCGTGACGCCCACCGGCACCGATGCGAACGGCACCGCGCGGGTGGCCCATATCGCCGCCGCTAATGCCGATTATACCGTCAATTCCTGGCTCCGGCTGCGCGCCTCGGCCGACTGGACCCAGTCCTGGCTGGAAGGCAGTGGCGAGAGCGAACGTCGCCATGGTCTGGGCGCCGGAGTCGACTACAAGATCAATTCCCGCACCTCCCTTTCAGCCGATTACGGTTATGCCCACCGCGACAACAGCGCGACGGGCACTTTCCAAAGCCATACAGTCAGCCTGGGCGTGACGCTGAGGCGCTAGAGCTGGTCTTCCAGGTCGAGCTTGCGCAATTCCTCGATGAAGCCGGGGCGGATGTCGGGGCGGTCGAGGGCGAACACCACATTGGCAGTCAGGAAGCCCAGCTTGGAGCCGCAGTCATAGACCTTGCCTTCATATTTGACGCCGGTGAAGCGCTGCTGGCCCATCAATGTCTGCATGGCGTCGGTCAGCTGGATTTCGCCACCCGCGCCGCGCGTCTGCTCGGCCAGCAGCGCAAAGATCTCGGGTTGCAGGATGTAGCGGCCTGAGATGAAGAGATTCGACGGCGCGTCCTCGCGTTTGGGCTTTTCCACCATGCCATTGATCGCAAAGCCCTGGTCCGGGCCATCGCCGCGCACCACCACGCCATAGGAAGACACATCCTCCCAGGCGCATTCCTCCACCCCGATGATATTGCCCGAGCGCTCCTCATAGGCGTCCATCATCTGCTTGAGCACGCCAGGCTTGGCGCGGAAGATCATGTCGGGCAGCAGCAGCGCAAAGGGCTGGTCCCCAACGATGTCGCGGGCGCACCAGACCGCGTGGCCCAGGCCCAGCGGTTCCTGCTGGCGGGTGAAGCTGGTGCGGCCGGCCGAGGGGAGATCCTTGCGGAGTTCGTCGAGAGCTTCGGTCTTGCCGCGGGCCTCCAGCGTCGCCTCCAGCTCGAACTGGCGATCGAAATGATCCTCGATGACACCCTTGTTGCGGCCGGTGACGAAGACGAAATGGTCGATGCCGGCCTCGCGCGCTTCATCCACCGCATATTGGATCAGCGGGCGGTCCACCACGGTCAGCATTTCCTTGGGCATGGACTTGGTGGCCGGCAGAAAACGGGTGCCAAGCCCGGCGACGGGAAAGACGGCAGTGCGGACGCGTTTGGACACGAAAAAGATCTCCCTAGTGGACGCTGATCAGACATAAAGCTAAATCAACATTTGCCATATATCGTTGCCTGCAAATAGCATTTCCGATGCGGAGAGACAGAGAATGACAGTCCTCGTAACCGGCGGCGCCGGCTATATCGGCAGCCATATGGTGCTCAACCTGGCCGATGCCGGCGAAGAGGTGGTGGTGCTGGACAATCTGGTGACCGGCTTTGACTGGGCCATTGATGGGCGCGCCAGGCTCGAAACCGGTAACGCCGGAGACATAGACCGCGTGCTGGCCGTGATCGCCCAGTATGGGGTGAACGAGATCGTGCATTTTGCCGGTTCGATCGTGGTGCCGGAATCGGTGAGCAACCCGCTCAAATATTACGCCAACAATACCGCCACCTCTCGCAATCTCATCGAGGCGGCGGTCAGGGGCGGGGTGAAGCACTTCATTTTCTCGTCCACCGCCGCCGTCTATGGCATGACAGGGCTGGAGCCTGTGGTCGAGGATACGCCGCTCAATCCGATGTCGCCCTATGGGCGAAGCAAGCTGATGACCGAATGGATGCTGGCCGACGTGGCCGCGGCCCATCCCATCACCTTTGGTGTCCTCAGGTACTTCAATGTCGCTGGGGCCGATCCGGGCAAGCGCTCGGGCCAGTCGACGCCCGAGGCAACGCATCTGATCAAGGTGGCTTGCCAGGTGGCGCTGGGCAAGCGCGAGAAGATGGACATCTTCGGCACCGATTACGAAACGCCGGATGGCACCTGCATACGCGATTATATCCATGTCACGGATCTCATTGCGGCTCATGCGCTTCTGCTCAAACACCTGCGCGGCGGCGGGGCGAGCACGACGCTCAATTGTGCCTATGGACAGGGTTATTCGGTGCGCGACGTGGTCGAGACGGTGCGCAAGGTCTCGGGCGTAAACCTGCGGGCTGATGAAGGCCCGCGCCGGGCCGGCGATCCCGCATCGATCACCGCCACAGGCGAAAAGGCCCGGCAATTGCTCGGCTGGGTGCCCCAGCATGACGATCTCAACGAAATCGTCGAGACCGCCTATGCCTGGGAGCGGCACCTGCTGACCCGCAACCGATAGGCAAGGCCATGTCCCCGCGCTGGATAGCAGTGATCTGGCTGGCACTGGCCCAGTCCTGCCTTGCGCAGCCGGCTGAAGACTTCTCGGCTTTCCTCACGCAGTTCCGCAGCGAGGCCACCACATCCGGCGTCAATGGGGCTTTCTATGACGCCATAACATCGGACCTGACCCCTGACCCTCGCGTGCCAAACCTGGTAGAAACCCAGCCCGAGTTCACTACGCCTCTCTGGGACTATCTCGAGACCCGCATCAATGCCGGTCGCATCGAGCGCGGCAAGTCCGCCATGGCGCGCCATGCAGAACTCTTTGCCGGAATCGCCGCGCGCTATGGAGTCGATCCCCATGTGCTGGGCGCGATCTGGGGCATGGAGACCGATTATGGCGCGGTACTGGGCAATGAGAGCCTGATCCGGCCGATTCTGCGCTCCCTCGCCACGGTCGCCTGGCAGCGCCGCAGCCGCTTTGTCGAAGACAAGGCCGATTTCGTCGCCGCACTCAAGCTCACAGCTCTCAATGGCGGGATTTCCCCCATTGGCTCCTGGGCCGGGGCTATCGGGCATTTGCAGGTGAACCCCTCCAATGTCCTGACCAATGGCACGGATGGGGATGGCGACGGGCGGGTGGATCTGCATGGCTCGCTGGCAGATGCCCTGGCCACCAGCGCGGTCTATCTGCGACGTCTCGGCTATCAACCAGGGCTGGATTGGGGCTTCGAGGTGGATGTGCCGGCGGGCTTTGACTATCTGCTGGCGACCCGCGAGCAGTTGCGACCCATTCGCTTCTTTGCCGAGGGCGGCATTGTCCGCGTCGCCGGGCGGCAGTTTGCCGATCTCGACACACCGGTCTTCCTCTATGTCCCGACCGGCAAGGATGGACCGAAATTCCTGATGACGGCCAATTACCTGGTGTTCAAGGGTTATAATTTCTCCGACAGCTACGCCATGGCTGTGGCCCACCTGACCGACCGGCTCAAAGGTGGCGGCCCCTTTGTGACGCCTTGGCCGCGCGATACCCCATTACCCGACCTGGCGCAGCGCGTGGCCATCCAGGAAACGCTCAAGCGCCTTGGCTATTACGACGGCGCGGTGGACGGCCGGCTCGGCCCGATCACCCAGGCAGCCTACGCCCGCTTCCAGGCCGGCAATGGGCAGGTGGCGGATGGGTTCATCACCAGGGGTTCGGCCGAGGCGCTGGCTGCAACCGCGCGGTAACGCTGAGGCGAGCGGCGTGGTCTAGCCTTTGCGAGAATGCTAAAAGGCGGCGAACGGTTTTCGGATACGACAATGACGCGGTTTCTCTTTGTTTTTCTGGCCGGACTGGTGTTCCTCGGTCCGGCTGCTCCGGTCCTGGCGCAGTCAGTGTCCGCGGACCGGATGGAGCTGGCCCAAGCTGAACAACCGCGCCGCCGGACCTTGTTCGACCTGCTGTTCGGTGACGAGCCTGCCCCGGCGCCACAGGTGCAGCAGACCCAGCCGCGTCCGCAAGCCAAACCGGCAGCAGCGCCCCCGCCGCCCGCGGCTCCCACGGTGGACAAGGCGCCAGATGCAACTCGTCTCGCCGTGTTCGGCGATTCCATGGCCATCGACCTGACCAAGGCGCTGGAGCGCTTCTATGCCGAGGATCCCAATCTCGTGGTGATCGGGCAGGGTGTTAGTTCCTCGGGCTTTGTCCGGGACGATTTCTTTGACTGGAATGCGGCTATTGCCGAGCAGATTGCGGCCGACACATTCGATATTGCCGTGATTACTATCGGCATCAATGACCGGCAGGAGATTAGTGCCGGTGGCCAGACATATGAGGCCCTGTCGGAGGGCTGGAGCACCGCCTATCAGGCGCGGCTCAACACGTTCCTTGGGCAATTGCGCGCCGCCCGCAAGCCGGTGGTGTGGATGGGCCTGCCGCCCATGTCGCGCAGCCAGTATTCGGCCGCGATGACCCAGATTACCGCGCTGCATCGTCTGGCGGCCTTTTCCGGAGGCGCCGAATTTGTCGATATCTATGATCGCTTTGCCGATGCCGAGGGAAAGTACACCGCCTATGGGCCGGATGTGAACGGCCAGAATGCGTTGATGCGCAAGGATGACGGCATCCATTATTCAGCGGCCGGGTCAGACAAACTTGCCTTCTACATCAGCCAGTCGATCCGCAATTTCTATCGCGGCGGGCGGGTAAGCGTTGCGGTGGTCGACCCCTTGCAAGGAACTGATGCCGCTACCATGCTGCGACCGCCGCATCAGGGTCTGGGCCAAATCCGCTTGCTGGAAGTGGCCGGTGCGGTCATGCCCCTCAGCCGCGCCCCAGACCGCGCCAGCGGCCTGGTGCTGGCCAATGGCGTGCCAGAGGCGCCGGCCGCCTTCCCGCTCGATCAGTTGGTGCAGGCGCCAATGGGCCGGGTCGACGCTTTCGGGGTCGGTGTCACAGCCGATGAGGAAACGCCTGAAGAGGCCGCAGCGGCTCAGTAAGGCGCCATGCCTACGGCAACGAGCGCCAGCATTTCAGAACGGGCGGCGCCGGTTCCGGCCGCGCTGGTGGCCATGATTGCAAAAATCAGCAGAAGCAGTGCAGCGGCCAGACGCATAGGGAAACTCCCCTAAGGGTTGCTGCGTCATCTCTGCGCCTGTCCGGAGCACGATTCAACGGCAGCATTAAGACTTGCTTAACGCTGAAAATTTTCGACAAATTCCGCGAAACGGCCCTCAGCCGCCGAGCAGGCCGCTGGCCCTGATGCCATCGAAGATGAACTGCACGGCGAGCGCCGCCAGCAGGATGCCCACAATACGCGAGACCACCGAGAGACCGGTGAGACCCAGCAACCGCTGAATCGGAATGGCAATCAACAGCGTCAGCCAGCACAGCGCCAGGATGACCACGATGGCGGCCAGCACCAGCCAGAATTCCAAGTCCGACTGTGCACCCGTTGTGAGCAGGATCACCGCGCTGATGGCACCGGGGCCGGCCATCAAGGGCATAGCAAGCGGAAACACCGAAATGTCGTGGCTCTGGCGGGCTTCCACCTCTTCCTCATCGGTAGTGCCGGTGCCGCCTGAATGACGCGCAAACACCATGTCGATGGCGATGAGCAGCAGGAGAATGCCGCCCGCCGTGCGCAGGGCCGGAATGGTGATGCCGAAGAGGTCGAGGATGGCATTGCCGAGCACGGCGAAGAACAGAAGGATGCCCACGGCCACCAGCACGCCGCGCGTGGCAAAGGTGCGCCGCTCGGATGGCGTATTGTCCTTGGTCAGGGCGGCAAAGATGAAGGCAATGTCGGCCACGCCCACCGTGGCGAACAGCGTGACGAATGCGACAAGAAAAGTGTTCATGATAGCGCCCCGGCCCAGGAGCAAGGACTAGGGCATTTGTGACCGCGCGCCAAGTCCGCGGCTACTATCCTCGCCGCTTCTCGATGGCGTCCCAGATCAGCACCGCAATGTCGGGGCCGCCGAAGCGCTTGATCTCGCGAATGCCGGTGGGGGAGGTGACGTTGATCTCAGTGAGATAGCCGCCGATGACGTCGATGCCGACAAAGATCATGTCGCGCTCTTTCAGCGCTGGTCCAATGGCAGCGCAGATTTTCTTCTCGCGCTCGGTGAGCGCGGAGAGTTCGGGGCGGCCACCCACATGCATGTTGGAGCGGGCTTCGCCATCGGCGGGAATGCGGTTCAAACCCATGACCGGCTCGCCATCGATGATGATGATGCGCTTGTCGCCCTTGCGCACATCGGGCAGGTATTGCTGGATCATGAAGGGTTCGCGATAGTTCTGCTCGAACAGTTCGAGCAGGCTTGCGAGGTTGTGGTCGCCCTCCTGGATGAAGAACACCCCGGCCCCGCCATTGCCGTAAAGCGGCTTGACGATGATATTGCCGTGTTCCTTGCGGAAGGCTTGTATCTCGGCCCGGTCGCGCGTCACCAGGGTCGGCGGCATCAGCTCGGGGAATTCGGTGACGAGGATTTTCTCGGGCGCGTTGCGCACCGCCGCAGGTGGGTTGACCACAAGTGTTTTGGGGTGAATACGCTCGAGCAGATGCGTGAGCGTGATGTAGTTCATGTCGAAGGGCGGGTCCTGGCGCATCAGCACCACGTCCTGGGTGGAGAGTTCCACCCGCGCCGCCTCACCCAAACTGAAATGCTGTCCCTTTTCGGCGTCGGCCACCTTTATCGGCTGGCAGAGGGCACTCACCTTGTTGTCGCGCATGGACAACGTGTCAGGGGTATAATGGAGCAGTTCGTGCCCGCGCGCCTGTGCCTCGAGCATCATGGCAAAGGTCGAATCGCCGTGCGGGTTGATACTGGCGACATGGTCCATCTGGATGGCGACTTTGAGCGTCATGACATCTCTCAACTGGCGGAAAAGGCATTGATCAGATGGCGCGGCCAGCGGCCCGGTGCAAGGAAAATCACGTCAAAACGAAAGTCCTTGCCTATAGCGTCAGGGTTTCCGGCCAGCCAGAGCTGGGCCGCCCGGATGATCCGGCTTCGATTGACCGCGGCATAGGTCAGCGCCGCATCAGCATCGCGGGCACGCTGTTTGACCTCGACGAACACTATCGTGTCGCCCCTTTCGGCGACGAGGTCGATTTCCCCCATGGGAGTTTTGAAGCGGCGCTCGCGGATGCGATAGAACTTCATTTGCAGCCACAGCGCCGCCAGGGCTTCGCCCCGGTGTCCCTGCCGATAGGCGGCAACGCGACGCTTACTCGGCGTTTTTGAGGGCGAGCGCGGCATCATAGACTTCCTTGCGCTTGAGACCGTAGCGTGCGGTAATCTCGTCGACGGCAGCGCGCAGCGGCTGGTTCTCCATGGCCTGCGACAGGGCCGCCTGCCAGTCCTCTTGTGCCGGGGCGCCGGGTTCGGCAGCGCCCGCAACCACGATCACCGCTTCGCCCTTTGTCTGCTCGGCGGCGAATTGCCTTGTCAGTCCCGACAGCGAACCGCGAAAACTGCGCTCGAACCGCTTGGTCAGTTCCAGCGCCACCACGGCCTGCCGGTCGCCAAAAACCGCCGCCATCGAAGCGAGGCTGCCCGCCAGCCGCCGTGGTGATTCGTAGAACACCATGGTTTCACGTGAATCCTTGAGCCTCTCCAGCGCATTGGCGCGGGCGCCAGCCTTGGGGGGCAGGAAGCCGTGAAAGGTGAAGGCATCTGTTGGCAAGCCGGCCACGACAAGGGCCGAGAGCAGCGCCGAGGCGCCGGGAATGGGAAAGACCGGCAGGTTCTCCTCGGCCAGAGTCCGGATCAGGGGAAAACCGGGATCGGAGAGCAGCGGCGTGCCCGCATCGGAAATCAGCGCAAAGGCGCCGCCGGCGGCAATGCGGTTGGCAATGTCGGCGGCCTTGTCACGCTCATTGTGCTCGTGCAGCGCGATGCGGCGGCCCCTGATGCCGTAGTGATCGAGCAGCTTGGCCGAGGTGCGGGTGTCTTCACACAGCACCGCATCGGCGGCGGCCAGGGTTTCGAGCGCCCTCAGGGTAATGTCGCGCAGATTACCGATGGGCGTGGCGACGACGTAGAGGCCAGGCGCCAGAGGTGGCGCCTCGAAGCGGGTGCCGGCGATGAAATAGTCTCGGGTCTCGTCGGCCATCGGGCTCTCTTGGTCCGTTCTCAAACTTTGGTTAACCATATGGCGCGACCTTGTTAACACATTGTGAGCGTTTCGGACGGCATCGCGTGGCTTTTGGGGACAATGGGGCAGGCTGGACACGCCGCTCGGCAATCGCCGGGCTGGCATCGCTTTTGGCCGCCTGCTCGCCCGGTTCGATGCAATGGGGTTCCCGTTCATTTTCACTGCCCTGGGGTCAGGACAATGCCGGCGGCCCACTGGCCCCGGTCTCGACCATGCCGGCCCAACGCTTCGGACGGGGCCCGGTCAATGTGGCATTGCTGCTGCCGCTTTCGGGTGATCCGGCGCTGGCGCAACTGGGCATTGCGCTGGCCAATGCGAGCCGGCTGGCGATCGCGTTCATCGAGGCCAATCCCAATATCGGGGAGAATATCACCATCTCGCTGCGCGATACCGGCGACAGCGCCGCCGGAGCCACCAGTGCGGCCAGCGCAGCCATCGACGAAGGGGCCAAGCTGATCCTGGGTCCGGTCAAGGCCGACCAGGTCACGGCGGCCGGGGCATTGGCCCGGGCCAGTGGCATTCCGCTGATCGGCTTTGCCAATAATGGTGCGGTGGCCGGACCGGGCGTCCATGTTCTCAACGTGCTGCCCGAAACCGAAATGAAGCGCGCCGTGATCTTTCTGCGCGAGCAGGGACGGCGCGGGCCAGCAGGCATCTTTCCAGCGACGCCCTATGGAGAGGCCCTGGCCACGGCCTTCCGCCAGCAGGCCATCGCCGCCGGTTTCAATCCCGGCGCGGTCTATACCTTTTCCGACCTGAGCGAGGCGCAGGGCATCGTCAACCAGGCCAAGCCGATGACCGAGACCGGCATGATCGACGCGCTGTTCCTGCCCGATCGGGCGAGCGCGGCGACCTTTGCCGGTCTTCTCATGCAATCGGGCATCAATATGGGTGAGGTGCAGCTCGTGGGATCGGCGGACTGGGCCAATGATCCGGGGCTCCTCGCCAATCCGGCGCTGATCGGCGCCATTTTTCCGGCAGTGGACGAGGCCGGGCTCAACGCCATCCGCGCCGATTATGCCAACCGCTTCGGTGGCGTCCCGCCGCAAATGGCGACCATTGCCTATACGGCCACGATTCTGGCCAATGTGAACACGCTCTCGCTGGCCACACCGCCCTATGACGCGGCCCTGCTGACCAATCCGGCCGGCTTTGCCGGTCGCGATGGGCTGTTCCGGCTCAACGCCAACGGCAAAAGCGATTATGCGCTGGTCATCCGGCAGATCGGGGCAGGGGGTGTCCTCACGACGCTGGACGGGGCGAAGCTTTAGGCCGCCAGGTCCGCCACCACGGCGTCAAGCACGGGAAAGCCCTTTTCGGTCACGCGGATATTGCCATTGGGCAGGGTCTCGACAAAGCCATAACCCTTCAAGGCCGCAATCTGCTGTTCGGAAATGCCGCGGCCGGAGATGGACATGAAGCGGGAGGGCGAGATGCCTTCCTTCAGCCGCAGGCCCATGACGAGGAATTCGTCGCCCTGTTCTTCCCAGGTCAGCACATCGTCAGTGACCATGCCATGGCCATTGGTCTCGACCCGGCTCAGCCAGTCGAAGGGCATTTTCTCGGTCGCAGTGGCGTGGCGCTGGTGGTTGACGAGAAGCCTGCCATGGGCACCCGGGCCGATGCCGGCATATTCGCCATAGCGCCAATAGAGCATGTTGTGCCGGCTTTCCTGGCCGGGCACGGCATGGTTGGAAATTTCATAGGCCGGCATGCCGGCTTCTTTGGTCAGGTCCTGTGTAAGCTCATAGAAATCAGCGGCCAGGTCTTCATTGGGCATCTGCAGCTTGCCGGCGTTGAAGAGGTCGAAGTATCGTGTCCCCTGCTCGATGGTGAGCTGGTAAAGGCTCAGATGCCCGCGCGCCAGCCAGATGGCCTCCTTGAGCTCGTCTTCCCAGTCCTCCAGCGTCTGTTTGGGACGAGCATAGATAAGATCGAAGCTCGAGCGATCGAAGATCGACTGGGCGATGCGAACAGCAGCAACGGCCTCTTCCACCGTGTGGCGGCGGCCGAGTTCAGCCAGCGGCCCGGGGCGCAGGGATTGCACGCCGAGCGAAACACGATTGATGCCGGCGGAGCGGAAGCCGCGGAAGCGCTCGACTTCGACACTGGTGGGATTGGCCTCGAGCGTGATCTCGGCATTACCGTCGATCTGCCATTCGCCCGACACCGCATCGAGAATCGCGCCAACGGCCTTTGGCGACATCAGCGAGGGCGTGCCGCCACCAAAGAAGATGGACTGCACCAGCCGCCCCGGCGACAACGCCGCCATGTGCGCGATTTCCTTCCGGTATCCCTCGACAAAGGCATCCTCATCGAAGTGGCCCCGATGGACATGGGAATTGAAGTCGCAATAGGGGCATTTGGCCGCGCAGAACGGCCAGTGGATATAGACACCGAAGAGGTCGTTGGCGTTAGCCTTGCTCAACCTGGTTCTCCACAAAGAGCGCAAAGGCGCGGGCACGGTGCGATAGCCCCTTCTGGCCGGGCGACCATGAGTGCTTGGTTTCGGCGGCCATTTCGCCAAAGGTGATGTCGTGGCCGTCGGGCATGAACATCGGATCATAACCGTGGCCAATATCGCCGCGCGGCGGCCAGACCAGCGTGCCATCGCAGCGGCCGACATAGAGCATGTCGCGGCCGTCGGGATGGGCGAGGCACAGCGTGGCATTGAACGAAGCGCGGCGCAGGGAGGGCGAGGTGGCATTGGCCGCCTGTAAGGCATCCTCGACCCGCTTCATGGCGCGGTTGAAATCGCGCGGCACGCCGGCCCAGTCGGCGGTATAGACCCCCGGATCGCCGCCGAGCGCGTCGACGCAAAGGCCCGAATCATCGCTCAGCGCCAGTATATTGGCGCCCCTGGCGGCGGCATGGGCCTTGGTGCGGGCGTTTTCGGCAAAGGTCGTGCCGGTTTCTTCGGGCTCGGGCAGGCCCAGTTCCCCGGCCGAGACCAGCTCCAGCCCGAAGGGCTCGAACAGCTCGCGGAATTCCTTGAGTTTGCCGGCATTGTGCGTGGCAATGCAGAGACGGTCACCGGCATGGAGGCGGGGAATGCTCACTTCCGGCCTCCATCAAGGGCTCGGGAGATATCGTTCCAGATGGCGCAGCTGGCCTCACTAAAGGCCTCCTCACCCGGCCTTTCAGGCCGACCTTCCCCACAAGGGGATAGGTTTCTTTGCGCGACGTCGAATGCCCCCTTCACCTCTCCCTGGGGGGAAAGGTCGCCGGCGGGAGAGGGGGCCTTGCGACGAAACATCATCATGCGCTCAATGCCACCTTCTGCATCACGCTCAACTCGCCAATGCCCTGTTCGGCCAGCGACATCAGGCTGTCGAGTTCCTCGCGGCTGAACGGCGCGCCCTCGGCGGTGCCCTGGATTTCAACGAATTTGCCCGAACCGGTCATGACGAAATTGGCGTCAGTCTCGGCTTCCACGTCTTCGAGATAATCGAGATCGAGCACCGGCGTACCACGATAGATGCCGCAGGAAATGGCCGCCACCGAATCGATCAGCGCCTTGCCCTTGGTGAGGTGGCGCGCTTCCATCCATTTGATCGCATCGACCAGTGCCACATAGGCGCCGGTGATAGAGGCGGTACGGGTGCCACCATCGGCTTCGAGCACATCACAATCGAGCGTGATCTGGACTTCGCCTAAGGCCTCCATGTCGACAACGGCGCGCAGCGAGCGGCCGATGAGGCGCTGGATTTCCTGGGTGCGTCCGGATTGCTTGCCGGCCGTAGCCTCGCGGCGGGTGCGCGAACCGGTGGCGCGGGGCAGCATGCCATATTCGGCGGTGACCCAACCCTTGCCCTTGCCGCGCAGCCAGCCGGGCACGCTGGTTTCGACCGAGGCCGTGCAGAGCACCTTGGTGTTGCCGAAGGCGACGAGGCACGAGCCTTCGGCCTTCATGGCGACGTTGCGCTCAAGGGTCACCGCCCGCATGTCGGAGGCTTGTCTGCCGGATGGCCGCATCATGAATCCAGTATCTATTGCCGTTAACCGCCTCTTAACCCTCATCGCCCCGGCTCACAAGCGCCGGGCGCTTGGCGGATGGGGAACAAGGGCCTAAATGAATGGGCAGGGTTAAAGCCGACGAGTTTATTCAAACCATCATGACCAGACCGGCCGAAGACTTTCTCTCCGTCCTCAACGCCCGCAGCCAGGATATTTTCCGGCGGCTGGTGGAGCGCTATCTCGATACCGGCGTGCCGGTGGGCTCGCGCGACCTCTCGCGCCTCCTGCAGGTGGAGCTCTCGCCCGCCTCGGTGCGCAATGTCATGGCAGATCTGGAGGATCTGGGGCTGATCGCGGCGCCGCATACATCGGCCGGTCGCGCGCCCACCCAGCAGGGCCTCAGGTTCTTCGTCGATTCCATGCTCGAGATCGGCACGGTCAATGAAAGTGAGCGCAGCCAGATTGCCCGCCATATCGAAGGCACGGCCGGTCATGCCCAGGTCGAGGATGTCCTTACAGAAGCGTCTTCGCTGCTTTCAGGCCTCAGCCAGGGCGCCGGGGTGGTGATTGCCACCAAGGCAGACATGGTGCTCAAGCATATCGAGTTCGTGCGGCTCGACAGCGCCCGGGCCATGGCCATCATGGTCGGCGAGGATGGTCAAGTGGAAAACCGCATCCTCGACCTGCCACCCGGCTATACCGCCAGCGCACTGCAACAGGCCGGCAATTACCTGGCTCATTACGTGGTCGGCCGAACCCTTTCGGAAGCGCGCCGAGTGCTCAATGAGCGCCGCGCCGAGCAGCGGGCCGAACTGGATGAACTGACCCGGAAGCTGGTCGATGCCGGCATTGCGACCCTGGCCGAACCGGGGGGCAATGATGCGCCGACGGTGATCGTGCGCGGCCGCGCCAATCTTATCAACGATACCATGGCGAGCGACGAATTGATGCGCATGCGCCAGCTGTTCGACGAGCTGGAAAGCAAGGAAGGACTGCTGGATCTGTTGGGTGACGCCGAGCGAGGGCAGGGCGTCCGCATCTTCATTGGCTCGGAGAACAAGCTGTTTTCGCTCTCCGGCTCCTCGGTGATCCTTTCACCTTACAAAGACGCCAATGATCGCATCGTTGGCGTCTTGGGCGTCATCGGACCAACACGGCTCAATTATGCGCGCATCGTGCCGGTGGTGGATTACACCGCCAATGTCATTTCTTCGATGATGGCGCGGAAGCGCGGTAAGGGTTGAATTCGCCCTCGGCTTGGCCGATATGGCGGGCAACAGACTTTTATCCCATACGGAAGACAAGCAGATGAGCGACGAAAACGCCGCCCAGGGCGAAACGCCGGAAACGGAAATCCCGGCGACCGAGATGCCAGAGGTTGATCCCGTCGAAGCGCTGATGGCGGAAAATGCCGAGCTCAAGGATCGGGTTCTGCGCACGCATGCCGAGATGGAAAACCTGCGCAAGCGCACCGAGCGCGATGTGGCCGACACGCGCTCCTATGCCATTGCCGGCTTTGCCCGCGACATGCTGACGGCTACCGACGCACTGAGCCGCGCGCTGATGGTGATTCCAGCCGAGGTGCGAGAAACGGCCGATGGGTCGCTCAAAAGCCTCATCGACGGCATCGAATTGGCCGATCGCGAAATGCAGCGCCTCCTGGCCAAGCATGGCGTGAAGCCCATCGAGGCCGAAGGCCAGAAATTTGATCCGCACAAGCACCAGGCCATGTTCGAGGTGCCCAATCCCGATGTGCCGGAAGGTACGGTGGTGCAGGTCGTGCAGACCGGCTTTGCCATCGGCGACCGCGTGCTGCGCCCGGCCATGGTCGGTGTCGCCAAGGGCGGCGCAGCTGCTGCGCCGGTGGCTCCGGAAGGTGACGATGCCGAGGGTGTCGACAAGAGCGCATGATTTTGCGGCATACCGCCGCCGCCTGCGTTTCACGTGAATCCCCGCGCAAGCGGGGATTCTTATTGGGGGTGGGGGCCTACAATTCCAAATTCTCCCGGCTCATTTCCCGCTGAACTCCCGCCTCACCCATATCTGCCCAGGCCTTGGCCAGCGATCCATTGGCATCGATGGCCCGCGTCGCGTCCTCGATGACCGTGACGTCAAATCCCCCGGCCACCCCGTCCAGCGCCGTCCAGGCGACGCAGAAATCTGTGGCCAGCCCCACCACAAACAGTCGCCCGACGTCCCGCTCGTTGAGATAGCCGGCCAGCCCGGTGGTGGTTTCGCGGTCGGCCTCCTGGAAGCCCGAATAGCTATCGATGGCCCTATTATAGCCCTTGCGGATGATGAGCTGGGCGTGGGGGATGTCGAGATCCTTGCTCAGTTCAGCGCCGTGCGTGCCCCAGACACAGTGATCGGGCCAGAGCACCTGCATGCCATAGTGGAGCGTGATGGTCTCGAAGGGCGCCTTGCCCGCATGCTGGCTGGCAAAAGAAATGTGATCAGCCGGATGCCAGTCCTGGGTCAGCACGACATTCTTGAACTTTTTCGCCAGCCGATTGATCAGCGGCACGATTTCATCCCCGCCGGCGACGGCCAAGCTACCGCCGGGCAGGAAATCATATTGCACATCGACCACGACCAGCACGTCTTCGGGTTGAATGGAAATTGTCATGGCGTGTCTTGCTCCCGGTCTGCCCAATGGGCGCGGATGAGGCCGCGCACGGAATTGCCCAGCCAGATTGCCTCGGCGGCATGGAGATGGGCAAGGGTCAGCACCTGCTCTTCTGCCTTGCCCTGGGCGATCAGCTCGGCCCGCAGCGTGCCGGGCAGCAGGCCCGAGGATAAAGGCGGCGTCAGTAATCTCCCGTCAATCTCGACGAAAAGATTGGTGAAGCTGCCCTCGGTCAGTTCGCTCCGCTCATTGCGGAACACCACTTCATCATGGCCGCGTTCGTCATGGGCACGCTGGCGCGGCGTGTCATAAAAGGCGCGATTCGTGGTCTTGTGCGCCAGCCAGACGCTAGTTGAATCCAGAGCCTCATCGGCAATGGTGAAGCGGAAAATTTTCGGGCTGGGGGGCAAGGGCACGGATGTCAGGTCGAGACCAGCGTCGGAGAGGGTGAGGCGGGCCCGCATCGGCCCGGTCCAGTTCGCTGCCTGGTCCCTGAGATAGGCATCGACCTCCTCCAGCGTCATCGGCAGGCCGAAATAGGCCGCCGAATCATGGAGGCGGTCGAGATGCCGGTCGAGCAGCGCATAGCCGTCTTCAGGCGTCCATTTGAAGGTTTCGATCAGGGTCACCACCGGGGCCGGATCGGAGAGGAATTTCAGTTTCAGCAGCGCCTCCTCATATTCATCTTTCGCCGTTGAATCGGCGACGATGCCGCCACCAATGCCGATCTCGCCATTTCCAGCGGCGTCGATCACGGCGGTGCGAATGGCGACGTTGAAGGCAAAATCGCCATTCGGCGCGATATAGCCGATGGAGCCGGTATAGAGCCCGCGCGGCCCCGCTTCGACCGCATGGATGATCTCCATGGCCCGCATTTTGGGCGCCCCGGTGATCGAGCCGCAGGGGAAGAGGTTTTCCAGGACCTCCACAATGCCGAGATCGGAACGCATCTCTGCCGTGATGCCCGAGGTCATGGTGTGGAGGCTCGGATAGGTCTCCACGCTGAAAAGGTCTGTCACCGCGACCGTACCGGTCCTGGCGATGCGCCCCAGATCATTTCGCAGCAGATCAACGATCATCAGGTTTTCCGCGCGGTTCTTTTCGTCGCTGGCCAAGGCAGCTCGGCCCGCTTCGTCCTCGGCGCGTGTCCGTCCGCGCTTCAGTGTCCCCTTCATGGGCCGCGCCTGCAATCGGCCTGCGCTGCAGGACACGAAGAGTTCGGGAGATCGCGAAAGCACCACATGATCCCCGGCATCGATATAGGCGCCATAGGCTACCTTCTGGCTCCGGGCCAGGATCCGGTAGAGGCCCAGCGGATCGCCCTCGAGGCGGAAACGGGCCTTCATGGTGAGGTTGACTTGATAGGTATCGCCCGCCCCGATGAAACCTTCCACCCGCTCGAAGGCGCGGGCGTAGGCCTCCGGGCCCCATTCAGGCGTGAGCGCCTCGGCGCGGCCGGGATCGGCTTTTTCCAGCATCTCATCGATCTCGGCCCCGGTGGATCGCTGTGGCGTCTCATAGAGCCCGATCCAGAGCAGCGGCGTCGCGCTGTGGGCGGGCAGCAACGGGACCAGCCGCTCCTCGAACAGAAGGCCCAGCTCATAGGATAGGTAGCCGGCGGCCCAGAGACCTTCCCGGCCAGCCGCGGCCAGGCGTTTCAGGGCCGAGCGCGCCTCCTCCGCGCTATATGCGACCAGAATTTCGCGAGGCCGAAAAAAGAGCAGGCACTGGCCGTGCGGATCGAGATTGTCGTGCAGCAGCACGGTGCCGGGCGTGGTCATGGCTTGCTTCTATCGATTATTGCAGATCGGCGAAACGAGACAGCTTGGCGGCGGCATCGGCAAGTGGCAGATAATGGCGGTCCGGGCGCGTCCTGCACCCGGCATGAGGGTTACAATCATGAAGACGTTCCTGCTGGGTGGTCTTGCCACCCTGGCGCTCGTGGCCGGCATTGTGCCTGTCGCGGCACAGACCGTTGAGTTCACGGTCATCAACAACAGTTCCTACGCACTGCACTATTTTTATACCACGCCGAGCAATGAAAACAGCTGGGGCGAGGACCTTCTGGGCGAGACCGGCATTCTCGAAGCGGGCTATCAGGCGACCGCCACCATTGGCGACGGTTCGGACCAGTGTCTCTATGACTTCAAGTTCGTGATGGAAAACGAAGCTGAGCTGATCGAGCCGCAGATCGATATCTGCCAGCTCAACAGCTATACCATCAACGACTGATGCGCCCGGCCGCCCGGCAAGCCGGGTGGCCAACATTACCGGCCACACCGAAAATCTGACGATACGCGCGCTTGAAGCGCGTGTGACACCCCCCTATATACGCCCCGAGGCCCCGCAAGGGGCGATTTTATAACCTACGAGGGACCCCGGCCCCTTTCGGGCCAAAAGGCTGCTTTCTTCGAGAGGGCCTTGCGGCGGGTTCGCTAAGAGAGAGGCAGAGTAAATGGCTAAAGTTATCGGCATTGACCTGGGTACCACCAATAGCTGCGTGGCCGTGATGGACGGCAGCAATCCCAAGGTTATCGAGAATGCAGAGGGCGCGCGCACCACGCCGTCCATGGTCGCCTTTTCCAAGGATGGTGAGCGTCTTGTGGGTCAGCCGGCCAAGCGCCAGGCGGTGACCAATCCCGAAGGCACGCTTTTCGCGGTCAAGCGCCTGATCGGTCGTCGCTATGACGACAAGGTCGTGGCCAAGGACAAGGACCTGGTGCCCTTCAAAATCACCAAGGCCGACAATGGCGACGCCTGGGTGGAAGCCTCGGGCGAGAAATATTCGCCTTCGCAGGTCTCGGCCATGATCCTGCAGAAGATGAAGGAAACCGCCGAGAGCTATCTGGGTGAAACCGTTACCCAGGCCGTGATCACGGTTCCGGCCTATTTCAACGACAGCCAGCGCCAGGCTACCAAGGACGCAGGCAAGATTGCCGGCCTTGAAGTGCTGCGCATCATCAACGAGCCGACTGCGGCAGCGCTTGCCTATGGCCTGGACAAGAAGAACTCGGGCACCATCGCGGTCTATGACCTTGGCGGCGGCACCTTCGACGTCTCCATTCTCGAAATCGGCGACGGCGTCTTCGAGGTGAAGTCGACCAATGGCGACACCTTCCTGGGCGGCGAAGACTTCGACATGCGCCTGGTCGACTACCTAGCCGACGAATTCAAGAAGGAACAGGGCATCGACCTGCGCGGCGACAAGCTGGCATTGCAGCGCCTCAAGGAAGCCGCCGAAAAGGCCAAGATCGAGCTTTCGAGCTCGACCCAGACCGAAATCAACCTGCCCTTCATCACCGCCGATGCGTCCGGTCCCAAACACCTGACGCTCAAGCTTTCGCGCTCCAAGCTCGAATCGCTGGTCGATGACCTCATCACCCGCACCATCGAGCCATGCAAGCAGGCCATGAAGGATGCTGGCGTTTCGGCGTCGCAGATCGACGAAGTCGTGCTGGTCGGCGGCATGAGCCGGATGCCCAAGGTGCAGGAAGCGGTCAAGCAGCTGTTCGGCAAGGAGCCCCATAAGGGCGTCAACCCGGACGAAGTGGTGGCGCTTGGTGCTGCCATTCAGGGCGGCGTGCTGCAGGGCGACGTCAAGGACGTGCTGCTGCTCGACGTGACCCCGCTCTCGCTGGGTATCGAAACCCTGGGTGGCGTCTTCACCCGCCTGATCGATCGCAACACCACCATCCCGACCAAGAAGAGCCAGACCTTCTCGACCGCCGAAGACAACCAGAACGCGGTGACCATCCGCGTCTTCCAGGGCGAGCGTGAGATGGCAGCGGACAACAAGCTGCTGGGCAATTTCGACCTGGCCGGCATTCCCCCCGCGCCGCGCGGCGTGCCGCAGATCGAGGTGACTTTCGATATCGACGCCAATGGCATCGTCAACGTCTCGGCCAAGGACAAGGGCACCGGCAAGGAGCAGCAAATCCGCATCCAGGCCTCCGGTGGTCTTTCGGATGCCGACATCGAGAAGATGGTCAAGGACGCCGAGGCCAATGCCGAGGTCGACAAGAAGAAGCGCGAGGCCGTGGAGGCCCGCAATCAGGGCGAATCGCTGCTGCACTCGACCGAGAAGTCGCTGGCCGATTATGGCGACAAGGTCTCGGCCGAGGACAAGGCTGCCATCGAGACCGCGATTGCCGATCTCAGGGGCGTGCTGGATGGCGACGATGCCGAAGCCATCAAGGAAAAGACCGCGACCCTGGCGGAAGCCTCGATGAAGCTGGGCGAGGCCATGTACAAGGCCAGCCAGGCCGAAGCCGAAGCTAAGGCCAATGGCACCGACGATGATGGCGACGACGACGTGGTCGACGCCGATTTCGAAGAGGTCAAGGACGGCGACGACGACAAGAAGTCGGCGTAAGCGGACTGACTGAATTGAAGGCCCGGTGGCGACGCCGGGCCTTTCTGTTTTTGCAGCATCCTCTGGGTTTCACGTGAATCAGCGGGCATGGTTGATCCACTACCCGCCCCTTGCTAAGACGCGGCGGCCTGCCCATATGCGGGACAAAGTCGCCGGCCCAGCCGGCTTTTGTTCGATTTTCACCGCGACGACCGGACCGGCGCGACCGATAAAGAGAGTTTATCTTGGCCAAACGCGACTTCTACGAGGTGCTCGGCTGCCAGAAGGGTGCCGACGACGCGGCCCTCAAGGGCGCCTATCGCAAGCTCGCCATGCAGTTTCACCCCGATCGCAATCCGGGCAATGCCGAGGCTGAGCACCGGTTCAAGGAAATCAACGAGGCCTATGACACGCTCAAGGACCCGCAGAAGCGTGCGGCCTATGACCGGTTCGGCCATGCCGCCTTCGAAAACGGCGGGCCCCGCACCGGTCCGGGCTTCGGTCCGGAATTTGCTTCCTCCATGTCCGATATCTTCGAGGACATCTTCGGCGACTTCATGGGTGGTGCCGGCAACGGCCGTCGCGGCGGCGGAGCTGCCCGGATGCGCGGCTCGGACCTGCGCTACAATCTTGAGATCAGCCTCGAAGAAAGCTTTGACGGTCGCACCGTCGAGATCGACGTTCCGACACTGGCCGCCTGCGACACCTGCGAGGGCTCGGGCGCCAAGCCGGGCACCGGCACCCATACCTGCCGGCAGTGCAATGGCCATGGCAAGGTGCGCGCGGCACAGGGCTTCTTTACCATCGAGCGCACCTGTCCGGTATGCCAGGGCCGGGGGCAGATGATGGATCAGCCCTGCACCGATTGTGGTGGCCAAGGCCGGCGCCAGCAGAACCGCACCCTCTCGGTCGATGTTCCCAAGGGTATTGAGGACGGCACGCGCATTCGCCTCGCCAATGAGGGCGAAGCGGGCCTGCGCGGCGGCCCGCCGGGTGATCTCTACATCTTCGTCTCGATCAAGCCGCACCAATTGTTCCAGCGCGACGGCGCCGATCTCTATGCCCGCGTGCCCATTTCCATGACCACGGCCGCCCTGGGCGGCGAGTTCGAAGTGCCAACGCTCGACCAGGCGCGGGCCAAGGTGAAGGTTCCCGTTGGCACCCAGCCGGGCCAGCGCGTGCGCTTGAAAGGCAAGGGCATGCCGGTTCTGCGTTCGAAGGATGTCGGCGATCTCTATGTGCAGCTCGATATCGAAACGCCGCAGAACCTGAGCCGCAAGCAGCGCGAACTGCTCGAGGAATTCGCCAGGCTCGAAACCGATGAGACCAGCCCCAATTCGGGTGGCTTCTTCGACAAGCTCAAGAAAATGTTCGAGGCTTGATCGCGAAGAAAAACCGCCCCGGTGGGGCGATTTTTGCGATCAAGCCCACGAAGGCTATGCCTGAGTGGCGGGTAGCTGCCTTAAGGCCACGAGACCCATGGTCGAGTGACACGGATTCTGAGCTCACTCAGGCCCCTTCACTCCCCCGGCAGCACCCGCTCTGCCGTCTGCAACTCGGTGATCAACTCCGCCACCGCATTTTCCGCCGCCACTTCGATATCCTCCAGTGGCGTGCCATAGGGCACTTCAAGGCCCAGGTGCTTACTCGGATCGTCGGCCCAGGCAAAGGACACGAAGCTCTTTTTCGCTGCGATATCGTGCGAAAGGTGGGTGATGATCATTTTCGTGGTCATGGCAGCTTTTCTCCATGCGGCGTGGCATCGGGACCGCAGACTAGCCCCGATGCATTATGGAGGCGAGGTCCTACTCGGTTGGCATCTGGCTCATGTCCATCCAGGTATATTCCCAGACATGACCATCGAGGTCGGCGATGGCGCGGCCATACATGAACCCATAGTCCTGGGGATCGCGCTGTTCCTTGCCGCCGGCCTTGAGCGCCGCATTGGCGATGGCGTCGACGGCCTCGCGGCTGTCGCGCGAGAGGGCATAGAGCGCACCGATCTCGGATTTGGCGTCGGGAATGGGCGTGCCGGAAAATTCCCGGAATTTGTCATGGGTCAGCAGCATGACGAAGATCGCGTCGCTGATGACGATGCAGGACGCCGTCTCGTCGGTGAACTGTGGATTGTGATCGAAGCCGAGCGCCTTGAAATAGGCCATGGAAGCCGGAAGGTCGCGCACCGGCAGATTGACGAAGATCATATTGGCCATTGAGGGTCTCCTGTGTTCTCGGAACCAGCCTAGTGTCACGGCCCGTTCCTGCCAATTGTATTGCACCGACGAGCGGGGCATAGCAGGTTCGACAAAATTGTTTCGGGAGACAGCATGAAGACGGCACTCACCCTTTCGGGGTCCATCCGCAAGGGGTCATACAACCGCATCCTGCAGCAGCATATGGGGCGCCAACTCGCCCAAGCCGGCGTGGCAGTCACCGAAATCGACCTTGGCGACTTCGACATGCCGATCTTCAACGAGGACCTGGAACCCGACCATGTCCCCGAGGCGGCGGGGCGGCTGGCTGCGCTTTGGCGCAGCCATGACATCGTCTTCATCGCCAGTCCCGAATATAATGGCGGCGTACCGCCGCTCCTGGTCAACACGGTGACCTGGCTCAGCCGCCAGAAGCCCAGTCCCTTTCGGCACGCCGTCTTCGGCATTGGCGGGGTCTCTTCAGGAAAGTATGGCACCATATGGTCCTTAAGCCATCTCAGGGATAGTCTGACCAAGGTGGGCACGCTGATCGTGCCGACCCTGCTCGGCATCGGTCCGGCCGAGGCAGCGTTCGACGAGCAGGGCGATCCGACCGAGCCCGCCATCATCCGCAAGGTCGAGCAGATGGTGCATGAACTGACCCATTTCAGCCGAGGCTAGGATTGCGCGCGCTCTACCTCACCCATCCCCAGGTTCGCATGGACGCGGCCGTGCCCGTACCGCTCTGGGGATTGTCGGGGGAGGGCAAGGCGCGGGCCGAGGCCTTTGCCGCGCGTGGCGTCGTGCCGGTGGGAGCCATGGTATTTTCGAGCCGCGAGACCAAGGCGCTGGAACTGGCCGAACTGGTTGCTGTCGCCGCAGGCACACTGATACTTTCCGACCATGACATGGGCGAGAATGATCGTTCCTCGACCGGCTTCCTGCCGCCCTCCTTGTTCGAGGCGCATGCGGACCGGTTCTTCGCCCAGCCGCAGCAGAGCGTGGACGGGTGGGAGCGCGCCATCGATGCGCAGGCCCGCATCGTCTCCACGGTGCGTACCGCCCTGGCTACGGTTCCCGAAGAGGTGCCGGTGATCTTTTGCGGCCATGGTGCCATTGGCACGCTGCTCAAATGCCGCATCGGCAACCGGCGCATTTCCCGCGCCGAGGATCAGAGCCGCATTGGTGTCAGCGGCGGCGGCAATGGCTTTGTCTTCGATTTCACCACGAGGCAATTGCTTACCGACTGGACACCAATGGAGGACATTCCTCCCGGCTGGGCCGAATAGGCTTTACCGCCCGGTCCAGTCTCCGAGCCCGAACAGGTTCACCGCGTCGCCAAAGGCCGCCGTCAGTCCGTCGAGCCGTTCGTTCTCACCCTCGACATGACGCAGGCGCATGGGGCCGGCTAGAGGCGTTTCCGCCACCAGGGCGCGCCCCGTCTCGCTGATGGCGACATTGCGCGCCCGTCGGTCATCGGGGTCGGTCACGACCCGGCAGTGCCCCTTGCGCCGCAGATCGTCTATGGCCTGGCCCAAGGTGGCGGGATGGGCCACCAGCGCCTTGCGCAGAGCGGCAAGGGGGATTTGGGGGCGCTCGGAGATGATGTGCAGCACCGCCAGTTGCAGCGCGGTGATGGCGTGACGGCGCTTCAGATCGGCTTCCAAGGCCTTGATCGCCTGATCGAGCCGCATCCAGGCCACCATGGCCGACAAAGACTTCTGTTGCATGCCCGACCCCAATAGCCCTGGAAATGCGGCTTGATATGCCGTCATACCATCAGCGCGCAACACCATTATGCCAGCATAGCATCGGCATTTCTGCTTGCTCTCCTGCGCGATTCATGGGAGCGGAGAACAAATCAGCATAAGGAGCAAAACTCATGGCTGGCCAGTTGATCGTGGGCCTCGACGTTTCTTCGCGCGCGCGCGCCGAGGAGATTGTGGCGATGCTGGGAGACAGCGTCGACTTCTACAAGATCGGCTATCAGTGCTTTTACGGCGCCGATGGCTACGCGCTGGGCAAGGCGCTGCTGGCGGCCGGCAAGAAGGTGTTCTTCGATCTCAAGCTGCTCGACATCGACAACACGGTCGAAAAGGGCGTTGCCGCCATTGCCGAAACCGGCGCCACCATGCTGACTGTCCATGCCTATCCCAAGGCCATGCGCGCTGCCCAGAAGGCCGCCGAAGGCTCGGGCCTCTGCGTGCTCGGCGTCACGGTGCTCACCTCGATGGACGACAATGACGTCAAAGACGCCGGCTATGCCCGCGACGCGGCGGGGCTGGTGGCCCTGCGCGCCCAGCAGGCGAAGGAAGCCGGCATTGGCGGCGTGGTCGCCTCGGCCCGCGAGGCCGAAATGGTCCGCACCATTGTCGGGCGCCAGATGGCCGTGGTCACCCCCGGCATTCGCCCCGCCGGCGCTGCCCTCGGCGACCAGAAGCGCGCCATGACCCCGAGCGATGCCCTCGCCGCCGGCGCCTCGCACCTGGTCGTCGCCCGCCCGATCATCGCCGCGCCCGACCCGGCAGCAGCGGCAGCGGCGATTTTGGCCGAAATGGCGGGGAAAAGGGTGAGCGTGGCTTAGGCTATCTCGACCGGAAACGGCGTCGGCTGCCAAAGGTGCTCGACCTTCCAGCGCCCGGCCTGCTGCTTTTCACACGCGCGCAGGAGCGCACCTATCCCCTGGCGATCTCGAGCGCGGACAAGGGCGAGAAGACTGGTGTGATAGCTGTGGCGCTCCTGAGCGTCGGGCGCGATGTCGAACAGGCGCTCCGGCAAATGTGGATTTGCTGCCCGCTGCGCGATGGGGTCGTTGGCAAGGTCCCGCGCCAGCAGCGGCTCAGCTTCATCCAATCGGCCTAGAGCCGCCAGCGCGCGCCCGTATCGTCCGTGGTAGCGTGGTAGCGGCAGCGGCCCGAAACGGCGCTGGCTATGCCTGCTGGTTTTTTCGAGAAACTCCTCCAAGGAGTTGATGGTCTTCAGACCCATTTGGAGACAGTCCTCAAGAGCTTCGTCGAAAGCTCCCAGGAACTCTGGCGAGTCAATGAAGGGTAGATCCAGAACCCATTCCCACGAGAATGCAGGCACAGCATGCATCTCCAACAGCGGGTCCACATAGCAGTAAACTCGAGTTACTCTGCGCATGCTCGTCCGGTCAACGAAGATGCCTCGAACAAAATGCTCGATGGGGGACAGCACGATGTTCCGGCCAATCATTGAGAGTTCAGGATGACGCCCCAGAAACGGTCGCGCCCAGCGCTTGACCTCAACGAGGGTGCTCATTGGATTTAATCTCCATCATCACTATTAGGGCACCCGGGTATCGACGGGATAGACGTTGCGCCTGTCGAAGGAGTTGGTTCCCTGCTAGTTCAGCATTGCCGGTCTTGACCTCATAGTCGCAGACAATCTCAGGAGCTTTGGGCGGAACTTCTTCCACAAAATCCAGTCGCGTGGAACCACGCGACCCGTAGGGTACCACTGTGCCGGATTTGTCGAACGAAATCTCTGCACTCAGCCCCTCATACAATCCAGGAAGGACTCGCTTTTCTGCCTCAAATTTTTCCTTCGCCGCATGATGAAACAAGCTTCCGAAAACCCTGGCAGGCAGCGCCGTTGTGTCGACACTCGATAACTCCACGTCAGTCTCGTTGATCCAGCGCAAAACATTTGGGAACTGTTTGCATTGTTGCCTAACTTGCTCGGCCGTCAACGCATCCGCCCGGATGGGTACGACGCCGGTCGCCGCTGATACGGTCCATGTTCGGATCGTCAGGACCGGCTTGTCGCCTTCCCCCATGCCCTGACTGGCAGGTGCTGCCCGTTGCGCTGCATAAAGAGCGAACAGGGCAAGACCGAGAAGATCCAGTCCTGGCGCCCCGTCAGCTATCGGGTTCGGGGACAAGAGGGCCGGCAGCGGATCGAGAAGGGTGTCGGGACGTAGCTCGTCGGTCTCGCCTAACTCGGGAAAAAGATCAGGACTGAAGCGGAAACCGGCACGGGACAGGCTGGAGAAGATCGGCCCTCTCGACGTCCAGGCCGAGCGAAGGACCGGCATCGCTTCATCGCCGACGCGAACGGTTTGCGTGCCACCCTCTGAATCGATCCGCACCGTGGCACCGCTGGCCAGCGTGACGATACGAGCCACAAGGGTTCGCCAAAAGCGCGAGTGGACTTTTGTTCCATCGCGCAGGGTGACGATACTCTCCGCAACACTGCCATCGGGCCGCGTGAGGCTTTCAACGCTTGACCAGAGATCCGCGCTGGTCGCAGCCGGCTGATACGTGTGTTCCAGCGGCTGAAGGGTGTCGGGAACACCCGGGTCGCCGAAATAGGGCTCGGCCCAACAACGGCAATTGGGCTCGCTGCCGGGGTGTCCGCCGGATGGTGGATCGTCCCAGGCGAAAATCTGCCCATGGCGCAGGGCATGCGCAGCGCGGGCGCGGTCATCGCCAAGAGATCGCCACACATAGAAGCGAGTTGGCTTTGCCCGCAGCTTCGCGACCGGCCCGAAGGCCTTCTTTTCCGGCCCAGTCTCCGCAGGCCATCCGGGCCATTGCCCGTAGCGCAGATAGTTTTCAAAGGCGCGGCGGCGCGCGACACCTACCAGTTGCCGTTTGTCGTCGCCATGAGCCATTGATCACTCCCGTTTGTCGCGGGAATGATCTCATGAGGTTCCGTGAGGAGGATAAGTCGGCGGACCGCTAGACGGCCAGTCCATGCTTCTGCGTCAGCTCTTCCAGATCGAGCTGCGGACGCGCGCCGATATGGCTGATCACCTCGGATGCCGCCAGGCACCCGGTCTTTAGTGCAGATTCGATATTCTGGCCGCGGGCGAGGCCGAGCAGGAACCCCGAGGCAAAGAGGTCGCCGGCGCCGGTGGCATCGACGACCTTCTCGACCGGGAAGGCCGGGACCGAGACCACTTCGCCGTTGAACACGGCCATGGCGCCATCGGCGCCCATGGTGATGGCGGCCACTTCGGTGTCCTTGGCGATTTCGCGGACGGCTTCGCCCAGGTCCTCGGTCTGGTAGAGGGACTTGAGCTCATGCACATTGGCGAACACATAGTCGATGGTCTTTGAGCGGATGAGATCAAGGAATTCGGCGCGGTAGCGGTCGACGCAGAACGGATCGCTGAGGGTGAAGGCGGCGGCGCGCTCATGCTTGTGGGCATAGTGCGCGGCCAGCACGAAGGCCTTCTTGGCCTCCACCGGGTCCCACAGGAACCCTTCCATGTAGGTTATGGCCGAGCCGCCGATCTCGTCGGGGTGGATGTCGCGCTCGGTCAGTTCGTGGCAGGCGCCGAGATAGGTGTTCATGGTGCGCTCGCCATCTTCGGACAGGAAGATCATCGAGCGCGCCGTCAGCGCGCCGTTCTTGAGGCGCGAGGTGTTGTAATGGACCCCAATGGCCGTGAGATCGGTCTCGAACACATCGCCCAGCGGATCGTCGGCCACCTTGCCCACAAAGGCGGCACGACCGCCCAGCGAAGCGACGCCGGCGGCGGTATTGGCCGCCGAGCCGCCCGAGATCTGCTGCCGGCCCACCGGCATTTTCCCATAGAGATCTTCTGCCCGATCGGTGTCGATCAGATGCATGATGCCTTCGGTCATGCCCTCGCGTTCGATGAAGCCGGCTTCCACCGGGGCGATGATGTCGACGATCGCGTTGCCGATGGTGAGCACGTCGAAGCGGGTCTGGGTCATGTTCGGGAGGTTCCGGCGTTGCTTAAAAGGCCGTGAGTCGGTTTAGAGCATGATGGCCGAAGGGGCAATTTCTTTTGCCTATGCGGCCGGCCGGGCAATCACAGGCTCGAAATGATCTCGCCGATCAATGCTTCGGTATCCTCGCCAGCGCGGATGGCGATCTGCCCGTCGAGCAGCAATACAGCCAGGCCATGCACCTTTGCCCATGCCGCCAGCGCTCTGATCCGCCCGGATTCGACATCGCCACCTATCGCGTGGCGCAGCGTGTCGAAGGCGGCGTCTGCTGCCATGGACAGGCCGGGGCGCGCCTCCTTCTTGAGCTGGGGCGAGAACATCAAGCGGAACAGGTTCGCGTTCTGCAGCGCAAAGACCACATAGGTTTTGCCCATGGCGGCCATGGCGTTATCGGGGTCGCTCGCCGCGACCGCCTCCATGCGGGCTGCAAAGCGCTGGAACCCGGTGACGGCGAGCGCCTCGAGCAGCGCCGCGCGACTGTCGAAATGCCGATAGGGCGCCGCCGGGGAGACACCCACGGCGCGCGCCAGATCGCGCAGGCCCAGGCCTGCCTCCCCCTGCTTTTCAAGGATGATCAGCCCTGCCTCCAGCAGCGCCTGGCGCAGATTGCCGTGATGATAGGGGCTGTTCGACGATGTTGACATTGCTTATTTATGACCCAATTATGTAGGCAGTGTCAACATGGAGCACCCATAATGGATTGGGATCTGGTTCTGGCCTCGGCCCATCATCTGGCCGTCTTCACCTTTGTCGCCTTATTTGCTGCCAAATTCTCGTTGCTGCGGCCAGGCCTCTCCGGCAAGCTGGTCACTCAGCTTGCAAAGCTTGACGCAGCCTATGGTGGGGTCGCGGGACTGGTCATCGTCGTCGGTATTCTCCGGGTCGTATTTGGCGCCACTGGTTATGAATATTACCTCGGCAATCACGCCTTCTGGGGCAAGATGGCGGCATTCCTGGTGATGGGCCTTCTCACCATTCCACCGACCATGGCCTTTCGTCGCTGGGCCAAGGCGGGCGAAGGGCAGGCCGATTATGCGCCACCCGCCAGCGAGATCGCCACGAACCGCCGCTTCCTTCACCTCCAGGCTGGTATATTGCTGCTCATCCCCATCTTCGCCGCCGCCATGGCGCGGGGATATGGAGGGTAACGCTTCTTCACTCCTTCCTCTGGGGAGGTGGGACGATCAACACCCGCATCAGTTGGTGGCTCTTTATGCCTGCCGCCGCACCGGCAAAGGTGACTTCGGCTCGAACAGGCACCATTGGGCAATCGGGCAGCGCCAGCATTCGGGCAGGCGGGCCTTGCAGATATAGCGGCCATGCAGAATCAGCCAGTGATGGGCATGGAGCATGAAGCGCTCCGGCACCTGTCTGGTCAGCGCCTTCTCTACTTCGAGCGGGGTCTTGCCGGGCGCGAGGCCCGTGCGATTGCCGACGCGGAAGAGGTGCGTGTCCACGGCGATCGTCGGTTGCTTGAAGAAGATGTTCAGCACCACATTGGCGGTTTTGCGCCCGACGCCGGGCAGTGCTTCAAGCGCCTCGCGATCCGCGGGCACTTCGCCCCCATGGCGGTCGATGAGCATCTGGGAAAGCGCAAGGACATTTTTCGCCTTGCCGCGATAAAGCCCGATGGTCCTGATTAATTCGGTGATCTGCTCCACCCCCAGGGCCACCATGGCGGCAGGCGAGGGGGCCAGCTCGAACAGGCGTTTGGTGGCCTTGTTGACGCCCACATCGGTGGCCTGGGCCGAGAGCACTACAGCCACGAGCAGGGTGAAGGCATTGCTATAGTCGAGCTCGCCCTTGGGCTCGGGCTCGATCTGGTGAAACCGGGCAAAGATCGCCTCGGCATCCGCCTTGCCAAGCATGTTCACTTTTTTGGCTCTCGGCATTCTCTCGACCCCGAATCTCTGCCAGTATTTCAGGCAAGAGGACGAGCGATGCAAGTCACCACCACCAGCCCGTTATTTGCGGCAACCCTGCGGCCAGAGCGATCCTTCCGCATGGTCGGCGGCTGGATCGGCCTTGTCCTCGCCGCCATTGTCGGTGCGCCCTTCCTCATCGCCATTCCTGAATTTGTCCTGCCCGGCCTCGTGGCCTTTGGGTTGGCAGCCATGGGCCTGACGATCATGGGGCTTCGCCAGGCACGGCGGCGGCGGGTGAGCCAGCAGGTGACCCTCTGGGCCGACCAGCTCGAAATTGCCACCAGCGCGCCAGGCGTCGAAAAATCACTGCTGCGGCTCGATCCCAAGCAGGTACGGTTGCGGCTGGTGCGGGATAGTTTCGAGCGCACCACCGGGGTGTTCCTGCGCCAGGGCGGGCGAGAACTGGAGCTGGGCGAGTTCCTTTCCAATGCCAACAAGTCGAGCTTTGCCAAGGCCTTTGGCGCAGCTCTGCGGAAAGCGCGCCGCAGCGCCTGAGGCGCCTCAATGTCAAATCCGGGTCGCTCCCCCATGCGACCAGCGCTAGAACCATGCCGGATCACACCATGAAAGACCCGGACATGAACCAGCACATGACGCTTGCGCCGGACAGCGACTATGACACCATCCGCGCCGCCATCCGATATCTCAGCGAAAACAGTCCCGACGCTACTGACCTCGGCCGTTTTTCGCGCGCCCTCGGGCTCAGCGAGCGGCAGTTGACCGACCTCTTCCGCCGCTGGTGTGGCCTCAGCCCCAAGAGCTTTGCCCAGGCAGTGGCGCTCGACCACGCCAAGAGCCTGTTGCGCGAGCAGGCAAGTGTGCTCGATACCACCTATGAGGTCGGCCTCTCATCCACTTCGCGGCTGCACGACCTGTTCGTCACCTATGAGGCCATGCCGCCCGGCGTATTCCGTGCCGGCGGCGCAGGCATCGACATGGTCTGGGGCGTGGCGCCCTCACCCTTTGGCCTCGCCGTGGTCACGGCTACCGAATACGGCATTTCCGGGCTTGGCTTTGCCGATGCTCAAACCAGCATCGGGGACGCCTTTGCCGATCTCGCCAATCGCTGGCCCAATGCCCGCTTTTCCCGCGATGACACAAGGGTCGCGCCGCTGGTGTCGCAGGTCTTCACCCCCGGGCGCTGGTCAGCCGACCATCCGGTGCGGGTGGTGCTGATCGGCACCGATTTCGAAGTGAAGGTATGGGAGACGCTGCTGGCCATCCCCTGCGGCAGGGCCACGACCTATGCCAGCGTTGCCAAAAGGATCGGCCGCCCCAGCGCCTCGCGCGCCGTCGGCGCCGCCGTGGGCAAGAACCCGATCAGCTTCGTCGTCCCCTGTCATCGCGTCGTCGGCACCTCGGGCGCGCTCACCGGCTACCATTGGGGTGTGCCCCGCAAGCGGGCGATCCTGGGCTGGGAAGCCGGGGTCATCTCCGTTACGCGCTAGCTCGCCTCGCTCTCGCATGGCTCCATGTCATGCAGGGGGAACTTCAGGCCGCCCCAGGCTTTGCTTCTGTTGTTCATCACCGGGGAGTTCGCATGAGCAACAGCACCAAGTCCCTGCTAATCGGCATCGCCGTCGTTCTGACACTCCTGCTTGCCTGGCAACTATCGGCTATCCTGCTTCTGGCATTTGCCGGGCTGCTGCTTGCAGCCGTGCTTGACGCCATCGTTCGTCCCCTCGATAGCCTGCTGCCGATTCCCCGTCCGCTGCTTGTCGTTGCAGTCGCTCTCGTGATTGCGGGAGCAATTGCTGCGAGCCTCTCACTGGGTGGAGCCAGTTTGTGGCAGGGCATTGACGAGCTGTGGACCATGGTCATGGGACAGGCAGGTGAGCTCTACGACGAATGGGGCGACGAGCTGGACAACACTGTCAGCACCCAACAGGGGACGTCCTTGATGCGCTCGTTGCTGCCGGACCCCACAGGCCTTTTCAGTCAGGCCAGTTCGCTTTTTGGCATCACGCTCGGCGTACTGGGCAATATCGTGATCATCGCTTTCCTGGGCTTGTTCTTCGCCATCGATCCTCATGGCTATCGCGATGGGTTTTTGCGTCTCATCCCGGCTGGCGGGCGTTCCCGACTCAAGGCCGCGCTCGACGCGGCGGGCGACACCCTGCGCGGTTGGCTGATAACTCAATTGGCCGTCATGGTACTGATCGGGGTGCTGGTCTTTACGCTTTTGACACTTCTGGGTTCATCAAATGCGCTCGTGCTCTCCCTGCTGGCGGCAAGCCTCAACTTCATTCCCTATCTGGGACCGATTGTCTCGGCGGTACCGATCCTTCTGGTCCTGGCAGGCCAGGACATGACGGCCCTGTGGATCGGTGCACTTGGCCTTCTGGTGATCCAGAACCTCGAAGGTTATGTCATCACGCCGCTGCTGCAGCAGGGCATCATCAAACTGCCCCCTGCCTGGTCATTGCTTGTCATGGCGGTGATGGGCGCGTTGTTCGGACCCATGGGGGTAGCCCTGGCCACACCATTTTTCGCAGTGGCGCGCACGCTGACGCAGAAGCTCTATATCGAGCCGCGGGAGGGTAGTGCCCGAGGCGAGAGCGGTGAGACACAGGGTTGAGTTTCACGTGAATCCCTGGCGCGGGCAGAGAGCGCCCCGCTCGCCCGCCCGTCTTACAGTGTCAGCCGCTCCACCAGCTTCCCATCCGGGCCGATCTTGTAAGTCGTGGGTTCACCCGTGCCGATTTCGCGGGCGAGGATTTCGTCAGGGGTCAGGCCCTCGATGGCCATCACCAGGGCCCGCAGCGAATTGCCATGGGCGGCGACCAGCACGGTCTTTGCGGTCTTGAGCTGGGGCAGGATTTCAGCTTCATAGTAGGGCAGGGTGCGCGCTGCCGTGTCCTTGAGGCTTTCCCCGCCCGGCGGGGGCACATCGAACGAACGGCGCCAGATATGGACCTGTTCCTCGCCCCATTTTTCACGCGCATCATCCTTGTTGAGACCAGCCAGGTCACCGTAATCGCGCTCGTTGAGAGCGACATTGCGGGTGATGGTGACGTTCTCGATCCCCATCTCCTCCAGCATCAGGTCCAGAGTGTGCTGGGCCCGGCGCAACGCCGATGTGTAGTATAGGTCCGGCACGATGCCGGCGGCCTTCAAGGCTTTGCCGGTGGCGCGGGCTTCCTCGATGCCCTGCTCGGTCAGGTTCGGATTGCGCCAGCCGGTAAAGAGGTTCTTGAGGTTCCATTCGCTCTGGCCATGACGCACCAGGATCAGCGTTCCGCTCATGTTTTTGGTCCCTTGTATCTGTTGTGTTGGTACACCCGCTCGAGGCGAAAGGTCAGTCGTTGAGGCCGAGCACGTCGGCCATGGAATAAAGCCCCGGTGCCTGCCGGGTTGCCCAAAGCGCCGCCCTGACCGCTCCATTGGCATAGATGGTACGGTCCTGCGCCCTGTGGGTCAGCTCGATGCGTTCCGACGGACCGGCCAGGATTACCGAGTGATCGCCGATGACATTGCCGCCGCGCAGCGTCGCGAAGCCGATAGTACCGGTCTCGCGCGGCCCGGTATGGCCGTCGCGCACCCGCACCGAATGATCCTTGAGCGCGATATTGCGGCCGCGCGCTGCTGCATCCCCCAGCATCAGCGCCGTGCCCGATGGGGCATCGACCTTGAGATTGTGATGCATCTCAAGTACTTCGACATCATAGTCGGCCAGCGCCCTCGCTGCCTTTTCCACCAGTACGGTCAGCGCCACCATCCCGGGGGAGAAATTGCCCGACTTGACCACGCGCGCGCCCGCCGCACCCGCCTGGGCAATGGCGGCGTCATCGGCCTCGGAACACCCTGTTGTGCCGATGATATGGACGAGACCCTTTTCGGCTGCCTGCCGCGCCAGGGCGACGCTGGCCGCAGGGGATGTGAAATCCACGATCGCGTCGGCGGCATCAAGCAGGGTGGAGGCGTCGTCGCTGACAATAATACCGAGCGCTTCGAGACCAGCCAGCGTTCCGGCATCCTTGCCGACGGCCGTCGAGCCGGTCCGGCCCAGCGCCCCGACCAGTTGAACGCCGTCATGCGCGGCCACCGCAGCAATATTGGCGGCGCCCATGCGCCCACCGGCGCCGGCAATGATGATGCGCAATCTTTCCATGCCGCTTCTCCTCACAATGCCCCGGCTATAGCAGCGCCCGCGCGCCTCGCCAACACCGCTGCCGGGAACCGATTGGCTGTGCTACGATTCGGCCTAGGAGCGCCGAACCGAAACCTGCTTCGGTTTTGGAGAGCATCCGGCGCCAGGCGGAAAAGCAAGACAGAGACGGACCCCTGCATGACCCTGACCAATGTGCTGGCCGGCATCGCCGTGGAAGACCTCGGCAAATCCCTTGTCTGGTACGAATATCTGTTCGGCCGCACGGCCGATGCGCGCACCATGGTGGATGTGGCCGAATGGAAACTGCCCGGCGGCGGCTGGGTGCATGTGATGACCGACGAGGATCGCGCCGGCGCCAGCGTGGTCATGCTGATCGTCGATGACCTGGCCGATGAACTGGCCCGGCTCGAATTGCATGGGCTGAAGCCCGTCGCCAAGGCCATGGGGGACTTCTTCAAGACCGCCAAGCTGCGCGACCCGGATGGAAACATGATCATCCTCAGTCAGCCACAGCAAGGGACCTACTGACCATCCTACAAGCGCTTCAGCCGCACCTCTTCCACGCGATGGTCCTGGCCTTTTTTTAGTATCAGGTCGGCCCGGCCGCGGGTGGGGAGGACGTTTTCGAGCAGGTTGGGCAGGTTGATGGTCTCCCACACGGTCCGTCCGAAGGCGCCGGCCTCCTCCTCGCTCATTTCCGAAAAGCGGCGGAAGAAGGAGGTGGGATCGCGGAAGGCGGTTTCGCGCAGGCGGAAGAAGCGGGTGAGATACCAATCGCGCAGGTCCTCGACATCGGCGTCAATATAGATCGAGAAATCGATGAAGTCCGAGGCAAACAGGATCGGTGTGCCGGTGCGGGGCAGCTCGCCCGGCTGGAGGATGTTGAGCCCCTCCACGATCAGGATATCGGGGCGGTCGATGATGACCTCCTCGCCCGGCACCACGTCATAGACCAGGTGCGAATAGACGGGCACCGCGACCTTGCCCTTACCCGACTTGATGTCGCCTAGAAAATTGACGAAGCGGGTGCGGTCATAGCTTTCGGGGAAACCCTTGCGCTGCATCAGCCCGCGCTCTTCGAGCACCCTGTTGGGATGGAGGAACCCGTCGGTGGTGACGAGATCAACCTTGGGGCTCGAGGGCCAGCGGCTGAGCAGGGCGCGCAGAATGCGCGACGTGGTCGACTTGCCCACCGCCACCGAACCCGCCACGCCGATGATGAAGGGCACCTTGTCGTCCGGGGTATTGAGGAAGCGCGAGGAGACGCGATGGAGACTCTGGATAGCCTCGACATAATAAGAGAGGAGACGCGAGAGCGGCAGATAGACCTCTTCGGCCTCGGCCAGCGAGATCGGATCGGTAAGCGAGCGCAGCCGATTGATATCCTCGGCATCCAGCGTCATCGGCTGGCCGTTGCGCAGGTCGCTCCACTGCTGCTTGGTAAAACTGCGATAGGGATCGAGAAGCGGTGGACGCCGGGCCATTATTCGCCGTCCTTTCGGGCGGCCTTCTCGGCCAGGCCCGACTGGGCAGTGCGCGTGTCGAGCTCGGCCATGACATCGCCCAGCGGCACCCCGGCAGCCTTGAGCACCACCAGCAGGTGATACAGCACGTCCGCACCTTCCTTGACCAGTTCGGCCCGGTCGCCGGTGACGGCGGCGATCACTGCCTCGGTGGCTTCCTCGCCCAGCTTCTGGGCGGCCTTGTTGACACCCCGGGCAATCAGCTTGGCGGTGTAGCTTTCCTCAGGCGAGGCGGCGGCGCGCTGCGCAATGCGCGCTTCGAGTTCTTCAAGGGTCATGTTGGATAGTTCTCCACCCACTGAACGTCACCCCGGCGAAGGCCGGGGCCCAACTTGAGATCTCAGGATGGATCCCGGCCGGCGCCGGGATGACAGTTTTGTGGCCTTTAACCACGAAAGGGCGCACCCCGTCACCCGCAACCTTTGGCTCACGCCATCCGCATGGCGATGCCGTGCTCGACCATGTAGCGCTTGGCCTCGGGGATCGTAAATGTACCGAAGTGGAAGATGGAGGCCGCCAGCACGGCGCTGGCATGGCCATCGGTGACGCCATCGACCAGATGCTGCAGATTGCCCACGCCGCCTGAGGCGATGACCGGCACTTCAACCGAATCGGCGATGGTGCGGGTCAATGTCAGGTCGAAGCCGGACTTGGTGCCGTCCCGGTCCATCGAGGTCACCAGCAATTCGCCGGCGCCCAATTCAACCATGCGCGCGGCAAATTCCACGGCATCGATTCCGGTCGGTTTGCGCCCGCCATGGGTGTAGATTTCCCATTCGCTACGATTGTCACCGCCCACGCAGGCATCAAGCCGCTGCTTGGCATCGACCGACACGACGATACACTGATTGCCGAACTTGTCGGCGGCGCGGGCGATGAAATCCGGATCGTTCACCGCAGCGGAATTGATGGCCACCTTGTCGGCTCCGGCCAGCAGGAGCTTGCGGATATCCTCGATGCTGCGCACTCCACCGCCGACTGTCACCGGCATGAAGCAGTGCTCGGCCGTGCGCGCCACCACGTCAAAGATCGTGTCGCGGCCCTCGTGGCTTGCCGTGATGTCGAGAAAGGTCAATTCGTCCGCGCCCGCGGCATCATAGGCCATGGCCGCTTCGACCGGATCTCCTGCATCGATCAGATCGACGAAATTGACGCCCTTCACGACGCGGCCGCCGGCAACGTCGAGACAGGGAATGATGCGGGTCTTGAGGCTCACCGGCGGCGTCCTTTCATTCTTTGCGCGTCCTCGCTGCGCTGCGGGCAGCGCGGGCCGGCGACGTCGAGACAGGGGGCGATGCGGGTTTTCAAACTCATGATGTCGCTGCCTTCTGCATCCGTGCCCAGGCGATGCGATGAATGATAAGGATGACGAGCCAGACGATCAGCGCCCCGCCACCCAGCGGCAAGGTCGCCAACGCGAACCAGCCCATGATGAACATGAAAGCCAATAGCCCACCCAGATCCATGCCCAGCACCATGCAGATGTGGGTCGTCGCCTCGTTGAGCGTGCAATTATTGGCTTCGGCAATGGCGATCGACGCTATCACCGAGAGCACCGGCGCAAGGGTGAAGAACAGAATCACGGCCAGCAGCCAGCCATAGAGACGCGCTGGAAATCGGGCTGGCGTACTTACGCTCATGCCGCCCTCAACCGCGCCAGTGCTTCACGTGAATCAATGCGCCCGTCATAGAGCGCCCGGCCGGAAATAGCGCCTTCGAGCACCTGGTAGTCGGGCTGGGTCATGCGCTCGATATCGTCCATCGAGGCCAGCCCGCCCGAGGCGATAACCGGAATGGACGTGGCCCGGGCCAGCTCCAGGGTGGAATCCCAGTTGATCCCCGCCAGCACGCCATCGCGGTCGATATCGGTATAGATGATCGCCGCGACACCTGCGCCCTCGAAGCGCTTGGCCAGTTCGATGATCGAGAGTTCGGAGGTTTCGGCCCAGCCTTCCACCGCAACCATGCCGCCTTTGGCATCGGTGCCGACGGCGACCTGGCCCGGCCACTTTCTAGCAGCTTCCCTGACCAGTGCCGGATCACGCACCGCGACCGTGCCGAGAATGACCCGGGCCAAGCCCTTGTCGAGCCAGCTCTCGATATGGGCGAGGGTGCGGATGCCGCCGCCCAATTGCACAGGAAACGTGACCGTCTTGAGGATGGCTTCCACTGCTGCCCCGTTGACGCTCTCGCCGGCAAAGGCGCCGTTGAGGTCGACGACATGGAGATATTCAAAACCCTGGTCCTCGAAGCTTCTCGCCTGTGCGGCCGGATCGTCATTAAACACGGTCGCCTGGTTCATGTCGCCCAGCTTCAGGCGCACGCACTGACCATCCTTGAGGTCGATGGCGGGGAAGAGGATCATGGCGTCCATCCGAGGAAATTCTCGATCAGCTTCAGGCCCAGTACCTGGCTTTTCTCCGGGTGAAACTGAGTGCCGAAAATATTGTCGCGGCCGACACAGGCGGTCAGCGCCCCGTCATAATCGGTTGTGGCAACCAGATGCGCCGGATCGTCGGTGTTCAAGTGGTAGGAGTGGACGAAATAGGCGTGCAATCCATCCTGTCCATCTGCGATGCCGGCCAATAGCGCATGGGGCTTGAGAACCGAAATGGTGTTCCAGCCCATATGCGGGATCTTCAGGGCCGGATCGGACGGCGTGATCTTTTCGACTGCGCCTGGAATCCAGCCGAGCCCCTGGGTAACCACTTTCTCGCGGCCTTCGCTGGCCAGCAATTGCATGCCGACGCATACGCCGAGGAACGGCACGCCGCCTTTGATGACCCGCTCATCCAGTGCCTCGATCATGCCGGGCACAGAATCCAGCCCTGCCATGCAATCGGCAAAGGCGCCGACGCCGGGCAGCATGATGCGGTCGGACCGGCGCAGGATTTCGGGATCGTGGGTGACGATGATTTCGGGGCCATGGTCCAGGCTCGCGGCGACGCGTTCAAAGGCCTTGGCGGCCGAGCGCAGATTGCCCGCGCCATAGTCGATGATGGCAACAGAACTCACGCTTTGGACTCCAATACGGCAATGCGAGCAAGGTCGGCATCGGCGGCATAGCGATGGCCGGCCGGCCGATAGCCACGGCGCCGCAGTGCCCGGCGGTGCGCGCCCGGCGCGGCAAGGCCGCAGGCGATGGCGAGCAGGATATAAAGCCAGATGGCAGCATCGGCACCGAGATAGGGCTGCGCAACAATGATCGCGGCCAGAGCGACAATGAACAGCACCAGCTGATCCCAGAGGCGATGGATCAGGCCATGCACAGGCGGCAGCAGCGCGGCAAACCAGGAGAATTTTTCCGCTACAGCCTCGGGCAGGGGGGCGCGTCCGGGCTTGGGCATCAGGATGGCGTAGAGGGTCATCGTTTTCTCCAAAACCCCGATGTCATCCCGGCGAAAGCAGGGATCCATCTTGAGATCTCAGGATGGGCCCCGGCTTTCGCCGGGGTGACACCCGTGTTGGCGGTGACTTAGTGCAAAACCGCGCTTCGGGAAAGGGCTACAGCGTGCCCTTGGTGCTCGGTACCCGATCACCGGCACGTGGGTCGATCTCCACCGCTTCGCGCAGGGCCCGCGCCACCGCCTTGAACATCGACTCGGCCAGATGGTGGTTATTGTCGAAATAGAAGTTCTCGATATGGAGGGTGATTCCGGCATTGAGGGCGAAGGCCTGGAAGAACTCGCGGAACAGCTCGGTGTCGATCTCGCCGATCTTGTTCTGCGAAAATTCCGCCTTGAATACGAGGAAGGCGCGGCCGGACAGATCCAGCGCCGCCCGGGTCAGCGTGCCGTCCATGGGCAGGTCGCAGCTGGCATAGCGGCGGATGCCCTTCTTGTCGCCCAGGGCCTCCCGGATCGCCTGGCCAAGCGCAATGCCCACGTCTTCCACGCTGTGGTGGAAGTCGATGTGCAGGTCCCCCTTGCAGGTCACATCCATGTCGATCAGCGAGTGTCGCGAAAGCTGGTCCAGCATATGGTCGAAAAAGCCGATGCCAGTCTTCATGGCATGCGTGCCGGTGCCGTCGAGATTGATGGAGAGCGAAATCTCGGTCTCGTTAGTCTTGCGGGCAATTTTGGCGGTGCGCATGGGCTGTCTCCGGCGTTCGTCGGGTGATTAGCACTTACGCACAGACCTATAAAGAGAGCGTTGCACCGCCGCGCATTCTGTACATTTCGATGTCGTCTGCGTGAGCATTTTGCCGCACTATGGCCCTTGAGAATTTCATGGGGGCAGAAATGAAGGTCATCGAGCAGGACGAGTGGAGCAGCGCACCGGGCCTATGGAACGGTATCTGGGAGGGCGGACCGCATGGCGCACCGATCACCGTGATCTTCCACACGAGCGAAGGGTATGGGCATGGACCGAAGCTGCATACCCACCCCTATTCGGAGACCTTCATCATCCAGACGGGCCGCGCCCTGTTTTTCATTGGTGACGAGGAGGTGGAGGCCAGCGCCGGGCAAATTCTCATCTGTCCAGCTGCGGTGCCCCACAAATATACCAATCTGGGCCCGGGGCTGCTCGAAGCGGTCAATATCCACGCCAATGGCACGAGTGTGATCGACTGGCTCGAATAGGCCAGCGACTATGGCGTGTTGCAATCGTCCTTCTGCGTCCTAAATAGTACTCAACAGTTCGGAGTACCTCCCCCAATGAGTGAACACACAAATCCCGGCTGGCACGGGACGACCATCGTTTCGGTCCGCAAGGGCAACAAGGTGGTGGTTGCCGGCGATGGCCAGGTTTCCATGGGCCAGACGGTGATGAAGCATGGCGCCAAGAAAGTCAGGCGCCTCGCCAATGGCAAGGTCATCGGCGGCTTTGCCGGGTCGACCGCCGATGCCTTCACCCTGTTCGAGCGGCTCGAGGCCAAGCTCGAGCAATATCCTGACCAGCTGATGCGCGCCGCCGTGGAACTGGCCAAGGACTGGCGCACCGACCGCTACTTGCGCAAGCTTGAGGCCATGATGATCGTGGCTGACAAGACCGATACGCTGGTGCTCACCGGCACCGGCGACGTGCTGACGCCCGACCACGGCGTCATCGCCATTGGCTCTGGCGGCAATTATGCCCATTCGGCAGCGCTGGCGCTGCATCAGGCCACTGAGCTTGATGCCGAGGATATTGCCCGCCGCGCCATGAAGATTGCCGAGGAAATCTGCGTCTATACCAATGGCAATGTGACGCTCGAATCCATCGAGCTTGGCCAGTGAGCCACGCGATCCGGCGGCTGACGCCCGACGATGCTGCGGCCTATCGGGCCATCCGCCACGAGGCGTTGGCCAACCATCCCGAGGCCTTTGTCTCGACCGCCGAAAGCTTTGCGCAGAAGTCCGATGCCGACATCGTCCGGACACTCGAGGTGCTCAGCATCTTCGGGGCGGTCCTGCCGGACGGCTCGCTGGGGGGCATCAACGCGTTTTTGCGCAATGATGGCGCCAAGGAGCGGCACCGGGGCTGGATGATCCAGGTCTATGTGCGGCACGAGCATCGCGGCACGGGCATGGGAGCGGCACTGGTCGAGCATCTGCTCGATCATGCCAGGCACCATGTGGTGCAGGTGCATCTGGGCGTCTGGACGGAAAACCTGCCGGCGATAAGGCTCTATCAACGGCTCGGGTTCGAAACCTACGGCACCGAGCCACGCTATCTCTTCGTGAATGGTCGATATATCGACGAACACCTGATGGTGCGTTTCCTGGATCGTGATCCGGTCCAACAGCAAGGCACCGATCGAAAGTGACCAAAAATGAGTGAAACCAATTTTTCCCCGCGCGAGATCGTTTCCGAACTCGACCGCCATATCGTGGGCCAGGCCGATGCCAAGCGCGCCGTCGCCGTGGCGCTGCGCAATCGCTGGCGCCGGCAGCAATTGCCGCCCGAACTGCGGCGCGAGGTGACCCCAAAAAACATCCTGATGATCGGGCCCACCGGCGTCGGCAAGACCGAAATTTCCCGGCGGCTGGCCCGGCTGGCGCAGGCGCCCTTCGTCAAGGTGGAAGCCACCAAGTTCACCGAGGTCGGCTATGTCGGCCGCGATGTCGAGCAGATCGTACGTGACCTGGTAGAGGCCGGCATCACGGTCCTCCGCGACAAGCGCCGCCGCGATGTCGAGGCCCAGGCTCATCATAATGCCGAGGAAAGGGTGCTCGACGCCCTTGTGGGCACCTCGGCCACGCCCTCGACCCGCGAAAGCTTCCGGGCCAAGCTGCGCAAGAACGAGCTCGACGACAAGGAAATCGAGATCGAGATGCAGCCCTCGCCCGGCGCTGGCGGGTTCGAAATTCCTGGCATGCCCAATGGCGGCATCGGCATGATCAACCTTTCCGACATGTTCAAGCAGGCCATGGGGGGGCGCGGCGTCAAGCGCAAGACCAAGGTCAAGGATGCCTATGAACCGCTGATTGCCGAGGAAGCCGACAAGCTGCTCGACCAGGACCAGTTGAAGGCAGAAGCCATCGAGCTGGTGGAGAACCACGGCATCGTCTTTATCGACGAGATCGACAAGGTGGCCCATCGTGAAGGCGGCGCGCAGGGCGGCCCGTCACGCGAAGGCGTGCAGCGGGATTTGCTGCCGCTGATCGAAGGCACCACTGTGGCCACCAAATATGGACCGGTGCAGACCGACCATATCCTCTTCATCGCCTCGGGCGCCTTCCATGTGTCCAAGCCCAGCGACCTGCTCCCCGAATTGCAGGGCCGCCTGCCAATTCGGGTGGAATTGAAAGCCCTCACCCGCGAGGACTTCATCGGCATCCTGAGCGACACCGAGGCGAGCCTGATCAAGCAATATGTGGCGCTGATGGGTACGGAAGGACTGACCCTGACCATCACCCCGGACGCCATAGAGGCGATTGCCGACGCGGCGGTTCTGGTCAATTCCTCGGTCGAGAATATCGGCGCGCGGCGCTTGCAGACGGTGATGGAGCGGCTGGTCGAGGAAATTTCCTTCGACGCCCCTGACCGTAATGGCCAGACCATCAATATCGACGCTGCCTTCGTGCGGGACAAGGTGGGCCTGCTCGCAGGAGATACGGACCTCAGCAAGTTCGTGCTGTAGCCTCAAGAACAACGCGGCGAACGTGATGCGACTCCTCCCCCGCGAGGGGGAGCGAGCACGATCGAGGCTACCGCCGCTTTCCCGCTCGCTTGACCAGTTCATCGCGCAAAAACTTCAGGTCCTCGGGCTCCAGCCGGGCGATGTCATCGCGCAGCCTATTGGCCAATTCTGTGGCTTCAGGCACCAGGCCCCCGGTTTCGATGGTCGCCTTGGGGTCCGAAATCTCGGCCAGGCGCTGGAGTTCCTCAGCCTCGTCCCAGATGACATTGAAATAAGAGATGATGCGGTGGAGCAGGAAACTGGTCGGCTGGCCGCGCCTTCCATGCTCGAGCGCCGAGAGATAGGCGCTCGACACATTGAGGGCCGCCGCCATTTCCTTCAATGAAATGCCGCGGGCATCGCGCATGGCTCGCAATCTGGCGCCGAGGGGGGTCATTGGCGCCTCAGGCGCACATACCACGCCCCCTCGCCACCATGGCTGCGCGCAGCCAGGCTCCAGCCGGACACGAGATGGGACAGCCCCGGTTCGGAGAGCCAGATCGGCAGCATGGTGCGCAATATGCCCCGCTCGGTCATGGCCGCGATATAATCATTGTCGGTGCGGACACCCTTGCCGGTAATGACCAGGATGGTGCGATCCCCGCGCGCTGCACGGGCGCCGATATAGCGCCTCAGGGTTTCGCGCGCCTCTGTCTGGGTCATGCCGTGCAGGTCGATCTTGCCGTCGATGTCGATATGGCCGCGCCGCACCTTCTTGTGGATCGCCGGATCGACCGACCTGTCTGCGACCCCGGCGCGCGCGCTGGTGGGCGCCTGATAGGGCGGCAGGAACGGGCGGCCTGGCTTGAGCGGCTTGGGTGGCGCCTTGACCACAGGCTCCGGATCACCTTCGGGCTGTGGCAGCGTGCCTGAGCCCAGCCGCATCAACCCCTTGCGCCGCAGGGGCTCGACGGTGGCCGCGACGCTGGTCCACAGGTGGAAGTCGTGCGGCAGGCGTTTGGAGCCACGCTTGGACATATACCGGCCCGCCGCAGAGGATCAATCAAGCTGGCTTGTGGCCACGACCTTCCAGTTGGGATCGCGCGACTTGGGATTGCGCGAGAAGGTCCATTCATCGGCAATGGTCTGCACCTGATCGGCATTGCCTTCAACCAGATTGCCATCCTTGTCGCGGGTGGCCGAAACCACTTCGGCATGGAAGTCGACCGTGACGTTGACGTCCTTCTTGTCATATTCGGCGTCGACGATGGACACCTTCGGCAGGCCGACAAAGGTGAAGTCGACCGTCCTGCCATCGGCTTCGCGTTCCGTGATGGCGCGCTGGAAACTTTCATAGATGGGCTTGTCGAGCAGGTTCTTGAGTGTCTGGCGGTCGCCCTGCGCAAAGGCGGTGACGATCATCTCATAGGCCTGCTTGGCGCCTTCGAGGAACCCCTTTGGCGCAAAGCCCGGATCGACCTCGGCAACGGTCTTGAGGCCTGCCGCGAGATCGGCATTGCCGGCGGCAAACTGTTCGATCTCGGCCTCGAGCTTGCGCGCCCGGCGCTCATCGTCCAGGTCCGGCTGGGCCGCCCTGGGGCGCAGCGGCACCACGGTTTCCTCATTGGCCGCGGTGTTCTTTTCGGTGGGGGTCGAGCGGGAGCGGTCGATGGGCGGCCGCTCATTGCCGGTGCGCGTGCCCAGAACGGAGCGCAGCCGGAACAGTACGAAGACGGCAACGGCGATGGCGATAAGCGTCGGAAGATCGAGGAAGTCGTCCATAAAAAGGCACCTTGCGCGGTCGGCGTCGACAAAAACTGACGGAGGGCGCTCGTTCTGCGCCACGGCTCGCCTATATATAGGCAAAGCTTTAGCCCGAAACCAGTTCACGATGGGGGGAGTTGCGTTTTTGCCGCGCCGCACCGCCACCAAAAGACGAGGAACAGAGATTGGCCCGCCTTATTGCCCTGAGTTTTCTGCTTCTGCCCCTGGTCGAGATCGCCCTGTTCATCGTGGTAGGGCGCGCCATTGGCCTCTTCCCGACCCTGGGCTTGATCATCCTGGCGGCCATTGCTGGCGGCCTCTTGCTGCGCCAGCAGGGCATGGGGGTGATTTCTCGGCTGCGCAACAATGTCAGCGCCGGGACTATTCCGGGCCGGACAATGTTCGATGCCATGCTGATCGGCGTGGCTGCGGTGCTACTGGTGCTGCCCGGTTTTCTCAGCGACATCCTGGCGCTGGCCCTCCTCATCCCACCCTTGCGTGCCCGGCTGTTCTCGGCACTGGCGGGCCGGGTACGCGTGGTTGAAACCACCACCAGCTATCGCCGCCACGGTGAACCCGCCAGTCCCCATGACGCCGAAATCCGGGCCATCGATCTTAAAGACGATGATTGGCGGGACGGCCGCGAATAGGCGCATTGGCTTGTTCGTGCCATCCAAAAGTGTTAGCCACACCGCCGGAATTGCTTGTTTTTTGAAATCTAGAAGGACCAGATAATGGCCGACGATACCCAGGGCGCGGCAGCGCCGCAGCCCGGCACCGCGCCCAGCATGAACCTTGTGGGTCAGTATATCCGTGACCTCTCCTTTGAAAATCCCGGTGCGCCGGGAACCCTGCTCGGCGGTGGCGCCAACCCCGCCTTCAACGTCTCCATCTCGGTGGGCGTGAAAAAGCAGAGCGAGGAAATCTACGCGATCGAGCTGACGCTCAATGCCAAGGCCAATCGCGAAGAGACCGTGCTGTTCAATGTCGAATTGGTCTATGGCGGCATTTTCCGTTTGAAGAACGTGCCCGAGGCCCAGCTGTCGCCCCTGCTGATGATCGAGTGCCCCCGCCTGATCTTCCCGTTTGCGCGCCAGGTCCTGGCCAGCGTCACCCAGCAGGGCGGCTTCCCGCCGCTGATGATGGAACCGGTCGATTTTTCTGCCATTTACCGGCAGAATCTCGCCAAGCTGGCCGCCCAGCAGGGTGCGCCTGCCGCGGCCGACGCCGTCGAAACGCCAAAGCCCAACTGATCAGCCGCGTCGTCTTAATGAAAACCCCGGTTTGCGCCGGGGTTTTTGTTTATTTTTGCACCGGACCTATCGGGCTGCGTCAACCGTTTCATATTTGGTCCAGATGGCGCTATCGCCCATCTTCTCGACAAAGGCGGCATGAGCCGCTGCCTCGCTGGGGCTGATGCGGACCGGCAGTGGGGTAGGGCGCTGCGCCACCGCGATGCGCACATGATGCATGCCGGAGGTGTTCGTCCCCACCTCGGCCACCAGCGCCAGGCTCACCTGCTTGCCGCCGATCAGCTCGAGATAGACTTCGGCCAGGATCTCGCTGTCGAGCAGCGCGCCGTGCAGCGTCCGGCGGGAATTGTCGATGCCGTAATGCTTGCAGAGCGCATCCAGGCTCACCCTTGCGCCGGGATGCTTCTGCCGGGCCACCATGACGGTGTCGATCACCGGATTGGACAAGGCCTTGCGGCCGGAAATTTCCAGCTGGTGATTGAGAAAGCCCATGTCGAAGGGGGCATTGTGAATGACCAGGGTCGCGTCCCCGATGAATTCGAGAAAGTCGCCGACCACATCCCTGAACAAAGGCTTGTCAGAGAGGAATTCCTCGCTCAGTCCGTGAACACGAAAGGCCTCTTCAGGCATGGGGCGCTGGGGATTGATATAGACGTGGAAATTCTTGCCCGTGGGAATGTGGTTGATCAGCTCCACACAGCCGATTTCCACCAGCCGGTCGCCGCCTTGCGGCGACAGGCCCGTGGTTTCGGTATCAAGCACGATTTCCCTGAGCATCAACCCTGCCGTTTCGCCCTGATCCTGCCCACCAGATCGGCAATTTGGGCTTCGATCACGTCGCGCGGTTGCGCGGTATCGAAGAGCCATGTGGCCCGCTTCTTCTTTTCCGCCTGTGGCATCTGGCGAGCAAGCAGGCTCTCCATCTTTTCCACATTCATGCCGGGGCGGGCGAGAATGCGCTCCCGCTGGATGGCATCCTCACAAAAGGTGACGGCGATGGCATCGAACCCGTAATCGTAGCCGCTCTCGAACAGCAGCGGCACTTCGACCGCGGCCAGCGCATTGCCTGCGCGCTCGGCCATTTCGAGAAAATCGGCAATAGCGCTGCGCACCAGCGGGTGCACCACTGCCTCAAGGCGCTTGAACCCTGAGGGATCGGCACCAAGGCGCCGCGACAGTTCGGAGCGGTCGATCACGCCCTTCACCGTCACGCCGGGAAACAGCTTTTCGACAGGAGCAATGGCAACGCCCTCATAGAGTTTTGCGACTGCCTCATCGGCCGAAAAGACCGGCACACCGACCGCCTCGAATGCCTTGAGCAGGGTGGACTTTCCCGTGGCAATGGAGCCGGTCACGCCGATCCGGAGCATTCTCAGTGCTCCAATGTCGCTTCGACGCGTGCCCGCAGTTGCGGCGTCACCTGCGGCGTCACGCCGAACCAGGCGGCAAAGCCGGGCACGGCCTGGTGCAGGAGCATGCCCAGTCCATCCACGGTGCGCAGGCCATGCGCCCGCGCCTCGGCGAGGAGCGGGGTTTCGAGCGGCGTATAGACGATATCGGTGACCAGGGTCGCGGGCGCCAGCAGGCTCAGGTCGAGCCAGTCGAACCTGGTGCCGTGCATGCCGATGGAACTGGTATTGACCACCAGCCCGATGCTCGGCGCCAGTTTGGCAAAGGCCTCGAAGCCATGGGCCTCGAACGGGCCATCGATTTCGGCCACCAGAGACCGGGCATTTTCCAGAGTACGATTGAGCACATGGACCGTGCCGCCATTGCGGCGGCGCAGCGCCACCAGCACTGCTCTTGCGGCGCCGCCTGCGCCAATGATCAGCGCGTCATTGGGCCCATCGGACCAAGTGGACGCATTGGCGTCGAGATTGCCCAGAAAGCCGAGATAATCGGTGTTGGTGCCATGCACCTTGCCGTCCCGTACGACCAGCGTATTGACCGCCCCGATCATGCGCGCCAGATCGTCGACGCTGTCGCAGAGCGCAAACACCGCTTCCTTGTGGGGAATAGTGACATTGCCGCCGGCAAATTCTCCGCTGCGCAGCCGCGTGAAAAAGCTTGGCAGATCCTCCGGCGCGACATCGATGGCTTCGTAGCTGCCATCCAGACCGTATTCGGTCAGCCAGCTGCCGTGGATAAGCGGCGAGCGCGAATGGGCAATGGGATGCCCGATGACAAAGGCCTTGGTGGTCAATGCTCAGTCCTGAGGCTGGAGAAGCTCGGGGGCGATATCGCGCAAAGCAGCGAGCAGGGGAAGGAGCGGCAGCCCCAGAATAGTGAAGTAATCACCCGTCACTCTCTCAAACAGGCGAATGGACGGACCTTCGAGGCGATAGGAGCCTACCGAACCTAGAATATCAGTGCCTTCCAGGTCGAGGACTTGGTCGCGCTCTTGGGCCGTGAAATCGCGCATCGTCAATTCCGCGGTCTGGATATCGGACCAGAGCAGAACCCCGTCGCGCACCAGCGTCACGGCGGCATGCAGGCGATGGGTCTTGCCGCGCAGATGATCGAGTTGTGCGGCCGCTTCCGGGCGCGAGGCGGGCTTGTGCAAAAGTTCGGGGCCCAGGGCCAGGGTCTGGTCGGCGCCGATCACAAGATCACCATTGTGGCCGGCTGACACCGTCTCCGCCTTGCGTTGAGCCAGCAGCAGGGCAATGTCGCGTCCATCGCCACCGGCGGCAAGCGCCTCGGATTCTGCGGCACGCTCGTCAATCTGCGCCGGCATGGTTGAAAAACGCAATCCGGCCTTGTCCAGCAGGGCTTTGCGCGTCGGACTGGTAGAAGCAAGGATGAGCATGAGACACGTTTTTCCACACTGTCATCCACAGCTCAAGACCGGGCTGTGTTTTGGTCGTGCAAGTTTGGGCCAGAGCCAGACTTGTTCGACCTGGCTAACAAATCGTTAACAGGCTGACTTATGGCGGGCTTCAGGAAGGGGATGGAAAGGTCTGGGGAAAAGCCTTTGCGGGGGACCGAGAGATATCCTCGGGAACATCCACAGCCTAAATCGAATCATTGACTCGGGACGAGCCGGATTAACCTATCGTTAATCTATTGGGCAGAGCGCGCAACTGCTGTTGTCCCGCGCTTGATTCACAGTTCCTTAACCATGCCCTGCGCGCAAGTGTCACTCGCCGGCTTGATTGTGGAGGACGCTGAATTGCAGCTAAACACCGCCATAATGATAAAGAAGCGAAGCTAGAAAGACTCTTTATAGGGTTTTGGAAGGGATGAATCGATGAGCCCGGTGACGCACAAACCGCTGCTGGCGACCGTACTCGGGAAGCGTCAGGAACGGCCGCCGGTATGGATCATGCGGCAGGCCGGTCGATACCTTCCGGAATATCGTGAGCTCCGCACGAAGGCCCGGGACTTTCTCGAGCTTTGCTATACCCCTGAGCTGGCCGTTGAGGTGACTCTGCAACCGCTGCGGCGCTTTGATCTCGACGCAGCGATCCTGTTCTCCGACATTCTGGTCATTCCCGATGCCCTGGGACAGAGCGTTCGCTTTGCGACCGGCGAAGGTCCATTGCTCGAAGCTTTGGACGAAAAGACTATCGAAGCACTGGATCGGGATCGGGCCATGGATCACCTCCAACCGGTACTGGAGACCGTGCGCCGCTTGCGGGCGATGCTGCCACAGGAAAAAACCCTGATCGGCTTCTGTGGCGCGCCCTGGACCGTGGCCACCTATATGCTGAACGGTCGAGGGTCGCCGGATCAATGGACGGCCCGCAAGTTCGCGCTCGAACATCCCGAGGCTTTCGAGAGGCTGATCGATATTCTGGTGGATACCTCGATCGACTATCTCGCGGCGCAGCTCGAAGCGGGTGCCGATGTGGTGCAGATCTTTGAAAGCTGGGCGCTGAATCTTGATGATTCCGCCTTTGCCCGCCAGGTCATGGAGCCCAATCGCCGGATCGTTGAAGGTCTGCGCCAGCGTATTCCCAATGCCCCCATAATCGGTTTTCCGCGCGGCGCAGCCGGTAATCTCCGGCGCTATGCGGAGGCGACGGGCGTCAATGCGCTGGGGATCGATTTCGCCACGCCGCTCGATTTCGTTCACAATCATCTGCCGGCAGACCTGCCCGTGCAGGGCAATCTAGACCCGTTGCGGCTGGTGGTGGGCGGCAAACCCATGGAAGATCAGGTCAGAGCCGTCCTTGCCGCCTTCCGGGATCGCCCGCACATCTTCAATCTGGGACATGGCATCGTGCCCGAAACCCCGATTGCTCATGTCGAGCGGCTGATCGAACTGGTCAGGAACGGTTAAGGCCGTGCCGGCATATCGAGGACAAGGTTATGTATGAATGGGTCAAGGCGCTGCATGTCATCTCGGTGATCGCCTGGATGGCGGGGATGATGTATCTGCCGCGCCTTTTTGTCTATCACGCCGAGTCTGCGCCGGGTTCGGAAAAGGCCGAGACCTTCAAGATCATGGAACGGCGGCTCTATCGCGGCATTGTCACCCCGGCGATGGTCGCCACCTGGATTTTCGGTCTCTGGCTCGCCTTCGGCTTCGGCATTGTGGATTTTTCCCAGGGGTGGATGTGGCTCAAGGCCGTGATGGTGCTGGCGCTGAGCGGCGTGCATGGCTGGTACGGTTCGATGCTGCGGGCCTTTGCCGAGGACCGGAATGCCAGGAGCCATAAGTTCTATCGGGCCATCAACGAAATTCCCTTTGTGATCGCCATTGTCATTGTCATCGCTGTGATCGTGAAGCCGTTCTGATCCGGTGACAGCCGGGCCTCGCTGCCGGTGTGGGCGCAACATCCTGCATCCGGCCTCTATCGGTCCAAGGTTTCACGTGAATCGGAGACGAGGATTTTGAATCAACCTTGAAACGGAAGCCGGATCACGTTACATGAAGGCAAGGCATCCCCTGATTGCGCGACCGCCCGGTTGCTGCGCGATGCCGATCTTCCCCCGATTTATTTGACTGCCCAGTCTTACCGATATCCCTCAAGGGTCGTTTCGCTACATGCAGAATATCAAGCTCAGTGAGCTCAAGGCCAAATCCCCGGCTGAACTCTTGGCTTTCGCCGAGGAACTCGAGGTCGAGAACGCATCGACCATGCGCAAGCAAGAGTTGATGTTCGCCATACTCAAGGAACTGGCGGCTCAGGACATCAATATTGTCGGCGAAGGCGTGGTCGAAGTGCTTCCCGACGGGTTCGGCTTCCTGCGCTCCCCCGATGCGAATTACCTGCCGGGCCCGGACGACATCTATGTCAGTCCCAGCCAGATTCGCCGCTTCGGCCTTCGTACTGGCGACACGGTCGAGGGCGAAATTCGCTCTCCCAAGGAAGGCGAGCGCTATTTCGCCCTGCTCAAGGTTTCGACCATCAATTTCGAAGATCCGGAGGCGGTGCGCCACAAGGTCAATTTCGACAATCTTACCCCGCTCTATCCCGAAGAGCGGCTGCGCCTGGAGTTGCCCGATCCGACCGTCAAGGATCGCTCGGCCCGCCTGCTCGATCTCGTGGCGCCACTCGGCAAAGGCCAGCGCGCGTTGATTGTTGCGCCGCCGCGCACTGGTAAAACCGTATTGTTGCAGAATATTGCACAATCAATCGCTACCAATCACCCCGAATGCTATCTGATCGTCCTCCTTATTGACGAGCGGCCGGAAGAAGTGACCGACATGCAGCGCTCGGTGCGCGGCGAGGTCATTTCCTCCACCTTTGACGAACCAGCCTCGCGCCACGTCCAGGTTGCGGAGATGGTGATCGAGAAGGCCAAGCGCCTGGTCGAACACAAGCGCGACGTGGTGATCCTGCTTGATTCCATCACCCGTCTCGGCCGCGCTTACAACACCGTGGTACCGAGCTCGGGCAAGGTGCTGACCGGTGGCGTGGATGCCAATGCCCTGCAGCGTCCCAAGCGCTTCTTCGGCGCCGCGCGCAATATCGAGGATGGCGGCTCGCTGACCATCATCTCGACCGCGCTGATCGATACCGGCTCACGCATGGACGAAGTGATTTTCGAAGAGTTCAAGGGTACCGGCAATTCGGAAATCGTCCTCGATCGCAAGGTCGCCGACAAGCGCGTCTTCCCGGCCATCGATATCAACAAGTCCGGCACCCGCAAGGAAGAGCTGCTGGTCGAGCCCGATATCCTGCGCAAGATGTACGTCCTGCGCCGCATCCTCAACCCGATGGGGACGATCGACGCGATGGAATTCCTGACCGACAAGGTGCGGCAGACCAAGACCAATTCGGATTTCTTCGATTCGATGAATACTTAAGCCGACGAGGCGGACCCGGGCAATGCGGGCGGGCGACACCATCATGGCGCTCTCCTCCGGCTCCCTGCCGGCCGGAGTCGCTGTCATCCGGCTGTCTGGTCCAGGGGTGCGCGCCGCGCTGGAGACGATGGCGGGGGGCGTTCCAGAGCCACGCCGCATGGTGCTGCGCCATATCGGGGCGCAGCGGCGGCTCGACCAGGGCCTCGTCGTCTATTTTCCTGGTCCCAACAGTTTCACTGGCGAGGACTGCGCCGAACTGCAGGTGCATGGCTCCCCTGCCGGCGTCAAAGCCATCTTGGCCGACCTTCGGCGCCACGGGCTGCGCCTGGCCGAGGCGGGCGAATTTACCCGGCGCGCCTTCGAGAATGGCCAGCTCGACCTGGTGGAGATCGAGGGCCTGGGCGACCTTCTCAGTGCCGACACCGAAAAGCAGCGCCAACAGGCCTTGGCCCGCTATGACGGACGGCTGACGGCGGAGATCGATATCTGGCGTGACAAGCTGCTCGACCTCAGGGCCGAGATTGAAGCCCGTCTCGACTTTTCCGATGAAGGGGATGTGGCCGAGGACTTGCCAGAGAATTGGCAAAACCAGCTTTCAAACCTGGAGAGTTGCATCGCTGCGGCGCTGGCCTCGGTGGATAGCGGCCGCATCGTGCGCGAGGGCATTCGCGTGGCTTTGGCCGGAGCGCCCAATGCAGGAAAGTCCAGCCTGATTAACGCTTTGGCCAGATCCGATATCGCCATTGTTTCGGATGAAGCCGGCACAACCCGCGATGTCCGGGAGGTGCCGCTCGATATCGGGGGCCAACTCTTTGTTCTGCTGGATCTGGCGGGACTGCGCGATACGGAGAGCCGGGCGGAAGCCGAGGGCATTCGTCGTGCGGAACAGGCCATTGGGAATGCCGAGATCGTGCTGTGGCTAAAGGCACCGGACATCGAGGATGTCGAACGGCCCCTCACCAGTGGCCGCCTGGTGGTCATCGGTACTAAGTCCGATCTGGGTCAGGTGGATGGCCAGGATCTTTCGGTCTCGACCATCGACGGGGATGGACTTCAGGCCCTTGTGACAAAGCTGGGCGAGCTTGGACAGGAGCTGGCTGGCGGTGAGCCGACCCTTGTCAGTCATGAGCGCGACCGGCACGCGCTGGAAAACACGCTTGCAGCACTTGCAGAGACCCGTGATTCATTAGGCAATTGGGAACTGGCAGCGGAATCGTTGCGGCGCGCCTCGGCCTCGCTTGAGCGGCTGATCGGACGGCTCGACGCAGAGCGGGTGCTGGACAGGCTCTTTGCCAGCTTCTGCATCGGAAAGTGACCATCCCCGTGTAGAATATGGATTGATTCACGTGAAACATCCTGTGGCGGCTGGCGCTCACTCGCCGATTGATTCACGTGAAACATTGGCCTATGTCAGGCGCCTTGGAGAAAAGCCATGACTGACTATGCCGTCATCATCGTCGGCGGCGGCCACGCGGGGACGGAAGCCGCCGCAGCCTCTGCCCGGCTTGGTGTCCCCACAGCCCTGATCACCCATCGCTTCGCCACCATTGGCGAGATGAGTTGCAACCCGGCCATTGGTGGGCTGGGCAAGGGTCACCTCGTGCGTGAGATCGACGCTATGGATGGGCTGATGGGACGCGTGGCCGATGCTGCGGGTATCCAGTTCCGAGTCCTCAATCGCCGCAAGGGGCCGGCCGTGCGCGGACCGCGTGTTCAGGCCGACCGCAAGCTCTATCGCGAGGCCATGCAGGAGGCGATCGCAGCCCAGCCCAATCTCGAGGTAATCGAGGGTGAGGTCGACGACCTTGAGGTGACAGATGGGGTCATTTCCGGCGTGCGCCTGCTCGATGGTCGCCAGTTCGGCACAAGGGCCGTGGTTCTGACGACCGGCACCTTCCTCCGCGGCCTCATTCATCGTGGCGAAGAAACCGTCCCGGCCGGCCGCCTGGGTGAGAAGCCGGTGCTTGGCCTCTCCACGCGCCTTGAAGGCCTGGGTCTGGCGCTGGGCCGCCTCAAGACCGGCACACCAGCCCGCCTCGAAGGCAAGAGCATCGACTATTCGGTGCTGGAGGAGCAGCCCGGCGACACGCCACCGGAGCCGTTCTCGGCCCTGACGGCTTCCATCACCACGCCGCAGATTTCCTGCCATATCACCCGCACCACGGCGGAGACGCATCGTATCATCAGCGAGAACCTTCATCGTTCCGCCATGTATTCGGGCCGCATCCATTCGCGGGGCCCGCGTTACTGCCCTTCTATCGAGGACAAGGTGGTGCGCTTTGCCGATCGGGACAGTCACCAGATCTTCCTTGAACCCGAAGGGCTGGATGATAGCACCGTCTATCCCAACGGCTTGTCCACTTCTCTGCCGGCCGAAGTGCAGGGAACCTTCCTGCGCTCCATGCCGGGTCTTGAACATGTCGAGATCATCCGGCCTGGCTATGCGATCGAATATGATTATGTCGATCCGCGCGAGCTGCGGCCGACGCTGGAAGTGAAGAAGCAGCCAGGACTTTACCTGGCCGGACAGATCAATGGCACCACCGGCTATGAAGAGGCCGGTGCGCAAGGTCTCCTGGCCGGCGCCAATGCGGCACTTGCTGCCCAGGGCGCGGATCCGATGATCCTTTCGCGCACCGAAAGCTATCTCGGTGTCATGGTGGATGACCTAGTCACGCGGGGGGTCAGCGAACCCTATCGCATGTTTACCTCGCGCGCTGAATTCCGCCTGCATCTGCGCGCCGATAATGCCGATCAACGGTTGACGCCCATGGCTATAGACAAGGGCCTGGTGGGCGAGGCGCGCGCAGAGATCTTTCGCGATAAGGGCAACGCCTTGCGCGACAGCCGCAATCTGCTCGATACCCTCTCGGTTTCTCCCACCGAGGCCCGCAAGGCTGGCATAGCCGTCAACGCGGACGGCAAACGCCGCTCAGCGTTCGAATTGCTCTCCTATCCCGATATCGCCGTGGCCGACTTGGTGAAAATGTGGCCCGAACTCGGTTCCATAGCTCCCGTTGTCATGGAACAGGTAGAGATTGACGCCCAGTATGCGGTCTATCTTGATCGCCAGAAGGCCGATATCGAGGGCGTCCGGCGTGACGAGCAGCGCCGTATTCCCGACGATCTCGACTATGCCGCCATCCCCGGCCTGTCGACGGAGCTGCGCCAGAAGCTGGCCGCCCACCGTCCGCAGACCATTGCCCAGGCCCAGGCGATGGATAGCATGACCCCAGCGGCCATCACCTTGCTTCTCGCTGTCATTCGTCGCGGCGACCAGCGCAAGGCCGGGTAATGGCTGATTTTTCCGCCATCGCTCCCTATTCGGCGCACTTTACACGTCCGTTGGATGCCGTAGGTGCTGACTTGGAATCTTATGCCAAGCTGCTGGCGAAATGGCAGGCGGTACAGAATCTTGTTTCACGTGAAACACTGGGGCAGGTCTGGACCCGCCATTTTGCCGATAGCCTGCAAATTCTTGCCCTGACCCGCCCTCAGGAGCGTCTGTTCCTGGACTTTGGCAGCGGCGGTGGGTTTCCGGCCTTGCCCATGGCGATCGGCAGCAAGGGCGGTGACCGGAGCTTCGTTTTGATCGAGCCCAATGCACGCAAAGTCAGCTTTCTGCGCACGGTGGCACGGGAACTCAAGCTCAATGTCGTGGTCATTGGCCGTCGTAGCGATGAAATTGATTCACGTGAAACAGGCGTCCCGCATGTCATAACCTCACGTGCCTTGGCCGCCTTGCCGCTGCTTTGCATCTGGATGGCGCCGTTTTTCGGCCCTCATACCCGCGCCCTGCTGCATAAAGGGCGGGAACATGTTGAAGAGCTGTCGGAATCGAGTGTGCGATGGCATCACGACGTGTTAATAACGAGCAGTGACACCGATCCGGGCGGCGTAATCCTTGAGATTGCGAATTTGCGTGGAATATCTGTGAGTTAGCGGCAAACGGAGGCCAATTTGGCACCCCGGATATTGACTTTGGCCAATCAGAAGGGCGGCGTGGGCAAGACCACGACGGCCATCAACCTGGCGACGGCGCTTGCGGCCATTGGCGAGCGCGTATTGATCGTCGATCTCGACCCGCAGGGCAATGCGTCTACGGGCCTGGGGATTTCGCGCACTGATCGCGAAGTCTCCGCCTATGACGTTCTGGTGGGCGAAGCCAGCGTGCCACAGGCTGCTATCATGACCAGCGTGCCGAATGTGGCCATCGTTCCCTCGACCATGGACCTCCTCGGCGTCGAGTTGACCATTGCCGGCCAGGCTGATCGTGCATTCAAATTGCGCAATGCGTTCAAGCATATGGATGAATTGCGCATCAACGATCAGCCGGTCAGCTATATCCTGATCGATTGCCCTCCCTCCCTAAACCTGCTCACCGTCAATTCGCTGGTCGCCGCCGATGCCGTGCTGGTGCCGCTGCAATGCGAGTTCTTCGCCCTTGAGGGTCTCAGCCAGTTGCTGCAGACCATTGAGCAGATCCGCTCTACTCTCAACCCTCGCCTTTCTATCCAGGGCGTGGTGATGACAATGTTCGACAAGCGCAACAATCTGAGCGAGCAGGTTTTGCATGATGTGCGCAGCGAAATGGGCGATCTCGTCTACGACACCGTTATTCCACGCAATGTCCGCCTGTCCGAGGCGCCGTCCTATGGCAAGCCGGCTTTGCTCTATGATCTCAAATGTGCGGGAAGCCAGGCCTATCTGCGTCTTGCCACCGAAGTCATCCGCCGCGAGCGGCGTTTGAACGCTGCCTAGGAGCCGAAAATGACCGACAAACCGACACGACTGGGGCGGGGCCTTGCGGCATTGATTGGCGACATGGCGGCCATGGAAGGCGCGCGCGTTACCGAATCCGGCTCAGGCAGCAAAAAATTGCCTGTCGATTTCATTATCGCCAACCGTGCCAATCCGCGCCGCAGCTTTGACCCAGATCAGCTTGAAGAGCTGACCAATTCGATCCGCGAGAAGGGCGTGATGTCGCCACTCCTGGTGCGACCGACCGATGATCCCAATATTTTCGAGCTAATTGCCGGTGAACGGCGCTGGCGAGCCGCACAGAAGGCCGGGTTGCATGACGTGCCGGTCATTGTCCGCGAGGTCGATGACAAGGAAGCGCTTGAGCTCGCCATTATCGAAAACGTGCAGCGCGCCGATCTCAACCCGCTGGAAGAAGCCATGGGCTATGGCCAGCTGATCGAGCAGTTTGACTATACCCAGCAGGATCTGGCCCAAGTGATCGGCAAGTCCCGCTCGCATGTCGCCAATACGCTGCGCCTGTTGCGCCTGCCCGAAGACGTCCGCGGCATGGTAGCCAGCGGCACGCTGACGGCCGGTCACGCGAGGACTTTGATCACGGTGGAAGATCCCGCCGCCCTGGCCCGCCAGATCGTCGACAAGGGCCTGTCCGTGCGCGAGGCGGAGGCGCTCAGCCAGCAGCGTGACATGCCGCGGCGCAAGCCCGTGGTTGATGTTGAGCAGCGCGATGCCGACACGCTGGCGCTGGAACGGCGGCTTGCCGATGCGCTGGGACTGAGCGTGGCGCTCAACCATTCCGAGCGCGGCGGCAAGATCGAAATCCGCTACAAGACGCTCGAACAGCTGGACGATATCTGTCTTCGCCTCACCGGGCGTGCGAACTAAGCCCTTGTTATAAAACTTGTTCCACGTGAAACCCTCTTGTTTTCGGGGCGGTTTCCATTTGCTGGACGTCGTGTTTCCAGTGAAACAGGCTTTAGTGTGTGGCCGCCATCATGCAGAGTGCCAGGGTGGTGCGGCGCAGAACGGCCTCGGCCAGAGCCGGTCGACGCCGCGAGTCCGACACAGCCTGCAGGATTCGTTCATTCGCGCTGGCCAGGGCCATGTCGCTCCACAGGCGCAATTGCTGCTCCAGCGCGGCGATCCGCGAGAAATGCGCCTTGGGCTTGAGCCCGTCCAGCACCGCGCGCGGCGATTTTCCGCCATCCACCTCGGTGCGCCAGCGCCGCAGATTGGCGAAATGATTTGTCACCATGGCCAGCAATTGCTGCGGATTGACATTGGCCGCCAGCGCCCGGTTGAGCTCCAGTTCGAGCTTTTCGGCATGCCCGCCGCCGGTGGAATCAAGAATGGAATCAATGGCTAAGGCGCCATTGTCGGCACAGAGCAGCAGCACGTCCTCGCGCGTAAGCACCTTGCTGGAAGCAGCGTAGAGCGTGAGCTTCTCGATCTCTCGACGGGTGACCTCGCGATCATTGCCCAGAATGTCGCGGAGCGTCGGCACCACATCGCTGTCGGTGCGGATGCCGGCCTGGTTGAAGCTCTCGCGCATCAGCGCCATCAAGGTTTCGTCGCTGTCGGCATAGCAGGGCAGGGACCGTCCCAGTTTCGCGGCTTCCACCAGCGCCCGAAGCGCGTCGCGCGGCGGCAGATTGTCAGCTTCCAGCACGATGGCGGTGCCGCCGGGATCGTCGCGCAACTCGGTCAGCGGCATGACCAGCGCCTTGGTGGCATTGCGCACCCGCAGGATGCGCTTGCCGCCAAACAGCGAGCCGGAGCGGGCCTCAATCAGCAGAAGTGTCGGGTCGGCCGTGAGTTCCGGCCCGTCAAACACGGTAATATTGGCCGAGGCCGGGTCGTCGCCGCTCAAATGACGGATCAGCCGCTGCGCGGTTTCGCGCACCAGGCCGCCATCGGGCCCATAGGCGAGGAATATGCCCTCGCTGATATCGGGACGCGCCAGAAAACGCGCCACCTCATGGGCCTTGAGCGCCGTCATGTCCTAGACGACCAGGTTGACGATGCGGTCCTGCACCACAACCACCTTCTTGGGTGTCTTACCCTCCAGGGCCTTCTGCACGGTCTCCAGCGCCAGGACGAGCGCCTCGACGTCAGCCGCAGGCCTGCCCTTGGGCACGGTGATTTCAGCGCGGCGTTTGCCATTGATCTGGATCGGCAGGGTTACTTCGTCATCGACCAACAGCGCCGGATCAACCTCCGGCCATAAGGCATCGACAACAAGTCCTTGTTTTCCAAGGACTTCCCAGCACGATTCAGCCAGATGTGGCATCATCGGGCTGATCAACTGCACCAGCTTCTCGACGCCTTCGGAGAGGGCTGCAGCAAGCGCGGCGTCAGGCTGGCCCTCCTTGGCCTTTACCAAGGCATTTGTCAGCTCATAGATGCGCGCAACGGCCCGGTTGAAGCCCAGACCCTCAATGTCCTGCGCCACACCGTGAACGGCGCGGTGGATAGTCTTGCGCAGTGCCGTCGCATCAGCACTGCTTTCTGCAACAATCTCTGAAGATTGTTTCGATATCTCGACCGTCTCATTGACCAGACGCCAGACGCGCTGCTGAAAGCGGCTGGCGCCCTCGACGCCTGATTCTGTCCATTGCACGTCACGCTCGGGGGGGGAATCGGAGAGCATGAACCAGCGGGCGGTGTCGGCACCATAACCCGAGACGATCTCATCGGGATCGACCACGTTCTTCTTGGATTTGCTCATCTTTTCGACCGAGCCGATGGCAATCGGGGCGCCGCTTACGGCATGGCGGGCACTACGCAGATCGCCATTGGCTTCCAGCACAACATCGGTCGGGGGCACCCATTCGCCCTTTTCCGATTTATAGGTCTCGTGGGTTACCATGCCCTGGGTGAACAGGCCCTGGAACGGCTCGTCCAGCCCGACATGGCCGGTGGCCTTCATGGCGCGGGTAAAAAAGCGCGAATAGAGCAGGTGCAGGATCGCATGCTCGACGCCGCCGATATACTGGTTCACTGGCAGCCAGCGATTTGCGACTTCCGGAATGGTGGGCGTGTCGGCATGGGGCGCCGTGAAGCGGGCGAAGTACCAGGAACTATCGACAAAGGTATCCATGGTGTCGGTTTCGCGCCGCGCTGAAGCGCCGCATTGCGGGCAGTGGACGTGCTTCCAAGTGGGATGGTGATCGAGCGCATTGCCCGGCTTGTCGAAGCTGACATCGTCCGGCAGCACTACCGGCAGGTCTTTCTTGGGCACGGGAATGGTGCCGCAGACCTCGCAATGGATCACTGGAATGGGGCAACCCCAATAGCGCTGGCGTGAAATGCCCCAGTCGCGCAGGCGATAATTCACTTCTACAACGCCCTGAGGCTTCCCATCGACGCTTAGGGCCCCGAAATGCGCGGTAATCTTTGCCTTGGCGTCATCAATAGACAACCCATCGAGGAAGCCCGAATTGAAGATGTTGCCAGCGTCAACATAGGCATCATTATCCACCGTGAAGCTTGCCGGATCGGCGCCCGGCGGCAGGACCACGGGCTTGACCGGCAGGTCATATTTGCGCGCGAAATCCAAATCGCGCTGGTCATGGGCCGGGCAACCGAAAATGGCGCCGGTGCCATAGTCCATCAGCACGAAATTGGCGACATATACGGGCAAGGTCTGGCCCTCGAGGACCGGGTGTTTGACGCGCAGGCCGGTGACGAGGCCTTTTTTCTCGGCCTTTTCCAACGTTTCGGTTGCAGTGCCCTGGCGGTGGAACTCGGCAACAAACTCGGCCAAGGCCGGATTGTCGGCCGCCAGTTCGCCAGTCAGGGGGTGATCGGGGGAGAGCGCGATAAAGGACGCGCCAAAAATGGTGTCGGGCCGGGTGGTAAAGACCTCGACGCTGGTAACATCGGTCTTTTCGCTCGGCTCCAGGGCAAACAGCAGCCGCAGTCCTTCGGATTTGCCGATCCAGTTGCGCTGCATGGTGCGCACTTTCTCCGGCCAATCGGTCAGGCCGTCGAGCGCGGTCAGCAGGTCTTCGGCAAAATCCGAGATCTTGAAGAACCATTGGGTCAGTTCGCGCTGCTCGACCACGGCGCCCGAGCGCCAGCCCTTGCCGTCGATCACCTGCTCATTGGCCAGGACCGTCATGTCGACTGGGTCCCAATTGACCTTGGAACTCTTGCGGGTGACGAGCCCGGCTTCGAGCATATCGATGAACATGGATTGCTGATGCTGGTAATAACTGGGCTCGCAGGTCGCGATTTCGCGGCTCCAATCGATGGAGAGGCCCATCGATTTCAATTGCGCCTTCATCGCCTCGATGTTCTGGCGGGTCCAGCTGCCCGGATGGGACTTGCGCTCGATGGCGGCATTTTCGGCCGGAAGCCCAAAGGCGTCCCAGCCCATGGGGTGCAGCACATTCTTGCCGCGGGCGCGGTGATAGCGCGCCACCACGTCGCCCATGGCATAATTGCGCACATGGCCCATATGGATGCGGCCGGAGGGGTAGGGGAACATCTCAAGGACGTAATAGGGTTCACGCGGATCGTCATTGGCGGTGACGAAGCTATCGGCTTCGTCCCAGACCTTCTGCCATTTCGGTTCGCTTTCGCGCGGATTGTAGCGTTCGCCGCTCACTGGATACTCGTCCTTGCAAGATTGACGCAGATGGCCTGCCGCAAAGGGCGGCGCAGCTTGCGTTTTCGAGGGATTTTGGCTACCCGGACCATCACCAGAAATACCCTGTCAGGTCAACAGAAACGGGGCCAGGACATGGCTGAGACACATGCGGGCGCGCAAACTGCCCTCGACTACATAAGCACCCGCATGGAAAAGGCCCGGCGGCGCTTCGGGCCGCCGCCTCAACAGGTCGAGTTGGTGGCGGTGTCGAAAACCTTCGCGGCCGAGGCTGTCGAGCCGTTTATCGAGGCCGGCCAGCGCGTGTTCGGGGAAAACCGGGTGCAGGAGGCCAAGGAAAAATGGCCGGCGCTGCGCGAGCGTTATCCAGATCTCGTCCTGCACCTGATCGGACCCCTCCAGACCAACAAGGCGCGCGAGGCCGTGGCGCTGTTCGATGTCATCGAAACGGTGGATCGCGACAAGCTGGCCGGCATACTGGCCGCCGAAATGGCGCGGGTGGACAGGCGGCTGCCCTGCTTCGTGCAGGTCAATATCGGCGGCGAGGCGCAGAAGGCGGGGGTTCCGGTGGCCGAGGCCGCCGATTTCGTGCGCCGTTGCCGGGAAGAGCACGGGCTCGATATCGTGGGCCTGATGTGCATTCCGCCTGAAGGCCAGCCGGCGGGCCCCTATTTTGCGATGCTGGCCGAGCTGGGCCGGGCGGCAGGGGTGGAAAAGCTCTCCATGGGCATGAGCGGCGATTTTGAAACCGCCATCGCCATGGGCGCTACCCATGTGCGGGTGGGCTCGGCCCTGTTCGGCCGCCGCTAGACGGGTCGTTCGCCCGTCCATCCATGCAACTTTTTGCGCCGATTGCGCGTTGTTTGCGCTTGAATAACGCCGTTGTGATTGGCTGGGCAAAAACGGGTCGCAATAGTGTGACCTTGGTCGATCCAGCGGGGAAAAGACCGGAGAATACAATGAACAAGCGACGCATCCTGGTCGTGGACGACGACGCAGACTTGCGCCAGACCCTGGTGGAACAGCTCCAGGGAGAGCCTGATTTCGACATTCTCCAGGCCGGCTCGGCCAAGGACGCGCTCAAGGCGGTGCGGGAGAATAATGTCGAGCTCACCATTCTCGATGTCGGCCTGCCGGACATGGATGGTCGCGAGGCCGTCAAGTTGATGCGCCAGGAGGGTTTTATGAGCCCGGTGCTGATGCTGACCGGCCACGACACGGATGCTGACGAGATCAAGGGCCTTGAAGCCGGGGCCAATGACTACCTCACCAAGCCCTTTCGTTATCCGGTGCTGCTGGCCCGCATCAATGCGGCCCTTCGGCAGCGCGACCAGAGCGAGGACGCCGTCTTCACCATCGGCCATTACAGCTTCCAGCCGGCGGCCAAGGTCCTCGAGACCAATGACGGAACCAAGGTCCGCCTGACGGACAAGGAAACGTCCATCCTTAAGTATCTCTATCGCCAAGGCCCCAAGACCATCACCCGCGATGTTCTCCTGAAGGAAGTCTGGGGCTATAATAACCGCGTCACCACCCACACGCTGGAAACCCATATCTATCGGTTGCGCCAGAAGATCGAACGCGATCCCTCCAATGCGCGGCTGCTGGTGACCGAGGATGGCGGCTATCGGCTTGTCCCCTGATATCGGGACAAACCCGTTCATTTCCGCCCCGAACTGACTTATAGCTGAGTGCAGGTGTCGTCCGCGCCCTGCGGGCGATTGTTGGCGCATCGGGTCTGGGGCTCATGAGAATGGACGATGCGGCCGGGGTACTGGCCCGGGCCGATTTCTTCGACATCTGCGACGACGAACAATTGCGCATGCTCGGCTTTGCCGGCGATCGCAAGCATTTTGACGCCGACGCCGTCATCTACAAGGCTGGCGAGGTGCCACAGGGCGCTTTCGTGCTCATCGAGGGGACGGTCAAGGCCCGGCATGAGGGCGCCGAGGCGGGCAAGCCCTATGCGCTCTCCGAGCCCGGCAGCGTCATCTCCCCCACCGCGCTCATTCTCGACAAGCCGCGTCCGGTGACCTTCACGGCCGTCACCGATTGCCAATTGCTGTTCGTGCCGCGCACCGCCTTCATGAAACTGGCGCGGCAAAATCCCGAACTGGCGCAGCGCGCCGCCGAGCGCATCCAGGCAGACCTCGGACGCTACATGCACGCCTTGGAGCCGCTCAAGAGCCGCATGAAGGGCGCTTAAGGCCGTACGAACCGCGCAATCACCGGCACATGGTCGGATGGCTTGTCGGTCCAGCCGCGGGCCGGGCGGATGATTTCGGCGCCGACCGAGCGTTCGGCCACATCGGGCGTGGACCAGATATGGTCCAGCCGCCGGCCCTTGTCGGCATTGTTCCAGTCAGCGCTGCGATAGCTCCACCAGGAATAGAGCTTGGTGTCATGCGGTACGTGCTTGCGCACCAGATCTACCCATCCATGGCCGCCCGAGAGCAGGGCGTTGAGCGCTTCAGTCTCGATCGGGGTGTGGCTTACCACCTTCAGGAGTTGCTTGTGACTCCACACATCGTTTTCATGCGGCGCGATGTTGAAGTCGCCGGCAATCAGATGGCCGCGCTGAAACACGGGCTCGCCAAACCATGTCTTGAGTTCGTCCAAAAATCCCAGCTTGTGCTTGAACTTGGGGTTGATCTCGGGGTCCGGCTCGTCGCCGCCGGCGGGTATGTAGAAATTGTGCAGGGTGAACGGCCCGTGGCCCAGGTCGACCAGGGCCGAGACATGGCGCGATTCGGGGATTTCGCAGAAAACGCGGCTCGACACATCGGTCAGCGGAAGTTTCGAGACAATAGCGACGCCGTGATAGCCCTTCTGCCCGTGCACGGCCATATGCGGATAGCCGGCCTCGATAAAGGCATTACGCGGAAACTGGTCATTGGTGCACTTGATCTCCTGCAGCATCAGCACATCGGGCTGATATTGCGCCAGGAAATCGAGCACCATGGGCAGGCGCAGCCGAACCGAATTGATGTTCCAGGTGACGACGGAATGGGTCATGGGGCGTCCGGGTAAGTCTGGGGGGTCTGGGTCACTTATCGCCAAGGGCAGGGCAGGGTAAAGCCGGAAATGGCCTAAACCTGTCAGCAGGTGTCTTAGTAGTTCAACGATCACCCGGCTCCACTCCCCCTTGACGGGGGGAGGTCGGAGAGGGCGTTCTAAACACGCTCGTGGCCAGGGCGGGCGTACCGGGCGGTCGGTCCCCTACCTCGGCCCCTCACCGCAAGGCGAAGGGAGCGGACCGGCGTTTCACCGGCCAAATGTTCCACGTGAATCTATCAAACAAAAAGCCCGGCACGATGGCCGGGCTCTTCAATTCGATAGCGCCGAGCGGCTTATTCGCTCTTGGCTTCGCCTTCGGCTGCTGCGGCAGCGGCAGCTTCCTTCTCGGCGGCGGCAGCGGCGGCTGCGGCTTCAGCGTCCTTGGCGGCCTGTTCGGCGGCAAAGGCCTCGGCTGCAGCAATCTTTTCGGCTTCGCGGGCTTCCTTGGCAGCGATGGCTGCGGAGCGTTCGCTCGCCTCGATCTTCTTGGTGCGCGAATTGGTCGATTCGAAAATACGGGCCGACTTGCCGCGACGATCGCGCAGATAATAGAGCTTGGCGCGACGGACCTTGCCGCGCTTGATCACTTCGACCGACGCGATATTGGGCGAGTGCAGCGGGAACACGCGTTCCACGCCTTCACCATAGGAAATCTTGCGCACGGTGAAGCTGGCGGTGATGCCGCCGCCATTGAGCGCGATTACGACGCCTTCATAGGCCTGGAGGCGTTCCTTTTCGCCTTCGCGGATCTTCACCCAAACCTTGACGGTATCGCCATGGGTGAATTCGGGGAGTTCGCGGGTCGCGGCAAGCGCCGCGGCATGCTCGGCATTGAGCTGTTCAATGATATTCATGTTCGATCCGTTCTGATCTTTTCATAGGGATGACTCTTTGCGGGCCTTTTCGACCCCGTCATCCGGTCTTGGTTGGTAACGGAAGGGCAGTCTTCTTGGTCTTGTCGCAGGCAGGTCCGATACGCCTTGCATGCGAATGGGCGGCTCATAGGGGAATTTTGCCGGAGAGTCCAGTGTTTTTGGGCTGTTTCCGCCCAACCACCGCGCCGTCCTCGGACTTGATCCGAGGGCTCGCCACATCTCCCACATTCGAACTGGTCCTCGGGTGTCGGGCCCGAGGACGGCGTAGAGGGTGTGGTGAAATCTCAGTCCCGCTTCGACTTGAGCAAATCAGGTCGCCGCGCCTTTGTCAGTTCCAGCGACTGTTCATGCCGCCATCTGGCGATCCTGCCGTGATCGCCCGAGGTCAGTACCGCAGGAATCTCGCGCTTTTCGAAGGTCTGCGGCCGGGTATAGTGCGGATATTCGAGCAGGCCATTTTCGAAGCTTTCCTCGTCCCGGCTGTCCAGCGCCCCCAGAACCCCGGGGATCAGCCGCACCACGGCCTCCAGCAGCACCATGGCGGCCACTTCGCCGCCGGCCAGCACATAATCGCCTATGGAGATTTCCTCGAGCTGGCGGGCGTCTATGACGCGCTGGTCGATACCCTCGAAACGCCCGCAGACGATAATGGCGCCGGGGCCCTGCGCCAATTGATGGGCGCGGGCCTGGCTCAGTGGCGTGCCGCGTGGCGACATGAGGATGCGCGGACGCGGGTCGGTTTCCGGCGCGATTGCGTCGATGGCGCTGGCCAGAATATCGGGCTTCAGCACCATGCCCGCGCCCCCGCCCGAGGGCGTGTCATCGACGGTGCGGTGTCTGTCGGTGGCAAAGTCGCGCAATTGCGTGGCCCTCAGGGACCAGAGGCCGTCATTGAGGCCACGCCCCAGCACCGAGGCACCCAGAGGACCCGGAAACAGCTCGGGAAACAGCGTGATGATGTCGGCGGAAAACATCAGTCGGGCTCTTCTTCGCCCGGATCGGCGTCCAGCGGCGGGGCGATGACGAGATAGCCCTCGGCAATGCGAACGCTTGGGACCACGGCCTTGGTGAAGGGGTAGAGATAGGTATCGCCAGAGCGCGGGTCGCGCACTTCCATTATGTCACCGGCGCCATGATCGAAAAGGGCGCTGACCGCGCCGATCGAGACGCCGCTTTCCAGCCGTGCATCGAGCCCTATCAGGTCGGCGTGGTAGAAATCGTCCTCGTCCTCGATTTCCGGCAATTGGCTGCGGTCAATAAACAGCGACACGCCATTGAGCTGTTCGGCGGCATTGCGGTCACGCACGCCCTTGATGCGGGCGATCAGCACGGTCTTTTGCAGGCGCGCGGCCTCGATGGTGATGATGAGGCCGGGCCGGTCGGTCTCAAGCGGACCGTAATCGGCAATAGCCTCGGGATCCTGGGTATGGGAGGCGATACGCACTTCGCCCTTGATGCCGTGCGCTGCGCCAATCGTGCCCATCAAAATGCGAGAGGAAGTGTCTGTCATCGCCTGTTCATCAAGTTGGTCCTGGGTCCATTACCAGTGTCAGCGCGCCGGAACCAGTTCGATGACGTCATGGGTGGATTCAAAGCGCGGAAAGGGCAGTTCCAGCCGGTAGCGCACCGGCTTGCCATCAACCTTGTAGAGGCAACCGACCTGGCTGCGCTCCGCGTCGGCCTCATAGGCGAAGGGTCGCTCGTCGCCATAATGCAGGGCACCCCAATAGAAAATCGCGTCATTGGTCGGCAGCAACTGGCCCTTGAAGCGCTGCGAGCCGGACAATTTCTCGATCACTTTCCCATTGTGCGAAATGGCGCAGTCGAAGAAGGGATAGCTGACCAGCGGCAGCAGCCCGCCCAATTTGATGGTGCGGCAGCGGTAAGGGCCATCCGGGATGGCGGAAATCGGCATGTTTCCGGGGGCAAAGAGCCCTGCGACAATGGCCCGCTCCTCCGCATTGTCGGCCAGCAGGGCCTCTCCGATGCCCCGGGTCCGGGCCGCATCGAACCCGGTCATGCGGTCGCCGTCGAACTGAGTGATAGAGGCGTCGCTGGGCACTTCGCAGGCCAGTGGCATTACCATGGGCAGCATGGCCAAAGCGGCGGTCAGGACGGTCAGGCGGCGAAACTGCGAAATCAAGAGCACCGAACACCTCCTTTGCTCCAGAGCAAGGAACCTTGCACGCCGCCGGCGCTTTCTCAAGCAACACCAAGAATGGAGCGCCCCATGTCCCAGATTCTCACCGACCGCCAGGCCATCCGAGAATGGGCGGCCGCACGCGGCGGCAATCCCATCATGATGGATGTGCCGGAGGGCACGCATAATCGCACCATCCTGCAGCTGACCTTTGGCCAGCACGCCCTCAATTCGGACGGTAATGAGGGTCCCGACCGGGTGGGCGGCTTCCGGCTGGTTAGCTGGGAGGAGTGGTTCACCGCACTTGATGAAGGTGGGCTGGCTCTCAAGGTCTCCGATGACCCGGCCGGCGGCAACGAGGCCGAATTCGAGTTCGTATCGCGGAACGGCGAGGGCCCCACGACTGATGCGGCTCAGAAGCCGGCATCCATTGTCACCGAAGGCCCTGATCCGTCCAATCGCGGCGCCTAGCCTTCCTCGGCCGCCACCTCGATCGCCTCCATCTCGTCGTCGGAAAAACCGAAATGGTGGCCGAGTTCGTGGATCAGCACATGGGTGATGATCTCGCCCAGCGTGTTGTCATCGTTCTCGGCCCAATAGTCGAGAATGGCGCGGCGGTAAAGATAGACGGTGTTGGGCAATTGCCCGGTCTGGGGCACGGCGCCATCCTCGGTCATGCCAATGCCCGAGAACAGTCCCATCAGCTCAAATGGGCTTTCCATGCCGAAGCCTTCGAGCACGTCATCCTCGGCAAATTCGGCCACCGAACAGGTGACATCGGCCGCCAGGGACGCAAAAGGCTCCGACAAGCTGGCCAGTGCGGCACTTGCCAGAGCCTCGAAGTCATCCAGGGTCGGGGCATAGTGTCCCGACCAGTCAGTACCCTTCAGTGCCACTCGCGAATGTCGACGAAGTGGCCGGCAATGGCGGCGGCGGTGGCCATGGCAGGCGACACCAGATGGGTGCGGCCCTTGAAGCCCTGGCGGCCTTCGAAATTGCGGTTGGAGGTCGAGGCGCAGCGCTCGCCCGGCGCCAACTTGTCCGGATTCATGGCCAGGCACATCGAACAGCCCGGCTCGCGCCATTCAAAACCAGCATTCTTGAAGATCACATCGAGGCCTTCTTCCTCGGCCTGTGCCTTGACCAGGCCCGAGCCGGGCACGACCATGGCCGAGACATGGCTGGCGACCTTGCGGTCCTTGATCACCGCCGCCGCGGCGCGCAGATCCTCGATCCGGCCATTGGTGCAGGAGCCGACAAAGACGCGGTCGAGCTTGATGTCGGTGATCTTGGTGCCGGGCTTCAAACCCATATAATCCAGCGCCCGCCACTTGGAAGCGCGCTTGTTCTCGTCGGCAATGTCGTCGGGATTGGGCACGATACCCTGCACCGAGATGACATCTTCCGGCGAAGAGCCCCATGAAACAATGGGTGGCAGCCTGGCGGCGTCGAGGATCACCACCTTGTCGTAATGGGCGCCTTCGTCGGTATTGAGGCTCTTCCAGTAGTCGAGTGCCATGTCCCAGGCCTGGCCCTTGGGTGCGCGGGGGCGATCCTTGACATAGGCGAAGGTTTTTTCGTCGGGCGCGATGAGGCCGGCGCGGGCGCCACCTTCAATGGTCATATTGCAGACCGTCATGCGGCCTTCCATGGAAAGCGAGCGGATGGCCTCGCCGGCAAACTCGATCACATGGCCATTGCCGCCGGCGGTACCGATCTCGCCGATGATGGCGAGGATGATGTCCTTGGCGGTGACGCCGGGCGGCAGTTGCCCGTCGACGCGCACCAGCATGTTCTTGGCCTTTTGCTGGATCAGCGTCTGTGTGGCCAGGACGTGTTCCACTTCCGAGGTGCCGATACCATGCGCCAGCGCGCCAAAGGCGCCATGGGTCGAGGTGTGGCTATCGCCGCAGACAATGGTCATCCCGGGCAGGGTGAAGCCCTGTTCGGGGCCCACGATATGCACGATGCCCTGACGGTGATCGAAGGGGTCGTAATATTCGATGCCGAAATGCTTCGTGTTCTCAGCCAGCGCCGCGATCTGGATGGCGCTTTCCGGGTCCGGATTGGGCAGGGAACGGTCGGTGGTAGGGACATTGTGGTCAACCACGGCCAGGGTTCGCTCGGGATGGCGGACCTTGCGATTGTTCATGCGCAGGCCCTCGAAGGCCTGGGGAGAGGTCACTTCGTGCACCAGATGGCGGTCGATATAGAGAAGGCTCGTGCCGTCCTCATTGTTCTGGACCAGATGATCGTCCCAGATCTTGTCGTAGAGCGTGCGAGCCTTGGTCATATCCATAGTTCCGGGGCAGGAATGAAGAGATTGGAGTGGTTCTAAGCCCAAGCCGGGCCGAGGGTCAAGCACTACCGTACTCGCGGGTACGGCATGGCGCCGTTCCCCTCAGGATGCGGGCGCATCGCGCCAGCGGGCCGACCTGGCCCCCGCTGCGTCGGGACCTGCTGCCGATGGTTAGTGCCGGAAGTGGCGCATGCCGGTCATCACCATGGCGATGCCGGCGGCATCGGCGGCGGCGATCACTTCCTCGTCACGCATCGAGCCGCCCGGCTGGATCACCGCCGTGGCGCCAGCCGCGACCAGCGCCTCGAGGCCGTCGGCAAAGGGAAAGAAGGCGTCGGACGCCACGACCGACCCTTGGGTCAGCGCGCCCTCGACGCCGGCCGCCTGCGCCGCGTCGATGGACTTGCGATGGGCAACGCGGGCCGAATCCACCCTGGACATCTGCCCCGCGCCAATGCCGGCAGTGGCGCCATCCTTGACATAGATGATGGCGTTGGACTTGACGTGCTTGGCCACCTTGGCAGCCAGCTTGAGGTCGATCAGCTCCTGGCTCGTGGGCTGGCGTTTGGTGACGACCTTCAATTCACAATCGTCGACATTGGCATTGTCGCGGCCCTGCACCAGCAGGCCACCCGCCACCGATTTCACCATCAGCCCCTCGGCCTTGGGATCGGCGACGCCGCCCGTCAGCAGCAGCCGCAGGTTTTTCTTGGCGGCGATGATGTCCTGCGCCTCCTGCGTGGCCGATGGCGCGACGATCACCTCGGTAAAGACCTTCACGATTTCGGTGGCGGTCTCGGCGTCGATCTCGCGATTGGTGGCGACGATGCCGCCAAAGGCCGAGACCGGGTCGGTGCGCAGCGCCTTCAAATAGGCAGTCCTGAGGTCACCGGCCACGGCGACGCCGCAGGGATTGGCGTGCTTGATGATGGCCACGGCCGCGGTTTCGGCCGGGTCGAATTCGCTGACCAGCTCGAAGGCGGCATCTGTATCGTTGATATTGTTGTAGCTCAGCGTCTTGCCCTGCACCTGGGTGGCGGTGGCGACGCCAGGGCGGTTTTCGCCGGTCTTGTAAAAGGCAGCCCATTGATGCGGGTTTTCGCCATACCGCATCACCTCGCTCAAGTGGCCGGCAAAGCTGCGATAGCCGACATCGGCAAAGTCTATTTCACGGGCGAACCAGCTCGAAATGGCGCTGTCGTAGGCGGCGGTGCGGGCATAGGCCTTGGCGGCCAGCTTCTGGCGCATCTCGAAGGGAATGCCGCCGGCCTTTATGGCTTCGAGAATGGCGGGGTAGTCGGCGGGGTCGATGACGACGGTGACAAAGGCGTGGTTCTTGGCGGCCGAGCGCACCATGGCCGGACCACCGATATCGATATTCTCGATGATTTCGTCATAGGAGGCGCCGGAGGCCACTGTTTTCTCGAACGGGTAGAGATTGACCGCAACCAGGTCGATCGGGCCGATTTCATGGACGTCCATGCTCGCCTGATGCTCGGCATTGTCGCGCACCGCGAGGAGGCCACCATGGACCTTCGGATGCAGCGTCTTGACCCGCCCATCCATCATTTCGGGGAATCCGGTGAGATCGGAAATATCGCGGACCTTGAGGCCGGCTTCGCTGATCAGGCGGTGAGTACCGCCGGTGGAGACCAGTTCCACACCGGCTTCAGCCAGTCCCCTGGCAAAATCTGCCATGCCCGATTTGTCGAAGACCGAAAGCAGCGCCCGCCCGACCGTCACCGTCTTGCCCATGGGTTTGTGTCTCGCATTCGTCAAAGGAGGATTTTCGCGCGTCCGCTAGCACGGGACGCGGCAAAGGCCAATCAGTTTGCTGACTTGCGGCGGGTTTGGCCCCGCTATTGCTGCTCCAGCGTGAAGATCCAGGCGACTTCGGTGCTCGGCCCGATATTGGTCTCGAGAACCAATTGACTGGTGCGGTGAAAGCCCAGATAGGCCGATTGGCGCACGCTGTCCTCTTCGCGGAACTGGGCGCCTTCCCACAGGAAGCTCCAGATCACGCCATTGGGCAAGACCAGCCGGGCGATGCCTTCGCCGGTCGTCTGGCGCACCTTGACGCCCGGCGCCAGGTGGAAGCGCAGGGTGAGCAGGCCATGCGGTTCGCCAGCGGGAACGATTCTGTCCTGTCCAACCAGCGTGGTCCCGTCCGAAAGCAGGGTCAGCCGCCGTTCGATCTCGGCGCCGAACCGCCTGGCGTAGCCGGCACTGGTCAGGCTCAGCATATGTTCGCCGGTGTCGAGCACTATGGGCTGGTTCTGGACATCGCGCCCAGAGCCCTGCCCGGCCCCCTCCGCGTCTATGGTGGGCGCCGAATGGGCTACGCCTTGCCGGAACAGGGTCTGGCTCTCGGGCAGGTCGGACGGCGCCGGCCCGCACGACCCGACCACCAATTCGCTGCCGTGGGCGAATTCGAAGGCTAGCGCGCCATCATGAGCCTCGGCGTCAAATCCCGGCGGGGGGCGCAGGCCGGAATCGGCAATGACCACAGTGTCACCGGCCCGCACGATGCCATAGCCGCCCAAGAGGCGCGAACGCCGCGAGGCGGAAGGGCCATTGGCCTGCACGGCCACCAGCACGTCATGCGGCACCTGGCCGCAACCATTGAAATAGACCGGTTCGCCGCTCGAAAGGGTCAGCGTATCAAGCGCCTCGTGCATGCGGTCAATGCGGTTGGCCAGTTCCGACATGGCCGGGCTGCCATGCCGTCCGACGGCACGCCGGAGGCTCGTCAGCTCGACCAGAAGCGCCAGTTGCAGCCGCGGATTGCGTGTCAGATGCAGGCCATCCCTGTCGAGCTGCTGGCCCAGCAGAGCGTCGAGCCGGGCGACATTGGTGTCGATGTCGGGCACGTCGCCCACATTGCACAATTCGGCACCCAGCAGGCCAATGGCGGCAAACAGCGCCTCGACGGAATCGGCCGCGAGCGGACCGCGCACGCGCAGGCTCTGCACCTGCGTGCCCAGGCTGCGCTGAATGGTGCGGGTCTGGTCGGCATTGGCGCCGTCAAGCAGCGGGGTCAGGTGGCGCAGCCAGTTGAGCACGCGCTGGGCGGTCAGGGTCAGGGTCCAGCTATCGGCCTCGAACTGGCCCTCGCGGCCGATCCAGTCCAGCACTAGGGTCCTGGCGAACTGCTTTTCGCCTGGATCGCGGACATCGCGGAAATGCCGCAGCCAGGAAAAGCTGTGGAGATTGTTCCACCAGTCGGGATGTTCGACATCGAGAGAGAAGGGTGAGGCGCCGCCGGTCTCGAAAAGCTTGGACGCCAGCAGGTAGCGCCCCGACATCATTTCGCGCACGGCCTCGCGATCGGCGGGGCGGAAGTCGGGCAGGTCTCCGGCAAAGGCGTAGTCGGTCTGGCCGCGCCAGGTCCAGCGCAGCAGCGGCATTGTCACCACCGCATCGGCGAGACCAAGCGCAAACTGGCGCCCGACTGTTACCAGCCGCCCGCTCAACTATTGCTCTCCGCCCGCATGGGGGTGGAGGCAGACCTGTTGTCGTGCCTTGATTGCACCGGTTTATTCCTTGCAGGCGCCACCATTGCGGCTACCGCGTCTCCGCCCTTTAGCGTGTTCGGCGGAAGCGCGCCACGAAGAACCCGTCCATGCCGGCATTTCCATCGCCGGGTGTCATGGCCGGGTGGGTGCGGACAAGGCCGCGCGCCGTCACCGCCTCGGTGAGGCCCGGCAGCTCGGCCGGGGCCACCGGCAAAAGCTCCAGACCGGGCAGGGTGTCGAGCGCCCAGTCGACCTGATCCTCGCCTTCGGGCGGCTCCAGAGAACAAACGCAATAGATCAGGGTGCCGCCCGGCGCTAGGCATCGGAAGGCATTGGTCAAAAGCGCGCGTTGCAGGCGCACCCGTCCGGCAATGTCGCCGGCAGTGCGGCTCCAGAGCACTTCGGGATGTCGCCGGAATGTGCCGGTGGCCGAACAGGGCGCATCGAGCAGCACGCCATCAAAGGGGGACGCGGGATCATGATTTGCGGCGTCGGCCTCGACCATTTTTGGGGCATAGCCCAGGCGGTTCATATTGGCCTCTAGGCGCTCCAGGCGGGTATGGTCACTGTCGAGCGCGGTAACGCGGTATCCGGCCTTGGTCAATTGCGCCGTCTTGCCACCGGGGGCGGCACAAAGATCGAGCACGGCACTGTTCGCCGGCAGGCCCAGCAGGCGGGCCGGAATGGCGGCGGCGGCGTCCTGCACCCACCAGCGTCCCTCGTCATAGCCCGGCAGGGCTTCAACCGGCCGGTCGCGGCTTTCGAGGCGCACGCTGTCGGCCATCAGGCGATCGGCGCCAAGGGCTTCGACCAGGTCGGGCTCATCGTCGCGCAGGGTTAGATCGAGCGGGGCTCCGTCGATCAAGGCATGGGCAAAGCGGGAAACCGCCTCGGCGCCATAGGCCTTTGTCCAGTTTTCCGCCAGCGCTGAAGGCAGCAGCAATTCGTCGTCCATCAGCCCGTAGCGGGCCGAATTGGACTGCGCCCGGCGCAGCACGGCGTTCATCAGCCCCGAGAGATGCCGGGCCTTGCCGTCGCGCTTGATGGCCTCGACAGCCAGGAACAGGGCACTATGCGCACCCAGATCAGGCAGGAAGACCAGTTGCGCCAGCGACAGGCGCAGCACCGCCTCGAAGCTGCCGGACTTGGCCGGCATGCGCTTGTCGAGGAGCTCAGAGAGCATGACATTGATCTGCCCGTGGCGGCGCAGTGCGGTGGTGATCAGCCGGTTGGCCAGGCCGCGATCGCGCCCATCCGCCAGCTCGCCTGCGCCGAGCGGAGCAAAATGCTCCCCGGCCAGCACGGCTTTGAGCCGCTGTGCGGCGGCAAGGCGAAGCTTCAAGCCCGCCGGTTCGGTCCGTTGCGCCAATTCGTCAACTCAGTTTCGGCACGCGTGGATATTGGCGCGTGCATCTATCCCCAGGGTCCGCGGACGTTACCATCATCTTCGGTACGTCCTGCGGTCGGCACTCGCCAGCCACCGCCAGTGTCGCGTCCGCTCGAAGCGGGGCGCGGGCGGGGCTGGGGCCTGCGCCCCTTATCGTCCACGCTCATCTCTGCGGCAAGCCTTTGCAACGCGGCAATGCGATTGCCGGTATCGGGATGGGTGGCAAACAGATTGTCCATGCGCGAACCATTGAGCGGATTGACGATGTACATGTGGGCCATGGCCGGGTTGCGCTCGGCCGCCACATTGACCTGCCGTCCGGCCAGTGTTGCGATCTTGTTGAGCGCCGAGGCGAGGGCCAGCGGGTCGCCCGAAATTTCGGCGCCGTCCTTGTCGGCCTCGTATTCGCGGGTGCGGCTCACCGCCATCTGCACCAGCATGGCTGCGACCGGGGCCAGGAACACCATGAGCAGCGCGCCGACACCACCCAGCGGGTTGTCGCGGTTATTGCCCCCGCCGAAGAACAGGCCGAACTGGGCCAGGGCCGAGATCGCGCCGGCCAGGGTGGCGGTGATGGTCATGGTCAGGGTGTCGCGGTTCCTGATATGGGCCAGTTCGTGCGCCACGACGCCCGCCACCTCGCGGGTATCGAGCTGGCGCAGAAGGCCGGACGACACAGCCACGGCGGCATTGTTCGGGTCGCGGCCGGTGGCGAAGGCATTGGGCTGGTCGGTCTCGATCACATAGACTGCCGGAGTGGGCAGCCCTGCGCGCTTGGAAAGCACATCGACCATGTCATAGAGTTCAGGGGCGCGGCTGCGTTCCACCGGGACGGCGTTCTGCATGCGCAATACCAGCTTGTCCGAGTTCCAATAGGCAAACAGGTTTGTGCCGGCAGCGAACAGCAGGGCGATCATCATGCCGCCGGTTCCGCCGATGAAATAGCCCACCACCATGAATAGCGCGGTCATCCCGGCGAGCAGGACGAAGGTGCGGAAGGCATTGAACATTGTCGAACCCCTTGGGTTGGATGTCTCGAGCAATTATGTTGTGTGCGACGAGGTTCCGCGCAAGCGGTGACGGAAACGTAATGGAAGCCGAAATGGAAGACGCGCCAATACCAGACCCGGAAGCCGAGGTCAGCGCTCACAAAGTGCTCAGTCCGGCGGCGGAGCGCGCCCTTGCCGAGGCAGAGGCACGGCGGCAGGCGATCGATGCGGCGTCAGCCATGGCCCCCAGGGAAAAGGGCGGACGGGGCGGGCTGGAGCCGGTGCGCTATGGCGATTGGGAGATCAAGGGACTGACCAGCGATTTCTGAAGCGTTTCCAGCAAAAGTGGTCACGGTTTTGCGGTTCGGAAACGCGACAAAAATCAGCGTCAGCCGGGAAAGAAATCGGTGATATTGTAGCCGGCGGCCGAGACCGCAAAAGTCGTTGCGACGGTGATGATCGCGGCGATCAGCCCATATTCGATCCGGGTGATCAGGGGCTGGTGGCGCAAATGGGCCAGAACGCGACGCAACATGGACAAGTCTCTTCCAGGACACTGAAGACGCCTGCAACATGCCGCAGACAAGATGAACACAAGCTGAATGGCTCAGCTTCTGGCCCGTTCTATGGCCGGCAGCAGGCCAGATGCAATGGCCTCCGGGGTCAATGGGCCGACATGCTTGTAGACAATCACCCCCGCGGCATCGACGAGGAAGGTCTCGGGCACGCCATAGACGCCCCAGTCGAGCGAGACCCGCCGGTCTCGGTCAGCGCCCACCGCGTCATAGGGATTGCCTAGCTCAGAAAGAAAAGCCCGAGCATTTTCGGGTGCGTCCGAATGGTTGATCCCGAACAGGCGAATGCCGGTGTCTGCCTTGAGAATTTCCAGTAGCGAGTGTTCGTCGCGGCAGGGAATGCACCAGCTGGCAAAGACATTGACCAGCGTGGGTTCGCCGCTCAGCGCCGCGGTGTCGAAGCCCGGAACATCCAACCCCTCCACCGGCGCCAGCGCAAACTGGGGTATCGGTTTGTCAATCAGCACCGAGCGCACCAGGTTGGCGTCGCGGTCGATGGAAAAGGCAAAGACCGAGACCAGCGCCACGAGCAGGAGCAACGGCAGGGCGAACAGGACGTAGCGCATCAGCCGCGCTTGTCCTGAAGCTGGGCGAGGCGCGATCTGGTGCGAAGGCTGTCGAACACGATCCAGCCGATCAGCGCCACAAGGCCCAGAAAGACCCCGGCATAGGCTCCGATAATGAACTGGGCGTGCTGTCCAAGCTCGATCATGCCATGCCTCCCCGCGCCGCCTTGCGCTCCAGCGTCATCACCCGGCGGCGGCGTATTTCGGTGTGCATGGCCACGAGCTGCATGGTGACGAACAGGAGTGTGAAGGCAAAGAACATGACCAAAAGCGGCGTCAGGATGGAGCCGGGCATGGTGGGCCCATCGGCCCGGAAGACGCTGGCGGGCTGGTGCAGGGTCGACCACCAATCCACCGAAAACTTGATGATGGGCACATTGAGAGCCCCCACCAGAGTGAAAATGGCGACGACCCGGGCGGCGCGCAGCTGGTCGTCAAAAGCGCGCCAGAGAGCGACAATGCCTAGATAGATGAAAAGGAGAATGAGAGTCGAGGTCATGCGCCCGTCCCATTCCCAGAACGTGCCCCAGGTGGGGCGGCCCCACATCGAGCCGGTGAACAGCGCCATGGCGGTAAAGGCGGCGCCCAGCGGGGCGGCGGCCTTCATCGAGACATCGGCCAGCGGATGGCGCCAGACAAGCGTGCCAAGGGCCGAAACGGCCATGGCGCCATAGACGAACTGGCTGAGCCAGGCGGTGGGCACATGCACATACATGATGCGCACCGTGTCACCCATCTGGTAGTCGGCCGGCGAATTGAAGAAGGCGAACCAGAGCCCGGTGGCGAAGAGCCCGGCGGTAAGCGCCACCAGCGGCCAGACCAGCGGACGCGTCAAGCTCACGAACTGGCCGGGATGGGCCAGCCGGTTCCACCAGCGCATTTTGGGTGTGTCGTCGATGGCGTCTGGGTTCATGGGCGCGCTCTACTCTTCTCCCCAGTCTATCGCAAGCGCGGCGGCAAAGGGAGCCAGCGTAAAGGCCATGAGACTGAGTGCCGCAAGCAGCAGCATGGCGGCGCCGGCCTGGTCCGGTCCGCCCAGCGGCGCGATGGTCCCGACCCCGAAGATCAGAACGGGCACGCAGAGGGGGGCGATGAGGATGGGCGCCAAGAGGCTGCCCCGGTGGATCGCCACCGTCACGGCGGCCCCGAAGGTGCCGAAGGCGGCCAGGGCCGGCGTGCCGAGCAGCAGCGACAGCAGAGTGCGCCAGAAGGTGTCCATGTCCATGGCCAGGATCAGCGCCAGGAAGGGCGATGCCAAGATCAGGGGCATGGCGGCAGTCAGCCAGTGACCGATCACTTTTGCGGCAATGATGGCGGCAAGCGGGGTATCGGCGCGGCGATAGAGCGCCAGCGTGCCATCGTCGCGGTCAGGCCGAAACAGCCGGTCGAGGCCCAGTAGCATGGCGAGGAATGCCGCAATCCAGATCAGGCCCGGGGCAATGCGGGCCAGAAGGTCGCGATCCGGTCCCAGGGCAAAAGGCGTGATCGCGCCGACGATGATGAAGAACAGGACCAGGGTCAGGATTTCCCCACCGCCGGAAAGGGCGAGGCGCAGATCCCGCCGCAAGACGCTCCAGAAACCGCTCATGCCGCCGCACCCAGATTGAGCGTGGCCAGATCGCCAACGCCCGGTTCGTCATGGGTGGCAATGACGGCAAGGCCGCCTGAAGCCAGGTGCTCGGCCAGGAGGCCGGCCAGGAGGACATGGCCCTCGGCGTCGAGCGCCGCGCTCGGTTCATCCAGCAGCCAGAGCGGGCGGCGCGAGACCAGCAGGCGCGACAGGGCCAGCCGTCTCTGCTGGCCTGCCGAGAGATAACCGGCATCGAGCCGGGCGGCGCGGCCCAGGCCGACGCGCTCGAGCGCCGCGACCGGCATCATTCCGGTTCGGCCATTGATGGCGGCCCAGAAATCCAGCGTCTCGATGACGCTGAGACGCGCCCGAACGGCATTCTTGTGACCGCAGTGATGCAGGGCCGGCCCGTCCTCCGGGTCATGTCCGGCGATGGTGATGCGGCCTGAAAGGGCGGGCAGAAGCCCTGCCAGGGTTAGCAGCAGGGTGGATTTGCCCGCGCCATTGGGTCCGCGCAGCAGCAGACCCTGGCCGCCCGCGAGGGTAATTGACAAATTGTCGGCCAGCGCGGCCTCGCCGTGACCGACCGCAAGGCCTTCTGCCTTAAGAGATACTTGCGGAAAGACTTGCCTTTGCGTCATGGCCCCATCTCGTATTGAACCCATGCTCGCACTGGCAAGGGCTTTGGTGATTGACTATAAGCCCCTGAGACTGGAGTCATTCCAGAAATGCGCGGCATTTTCCTGAGGCCCCAAGCCCCGAGGATGCACCACAAGCAGCAAGAAGGGCGGAGCACAATGACCTCGATAGACAGCTTCAAATCCAAGTCGACGCTGACGGTCGGCGGCAAGACCTACACCTATTACTCCATTCTCGAGGCCGAGAAGAACGGCCTGGCCGGTGTGTCCAGGCTCCCCGGCTCGATGAAGGTGGTGCTGGAAAACCTGCTGCGCTTCGAAGACAACCGCACGGTGACCAAGGCCGATATCGAGGCCGTGGCCACCTGGCTGGTGACCCGCACCTCCGACCACGAAATTTCCTACCGCCCGGCGCGCGTCCTGATGCAGGACTTCACCGGCGTGCCCGCGGTGGTGGACCTCGCCGCCATGCGCGACGCCACCGCCAAGCTCGGCGCCGATCCGCAGAAGATCAACCCGCTGGTCCCGGTGGACCTGGTCATCGACCACTCGGTGATGGTGGACAATTTCGGCACGCCACTGGCATTCGAGCAGAATGTCGAGCTCGAATATGAGCGCAATGGCGAGCGCTATGAATTCCTGCGCTGGGGCCAGTCGGCCTTTGACAATTTCCGCGTGGTGCCGCCGGGCACCGGCATCTGCCACCAGGTGAACCTGGAATATCTGGCCCAGACCGTCTGGACCAAGGACGAGAATGGCGAAACCATCGCCTATCCCGATACGCTGGTGGGCACGGACTCGCACACCACCATGGTCAATGGCCTGGCCGTGCTGGGCTGGGGCGTGGGCGGCATCGAGGCCGAGGCCGCCATGCTGGGCCAGCCGATCACCATGCTGATCCCCGAAGTCGTCGGCTTCAAGCTGACCGGCCGGATCAATGAAGGCATCACCGCAACCGATCTCGTGCTTACCGTCACCGAAATGCTGCGCAAGAAGGGCGTGGTCGGCAAGTTCGTGGAGTTCTATGGCCCGGGCCTCGACTATCTCAGCCTCGAAGACCAGGCGACCATCGCCAATATGGCTCCGGAATATGGCGCCACCTGCGGCTATTTCCCGGTCGATGCCGATACGCTCAAATTCCTGTCCACCACCGGCCGCGAAGCCGATCGCGTGGCGCTGGTCGAGGCCTATTCAAAGGCCCAGGGCATGTTCCGTACTTCCGAAACTGCCGATCCGGTCTTTACCTCGACGCTCGAACTCGACCTCACCACCGTGGTGCCCTCATTGTCCGGCCCCAAGCGCCCGCAGGACCGTGTGGCGCTCAAGGACGTCACTCGCGCCTTTGACGCGGCACTGCCGGAACTCAGCGGCGGGCGCATCGAGCGCACGCGCCTGCCCGACGACCGCCAGGAAAGCCGCTATGTCGATGAAGGCGCCAGTGGCGTCCATGACATTCCCGAAGAGGCCGCCTATACGGTCAAGGGTTGCGACTATTCCATCACTGACGGCTCGGTGGTGATCGCCGCCATCACCTCGTGCACCAATACATCCAATCCCTCGGTGCTGGTCGCTGCGGGCCTTGTCGCCCGCAAGGCGCGGGCGCTGGGCCTCAATTCACGGCCCTGGGTCAAGACCTCTTTGGCGCCCGGCTCGCAGGTGGTCACCGACTATCTCACTGCGGCAGGCCTGCAGGATGATCTGGACGCCATCGGTTTTAACCTCGTCGGTTATGGCTGCACCACCTGTATCGGCAATTCCGGCCCGCTGCCGCCGGCCATTTCCGATACGATCAACGAGAACAAGCTGGTTGCCGCCTCGGTGCTCTCGGGCAATCGTAACTTTGAGGGCCGCGTGAACCCCGACGTACGGGCAAACTATCTCGCTTCCCCGCCGCTGGTGGTGGCCTATGCGCTGCTTGGCACGCTCAATGTCGACATCACCACCGAGCCGCTGGGCGTAGGCAAGGATGGCAAGCCGGTCTATCTCAAGGATGTCTGGCCCACCAATCACGAGGTTGCCGAGATCGTGCGCAAGCATGTCACCGCCGAAATGTTCCGCTCGCGTTATTCGGACGTGTTCAAGGGCGATGCGCTTTGGCAGGGCATTGCTGTGGAAGGCGGGGAGACCTATGGCTGGAATTCCTCGTCCACCTATGTGCAGAACCCGCCCTATTTCGAAGATCTTACGATGGAACCCAAGCCGGTGACCGATGTGGTCTCGGCCCGGGTGCTGGCGCTGTTCCTCGATTCGATCACCACCGACCACATTTCGCCGGCGGGTTCGTTCAAGTCCGGCACACCGGCCGGCCAGTACCTCACCGAGCGCCAGGTGGCCCCCAAGGATTTCAACTCCTATGGCGCCCGCCGCGGCAATCATGAAGTGATGATGCGGGGCACATTCGCCAATATCCGTATCAAGAACATGATGCTCGATGGCGTCGAGGGCGGTTTTACCAAGGGGCCGGATGGCTCGCAGATGCCGATCTATGACGCGGCCATGGCCTATCAGCAGCAGGGCACGCCGCTGGTAGTCTTTGCCGGCAAGGAATATGGCACCGGTTCCTCGCGCGACTGGGCGGCCAAGGGCACGAACCTGCTCGGCGTCAAGGCGGTCATTGCGCAAAGCTTCGAGCGTATCCACCGCTCCAACCTGGTCGGCATGGGTGTCATCCCGCTGCAGTTCAAGGACGGTGAGAGCTGGCAGAGCCTGGGTCTTGATGGCACCGAGACGGTGGACATCGCCGGGGTCGACCAGATCGTGCCGCGCGCTGTGGTCAATGTGAAGGTCACACGGGCCAGCGGCGAGAGCTTCACCATCGAGACTCGCTGCCGCATCGATACGGCCAATGAGCTCGACTACTACAAGAATGGCGGCATCCTGCACTATGTGCTGCGCAGCCTGGTCGCGGCGTAAGCGGCGTTCACATTGAGAAATGGATGATGGCGGCCCTTCGGGGCCGCCATCTTGTTAGCGCAGTCCGGTTTTGCCGGTGGCGGCATTGCCACACTGGCGCCGGATGGCCTGGCCGAACCTGTCTTTCACCCGCTTTTGACTAGGCAATAGATACCAGCGCGGCTTACAACAGCGCCCATGTCTGCCCGCCTCGCTCCCGGCCTTATTGCTGGTGTCTTCTTCGCGCTCACGCCCCTGACCGCGATTCAAGCCGATTCAGTGCGGCATTCACCGCGGGCCGTGGTGGAATTGTTCACCAGCCAGGGTTGTTCGTCCTGTCCGCCGGCCGATGCGCTGCTGACCAGCCTCGCCGAGCGCGAGGACGTCGTGGCGCTGGCCTATCATGTCGACTATTGGGACTATATCGGCTGGGAAGATACCTTTGGCGACAAGGGCTTTTCGGACCGGCAGCGCGGCTACGCCAAGAGCTGGGGGTCGTCGCGCATCTTCACCCCGCAAATGGTCGTCAATGGCGCAGAGGGCGTCGTTGGCTCCCGGCGCGACGAGGTGCAGGACGCCTTGACCTCGGCCCAGCTGCCGCTGACGCTTTCGCTGGACGTTCACGGCGACATGCTCAAATTGCAGGTCCCGGCCGATGCCACGCTGGAAGATGCCACCATCTGGCTGGTGCGCTATCTCGATCGCGCCGAAGTGGTCATCGAGCAGGGCGAGAATGCCGGGAAATCCATGGTCTATACGCAGGTCGTGGTCGACCGGCAGATATTGGGCATGTGGGAAGCCGATACCGGCGCCGAGGTGAAACTGCCTCTCGACCAGTTTGCAGAAAATGCAGCGGGGGGTGTTGCCGTGTTGGTGCAGCAGGAACGCAATGGCACGCCCGGACCCATTCTTGGGGCCGCCGCTTACAATTTCTGACATAGCGTCCGAGGGCCCATGAAAAACGCCCGCTCCGGGGGCGGAAGCGGGCGTCACTGACTTTGGGTCAACTCAAATAGGGGGCGGCTGGCAATCGGGCCTACTGGTTTGGGGGCTCGTCGGCCCGGCTGCCAGCCACTGGAGGCAATGGTTGAACGATGCCTGCCCAATGGGGCGCCGAAAGGGACAAATCGTGGCCGAATTGGGGAATTTTGGCCGGACTTGCCAAGGGCGACGAATGCGTCGATCATGACGCTTGTATGGCGCTTCCGAACCGCTCATCGACAGCTTTGCCGGAAGCGTTTTGTTGATTACAGGGCGTTGAGGCGGCGTGCAGGGTCCTCCGGACGATAATCGAAGCAATCTGGCGCTGGTGCATGTGGGCGAGCCCGCCGCACAGGCCAACCGGCCCGTACAGCCCGTGGTGGCGTTTGAGCGCAAGGAACTGATGCAGATCCTGTCCGTTTATGGCCGCAAGGTTGGGACCGGCGAGTGGCGTGATTATGCCATGGATTTCCTCAAGGACCGGGCGCTGTTCTCGATCTATGCCCGGGTGTCGGAACGCCCGCTCTTTGTAGTCGAGAAAAACCCCAAACTGCGCAACAAGCAGGGCCAGTACATGGTCACCAACCAGCAGGGCCGCATCTTGAAGCGCGGCCACGACCTGGCCCAGGTGCTGCGCGTGCTCGACCCAGACCTGCTGGTGGTGGGGTGACGCTGGTCGTCCGCCCGGCGACTGCCGAAGATGCACCGGCCATGAGTCGGGTGTTGATCGCCTCGATCACCGAACTTTGCCATGCCGATCATGCGGATGATCCGAACCGGATCGCAGAATGGACCAGCAATAAAACCCCTGATGGCATTCTTGCCATGCTGGCGCGGGACGGTTTCTTTATGGTGGTAGCCGAAGTGGAAGGGCAGGTTGTCGCTGTCGGGGCCACCACGGCTGACGGCGAGATTGCACTTAACTATGTAGCGCCGGACATGCGGTTCCGCGGGATCAGCACGCGACTTCTCGAACACATGGAAGCCGACCTGGCGGGCCGCGGCTTTGGCGAAGGCAGGCTCAAGGCTACCCGGACGGCCCTGCCATTCTATCGCGCCCGCGGCTGGACCAGCGGGGAGGTCGCGCAGAGTGGCCGCTTCATCGACTGCTTTGTTATGCGCAAAACGCTGGCCTAGGACTGCTGCCGCCTTCCACGACTAAAGCGCCTTTTGCAGATGCACGATGTCGTGCCAGCGGTCGAACTTGTAGCCGACGCCGGTGTAATAGCCGACCCGCTCGAAGCCGAACTTTTCATGAATGCGAATCGAATTGGCCGTGTCGGCGGTGATCACCGCCAGCATCTGCCTGAAGCCAAAGGCTTTCGACTGGATCAGCAATTCGGTGAGCATGGCCTTGCCCAGGCCACGGCCGGTTTCGTTGGGGTCGAGATAGATCGAATCCTCGCAGGTGAAGCGATAGGCGGCGCGGGGCCGATAGAAGCTGGCATAGGCGTAGCCTACCAATTTGCCAGCGCGCTCCGCGATGATCAGCGGGTGGCCGAGCTTTTTGAGGCCGGCATATTTCTCCGCAATCGCTTCTTCACCGGGCGCCTCGGTGTCGAAGGTGATGGCGGTGTTTTCGACATAGTGGCGATAGATCGTCGTGATGGCGGGAACATCGGACCAGGAAAAGGCGCGCAGGGAATAGTCGGACACGGGAGAGGCTCAAAAAGAAGGGACCGCAGCCCTTTTAGGCTGCGGTCCCCTTTGTCGTCCAACCAAATTCCTTGATTACGATATCAAGGAAGTTCGTGGTGCTACTCGCGATTGCCGAACAGGCGGAGCAGCATCATGAACAGGTTGATGAAGTCGAGGTAGAGCGAGAGCGCGCCCATGATGGCATTCTTGGCCAGCACGTCGGCGCCATAGCTTTCCGAATAGCTTTCCTTGATCTTCTGGGTGTCATAGGCGGTGAGACCGGTGAAGATCAGCACGCCCAGGACCGAGATCGCGAAATCGAGCATGGACGAGGCCATGAAGATATTGACGATCGAGGCGATGATGATGCCGATCAGGCCCATCATCAGGAAGTTGCCCATGCCGGTCAGGTCGCGCTTGGTGGTGTAGCCGTAAAGGCTCATCGCGCCGAAGGTGGCGGCGGTGATGAAGAACACCTTGGCGATCGAAGCGCCGGTATAGACCAGGAAGATCGAGGACAGCGACAGGCCCATCACGGCCGCGAAGGCCCAGAAGACGCCCTGTGCCGCCGGTACGGACAGCTTGTTGATGCCGAAGCTCAGCACCAGCACGAAAGCCAGCGGCGACAGCATGATAACCCATGCCAGCGGGCTGCCATAGAGCAGCTCGGCATTGGCCTGGCTCGACATGGCCCACTGGCTGGTGAAGAAGGCCACGAGGCCGGTCACCACGAGGCCGAGGCCCATGTAATTATAGACGCGCAGCATGTAGCTGCGCAGGCCCTCATCGATGGCCACGGCCGAGCCGGCCCGCGCACCGAGGGTCTGACGGTCATATTCAGCCATTCTCAGGTTCCTTTCCCGAAAGAAAACACGCGGTCTTGTCACCGCCGGGGGCAATTGGCTTTGCCACTTGGCAAGGAATATGGGGAGTGATCCCTTGATTGACAAGGACAATCGGAACGCTGCGACACCGGGGCCTCGACCGATGAACCGATTGTGCTAGGCTCAGGAAGCGAATCGCGACGCGATGCGGCAGCAAATGCCAGGGAGGCTCATCATGCCCCGGCTCTTTACCGGCCTCGAAATTCCCGCCGATGTGGGCTTTGCCCTGTCGCTCAAGCGAGGCGGCCTCACCGGAGCCCGCTGGTCCGACCCGGAAAACTATCACATTACCCTGCGCTTCATCGGCGATGTCGATGGCAATACCGCCGATGATGTGGTGGACAGCCTCGACCGGCTTTCCAACTCGCTGCAATTCCCTATTCGGCTGACCCATCTGGGCACGTTCGGTGGTGACAAGCCGCGGGCGCTCTATGCCGGTGTCGAGCCCTCCGAGGCGCTCAACCGCTTGCAGGCGGCACAGGAGCGGATGTTGCAACGCGTCGGCCTGCCGCCCGAGGGGCGCAAATTCGTGCCGCATGTGAGCCTGGCGCGATTGCGCGGCACCTCGGCCGAGGAGGTTGCCCGCTTCATGGCCGAAGCCGCACGGTTCGAGGCGATCAGTTTCGTGCCCGCCCGCTTCGTGCTGTTTTCCAGCCGCGATTCGGTGGGCGGTGGACCCTATCTGGTAGAGCAGAGCTATCCGCTTGCTGCCTAGGGGGTCACGCAGGGGCAATCACACCCTTGTTAGCGCACGCTTAACCCTTTGCGGGCACACGAAGCGTCTTGGGCAGGAGACGCCCCAATCCCGCCGCCTTTGGCTTTCATTTGAAACAAAAGCCTTTCAGGCGCGGCGGGGGCCGACGGGTTTTGACACCTTGGTAACCATGTTGGGGGCAAACTGCGCGGGCAGTCAGCCCCAACGGCAGCAAGACAAGAGGAAAATTTGGCGATGACGACAAAAACCGGTAGCCTCGCACTCGGGCTTGCGGTCGCGGCGCTCATGGCACTGGCGCCAGCCGCACAGGCGCAGCAGGCCACGGAACTGGGCACCTTCAACGCCTGGTCCGCCTATACGGCCAGCGACCAGAGCGGCCAGCTCTGCTTCATCATCGGCGAGCCGCAGAGCAGCACGCCTGCCGGCGCCAACCGCGACCCGATCAAGTTCCTGATTGTGCATCGCAAGGGCATGGGCTCCAAGAATGAGGTCCAGACCCAGATCGGCTATCCCTACAATTCCACCGACGCCAAGGCCTCGGCGGCCATTGACGGCAAGAGCTATGTCATGGCCGCTCGCGGCTCGACCGCCTGGCTGGCGTCGAGCAGCGACGAACCCGGTTTCGTCACCGCATTCAAGGCCGGCAGCCAGATGGTGGTGCGGGGCACCAGCCAGCGTGGAACCGATACGGTCGATACCTATTCTCTTTCTGGCGCAACGGCCGCCATGAACGCCATCGACGCTGCCTGCCAGTAGGGGCTTGCTCCTTTACGCTGAACATTTGTAACTGGGCATCCGGGCCAAACCCGCTGCCCAGTTCCGCCAAGAGCCGAGACTTCATGATCCGCATTTCCGCCCTGCCGTCCGCCCTTCTCCTGGTCATGGCTGCGCTCGCACCGGTGCAGGCTCAGTCGGCACGGGTGCTGGGCGACTTTCGTGACTGGTCGAGCTTTGCCGCCGATGACGGTGGTGGCACGGTGTGCTTTGCCATGACCAGGCCGAAATCCACCGAGCCGACGCCGGATGGCTATGGCGACGCCTATCTCTACATCAGCAGCCGCCCTGGCGAGGATGTGGTCAACGAGTTCAACGTGGTGGCCGGCTATACTTTCCAGACCGGCTCAATGGCCGTGGCCAGCGTCGGCGGGGAGGATTTCCCGCTCTTTACCCAGAATGATGCGGCCTGGCTCGATGACAGCGCCCAGGCCGCCAATCTGGCAGCGGCACTCCGCGCCGGCACCACGGTGACCATCACCGGTACCTCGGCCGCAGGCACCGAGATTGTGCAGTCCTTTTCGCTCTCCGGCGCCACCGCGGCCCAGCAGGCCATCGGCGCCGAGTGCTAGTGTTCGATCCGAGCCTGTGTTTGCACCTATCGCATTCCCGCTTCCCATCAGCGTGACTTTGCGAAATCCCCGCCACTATGCTATTGGCGCGCACTTCCCGCATTTCCGGAACCCATGTGCCTGCCATGAGCATTGCGCTGAACCTTGACCATTCGTCTGCCATCCGCCCGGCTGCGGCCAGCCGGCCGTCGCTGATCGGCCTGTCCAAGGCGGGGCTGGCAGAGGCGCTGGTCACCCATGAAGTGGTGGGCGAAAAGGAAGGGCGCATGCGCGCCAGCCAGCTCTGGAACTGGCTCTATGTCAACGGCGTCACCGATTTCGACCGCATGACCAATGTGGCCAAGCCGGTGCGCCAGAAGCTCTCGGACACGTTCAATCTCGACCGCCCCGAGATCGTCACCGAGCAGGTCTCGGTAGATGGCACGCGCAAATGGCTGTTCCGCTTCCGCGATCCGGCCAATCCCAATATGCCGCCGGTCGAGGTGGAAACGGTCTATATTCCGGAAAGTGATCGCGGGACATTGTGTGTCTCTTCCCAGGTGGGATGTACCCTGACCTGTTCGTTCTGCCATACCGGCACGCAGAAGCTGGTGCGCAACCTGACCGCCGGGGAAATCCTGGGGCAGGTGCTGATGGCGCGCGAGCGACTGGGGGATTTTCCCGGCGGGTCGCGCCCCGATGACGGCGGCCTCGTGCCGGGTGGCGAAAGCCGCGCCATCACCAATATCGTGATGATGGGCATGGGCGAGCCGCTCTACAATTACGAGAACGTCAAGCAGGCCCTGCTCATCGCCTCGGCCGGCGACGGCATGAGCCTTTCCAAGCGCCGCATCACCCTTTCGACCTCGGGCGTCGTGCCCTATATCGAGCCGACCGGGCGCGAGATCGATGTCATGCTGGCGATTTCCCTGCATGCCGTGCGCGACGACCTGCGCGACGTGCTGGTGCCGATCAACAAGAAATGGCCGCTCAAGGACTTGCTCGAGGCATGCAGGAATTATCCGGGCCTCTCGAACGCGCGCCGCATCACCTTTGAATATGTGATGCTCGACGGCATCAATGACAGCGACGCCGAGGCCCGCGAACTGGTGCGGTTGCTCGCCGGCATTCCGGCCAAGATCAATCTCATCCCGTTCAATCCCTGGCCCGGCGCCAATTATGGGACTTCGCCCTCTTCGCGCATCGAGCGCTTCGCCGATATCGTCAATAAGGCGGGCTATGCCTCGCCCGTCCGTACCCCGCGTGGCCGCGACATCTTCGCCGCCTGCGGGCAGTTGAAGAGCGAGAGCGAACGGCTGTCCAGGAAAGACCGGAACGCCCTGCTGACGCTTTGAGGCCATGTTTGCCGAGGTTTGGCGAGGGGATTTCTATGGCGCAGAATGTCCGCGCGGGCGACTAGAGATATAATGGTTAGAGGTATGCGTGAGGATAGTTCGCGCTCTTAACTTCCTCGCGCGAGTTAAAAAGTCCGAAAAGAACTGAGGCTGTCCAGTGGGATAGTCTGAGTCAGATGTGAGGACCAAATAAAGAAACCCATCCCTTTCGGCTCTGTCGAGGTAACCTTGATAGTGCGAAATTACCCTTTCAAGCTCTGGGCCAAGCCAACTGCGCATCTCTTTGGCCACCAAACCAAGACCATCTACGGCTTCTCGCAAAAGCATAGTTACATCGGCCTTAGTGCCGAAGTGATTTACAAACTTTTCTTTTAGGTGATTGGGCACTTTGCGATCTGCTGTGACTTCGGAAACGGTGACGAAAATCGAAGCGCGAGATTCTCGCCACTCTCTCTTGTCGTCCCAGCCACCTCCCACTGTCACGCCTGAAATCGGCTGAGTGTTGTGCTGAGCGTAATTTCGCAATACCTCACAAAAATGAAATTCAATACTTCCACTTTTTTGTGTATCCCAGTTTTCTTTAAAATATTCCTTAGTAGAAGTATCATTATGTCGATATTTTATGTTTGGAAATCGATCTCTAAAACTTGTTATCGAGTTTAGGACTGACAATACCTTCGCATTTGCGAGAACACGCTTGTCTTGAAAAAAATCACTATCCGCTGAGTGATCAAACTCATAGTCGAGTCCAATGCTAAGCAGGAATAGCTCGTACTCGTAAAACGAGTTTTTTACGGCAACTAAATTTTCCTCGAAGCTTATATAGTCGCTGATGAAATCGCGGGCACTTAGAAGTTTCTCTGCTTCTTCGGTGTCGATTTTCTCAGAATCGGTGCGATTCCAAGGGTCTACTAAGAAGTAATTTTTTGTCATCGGTCTACTCCCCTGCCACCCAAGCCACGCTCCCACGCCCGCGGCCCTCGTCACTCAGCAGCTTTGCCAGCACCGGCAAAACCTCCCGCATTTCCTCCTCCAGCACATAGGGCGGGTTGACCACGATCATGCCGGTGCCATGTAGCTTTGGCGGCGTCGTAGGCGTGTCGATGGTCAGTTCAATCCGCAAGATCTTGGGAATGCCCGTGGCTTTGAGCGCTTTGACATAGGTCTCGACTTCGCCCGGCTCCTTGATCGGATACCAATAGGCAAAAATGCCGCCGGGCCAGCGCTTGTGCGCTTTTTCGAGGCTTTCGACCATGCGGATGAATTCGCCCTTTTCTTCAAAGGGCGGATCGACCAGCATCAGGCCGCGCTTTTCCTTGGGCGGCAGATGCGTGCCCATGGCGGCCCAGCCGTCGAGCGTGGTCACCCGCGTCTGGAAATCGCCAGCGAAATTCCGCCGTAGTGCCCCGGCATCGCCGGCATGAAGTTCGAGCGCCATTAGCCTGTCCTGGGCGCGCATCATGTGGCGGGTGATGAAGGGCGAGCCGGGATAAAAGCGCAGTCGCCCATCGCGGTTCTGTGCTCTTACGGCGCCGAGATAAGGGGCCAGCAGCGCCACCACGTCCTCGGGAAGTGTCACGCCCATCAGCCGGCCAATGCCATCCTGCCATTCGCCGGTGCGCCCGGCCTCATTGCCCAAAAGGTCGTAGAGGCCGACCCCGGCATGGGTGTCGATCACCCGATAGGCGGCGTCCTTCTTCATCAGATAAGCGAGAATGCGGGTGAGGATGGTGTGCTTGACCACATCGGCAAAATTGCCGGCATGAAAGGCGTGGCGGTAATTCATGCGCGTTGGTCCGGTCTCTAGTGCCGCGCCTGAGCGGTGAGAATAGTGGCGGCAAAAGCCGTGAAAATGGCGGCGAAGCTCCAGTTGAGCGCCCGTTCCACCCAAATGCTGGAGCGGAACAGCGCCGCAAGTCTCTCGGCAAGCAAGACGGTAACAATACCGAGCGGAATGGAAAGCGCGACGAATTCGAGACCAAGGAAGATCAGCTTGCCCGTGGCTCCAGGATCGTGAGCGTCAACGAATTGCGGCAGGAAGGTTACGAAGAACAGCACGACTTTGGGATTGAGCAGGTTGATGCCGATCCCGGTCATGAAGCTCTGGCGCGCGGTCGGGGCCTTCTTGGCGGCTTCGGAAAGACGCAGCCCGCCGCCATGCATCACCGCCTGATAGGCCAGCCACAAAAGATAGACCGCGCCGGCGATCTTGAGCGCCAGGAACAGTGGCGGGGCGGCGATGATCAGGATGGAGATGCCGAAAGCCACCAACATGGTATGGACGAGAATGCCAGCCATGGCTCCGAACATGGCGGCCAGGCCGTGGGCGCGCCCGTAATTGATGGCCCGGCTCATCTGCAGCGCCATGTCGGGTCCCGGCGTGATCGCCAGCACAATGGTGGCAAGCGCAAAAGCAAGGAGCACGGGCAGATCTGGAACGAAGGCGGGCATGGCAGTCTCGATGCAGTTCGGGTGGACATTGGCATTATTCGCCGTATCGGGGTAGGGCGCTCAGGATTCGTTCATCAAGCGGGTCCTGGCCTCACACCGGCAGTTCCCGCCCCGCCTTGATCGTTTCCATGGGCACGTCGGTCTTGACGCTCTGGACGCTCGGGATGCGCATCAAATGGTCGGACTGGAAGCGCCAATAGGCATGCAGGTCGGTCGTGACGATGCGCATGATGGCGTCGCATTCCCCGGTGGTGAGATAACACTCCGCCACCTCGGGATATTTTCGGACTATTTCAGCAAACTGGTTGGTAGTTTCGGCGTCCTGGGTCTTGAACCAGATACGCGCGAAGACCGTCAGGCCGAGCCCCAGCTTGGGACCATTGAGAACGGCAACATACTGGTCGATAACGCCTTTTTCTTCCAGCAGCTTGACTCGTCTCAGGCAGGGCGAGGGCGATAGGCCCACCGCATTGGCAAGTTCGACATTGGACATCCGGCCATTGCGCTGCAATGCTCGCAAAATCCGGCGATCAATGGCGTCCAGCGCTTCTGGCATTTTCCGCTTCACAAATTTATTCGGTTGGCATGATTTGCCACAAACTGCGCCAAACAAGCGATAATCGCAAGTATATTGCGCGAATTCGAGCTTATCCTGTCGCCACAAATCCCTGGGACCTACATCATGGCAAACGAAATCAAAAAAGTCGTGCTGGCCTATTCGGGCGGACTCGACACTTCCATTATCCTCAAATGGCTGCAGGAAACCTATAATTGTGAGGTGGTGACCTTTACCGCCGATCTGGGGCAGGGCGAGGAGCTGGAACCGGCGCGCAAGAAAGCCGAGATGTTCGGCATCAAGGATATTCGCATCGAAGACCTGCGCGAGGAATTTGTACGCGATTTCGTGTTCCCGATGTTCCGCGCGAATGCCATGTATGAGGGGCTTTACCTCCTCGGCACCTCCATCGCCCGGCCGCTGATCGCCAAGCGCCTCGTCGAAATCGCCCAGGAAACCGGGGCCGACGCCATTTCGCATGGCGCCACTGGCAAGGGCAATGACCAGGTGCGGTTCGAGTTGACCGCCAATGCGCTCGATCCCTCGATCAAGGTGATCGCGCCCTGGCGGGAATGGGACCTCCGGAGCCGTACCAAGCTGCTCGAATATGCCGAAGCCAACCAGATTCCGATTGCCAAGGACAAGCGCGGCGAAGCCCCGTTCTCGGTCGATGCGAACCTCTTGCACACGTCGTCCGAAGGGATGGTGCTCGAAGATCCCGGTGTCGAGGCGCCCGATTATGTGTTCCAGCGCACCGTCGCGCCCGAACAGGCGCCCGATACCCCCGAATATGTGAAGATCGGCTTTGAGAAGGGTGATGCAGTCACGGTCAACGGGCGGAAGCTTTCGCCGGCGAGCCTCCTCGAAAAGCTCAACGAACTGGGTGGCAAGCATGGCGTAGGCCGCCTGGACCTCGTCGAAAACCGCTTCGTGGGCATGAAGTCGCGCGGCGTCTATGAGACCCCCGGCGGCACCATTCTCTGGCATGCCCATCGCGGCATTGAATCGATCACGCTTGATCGCGGCGCGGCCCATCTCAAGGACGAGATCATGCCCAAATATGCCGAGCTGATCTATAATGGCTTCTGGTTCTCTCCGGAGCGCGAAATGCTGCAGGCGCTGATCGACAAGAGCCAGGAATTCGCGGCCGGTGAGGTCACGATCAAGCTCTACAAGGGCAGCGCCAATGTGGTGGCGCGCACTTCGCCCTATTCCCTCTATTCGGAAGACCTGGTGACTTTCGAAGAGGGCGCGGTGGCCTATGACCATAAGGATGCCGAGGGTTTCATCCGCCTCAATGGCCTGCGTCTCAAGACCTGGGCGGCGCGTAACACCAAGGCGCGGGGCTGAGGCCAGACGAACGCATGGCGGACCACGCGCCCGCCATGCGTCTGCAAACGATTCAAACTGTCACATTTAATCCCCCGTTAAGCCGCGCTCAGTAGCTTTCAGCCAGCGTCGCGAAGTGGCTTTTGGACTTGGGGGGGTCGATGCGGTCGGATGACGTCGGCAAAGAAGGGGAAGTCGCCGAGGCTCTGCTCCTGGATGCAGCGCTGGAAAGCATCCCCTATGGCTTTTGCGTCTGGTCGCCGCAGTTCCGCCTGTTGATGTGGAACAAGCACTATCGCGACTTCTACGGGTTCTCCGAAGATGCCATCCATCGCGGCATGACGCTCGAGGATGTGGTGCATCTGTCGGCGCGGCTGGGCAACCACCCCGGCCAGAGCGCCGAACATTTCTACGAGCACTATACCAGCGAGCTTCTGGCCAATCGCAGCGGTGCGCGCCAGAAGGCGCAGGAAATGGTGCATGGCGGCCGCATCATCGAGACGGCCCATGTCTATTCCGAGAAGCTGGGCTGGGTGGTGACCCATGAGGACATCACCGACGAGATCGCGCGCTCGGAAAGCCAGCAGAAGCGCAAGCTGGAACTGGAGCGGCAGAACATCCGCCTCGACGCAGCGGTCAACAATATCTCCATTGGCTTGTGCATGATGGATGCGCGCGGACGGCTGGTGATCTGCAACGAGCCCTATGCCCGCATCTACAATCTGCCCATCCAGCTCTTAAAGCCCGGCAGCCAGCTCGAAGATATCCTGGCCCATCTGTTCGATGAAGGCATGTCCACTGGCGGCACCAAGGACGACTATATCGCCTGGCGCCGCGATGTGATCGCGCGCCGCGAATATGGCAAGAACATCCACGAACTGAACAACCGCACGATCCTGATGCAGCATCATCCAATGAAGGATGGCGGCTGGGTCTCGACCCATGAAGACATCACCGAACAGCGCCAGGCCGAAGCCCGCATCCAGCATCTGGCGCGCCATGACGCGCTGACCGACTTGCCCAATCGCATCGAGTTCCTTGAACAGATGGCCCGGGCCGAGGCGGGATTGGAGCGTGGCGAACGCGCCGCCGTGCTCTATATCGACCTTGATCACTTCAAGGCTGTCAATGATACGCTGGGCCATGCAGTGGGTGACGAAGTCATCAAGCAGGCGGCGGTGCGTCTATGGGGCACGACGCGCGAAACCGATCTGCTGGCGCGGTTGGGCGGCGACGAATTCGCGCTGCTGCTGCGGCCCATAGACGGGGTCGACATGGCGGCGCGCGTCGCCGACCGCATCGTCAAGGCGATGCGCACGCCCATGAATATCGGCGGCCAGCAGATCGAGATTGGCGCCTCGGTCGGCATTGCCGTGGGGCCGGGCGATGGCACCACCACGGATCAGCTGGTCAAGAATGCTGACCTGGCGCTCTACAAGGCCAAGTCCGAGGGACGCTCGACCTATCATTTCTTTGAGACCGGCATGGATGCCGAATTGCAGCAGCGCCGCTCCATCGAGGCCGGCCTGCGACTGGCCATGCAGCGGGACGAATTGCGGCTGATGTTCCAGCCGCTGCTGGGGCTGGAGGAAAATCGCGTCACCTGTGTCGAGGCCCTCTTGCGCTGGGACCACGACGATCGCGCCATCTCGCCGGTCGAGTTCATTCCCGTGGCCGAGGAAACCGGCTTGATCGTGCCGATTGGCATATGGGTGCTGCAGGAGGCCTGCAGAACCGCCGCGACCTGGCCGGGAGATGTGCGCCTGGCGGTCAATCTCTCGCCGGTGCAGTTCCGCAACAAGGATTTGGTGGGCCAGGTCAGGGCGGCGCTCAGCGATGCCGGGCTGGCGCCGACGCGGCTGGAACTGGAAATCACGGAAAGCCTGCTGCTGACCGACAGCGAGAGCACCATTGCGGCGCTGCACGAATTGCGCGCCATGGGTGTGCGCATTTCGATGGACGATTTCGGCACCGGCTATTCCTCGCTCAGCTATCTCAGAAGCTTCCCTTTCGACAAGATCAAGATCGACCGCTCCTTCATGCGCGACCTGACCACCCGGACCGACAGCCAGGCGATCATCAAGGCGGTGATCGGGCTGGGACAGTCACTGGGCATGTCGACCACGGCCGAGGGCATCGAGACCGAGGAACAGCTGGCCATGGTGCGGGCGCATGGCGTGTCCGAGGTGCAGGGCTTCCTGTTCTCGCCGCCCCTCAAACCCAAGGCCCTGGCCAATCTGCTCCATTCGGAAGCGGCCATGGGCCAGGCGCGCCGGATAGCGTCCTGATAGGGCACTTGCCGGTGTGACCGTGGGCTGACACTTTGGCGCCATGCGCACGCGCCTCTATGACAGATTGATCGCTATTGCCCGGCGTGAGGCTGGGGCCATGCTGGCCGAGGATGTGGTGCAGGATGCCCTGCTTGCTGCGGTGGAAGCGGGCCGTCTGGACCTTGGGGATGCGGATACCGGCCGCTGGCTTTGCGGTGTGGTTCGCAACCGGGCGCGGATGAGCGTCCGGACAGCGTGGCGCGGGCGCCGCCGCGAGGATTCCTGGCTGGCCAGCCAGACGCCACCGTCGTCGTCTGTCGAACCTGCCACGCCGATTAACCTGCTGACCGGATTGTCCCCGGCTCTGCGGACACTGGCGGCGCTGGTGCTCACCGGCCATAATCGCCGCGAGATCGCCTATCTTTTGCGCCTGCCGGATACGGCGCTGCGGCAGCGTATCAGTGCCCTCAAGCGGCATCTGAGGGAGAGGGGACTGGTGGCGCCTGAAGAATTGAGCGGGCTTTATCTCGACCTCGCCTATGGCCGTATTCGCGACGCTCTGTTGCCGGCGCTGGTCCGGCATGGCGGGGCTTTTGCCAGCCATGATCCGGACGGGCATCTTTTTCTGGTGCGGCGCTCACAAACCGGCGATGTCCGGCAATAGGAGATTGTCACAGCAATGGAGGGCTCCAATGAGCTTCAAGCCGAAAAGCGCCAGCATCGTCTATTATGTCTCGGACATCGTCCGCACCGAAACCTTCTATAACAGCACGTTCCAATTGAACCTGGAACGCATGGAAGGCGCCGAGCCGTTCTGGCTCCAGGGGCGGCTGGAGAGTGGGCTGGAACTGGTGTTCTTCCAGATGGATGGCCAGCGCGGGAATACGCCGGCCATCGTGTTCACCATCGAGGAGGGTGGCATAGACGATATCGTCGCGGACCTCGCACAACAGGGCGTCACCATCGTCACCCCGGTTTCCGAGGCGCCCGGCGGCTGGAGTGCGGACTTTCTGGACCCCGATGGCTTTGGCCTGGGTCTCTGGCAATCGGAGGAACTGCCGAAGTCGCTGAGGTAGGAACCGCGTCCGCCATTTCGTCCGCGGTCATCACAGTAAAACAACACATTCTCGTCATGGAACAAAATTGCGTCATCCGCGTTTGCGCGCGGGTGCATCTATTGTGCCAGAAATACTCGAAGACGCCGTGAACGTCTTTGGTGAATATTAGTTCCCTCTGGCATTAATAAAGAATTCGCGGATCAGGCTGAAACTTCGACCGTGCTGTTCCGTATCTGTACTTAGCGTCGCTCGCGAAGCCGCAGTATCCTGCAACACGGAGAATTTTCATGACCATCCAGCATGATCCATCCCGCCGCCGCATTCTAAAATGGGGCGGGGCCGGGGCAACGATCGCCGTTTCCGGCGTTCTCTTGCCCAATTTCGGTATCACCGCCGCGCTCGCTGCCGATCTGGGCGAAGGTGATATCGGCGTGCTCAATTACGCCTATGCGCTTGAGCAGCTCGAAGCCGCCTTCTACACCCAGGTCATCGACACGCCCTATGAGGACATGAGCGATGATGAGACCGAATTGCTCACCGACATTCGTGACCACGAGGTCGAACACCGCGATTTCCTCAAGCAAGCCTTGGGCGAAGGTGCGATTCCCGCACTCGAGGTCGATTTCTCGGCTGTGGATTTTTCCAGTCGCCACAGCGTGCTGAACACTGCCAAGACCTTCGAGGATTTGGGCGTCGCCGCCTATAACGGCGCCGGGAAACTTATCGAAAACGTCGATTATCTGGCCGAAGCCGGCCGCATTGTCTCGGTGGAAGCCCGTCACGCCGCTGTCATTCGCGATCTGTTGCAGATGAATTCGGTCGCCTTTGCCGGACCGGACGTCGTCGATGAGAATGGTCTCGATGTCGCCATGGACCCCGCAGAGGTCCTGACGGCAGCCGATCCGTTCATCGCCTCCGAAGTCACCGCCAATTCGCTGGTCTAAGGAGAACAGAAATGACCAATCCCAACCAGACCAACCTCCTGTCCGGCATTGATCCGGAAATCGTTGATCGCCTGTCCGTCGACCGCCGCGCCTTTTTCAAGCGCAGCGTCATGACCCTTGGCGCCCTGGCGAGTGCTCCCATGGTGCTTGCCACCACCGCGCAGCAGGCCTTTGGCCAGTCGCTGCCCGCAGAGATCAAGGACGTGCTCAACTACGCCCTGACGCTCGAGCATATCGAAGACTTTTTCTATCGTTCGGGGCTTGAGGCCGATGGCCTGATCCCCCACGAATATCTCGATATCTTCCGGCATATCGGCCTGCATGAAGCTCAGCATGTGGCCTTGCTGGAAAGCGTGCTCGGCGCCGACGCCGTTGCCCGTCCCAATATCGACGCGACGGCCGGCGGCCAATATGCCGACGTGCTGACCAATTTCGACACCTATCTCACTCTGAGCCAGACCTTCGAGGATCTGGGCGTGGCAGCTTATAAGGGTCAGGCCGGCAACCTGATCGGCAATGACGACCTGTTGCAGACCGCCCTGCAGATTCACTCGGTGGAAGCACGCCATGCGGCCATCGTGCGCAAGATTGGCGGCAAGAAGCCGTGGGATGGCGCTTATGACGAGCCCATGACCAAGGAAGAAGTGCTGGCAGCGGCGCAACCGTTCCTCGCCTAAACCGTCTCAGCTTGCTATTGGAGTCGCGCCCTTCCAGGGCGCGGCGCCGCCTTGTCCGGCCAATGCAGGCCCGCCCTGCGTCCCCTGCGCTTGTGGAAAACCCCGTTCTCCTGTAAGGCAGCGCCAAATGTGCCCTATCGGACGTCCTCCGGGTCGGGCGCGCTGTTCATTCCTGCATGGTTCAGCCGTTTGTTGCCGCCCTTCGCGGCCCAAGGCTCTGGGATCATGCCAAAGAGGCCTGACCCACTTATGTCGCTGCGCAATATCGCTATCATCGCCCACGTTGACCACGGCAAGACCACGCTGATCGACGTGCTGCTCAAGCAGTCCGGTTCCTTCCGCGAAAATGAACGCGTCGAAGAGCGCGCCATGGACAGCAATGATATCGAGCGCGAGCGCGGCATTACCATCCTGGCCAAGGTGACCTCTCTTCTGTGGAAGGACACCCGCATCAATATCGTGGATACCCCCGGCCACGCCGATTTCGGCGGCGAAGTCGAGCGCATTCTGTCCATGGTCGATGGCGTGGTGATCTTGGTGGACGCGGCCGAAGGCCCGATGCCCCAGACCAAGTTCGTGCTGGGCAAGGCGCTGGCCCAGGGCCTGCGTCCGATCGTGGCCATCAACAAGATCGACAAGTCCGACGAACGGCACCTCGAAGTGCTCGAGGAAATTTTTGACCTGTTCATCGCGCTCGACGCCTCGCCCGAACAGCTCGACTTCCCAGTGCTCTATGGTTCGGCCAAGCAGGGCTGGATGGCCTTGGAGCCAGAAGGTCCCAAGGAAACCCTGGCGCCGCTGCTCGACAAGGTCGTCGAACACGTGCCTGAGCCGCAGGTCGAAGAGGGTGCGTTCCGCATGCTCGTCACCACCATCGAGCGCAATCCGTTCCTCGGTCGCATCCTGACCGGTCGCATCACCTCGGGTTCCGTCAAATCCAACGATCCGATCCACACGCTCAATCGTGAAGGCAAGGAAGTCGAAAAGGGCCGCGTCTCCAAAGTACTGGCCTTCCGCGGCCTTGAGCGCACGCCGGTCGATATCGGCGAAGCCGGCGACATCGTCGCCATTGCGGGTCTCGTGACTTCCACCGTGGCGGACACGCTCTGCGCCACGTCGGTGACACAGCCCATCGCCTCCAAGCCCATCGATCCTCCGACCCTGTCGGTGACCTTCCGTATCAATGATGGTCCGCTGGCCGGCCGCGAAGGCGACAAGGTGCAGTCGCGCGTCATTCGTGAGCGCCTGATGCGCGAAGCCGAAGGCAATGTGGCGATCAAGGTTACGCCCGGCGAAGACAATGACAGCTATGACGTGGCCGGCCGCGGCGAATTGCAGCTGGCCGTGCTGATCGAAAACATGCGCCGCGAAGGCTTCGAGCTGACCATTGGTCGTCCGAAAGTGCTGATGCAGGATATCGACGGCGTGCGCCATGAGCCGATCGAGGAAGTCATCATCGACGTCGATGACGAGCATACTGGCACGGTCGTGCAGAAGCTCACCGAGCGCAAGGGTGAACTCACCGACATGCGCCCCTCGGGCGTCGGGCGCACCCGCATCCAGCTCTTGGTGCCCACCCGCTCGCTGATCGGCTACCAGCCTGAACTGCTGAGCGATACCCGGGGTACGGCCATCTTCAACCGGTTGTTCCATTCCTTCGTGCCGTTCAAGGGCGACCTTCCGGGTCGTCGCACCGGCGTGCTGATCTCGAATGGCACCGGCCAGTCGGTGGCCTTTGCCCTGTGGAACCTCGAAGATCGCGGCCAGATCATGATCGACGCCGGCGTCGATATCTATGAAGGCATGATCATCGGCGAGCACTCCCGCGAAAATGACCTTGAGGTCAACGCGCTCAAGGGTAAGCAGTTGACCAATATCCGCACCACGTCCAAGGATGAAGCGGTCCGTCTGACCACACCTAAGAAGCTCACCCTTGAACAGTCGCTGGGCTACATTGCCGAGGACGAGTATGTAGAAGTGACCCCCAAGTCGATCCGCCTGCGCAAGATCTGGCTCGACCCCAATGACCGCAAGCGCATGAGCCGCGCCGCCAAGTCGGCTTGATTGATCCCAAACACGGTGTCATCCCGGCGAAGGCCGGGATCCAATCCTGAGATAATTTAGCGTTCACTGAGCGCTTGTAGACCTCAAGATGGACCCCGGCCTTCGCCGGGGTGACATCGAGAGTTTGGAGGGGCCCGAAATCCATGACCGACTGGATCATCCAGACCATTTCCGAACTCGGATATCTCGGCATTTTCCTGGTCATGCTGGCCGAGTCGATCTTTCCGCCCATCCCCTCAGAGCTGATTATCCCCTTTGCCGGCTATGCCGCCGCCAATGGCGACCTGAACCTGTTCGGTGTCTTGGCAACGGCAACGCTGGGCGCCGTGGTGGGCATGCTGCCCTGGTATTTCGCTGGCCGCATCTTCGGCCTCGGGCGTGTGCGCTGGCTGGCCGACCGCTATGGGCGGCTGCTTACCATGAATGCCGATGAGATCGATGTCGCCGTGGGCTTCTTCCGTCGCTTCGGCCCGGTCATCGTGCTGTTCGGGCGCCTGATGCCGATCATCCGCACGCTGATCTCCATTCCGGCAGGCCTGGCACAAATGAATCTGGGCCTGTTCCTGCTCGCCTCCACCAGCGGCGCGCTGATCTGGAACACCTTCCTGACCCTGGCCGGCTATATCCTGCACGAGCATTACGAGATGATCGAAGTGGTGCTCGATCCGCTGAGCTATCTGGTGCTGGCTCTGGTGGTGGCGATCTATCTGTTCCGCGTCGTCACCTGGAAGCCCACCCGCGCGGGAGAGTGAGCTCTCGCATTGTGCAAGCATCATTGCATTCTGCATCTCGCCACGCGCCGCAAAATGCGAATTTTCTCAAAGCCTTAATCTTTGCCCCCGGATTTTCAGGCCCTGCCAACTGGCACGCTTTATGCATTCTCCGTCATGCCCGGATGAAGAGTTTCGCGTACCGGGTCCAAAGTCATTCGGGGTCCTGCATCGTGTATCTGATGTGGGGCCCCAATGCTTTTACCGGCCAGGGGCGCCGCCCTTGCCCCGAGAGCTGCCAGCGACTAGATAATTGCCAACGCTTCACCGGAGACGCCCATGCGCGCCGTGCTCGACATCATCCTGATCCTGCTCCAGCTCTATTGGTGGGTGTTGCTCATCATGATCATCATGAGCTGGCTGATCTCGTTCAACGTCATCAATACGCGCAATCAGTTCGTGGCCATGGTCTGGCAAGTGATCAACCAGCTGACCGAGCCGGTGCTGCGACCCATAAGGCGCTTCATGCCCAATTTCTCCGGGCTCGACCTGTCGCCGCTGATCGCTTTCCTTTTGATCTTCTTCATCCAGTCGATCATTGGTTATTACGTCTATCCGGCGGTTATTCGCGCCGGCATCTAAGGTCAGACTATGCCTTTGCCCGAGGGATTTGAAGTTTCGACCGATCCCAAGAGGATCGATCTGGACTATGTGCATCACTATCTCAGCACTCTGAGCTATTGGGCTATGGGGATCCCGCGCGATGTGGTTGAGCGTTCGATTAATAACAGCCTGACCTTTGGTCTCTACAATGACGCCGCGGCGCAGGTGGGTTTTGCTCGGGTCATCACGGATCGGGCGACCTTCGCCTGGCTTGCGGATGTCTTCATCGAGCCGGACTTGCAGGGCAAGGGGCTGGGCAAGGGGTTCATGGACGTTATCCTCGCCTATCCCGAACTGCAGGCGCTGCGCCGCTTCATGCTGGTGACCCTCGATGCGCACAGTCTCTATGCCCAATATGGCTTTGGTTCTCCTCCCAATCCGGAGCGCCTGATGGCGATTGTGCAGAGCGACCTTTACTAGCAGTCGTAGGCTGCCGCGACAAAACATCGCAATATCCATTGCTTAACAGATTATTCCCGGTAATCTCCTGTCCCGGAGAGGGCCCGATGGAGGGTGGGGATTGGACCGGGCACAAAGACCCGGCCGGGACCAGCGCGGGCCCTCGGAGGAAAGCTTTTCGAGGGACTTCTTATGGATCTGGCACTCTGGCTGATCGTTCTGTGCGGCGGTCTGTCTATCGTTTACGGGGTGGTCACCACCCAGGGCCTGCTCAAGGCCGATGCGGGCTCGGCCCGTATGCAGGAAATATCGGCGGCCGTGCGCGAGGGGGCATCGGCCTATCTCAAGCGGCAATATACCACCATCGCCATTGTCGGCGTGGTCATCCTGGTGGCCGCCTTTTTCCTCTTGGGCATCTATGCCGCAATCGGCTTCCTGATCGGCGCCGTGCTTTCGGGCGCCGCCGGCTTTATCGGCATGCATGTGTCGGTGCGGGCCAATGTGCGCGTTGCCCAGGCCGCCGTCGGTTCGCTGGCCAAAGGGCTGGACCTGGCCTTCAAGTCCGGTGCGGTCACCGGCATGCTGGTGGCAGGTCTCGGGCTGCTGGGTGTCACGCTCTATTTCATGGTGCTCACCGGCATGGGTTTTGAACCCACCAGCCGCACCGTCATCGATGCGCTGGTGGCTCTCTCGTTCGGCGCTTCGCTGATTTCCATCTTCGCGCGCCTCGGCGGCGGCATCTTCACCAAGGGTGCGGATGTCGGCGGCGACATGGTGGGCAAGGTCGAGGCCGGCATTCCCGAGGACGACCCGCGCAATCCGGCCACCATTGCCGACAATGTGGGCGACAATGTCGGTGACTGCGCCGGCATGGCCGCTGACCTGTTCGAGACCTATGTGGTGACCATCGTTGCCACCATGGTGCTGGCCGCCATCATCCTGCCCGAGCAGTTCAAGCTTATCGGCATGGTGCTGCCGCTGGCCATTGGCGGCGCCTGCGTGGTCACCTCGATCATCGGCACCTATTTCGTCAAGCTCGGCGCCGACAACAACATCATGGGCGCGCTCTACAAGGGCGTCATCGCCTCGGGTGTGCTCTCGCTGGTGGCGCTGCTGCCGGTGCTCTGGCTGCTGTTCGGCGATCTCAATGTCGCCATCGAGGCCAATGACAAGACCTTCACCCCCTGGCACCTGTTCTGGTGCGGCGCGGTGGGCCTGATCATCACCGGGCTGATCATCGTCATCACCGAATATTACACCGGTACCAATCGCCGCCCGGTCAATTCCATCGCCGAGGCTTCGGTCACCGGCCATGGTACCAATGTCATCCAGGGTCTCGCGGTGTCGCTCGAATCGACGGCGCTTCCGGCTCTGGTCATCATTGCCGGCATCATCGTCACCTATTCACTGGCAGGCCTGTTCGGCATTGCCTTTGCCGTGGCCACCATGCTGGCGATTGCCGGCATGATCGTCGCGCTCGACGCCTTCGGGCCGGTTACCGACAATGCCGGTGGCATTGCAGAGATGGCCGGTCTCGACGCCTCGGTGCGGCACAATACCGACGCGCTCGACGCGGTGGGCAATACCACCAAGGCGGTCACCAAGGGCTATGCCATTGGTTCGGCGGGTCTCGGTGCTTTGGTGCTGTTCGCGGCCTATACGCAGGATCTGATCTACTTCGCCAACCTGCCCGACGCCCCGGCGATCTTTGCCGGCATGGGCACGCTCACCTTCTCGCTGGCCGATCCCTATGTCGTGGTGGGCCTCTTGTTCGGTGGTCTCCTGCCGTTCCTCTTTGGCGGCATGAGCATGACGGCTGTCGGCCGCGCCGCCCAATCGGTGGTGGTGGAAGTCAGGCGCCAGTTCAAGGCCGATCCGGGCATCATGGCCGGCACGTCCAAGCCTGATTACGCGCGGGCCGTCGACATGCTGACCCAGGCGGCGATCAAGGAAATGATCGTCCCCTCGCTGCTGCCGGTTCTTTCGCCCATCGTCGTCTTCTTCCTCATCAACTGGATCGCCGGCCCTGCCGCCGGGTTCTCGGCCTTGGGCGCCATGCTCATGGGCGTCATCGTCACCGGCCTCTTCGTCGCCATCTCGATGACGGCGGGCGGCGGCGCCTGGGACAATGCCAAGAAGTCGTTCGAGGACGGGTTCACCGACAGCCATGGCGTGACCCACCACAAGGGCGGCGACGCCCACAAGGCCTCGGTCACCGGCGACACCGTCGGCGACCCCTACAAGGATACGGCCGGCCCGGCCGTCAACCCGATGATCAAGATCACCAATATCGTGGCGCTGCTGCTGCTGGCGGTGCTGGCGCATCTGGGGTGACCAGACCTCGTCTGGACTGAGTTGTAGAAGGCCCGGGGCGAAAGCTCTGGGCCTTCGGTTTAGTGACGGAGTGAATATGGGATGCGCCCGCCTGTTATTGAGATAGAATCTACGATCGCTGATTTCGTACGAACTTTTAGAGATGGACTACCGCTTTCAGAATTCGTGGAGATTCCAACCGGCGTTCTGAATGCGGACTTTTTCTTCCCAAACGACAGAGTTGTCGTCGAGCTGAAGTCGCTAGACAAAGACGCGATGGATGCCGAAACATTTAGTCGGCGCGTCATGTCCGCCTACAAGGCTCTTGGTTACGAGTTGCCCGATTTTGTCAGGTGGGCATTTGGTCAAGTGCCAATGGCAAATAATGTAAGTCGACGCGTATACGCATCCTCCACCCGGCCGATCATTGAGTGCGTGAAGAAGGCCTGCAAGCAGATTGCGGCCACGCGCCGTATTTTGGGAATGAACGACGCTCAGGGTCTAGTGATGGTGGCGAATAGCGCGAACCTGGGTCTTACCGCACATCAGATCATGGACTCAGTGCTTCGTGGCTACGAGTTAAAAGCCGACAAGAAATTGGATGCAGCGGTCTATCTAACACCCAATGTATATCATGATATGGGCGACAATGTTCCGTACGAGTTATGGGTCCCGATAGCTGGCGACCATCTTCAGCAGTTCGTGGATGACCTGGGCTCTGCTTGGTTCGATTTCAGGGTCGCTAACCACGGAGAAGCAATCCGCAAGACTGACGAGGTGATGGAAAACGTGCTCGCTGCAGCGGTCATCAAAGACTGGTAAGCGCAGCCAAAGAAAAAATGTCGAACCCCCGCGCTCTCCCTCGTCGCCCTCACGAAACGGGCCGCAGGGTGCCGCCCGGAACCTGAGGGACAATCCAATGCGTAAAGTGACAGCCGGCCTTTTTCATTCCGTCGATGGCGTGGTGCAGGACCCGCACAAGTTTCAGTTCGACAGCTTTGACGACCAACTTGGAGAGATGCTGACCGGGGTTCAGGAGCGGGTCGGCACCGTGCTGCTGGGCCGGATCGGCTGGTCGGAATGGGCAGGCTATTGGCCCAATGCTACGCAGGACAATGACTTTGCCACCTTCATCAATGCCGTGCCCAAGCATGTGGCGTCCAATACGCTGAAAGCCAGCGATATGGCTGCCTGGCAGAATTCGAGCCTGATCGAGGGTGATCTCGTGGGTTTCGTGCGCACGCTGAAAGCGCAGCAGGGTGGCGAGATCGCCGTCATGGGCGGCATTTCGCTGGTGCGCCAGCTGCTCTTTGCCGGGCTGATGGACGAATTGAGCCTCATCACCCATCCCGTGGTGGCGGGCGAGGGCCGGCACCTGTTCGCGCCCGGCGATCCGACCACGCGGCTGGCGCTGGTGCGCTGCGATGTGACGCCCAAGGGCAATGTGGTGCAGGTTTACGCGAAGAAAGCTGAGTAGCGGTCCCTTCATCTTCCAACCGGTCAACACGGTGCGGCACCTCCCCCTTGACGGGGGAGGATGGGTGGGGCGCGCAACGCACTGGTGGCCAATTGTGAGCGCCCCGCTCGCGAGCCCCCTAACAAAAGCCATTCGGGTATAGCCCCATCGCCGTTGGCAGGTGCCGGCAAAACGCCAAAGACTTATCCCTGACCCCAAAACCTCACCCATACTGCCACCCATCTCCCCCGTTTATGGGCGGACTGCAGCGAACAGTTGCGGGGTGAGACAGAAGGGCAATGGACAGTCGCTTGTCGGCCGGGGCCTTGGTGCTGGGCATGAGGTGCCGGCAGGAGGAGCGCCTGCGCGGCTCGGCGCGCGGCCTCTTGACGAATCCAGCGGCTGGGATACTGCCAGCAGGTCTTTACGGGAGAATTCGCCGCCATGCGCCAGGCTCTTGTCGCGCTCTTGTCGTCGCGTCGCTGGGAAGCGACGATCATCGGCATCATCATCGTCAATTCCATCATCCTGGGCCTAGAGACTGATGAAGGCATTGTCGCGGCCTATGGCCCGGTGCTGCACGTGATCGATGCGGTGATCCTGGGGATTTTCGTGGTCGAGATTGCATTGCGCATCTTTGCCCATGGGCCGCGCTTCTTCCGCGATCCATGGAGCCTCTTTGATTTTGCCGTGGTGGCAATTGCGCTGGTGCCCGCTGCCGGGCCGTTCCAGGTGTTGCGGGCACTGCGCATCCTGCGCGTCTTGCGGCTGATTTCGGTCATGCCGGCGCTGCGACGCGTGGTGGGCGGACTGATCGCAGCCCTGCCGGGCATGAGTTCGATCCTGGTGCTGATGGGCATGCTGTTCTATGTGGCCGCCGTCATGGCGACCAATCTGTTCGGCGACAGTTTTCCCGATTGGTTCGGATCGCTGGGTGCCTCGCTCTATACCCTGTTTCAGGTGATGACGCTGGAAAGTTGGTCCATGGGTATCGTGCGTCCGGTGATGGCGGCCTATCCTTATGCCTGGGTTTTCTTCGTTCCCTTCATCCTGCTCTCGACCTATGCGGTGCTGAACCTGTTTATCGGTGTCATCGTCTCGGCCATGCAGGGCGAGGCCGATGCCGAGGCACATGCGGAGCGGCAGTCGCTGCATGATGATACGGCCAGCATCCTCGTCGAACTCAAGGCGCTGCGGGCCGAAGTGGCGGCGCTGCGGGGGGATCGGATCGACCGATGATCAACGATCGGTGCGACCCGGATCGAGCGCGGCGATCAGCCGGGCAAGCAGCGAAAAGAATTGCGCCCGCTCGGCCGCGGAAAATGGTGCGAGCGCTTTGGCATTGATCGCGGCCACCGCCTTTTCGATCTCCGGAAGCCGGGTTCGGGCCAGCGGGGTCAGTGCTACCAGCATGCTGCGGCCATCCTCGGGATTGGGCATGCGCACAACAAGTCCGTCGCGCTCCATGCGATTGAGCGTGGCGGTCATGGTCGGCTGTTCGACCCCCGCCCGCTCCGCCAGCGTCTTTTGCGGCAGGGCGTCCGTCATTTCGAGGGCAAGCAGAACCGGCATATGGGCCGGCGAGAGACCGAGCGGCGTCAGGTGCAGCTCCAGTTCCCGCACCAGCAGTCGTCCCGCCAGATTGGTCATGTAGCCGGCAGAGGTTTCGCGGAGCAGCGGCATTTACATAGTAGACTCAGTAATTATATAGTGTGCTAATGATATCATCCTGTTCCATTCAGTCCAAGCGAGGCATTCGATGTCCCTCAAAAGCTCCTCGGATCGTTATGGCGCCATAGCAGTCTCGACTCACTGGGTTTCGGCGCTGGCCGTCATCCTGATGCTGGCCAGCGGGCAGGCGATGGACTGGAATGGTGATCTGGCCGGTGCCGTGCTGCCGGTCCATGTCTCCCTGGGCATGCTGGTCGGCGTCCTCACCCTATTCCGAATCCTGTGGTGGCTGGTCTTCGATCGCCAGCCGCAGCCCGTCTCCGGGATCGGCAGGGGGCAGGAATTGCTGGCGAGGGCCGTGCATCTGGGGCTCTATGGCGCCATAGCAATCATGGTTGCCTCAGGCATTGCCATGCTGGCGTTGACCGGAGCCTTGCCACAGATTTTCGGTGGCGGCACGCTGCCCGAATTCGACGTTGTCGCGCCCTTTATGGCGCATAGTCTCGTCAGCAAGCTGCTGCTCGTACTGGTCCTGGGCCATATCGGCGCCGCGCTCTGGCACCATTTCGTGCGACGGGATGGGCTCATAGGCCGGATGAGCGGTTAAACTAATTCACCCGCGGCGCCGGCATGTCCTGACCGTTCTGGTGCAGAATGAGGCCCATTGCGGTGCCGTCTTCCACCGTGAAACTGATCTGCGCATCGACGACGCGGAAGAAGAATTCGGTCTCGCTCTCTGGGAAGATCTCGAACTGTTGCTGTCCGGTCAGTTGCGCGAACAGCTTTCCATCCTCAGTCGTTACGGTGATGGCGATGCCCGGCGCCAGTTCATAGGTGCCCGCATAGGTCTTAAGGATGGCCGGATCGATGTCGACCACTTCGCGCGGCACCGGCTGGGTGCGCAGCGGCAGGGCGGGGTCCAGCAGGTGCATGCCGATATCCTCGATACCGGCTTCGGTCACCATGTTGGACAGGACCACGACGCCATTGCCGCTATTGCGCTCATAACCCGCAAAGCTGCGGAAACCGGCGGTGATGCCATTGTGCCAGATGATTTCACCGGCGCCGGTATTGGTGATGAACCAGCCCAGGCCGATGGATTCGCTACCACCGATTGGCCGTGTGCGCGCCAGCATAGTGTCAAAGGCTGGGGCCAGGGGTGTCTCCACCGCGCCGCTGGCGGCGGCAATGAATTTGGCGAGGTCGGATGTGGTGGTCAGCAATCCGCCCACCGGCGCGAAAGTTTCGAAATCCCAGTGGCCGACCGGCGAGCCTGAGGCGTCGTGGCCGATGGCCATGTCCGGGGTTTGCGTTCCGGTCATGGCCAGCGAGGTCTCGGTCATCCGCAGCGGCGCCAGGATTTCGGCTTCAAGCAGTTCCGCATAGGACCGGCCGCTGACCTGTTCAATGGCCTGGGCCAGGAGTGCGATACCGGCATTGGAATATTCGAACTGTTCGCCAATGGGTCGGGTCAGTTCGTAGTCAGCCAGCCAATCAAACAGTTCGTCACTGCCATAGCCCGAATAGGGGTTGTCGAGCCCACGCGCCAGCATGTCCTCGGGCAGGGCCGGCAGGGCGGAGCTATGGGTGGCGAGGTCAAAGGCAGTGATGGGCCGGCCATCAAATTCGGGCAGGACGGCGCCAGGGGCAAGGTAATCGGTCAGCGGCGCATCGAGGTCTAGCTGCCCGTCATTGACCAGTCTGGCCAGAAGCAGGCTGGTGAAGACCTTCGAGATCGAGCCGGCCTCGAACACGGTGTGTTCGTCGACCGGCCTGTCATCGTCACGCCCGAACGTGCCGTGGGAGACGAAGCGCACTTCGCCCCCTTCGATCACCGCCACGGCCATGCCGATATTGGCCTGATCGCGGTCGATGCGGTCGGCCAGGATCTTGGCTATGGCGGCATTGCCGGGCATTGCCGCCTCCTGCGCCAGGGCGGGTGCGGCCAGCATCAGGGCGGCACCGACTGCTGTGGCAAGAGCGAGTTTCATGGAGACCTCCGGCATTGTGCGTCCGGGCACAACGCAGCAGCCCGCGAATGGCTCAGCTCTTTTTGGCCAATTCCATAGAGTCCAGGATCACCCTGCGGGCCTCATCAAGCCCGCCGATGCGGTCGATGCGGGCCCATTTGCCAGGCTCGAGGTCCTTGTAGTGGGTGAAGAAATGCTTGACCCGCTCAAGCTGGATTTCGGGCATGTCGCCAATATCCTGGATATTGTCATACATGCGGGTGAGCTTGGAAATCGGCACGGCGATGATCTTTTCGTCCTGGCCGCCATCATCTTCCATGAACAGAACGCCGACCGGCCGGCTGCGCACCACGGCGCCGGGCACCAGCGGCCGCGAGTTCATGACGATGACGTCGAGCGGGTCGCCATCGCCACACAGTGTATGGGGCACGAAGCCGTAGTTTCCGGGATAGCGCATCGGCGTATAGAGGAATCGATCAACGAACAGCGCACCTGAATCCTTGTCGATCTCGTATTTGATCGGCTCGCCACCCAGCGGCACTTCGATGATGACGTTGAGTTCGTCGGGCGGGTTCTTGCCGGTGGGGATCGCGTCGATGTTCATGTTCGTTATTCGCCGTTCATGGAGGAGGTCCAGGAGTGCGGCGGTTCTGCCTTCAATGGCTCTCAAAGGCAAGGTCCAAAACTGCCGCAGCAGCCCTGCTTATTTAACGATCAGCACGGGAATACTGGCGCGGGCCAGCACTTCGGCGGCCTGGCTGCCGAGCAGAAGCCGGCCAAGGCCGCGCCGGCCATGGGACCCCATGACGATGAGGTCCGAGGATTTCCCGGCGGCCGTTTCAAGGATGCCATCGGCGGGACGTTGGCGCGGCAGGTGCAGGATTTCGGCGGTTATCCCGGCCTCCTGAGCCTGATGGCGGGCGGCAGCGAGCAGATCGGCGGCTTCGGCGGCATAGGCTTCTTCAAGCCGCGCGACGATGGGACCGGCATCAATCGTGCCGAAGCCGCCCGAGCCGATGCCGGTGCTGACAGGGTCGGTGGCGGTCAGGATGGTGACATTGGCGCCGTTGAGCCTGGTCAACGCCAGTCCGGCTTCTAACGCCTTGTTGCCCAGGTCCGAGCCATCGATGGCAATCAGCAGGTTCTTGTACATTGCTTGCTCTCCTTGCGGGGGCAGTATGGTGCGGTCATCATGGCGGCATATTGATCTGGATCATGCCGGGTCATGATGGCGGGGAGATTAGTCCAATGCGCGCGAATGTCTTGATCAAAACGGCCGGCCTGTTGGGCGTGACCGCACTGCTTTTGGCGCCGGCCATGGCCCAGTCCGGCTTTACCAGCGCCTATACCGATCTTGATCTTGGCAGTGATTGCCTGGTGCTCGAGGCCGATGATTTCGGCGCCTCCTGGTCCTGCCCGGGGTACAAGGGCTATCCGCTGATGGTGCAAGAGGGGGATTTGCGGTTTTCGTTGAGTTATGGCTTTGACGCCGACGAGAGCAGCGCCGGCTTCCAGACCCTGCCGCCGTTCAATGAGTTGGGCGACACGCTCGAATGGCGGCTGTCCAATGCGCTTGGGCGCTGGTTCCCCATTGCCACCATCGTGCGCTATCACACCGCGCATCCGGAAACGGGCGAGAATTTCGGGCAGGTGCTGGTGGTGACCCAGATTGCCGAGGGCAATAGCTGCCACATCGCCTATGTCGATGCGCGCGCCAATGCCGATGCCAATGAACTGGCGCGGGAGGCGGCCGACCGGGCGGGGGATTTCGACTGCATGACTGACGAGGTCGAGATCATCGGGGCTTTTGAAGCCTACTGATCCTCGGCTTCAGCGTCGGCCTCGGTTTCTTCGGCGCGGCCGCGGATCTGGTTACGCAGGATGGTGCGGTCGCGACTCGAGACGCCGATCAACTCGGCAATGCGCCAGACCATGTTGTCTTCCAGCTCGTGATTCTGCCGGTCGGCAAAGACCACGGTCCACATCATGCGGATGATTTCGATGCGGTCGCCCATGTCGAGCTGGGTCAGGCCAGAGGTGAACTTGTAGAAATCCACCGCCTCGGCATCGTGCCGCGCCGCCTCGCGGATGAGTCGGTCGACGCTTTGTTCATCGAGATCATAGTGATCCATCAGCGCGCCGCGAATGGCCTTGCGCTCGGCTTTGTCCATGGAGCCATCGACGGCGGCCAGATGGACCAGAAGGGCGGCCACAGCCAGCTTGGGGTCATGCAGGTCCGCCGGCGCCTCGGGTTTTGAGAACAAGCGGGTCAGGGCCTCGAACATGGCGGTCAGCCTCTCTCGGGGTCGATGGACGTGGTTGGATGCGTGCCGGGAGGCAGGCAGGTCGAGACTAGCCATAAGCGCGTTTGGCTCAATCGACTTTTGCCGGGCTCACGCGGTCTTGAGCGGCGTGATGCAGCCCGGTCACACCGGGCAATGCAGAAGGGACTCGACTCACGAGAGATTCGGAGTCTAAATGTTCCCTCTTTGTTCACTTACACGGTCGCCCCATGCAGACCCAAAATCATCAACAGCGCCTTGCCGCGCTGCGGGATGTCATTGCCGAAATCGAGCGCAAGCCGGCGCTGGCGGAGATGCAGGCCCGCTCCTTCAACGTTGAGGAAGGGGCGTTTCCGCGCCTGCCTGGCGGGCTCCTGCAGGAGGTGTTTACAGATGCGGTCCGCAATGGCGGCGCCAGCCTGGGCTTTGCACTGGCACAGGCAAAAACCCTCCTGAGCCACAGGCGCATGGCCGTGCTCTATCTGCAGCTTGCCACCGATGCGCAGTTCTTTGGCCTACCCTATGGGCCGGGGCTTTCATCCTTCGGACTGGACCCGGCACGCCTTGTCATCGTCCGCGCCGCAGATATGCGCGATCTGCTCTGGGTGGCCGAGGAATCCCTGGCTTGCCAGGCCGTTGCCGGCATCATTGCCGATATCGGTGGTGATCCCGAACCGCTTGATTTTACCGTCAGCCGGCGGCTCAGCATGCGCGCGGTCGAAAGCGGTACGTCCCTGTTTCTGCTGCGCTATGGCCAGAAAAGGGAAGCAAGCGCGGCCCATTTGCGCTGGCACCTCCTGCCGCAACGGTCCGGGCGAAGACTGTTTGACGAGCGTGCTCCTGGAATGGCCCGCTGGGGGGTCAAACTCGAAAAGGGCAATGCCGGCCAGCGCAATGTCGAATGGATCCTGGAATGGACAGAAAATGGTTTCAAGGCACTCCCCAACGGGTCTGGCCACACGCGCCAGCCTCATCCCGGAACGTCGGTTCCTATGCCTGTTCCTGCCCTATTGGCCGACCGAATATCTCAAACGGCGTGATCCCGACCTCAAACCGCCGCTGGTTCTTTATGAAAAGATCAAGGGCGGGTTGCGGCTGGCGGCGCTCGACCGCGAGGCCAGCAGAGAGGGATTGCGCATCGGTCAGGCGCTTGCCGATGCGCGGGCCATGCTGCCCGGCCTCACCATTATCGAGCAGGATATAGGGATGCTGGTGTCGGCCTTTGCCGATTTTGCCGACTGGCATTCCAATGTCAGTCCGCTGGTGGCGGTGATGCAGGACATGGCGCCGTTCGGCGACCTCGTTCTCGACATCAGGGGGGTTGCCCATCTCTTCGGTGGGGAGGCCGAGATGCTGCGCATGGTCCTCAATCGGTTGCGCGGCCTAGGCTATACAGTTTCAGGCGCCATCGCCTCGACCATCGGCGCGGCCTGGGCCATTAGTCACTTTGCCCGCAGCCGGATCGTCGCCTCCGATCAGCTTGTCGATGTGCTCGATGCCCTCCCGGTTGCCGCGCTCCGGCTTGACCAGACGCAGATGGACCTATTGGCACAGATGGGTCTTAAAACCCTCGGTGAATTGCGGATGCGACCCCGAAAGCCCTTGCTGGCCCGGTTTGGTGCCTCGCTCATCCTGCGGCTCGACCAGGCCTATGGCCATATTGAGGAGCGGATGACGCCGCGCGTGCCGCCCGTCGATCACTTCGTCGAGCGCAAGTTCTTCGAGCCGATTTCAACGCTCGATGACGTGCTGTTGACGGCGGAGGGACTAGCGGAAAACCTCTCGCAACTGCTCGAAAGCGAAGGCCTGGGCGCCCAGACTTTTCACCTTTTCCTCTACCGCGTCGACCACAAGGTTATGACGCTCTCGCTCAATGCTGCACGGCTGACGCGCGACCCTAGACACATTGCCGATCTTTTCCGCCACCGCGCCCAGAGGCTGGAAGAAGAAAACTACGATCCGGGCTTCGGCATAGACATGGTACGGCTGGCGGCAAGTTCGCTCGACAGGCTCGAAGCCTCCCAATTGAGTAGTTTCACAATTGAGACCGGTGCCAGCGATCTCGACCAGCTAACTGACCGGCTGACGAGCCGGCTGGGTGCGCTTAGCGTGCTCAAGACCGAACTGGTCGAGAGCCATATCCCGGAAAAGGCAGCCCGGCTCGTGCCTGCCGTGGCAGGGGTGACCATGCAGAGGCCTGTCGGGCCTGACCGAGACCGGCCCCTGCGCCTCCTGCCCCAGCCCGAACTCGTCGCCATCAATGCTGAAGTGCCCGACGGGCTGCCGGCCTCGATGATGTGGCGGCGGCAGCAATATCGGCTAGTCAAGGCTGCCGGACCCGAGCGGCTGAGCGCCGAATGGTGGCGCTCGGGCGAACGGCTCAAACTTGTGCCCCTGCCAAAACCCAAAAAACCCGAGCCGGGAGAAAAGCCCAGGCTGCCGCCCTATATCCCGGACCTGCCGCTCTTTGACCCGGTCACGGCTACACGGGATTATTACGTCGTCGAGGACCAGGCAGGACACCGTTTCTGGGTTTTTCGCCTGGGGCTTTATGGCGGCAAGATCCACCCCATCTGGTACCTGCATGGGTTTTTCTCATGAGCGTCGTCACACTCCAGCCCAGGAACGCCTCAAAATCCCGGCCTGAAGTCGAGAGGCCCGCCTTTGCCGAGCTGGTCACCACCAGCAATTTTTCCTTCCTGCGCAGCGGCTCGCATCCGGAAGAGCTGGTGGCCGGAGCCATGCATCTGGGGATGAGCGCGCTGGGGCTTTGCGACCGCAACAGCTTTGCTGGCGTGGTGCGCGGCTATGTCACCGCGCGCGACAATCCAGAGATCAATCCCGATTTCCGTTACCTTGTCGGCGTGCGGCTGTGCTTCAGCGATGGCACACCCGACATCGTCGCCTATCCCAGCAACCGGGTGGCCTATGGGCGGCTGTGCAAATTGCTCACTATCAGCAACAAGCGGGGCGAAAAGGGCAAGCCGGACCTGCGGTTCGACGATCTCTTCGGTTTCAGCGACAGGGCCTCTCTAGACGAGCAGGGTCCACGCGAAAATTTTGCCCAGGGGCAATTGTTCATCCTGATCCCCGAGGAGCGTGACTGGGGACTGACGGAAAAGACCCTGGAGCGCCTGGCCGGTGAAGCGCCCGGACGTCTCTGGGTTGCAGGCGTGGCGCGGCTCGACGGCAAGGACCGGGCGCGGCTCAATCGCGTCGATGCGGTGGCGCGGCGCCATGGCGCAAGGATGATTGCCAGCAATGACGTGGCTTATCATGAGCCGGATCGGCACATGGTGCTCGATGTGGTGACCTGCATCCGCGAGCATCTGACGCTAGAAAATGCCGGCTTCCTGCTTTCAGCCAATGGTGAGCGCCATCTCAAGCCGCCCGCGGAAATGGCCCGGCTGTTTTTCGAGCATCCGCAGGCTATTGCCGAAACACAGCATTTCATCGATCGGATCGAATTTTCACTCAGTCAGCTTGAATATAATTACCCCGAGGAAACCATCGGCAATGGGGAAACGGCTCAGCAGACGCTGGAGCGGCTGACCTGGGCCGGTGCAGGCAAACGGTTTCCCGGGGGGCTTCCCGACGGGATCGAAGACATCATCAGGGGTGAACTCAGGCTCATCGATGAGAAGGGTTATGCCGCCTATTTTCTCACCGTGCACGACATCGTGCAGTTTGCCCGTTACGAGAAAGGCATTCTCTGCCAGGGACGGGGCTCGGCTGCCAATTCCACTGTCTGCTATTGTCTTGAAATTACAGAGGTCGATCCTCGGAAAGCCAATCTGGTCTTTGGCCGCTTCATCTCCACCGAGCGCGACGAGCCGCCCGATATCGACGTGGATTTCGAGCATGAGCGGCGTGAGGAGGTGATGCAATATATCTATCAGAAGTATGGCGGCAAGCGCACCGGCCTGACCGCTAATGTCATTTCCTATCGCTCCAAGAGCGCCATTCGCGAAACTGCCAAGGTTTTTGGCGTGTCCGACGATATCATCAACGCCTTCAACCAGTTGCATTGGGGTTGGGGGTCAGGCGTGGATCTCAGAAGCGTCGGCAATATCGGGCTCAACCCGGATGACCCGGTGCTGGCGCAGATGTTCGAGGTCATCAAGGTCCTGCGCGGGTTTCCGCGCCATCTCAGCCAGCATGTGGGCGGCTTTGTCATCACGCGCGATAGCCTCGAGAGCCTCGTGCCGATCAGCAAGTCGGCCATGGACAGCCGGACCATCATCGAATGGAACAAGGATGACATCGACGCCCTGAAAATCCTCAAGGTCGATATCCTGGCCCTGGGCATGCTCACCTGCCTGCACCGGGCCTTCGAACTGATGGAGCAGCATTACGATCACAAGGTCACCCTCAGCGAGTTGCAGAACGAGGAGTTCAGGGACCCCGAAGCCGCCAGACCCGTTTATGAGATGACCCATCGGGCCGATACGATCGGGGTTTTCCAGATCGAGAGCCGGGCCCAAATGACCATGCTGCCCCGCCTCAAGCCCAAGGTCTTCTATGACCTGGTGATTGAGGTCGCCATCGTGAGACCGGGACCGATCCAGGGCAATATGGTCCATCCCTATCTGCGCCGGCGGCAGGAACTGGAGCCGGTTGATTACCCGAGCGAGGCTTTAAAAGCCGTTTTGCACCGTACGCTGGGCATTCCTCTGTTCCAGGAGCAGGCGATGCAGATCGCCATTGTTGGCGCCGGCTTCTCGCCCGGCAAGGCCGACCAGTTGCGCCGCGCTATGGCCGCCTGGCAGCGCACCGGCAAGCTGGCGCAGTTCGCCGACGATTTCATCGGCGGCATGATCAGCAATGGTTATAAGCCGGAATTCGCGCAGCAGAGCTTTGCCCAGATCCAGGGCTTTGCCGAATATGGCTTTCCGGAAAGCCATGCCGCCAGCTTTGCCCTGTTGGTCTATGCCTCGTGCTGGCTCAAATGTCATTATCCTGATGTCTTTGCCTGCGCGCTGCTCAATTCCCAGCCCATGGGCTTTTATGCCCCGAGCCAGCTGGTGCGGGACGCGACCGAGCATGGCGTCGAAATTCGACCGTCCGATATCAATTGCTCAGACTATGACAGCACGCTCGAGTCCGGTGGCTGGAACCCAAGAGAGCATGTATGGCCTCGCCATGCCGCCATGGGAAAAGACATCTGGACACAACGAGCATTGCGGCTGGGATTGCGGCAGGTCGGGGGGCTGGCCAGAAAGGATGGCGAGCGCATCGTGGCCCTGCGGGGTGAGGGATACATGTCCATCCGCGACCTGTGGCTCCGGACCGGCGTGCCTATCGCGAGCCTCGAAAAACTGGCGCGCGCGGATGCCTTTGCCTCGCTTGGGCTCAATCGCCGTGAGGCACTCTGGGCGGTCAAGGGATTGGTGGGCACGCATGGCGCCGAGACGCTGCCGCTTTTCGCCGCTTCCGAGCAACTGGCCGATGCCGCGCCCGAGGAGCCTGCGGGCCTGCCGCTGATGGCGCCGGGCGAGGAAGTGATCCACGATTATTCAACGCTCTCGCTGTCGCTCAAGGGTCATCCGGTCGAGTTCCTGCGGCCCATGCTGATGGCGCGGGGGACGACGCGGGCAGAAAGCCTCGTGCATGTCGCCAATGACGTGGTGGTCGAGGTGGCCGGGTTGGTGCTGGTGCGCCAGCGGCCCGGAACGGCCAGCGGGGTCATCTTCGCTACGCTCGAGGACGAGACCGGGGTGGCCAATATCGTGGTGTGGCCGAAGCTTTTCGAGGATGAGCGGCTGCGCAAGATCCTGCTCTCCAGCCGCATGCTGGCAGTGCGCGGCAAGGTACAGGCCGAACAGGGCGTAATCCATGTCATTGCCCAGGACATGGAGGACCTGACCCCGCATTTGCTCGACCTGGCCCATGGCAAGGATATCGGCGAGAAGATGATGGCGCGGGCCGACGAAGCGAAATCGGGGCCGCCCGGCAGCCAAAGCCGGGACCGCAATGCCATTCGCGAGATCGAGATGGCGCGCCGCCGCGCCTATGCCGCCTTGCCCGGGGGCCGCAATTTCCACTGAGCCTCAGGCCAGCAGCGCGTCGATCTTCCCGGCCAGGTCGACATCCTTCTGGCTCAACCCGCCTGCATCATGGGTGGACAGGCTGATCGATACCTTGTTGTAGACATTGGACCAATTGGGATGGTGCCCGGCCTTTTCGGCCAAAAGCGCCACCCGCGCCATAAAGCCGAAGGCCTCGGAAAAATCCTTGAAACGGATCTCCAGGCCAATGGCATCGCCCCCAGGATCATAGGTCCAGTCCCCCAACGAAGCCAAAGCTGTTTCGCGGCCCGCGGCCGACAGTTTTTCAACCATGACGTCCTCCATTTCACAAAAATCGAAAAGATCAACGTTCCCAAAGACCAAAGGCTGCGCCCCGGCAAATCCAGGCAAACCGGCACGGGATTAACCAGCCATTCAGCCTTTGCGGCAAATCGGAGCGCTCCGGCAGCGCCCGGGCAAGGGGTTGTTAAGGCCTAAAAGCGCCCAATGGCAGCACAATAAGGGATGTTCCGTGCTGACCTCGGCCAGAAAGACAATGCCAGCCCTGGACTATGTGTCCATTATCCGCTCGGTCTATGGCGACCGGCGGGCATTGCTGTTTGGGTGCCTGGCCAGCGCCGGCGTGGCTGCCATCTCGGCCTTCAAGGCGCAGGCGCCGATCCTCCTGGTCGTCGCCATCGCCATCCTGCTGGTCGGCTCCATACGCTTTGTCAACATGAAGGCCTTCTGGAAGGCCGGCATAGACGACGACGACGTCGAGGGCGCCGAGCGCTGGGAGAACCGCGCCCTGTTGGGCGGAGCCCTCGTGGCCTTCACTCATGGTGTCTGGTGCCTCGTCGCCATTCTGGTGGTGCGCGATCCATTTGCCGAGCTGGCCAGCTGCACGCTGACCATCGCCTCAACCGTGGGCATGGTGGCGCGCAATTTCGGCCTCGACCGGATGTTGACGATCCAGACTCTCTCGCTTTCGGTACCGCTCTGGGTCGCCATGTTCTTCCGCGGCGATTTCTACCACCAGATCCTGGCAGCCATGTTGATCGTTTTGCTGATCAGCTTCCGCAAGCTGGCCGGCGATGTCCGCGCGCTGCTGCTGTCGGCCGTGCATGGCCGAGCCGAAGTCACGCGTCTGGCCGCCGAGCTCGACATCGCCATCACCACGCTAGAGCATGGCCTGTGCATGCTTGACGAGAATGGCACGATCTCGCTCGCCAATGAGCGCGCGGTGCGCATCTTTGCGCTGCTCGACATCGACCGCCTGACCGGCCAGACCTTCAAAACGGTACTCGATGCGTTGGGCGATACCGGCCGCGTGCCGCGTGCGGCGGTGGCGCGACTGGACGAAATCATCATGCGCCGCGCCTCGGGCAAGGTGCTGATCTCCCTGGATACCGGCCGCTATTTCGAGGTGACCGTTAGCTCGCGGCAATTGCGCAGCGTCCTGCTGTTCGAGGACATTACCGAGCGCGTCAATGCCGAGGAGCGCATCAGCTTCATGGCCCGCCACGACACGCTGACCGGCCTGCCCAACCGCAGCCATTTCAGTGCATTGGCCATGGCCGAGCTCGAAGCGCGCAGCGCTGCGGGCGAGCCTTGCGCCCTGATGATCATCGACATCGACGAGTTCAAGCATGTCAATGACAGCTTCGGCCATGTGATCGGCGACGAAATGCTGCGCCAGGTGGCCTATCGGCTACGCGAAGCTTTGCCCGAGCATGCGATCCTGGCCCGGCTTGGTGGCGATGAATTCGTGGCGCTCTCCGCCTTCAGGAAGGGTGCCGCAAATCACCAGGCGGACGCCGAACGGGCGCTCGAGGCCTTCGATACCCCCTTCATGCTCAAGGGCGTCACCCTGCCGGTGCGGGTCAGCATCGGCCTGGCGCTGAGCCCCACCAGCAACGACGACCTGGAAGAGCTGATGACCAAGGCGGACCTGGCGCTCTATTCGGCCAAGTCGGACGGCAAGGGGCGCAGCCAAGTGTTCCACTCCCAGATGGACATCGACTATCACTACCGCCAGCGCCTCAAATCCGATCTGCGCGACGCGGTGGCCGATGGCGCCCTGACCCTAGCGTTCCAGCCACTGCTCGACATCCGAACCCGCCGCATCGTCAGCTGCGAGGCCCTGGCCCGCTGGACGCATCCCGAACTTGGCCCTATCCCGCCGGCGACCTTTATTCCGCTGGCCGAGGAAATGGGGCTGATTTCAAACATCACGGCCTGGGTGCTCGACAATGCGACGCGCGAATGCAGTCACTGGGCCGGATCTGTTGGGGTGGGCGTCAATGTCTCGGCGCGCGACTTCCGGGGCCTTGACCTGCGCGCTGTGGTCGATCGGGCGCTGGAACAGAGCGGTTTGCTGCCCGAGCGGCTCGAGATCGAGGTAACCGAAACGGCGGTGATCGAGGAGCGGGACCTCGCCAATAGCGTGCTCAAGGGCCTGGCCGATCGCGGCATCGCCATTGCGCTCGACGATTTCGGCACCGGCTATTCGTCGCTGAGCTATCTCAGCGCCCTGCCGTTCACCAAGCTGAAAATCGACCGGTCCTTCGTGGCCGACATTGCCCAGAACCCGCGGGCACTGCGGCTTTTGAACAATGTAGCGCGACTGGGCCGCGACCTGGACCTGGTGGTGGTGGCCGAGGGTGTCGAGACCGAAGACCAGCTCACTGTCATGCTGGAGCAGACCAAGGTGCAGCAGGTGCAGGGCTATTTCTTCAGTCGCCCGCTGCCGGCGCGCGACATTGCCGAGCTGATCTTCCGGCTGAACAACCAGCCTCTCTCCGCTCAGCTCCCAGCAAAACGCATAATTGGTTAACGCCGGTAAGGCTTTGTCCGTGAACGAAAATTTGTAAGCTATGCAAATTTCCGTAGGGAGACATGGCATTTTTCACAATGCGCCTATGGCTAATAAAGGATTAAGAACTGTCCTTACACATGGGGACAGTGTTCATGAGTGCGGCCACCCCTACGGCCAATAGTTCGCGATTTGCCACCACGTTGATCGATCTGCTCGATCATGTGCGATACCGGCGCGTACCCGATGGCGACCAGTTCGATCCGGTCTATCGCCTACGCTACGAGGCCTATCGGCGCGAGGATTTCATTCCCATCAACTCCCAGCAGGTGACGCGGGACGAGTTCGACGACCTGCCCAATTGCCATTGCTTCGGGGTCTATATCGACGGGCAATTGGTCAGTTCGCTGCGCTTCCATGTGGTCACCCAGGCCCAGCCCTGGTCGCCCTGCATGTCGGTCTGGCCCGATGTGCTGCAGCCGCTGCTCGATGGCGGCAAGAGCTTCATCGATCCGGGCCGATTCACTGCCGATTTCGAGGCCTCGCTGGCCTATCCAGCGCTGCCCTATCTGACCCTGCGCATCGCGGCCATGGCGTGCGAATATTTCCCGGTGCGCTTCTGCATGTCGGCAGTGCGGCCCGAGCATACCGCCTTCTACAAGCGTATTTTCGGCGCCAGCCCGCTGGGTGACGAGCGCACTTATGCCAATCTGGCCTTTCCGATGCAGCTCTATGCGGCTGAAGTCCCCGCGATCCGTGACCGCGTGGCTGATCGCTACCCGTTCTTCATGTCGACGCCGGGGGAGCGGCAGGCGCTGTTTGGAGGCGATGCGACTGCAACTGTGGCCATCGCGCCCTCAGCGCGCCAGGCGCAGCGGCTCGAATTGCTGACCAAGGCCGGCTGACAGGCGAAAGTTGAGTGGGAGAATGGTGCCGCTTAGGTGACTCGAACACCTGACCCCATCATTACGAATGATGTGCTCTACCAACTGAGCTAAAGCGGCGCCGAATGGGGCTGCGTCCCAAACGGATGGCGGGTCTTTTACTGGGCGTTTTCGGCCGATGCAAGGGGCAAAGGCGGTTCGGCCTGCGGTAGCGACGGGGGCGGCTGCATGTTGCCCGATGCCAGGGGCGCGGGTCGGGCATTGCTGGCGACTGGCACTTTCCATTCGAAGGCATCAAGACGCCCGGTGACCGGCGAGACCGGTTCCCACTCATCGCTGACAATGCCATCTGCAGTCCAGGCCGGATCGCGCGGCGCCCGCACGGCGCGGGAAAGCCATTCGCGGGCCTTGCCCTGGTCGCCGGTCTGGCCTTCCTCGATCTCGGCCATGAGGCTGGCGACGCCCTGGGTCGCATCGGCGTCGGCAAAGGGCAGCAGCGCTTCGCGGGCCCGGGGCCAGTCATAGGCATCGATGGCGGCGCGGGCCATGGCCATGCCGGCGGCTCGATGGGGCGGGGGCATTTCAATGATTTCGCCAAGACGTTTCAGGCGGTCCACCGCCGAGGCGCCGGGCTGGGAATGGGCGTAGAGCGCGGCGACGTCTGGATGGCCGGTGGCGCGCCAGATGCGCCGGAGCAGGCTCTGAGCCCGGCGGACTTCGCCCCGGTTGGAATAGATGCGGGCGGCGATGAGTGCGGCCGGGACGAAATCGGGCAGGAGCTTGAGCGCCGTCAGGGCGTGCTCAAGCGCGCCATTGGGCTGGCGGGTCTCGCTCTCCCGGGCGCGCGCGGTTTCAATGATGGCCTGCCGGCGGCGTTTCCTGGCCTTTTCCTCGCGGGATGAAGCGGGCTCGGCATTGACCATGGCCACGGCCTCGGCCCATTGGCCACGCCGCGCCAGATCATCGAAAACGGCCTGGCCGGCCCAGGTGGTGTCGGGCGAGAGCGTCAGGGTCTTGCGGGCAAAGGTCAGCGCCGCATCGGGACGGTTTTGGGCGCGAGCCTGATCATAAAGCCCAGTCAGAGCGGCCACTGCAGTCCTTTCGCTGGCGATCAGGGCGCGATAATGCTCCCGCGCCGCCGGCATGTCGCCCAGTGCCAGATCGGCGCGGGCTTCGAGGAGCTTGGCGGCGCCATTGTCGGGCAGGCGCGCCTGGGCTTCACGGGCCATGATGCGGGCCCGGGCCGGATCGCCTGATTGCAGCGCAATAACCGCATCGGAGAGTGCCTCGACACCCTGTTCCCGCCTGCGGGCGGCGCGACGACGGGCCATGGACCGGGGGGCGCCGACTATTCGGCGGATGACGGCCCAGCCGAGAATGATCAGGGCGGCGGCGACCAGGAGGATGACGACGGCCGTGCCCAGGCGCGGCTGCATGCGGTAGCCGGCCACGTCCAGTGTTAGCGTACCGGGCAGGGCCATGACCCAGGCGGTAATGCCGGCGACGACTAAGCTGCCGATGATCCAGGAGGCGAGGCGGATCATGCGCCATTCTCCCCGGCAAGCACCTCAGTCCGCAGTTGCGTCAGGAACGCCTCCGCGGCAGCAAGGCTCGCTATGTCATCGGCCACGGTGCCGGCGGCAGAGCGCATGGGTTCGGGCAGGGCGGAAAGCTCGGTCTCGGCGGCGAGGAAGTCTCTCCGCGCCACTGCCGCCTCGAGCCGGGCAATGCCCGCATCGGGGCCATCGCCCTCGATATTGCCGGCTGGGCGCATGGCAATCAGACCGCGGAACCAGTCGGCGGCGGTATCCTGCCAGCTGGCATCGGCGTTGGCCGGGCGTCCGGCGAGCATGTCGGGTAGGGCGGTGTCGAGGCGGCGCTGAACGGCTTCTGGCTGCGGCAGGCCGGTGGCCGCGCGCCCAGCCAGGGTTTCGGGCACCAGCGTTTCGGGCAAGGCCCGGCGCAAGGCGGCCAGTTCAGTCTCGAAGGGCCGGCCAGTGGCAATGGCGCTTTCGAGCCCTGACAATATTAGCGGCAGGCGGATAATGGCCGCCTCACTGCCGGCGTCTTGATCGGCGCTGGCGGACAGGGCGACGATCTGCTGCTGAACCTGAGCGAGCCGGGCGCTCGTGTCGGTCGTTTCGGCCTCCAAATTGTCCAGCGTGACCTGGATGGCCGCCAAGACTCCGGCAGTCGCCTCGGTATCCGAGCCGTCGCTCGAAGTGGCGGAGAGTTCATCGACGCGTGCCGAGAGGGCTGCCAGACTTTCGGCCAGGGCCGGGTCGGCCCCCGCCGGTGCGGCGGCGGCCAAAGCGTTTTCCAATTCGCCCACACGGCTGGTCAGGGTCGAAAGCTCGTCCTGGACGGTTCCGGTCACGGTCTCCAGTTCGGGGATGGCGGTGGCAAATTGCGATAGGCGCGGATCGGCCGGGGCCGGGGCCTGGGCCGGCGTGGGCCAGAGGCCGAACCAGGCCAGTCCATAGGCAGTGCCAAGGCCGATCGCCCCGCCCAGTATGCCGGCGAGCCATGCTCTCCCGCCACCGCCCTCCGGGTCATCGGCATGGGGTCTGGGGGGTGATGGTGTCGTCGCAGGCTTGTCAGGTCTGGTCGCGGCTGGCTTGTCCGTACCAGCCTGTTCGGCCGGCTTTGCAGAAGAGGCCGCAGGCCGCGCCGCGCCTTCGAGCACGGGGGGCCGCACCGGGCCGGTCTTGCCGGACGGCGCGTCGGGCGATTTTGGATCGGTTGCTGGTATATCCTTGCCGGTCTGTTCAGCCATGGCCATTCCTTTTCAATATTCCGATCATGACCCAGTTTGCTCGCGGGCAAAAGCCAGGGTCAGGGCCAGCATCGCCTCTTCGCTCGGATGGTCGGCAAGCAGCACCCGGCTGAAATGGTGATCGAGCAGGGGCGCCGCCACGTTTTCCGACAGGCAGATGACCGGCAGGTTACGGCGGATGTCCGGCGCCAGCACATTGGCGACAAGGTCGCAGAAGATCTCGGCGGTCCGCCGCGAATAGAAGAGGACGGCGCCGAACTGCCCGGAGGCGAGGCCCGCAGAAGTTTCGGTGGCGAGGGTTGTTTCGGCCACCATTTCATAGACCGGGACGGTCACCACCATGAGACCGTGCGGAGCCAGGGCATGGGCCAGATCGCCGCTCAGATGCTTGCCCGCGGGATAGAAGACTGGCCCGTCCAGCCGCGCCAGTGCAATGGCGGTGGCCAGCGATTCCAGCGTTCCTTCGGCTGCTGAAACATGGCGGAAGCCAAGCTGGCGCGCTTCATGGGCGGTTCGGTCGCCGACCGCAATGGTGGGCTTGTCCAGCAGCGGGGCGAGGGAGGCGGTTTCGGCCAGGGCGCGCAGGGCATTGGTGCTGGTCACGGCCAATGCGGCAAAGCCCTGGGGTGGCGGCAGGTGGGCATGAAGGTTCTGCCGGGTCATCAGCGGGGCGATGTCAGCAACGATATCGAGGGCCGCAAGCCGCTCCTGAGTGGCCTGTGCGTCCGGCTCGGGGCGGGTGATCAGCATGCGCATCAGCGGCTCCACTTTCCGAGGAAATCGGGGCCTGCCTGAGCCAGCAAGGCTTTGCCGACGGTTTCGCCCAGCGCCATGGCGTCACTGCCGCTGGCATGAGCCTCAAAGCTGGTCTGGCCGTCAAGGCTCAGAATCTCGCCCTTGAGCGTCAACAGGCCGCCTTCAATGCCGCTGAGGGCGCCGACGGGAGTGCGGCAGGAGCCATCGAGCACGGCCAGCATGGTCCGTTCGGCGCTGATGGCGGCGTGGGTCGGAGCATGGTCGAGCGGGGCGACGATGTCGGCCAACCGGTTATCATCCGTGCGGATGGCCAGGCCAATAGCGCCCTGGGCCGGGGCGGGCATAAACTGGACGGGATCGAGAATGGCGGTGGCGCGGTGGCCCTCGTCGAGCCGGTTGAGGCCGGCCATGGCCAGAAGGGTCGCGTCGGCAACGCCATCGAGCAGCTTTTGCAGGCGCGTATGGACATTGCCGCGGAAGGGCACGATGCGCAGATCGGGCCGCAAACGCAGGGCCTGGGCGGCGCGGCGGATGGAGGAAGTGCCGAAGCGGGCCCCCTCGGGCAGGTTGTCGATGCCCTTGACCGCGACCGAGATGAAGGCGTCGCGCACGTCCTCGCGTTCGAGAAAGGCCGCAAGAGTAATGCCGGGCGGCAGGCCCGTGGCGACATCCTTGCTAGAATGCACGCCGATATCGATGCGGCCGGACAGCAGCGCCTCGTCGATTTCCTTGGTGAAGACGCCTTTGCCGCCAATATCGGAAAGGGTGGTGTTCTCGGCCTGGCTGCGGTCGCCGCCGGTCGAGAAGACCTCGATCTCGATCCGGTCCTCAACCACGCCATGGGCCTTTGCCAGCAATTCGCGCACCAGTCTGGCCTGGGCCAGCGCCAGCGGGCTGCCGCGTGTTCCGATCCGGGCGAAGGGGGTGGGCGATTGCATTGGCTAGGGGTCCTATAGTAGGCGATAGGCTCAGTTGGGAGTAGACCAGTTCGTCGTGACCGGGCAAGCGCAAGCCATCATTCTGGGTATTGAAACCAGCTGCGACGAAACCGCCGCGGCCGTGGTGGTGCGGGATCAATCGGGCCGGGGGACGATAAGTTCCAATGTGGTCCGCTCCCAGCTTGATGAGCATGCCGCCTTTGGCGGCGTGGTGCCGGAACTGGCGGCGCGCGCCCATGTGGAATGGCTCGACCATATCATTGCCCAGGCCGTGGACGAGGCGGGCATTTCCCTTTCCGATGTCGACGCCATTGCCGCGACAGCGGGACCGGGGCTGATCGGCGGGGTGCTGGTGGGCCTCACCACGGCCAAGGCGCTGGCCGCTTCGCTGGGCAAGACGCTGATTGCGGTCAATCATCTTGAGGGCCATGCGCTGACGGCGCGGCTGACCGACAATGTGCAATTTCCCTATCTGATGCTGCTGGTGTCGGGCGGGCACAGCCAGTTCGTGCTGGTGCGCGGCGTGGGCCATTACGAGCGCTGGGGCGGCACCATCGACGATGCGCTGGGCGAGGCCTTCGACAAGGTGGCCAAGCTTCTCTCGCTCGGCCATCCCGGCGGACCGGCGGTGGAGAGAATCGCCAAGGCGGGCGACCCCAAGCGCTTCAAGTTTCCCCGGCCGCTGCTGCGCGAAGCGCGGCTGGACTTTTCCTTTTCCGGGCTCAAGACGGCGGTGCGGTTGCAGGCCGAGGCCCTGGCACCCCTCACCAATCAGGACGTGGCCGACATTGCAGCGGGCTTCCAGGCGGCGGTGACCGAAATCGTGGCGACCCGCTCGCGGCAGGCGCTGGAGCGGTTCCGGGCGGAATTGCCGGATGCGCAGCCGCAATTGGTGGTGGCCGGCGGCGTGGCCGCCAATCGGGCAATTGCGACGTCCTTGCAGGCGGTGAGCGAGGCGGCTGGTGCGCTCCTCGTGGTGCCGCCGATTGCTCTTTGCACTGACAACGGGGCTATGGTGGCCTGGGCCGGGGCCGAGCGGCTGGCCCTGGGCGCCAATGACCAGCTGGACGTGGTGGCGCGACCGCGCTGGCCACTCGACACTCCGGATATGAGGGTCGCTGGCGATGAGGCATGAAAGCGTAGCGGTGATCGGCGGGGGCGCCTGGGGCACGGCCCTGGCGCAGGCCTCCGCCATGGCGGGGCGGCAGGTGTCGCTGGTGGTGCGGAACAAGGACCAGGCCGAGGCGATCACCCGGACGCGCAAGAATGACGCGGCGCTGCCGGGGCAGGCCCTGTTGCCGGGGATCGGGGCTGTGGCCGCGCTTGTCGAGGCTGATATTGTCATCCTTGCCGTGCCGGCGCAGTCGACCCGGACGCTGCTGACCAGCCTTGATCCGGAGCTGCTGGCGGGAAAGCCAGTGGTGCTGTCGGCCAAGGGGCTGGAAACCGGGACATTGGCGCGGCAGAGCGAAATCCTCCTCGACATGGCGCCCAATTCCATTCCTTTCGTTTTGTCGGGCCCGAGCTTTGCCGCCGATGTGGCGGCAGGACGGCCGACGGCGGTGACGCTGGCGGGGGATGATGCCAGTGAAACTTCGGACCTGGCGCTGGCGTTGGCGGGCCCGAGTTTCCGACCCTATGCCGCTGATGACCGCATCGGGGTCGAGATCGCCGGGGCGCTGAAAAATGTTTATGCGTTGGCCTGCGGCGCGGTGGAGGGGGCCAATCTCGGCGCTTCGGCGCGGGCCGCGCTGATCGCGCGGGGCTTTGCCGAGATGGCCCGCATGGTGACCGCCATGGGTGGGTCGGCCCATACGCTGACCGGCCTTGCGGGGCTGGGCGACCTGACGCTGACCTGCACCTCGGTGCAGTCGCGCAACTATCAGTTCGGCATGGCGCTGGGCGCTGGCCGCACGACGGTCGATATCCTGGCAACGGGGGCCAAGCTCGCTGAAGGCGTCGCTACCGCGCCGGTCGCGGCGGCGCTGGCCAAAAGCCTCGATGTCGATGCGCCGCTGATCGATGCGGTTGACGCCGTCGTTGCCGGCGAGGCCGATATTGCCAGTATCGTCGCGGGGCTGATGTCCCGTCCGCTCAAAAGGGAAGCCTGAAAATGCTCTATGCCATGATTGCCAAGGACGCGCCCGGTGCGCTGCAGAAGCGGCTCGATACCCGCCCCGCGCATCTGGACCATCTCAATTCGCTGGGCAAGAAGCTGGTCTTTGCCGGGGCGCTGCTCAATGCCGAGGAACAGCCGGAAGGCTCGATCGTGGTGTTCGAGGCCGAAACGCTGGCCGAGGCCGAAGCCATGGCGGCGGCCGATCCCTTCGTCCCCGCCGGGGTCTTTGCCAGCTACGAGGTCAAGCGCTGGCGGATTGCCATCAACAATTCGGGCGCGGAGATCTGAACCATGGCCTATTGGCTGATGAAGTCGGAGCCCGACGTGTTCTCCTTCGATGATCTCATTGCCAAGACCGCCAAGGGCGAGGCTGAGGAATGGCATGGGGTGCGCAATTATGCGGCGCGCAACAATATGCGCGAGATGAAGGTGGGCGACGAAGCCTTCTTCTACCATTCCAATATCGGCAAGGAGATCGTGGGCATCATGAAAGTGGTGACCCCGGCCCATCCCGACAGCACAGGCGAGCTCAATGCGAAGGGTGAGGTGGTGTGGGACTGCGTCGATGTGCAATCGGTCAAGCCAGTCAAGCGCCCCGTCACGCTGGCCGAGATCAAGGCGACGCCAGAACTGGCAGAGCTTGAGTTGGTCAAGCTCTCACGGCTCTCGGTATCCAAGGTCAGCGATAGTGAATGGGCGCTGCTGTGCAAGATGGCCGGCCTCTAGCTTTGCCACATGGGTAAGCGCCGCCCGGCCCGAGTGCGTCGCGGAGACTGAGTAGAGCAGAGTCCCGACACGGCTCGCGTCCCAAGGTAAAGTAAACGAAACGAGCTAGCCATTCGCGCGTAGCGCTTATGGCCTTCTCCCCTCAAATCTCTCCACCGGAGAGATTTGCCCTACGGGACGGATCGAAGTTTCTCGTTAGGCAGGACCTTGGTTAGCTGTCCGACACGCCCACCCAAGGCACGCGCTGTCGCTGTCGATTTGCATCGACAGAGGCCGAACTCTCATCCACCGCCCACCAGACCATGGCCGCAAGCGACTGCCCAATGCCCGGCATTCCCTCCCGCAACCGTTCGCTGCAGTCCGCCCTTTCGCGAGAGGAATGGGCGGGAGTACGCGGGACGAATTGGTGGCGGGGATAAATTGGCCTCAGGCCCCTGTTGTCTCCCTCAAAATCGGCTTAGATTCTGTTGCGCAATCCTTTGCGAGGGGGACTTCTGATGAATTATATGGGTATCAACTGGCTGGCCATCGTGCTGGCCACCGTCGCCAGCTTCGCGTTTGGGGCGGTCTGGTACATGGGCTTGTCCAAGCAGTGGTTGAACGCTTTGGGCAAGACCAAGGACCAGCTCCAGGTCGGCAATACGCCCTTTATCTGGTCAGCACTGGTCGAGCTGGTCATGGCCTTTTTCCTGGCCTTGTTCACCATCGGGCTGATGAGCGAGGTCACGATCGCCAATGCCGTGCTGGTGGCCGTGCATCTCTGGCTGGGCTTTGTGATCACCACGCTGATCATGAACCACCGCTATGAAGGCATGAAGTGGTCGCTGACCATTATTGATGGCCTGCACATCCTGGGCGTGCTGGTGATCCAGGGCGTAGTAATTGGTCTGTTCGGTTAGCTTTCGACCACGATCGGCGGGGCCTTGGCGGGCTCCGCCGGTGGGGCATATTTGTTGAGCAGCGGCAGCTGGGTCATCGAAAAGATGACGGTGAGTGGCATGATGCCCCAGACCTTGAAGGCCACCCAGAAATCAGTGGTGGTGGAGCGCCAGACGACCTCATTGAGCACCGCCAACACGACGAAGAACAGGCCCCAGTTGAGGGTGAGCTTCCACCAGCCCTCGGGCCTGAGCTTATAGACATCGCCAAAAACATATTTGAGCAGTGACTGGCCGAACAGCAGGCCGCCGAGCAGCACCGCGGCGAAGAGCGTATTGGTGATGGTGGGCTTGATCTTGATGAAGGTATCGTCCTGGAGCCATAGCGTCAGGCCGCCAAAGACCAGCACCACGACGCCAGTGACCAGCGGCATGACGGCAACCCTTTTCAGGATCAGCCAGCTCAGCGCCAGCGAGATGACCATGGCCGCCATGAACCAAGCCGTAGCGACGAAGATGTCGGCGCGGCCATTCATGATGAAAAAGACCACCAGCGGGCCCAGTTCCAGCGCCAGCTTGATCAGCTGGGGCCGGGTTTCATCCCAATTGAGTTCGGGTTCGGCTTTTTCAGTCATGCGTGGTTCCGTAGCGTTGCAGCCAATGTGATGGCAGCTGTGGCCTGATGCAAGCGCTTAGCGGACAAGAGTGGTCAGAATTTGTCAGGTTTAGCTCGGGGGCCGCTAAGGGGTGGTGAGCGGACTGGCTGCTTCTGGATTAAATAGACCTGAAGCTGCCAACTTTATCCACCCGATTCCGTGAGATACGAGGCACTGGGAGGGCCGATCAATTCCGTAGGTAAGCTTGGCAGACGGGTAGTTTTGCCCATTGGTGCCAACGTGGTAGGTTACCAAAGGATAAGTGCCTAGGGGACAGAATGGGGTTTTTGAACGCGGTTAAAACGTGCTTCCGGAAGTACGCTGTTTTTTCCGGTCGGGCCAGCAGACCGGAGTATTGGTGGTTCTTTTTGTTCGCAGTGGTCTTGTCCGCACTTTTCGCGGTTGTAGATGCGGCCATCTTCGGTGTTGATGCGGAAACTGGTCAGACCCCCCGCGTTCTCGGTGGACTGTTTCAACTAGCGATACTGCTCCCGATGCTCGCTGTCGCGTGGCGTCGGATGCATGATACAGGACGCCCCGGCTGGTACGTTCTGCTGCCCATGTTGCTATCATTCACCTTCCTATTCGCTGCGCTGGCCGGCGTGGTGACTTTCGCGGCGGTTGAGACACAGTTGGATGACCCAGGCGTCTTGATAGCCCCGGCAGCGTGGCTGGGGGGCTTAGGGGTGGCGCTTGCGGCCGTCGTACAACTTGCTCTAGCCATACTCATGTTGTGGTGGTTGACCCGGCCATCTCAGTCCGGCTCTAACCAGTATGGGCCCGCATCTGTCAAATGATCTCGCTCGCGGGTGTCGCCACATTTGATACTGTAGGTAGGCGCGAAGGACATGTCAGATGATGCGCAATCTGCGTCGAATGCTGACATGGACGTTCGCCATCGTTGTTTTGTCCTTGTGCCTTATAACCGTAGCCTTCGTGGTGAGCCCGTGGCCGTCCGTACTTATTCTTTCCCTCGCTTTCGCGGGCAATGATGCAGCTTCAGAAGCGGCTCTGGAAAAATTTGTGCCGCCGAATGTCGTCACCGTTCGCAACATGGCTTATGGTACTGGTGTTGAGGAACGGTTTGATATCAATCACCCTTTCAACAGGACTGGTGCCTTACCTTTGGTGCTCTGGGTGCATGGCGGCGGTTGGATTGGCGGCAGTAAGGATGGGGTCGCCAACTACCTGAAGATCCTTGCTGACCACGGCTACGTCACCGTCGCTATTGACTATTCCACGGCACCTGGCGCGCATTACCCAACGCCAGTCAGGCAAGCCAATGATGCGATCAACTACCTCTTGCACAACGCGATCGATTTGGGGATCGACGCAGGCGGCATCGTGCTGGCGGGGGACTCGGCTGGGGCGCAAATCGCCGCTCAACTCGCCAACATCGTTTCTGATCCTGCCTATGCAAAAGCCGTCGGCATATCTCCGGCTCTAAGTTCTGAGCAACTGCGTGGCGTGGTTCTGGTCTCGGGGGCCTTCGACATGAGTTCAGTAAGCATGGATGGCCCCTATGGCTGGTTCATCCGAACAGTCCTTTGGTCTTACTCTGGCGTACGCAATTTTATCGATGACGAGCAGTTCGCTCTCGCTTCGGTAACCAGATACGTTACTCCGGATTTCCCGCCGGCCTTCATCACCAGCGGCAACGCCGATCCACTTGAGCCTCAAGCAGTTGCTTTGGCGCAGCGGCTCGACAACCTGGGCGTTCATGTTGAGGGCCTGTTTTTCCCTGAGAACCACCCGCCCCTGCAGCACGAATATCAATTCAATCTTGATGATCCGGCCGGGATCGTAGCCCTTGATCGCATCTTGGCATTTCTCGAAGCTGTAGTCCCCACCAGCAGGTAATTTGCTGCCGTAGCTGGCGAGGCAATGGACATAGTTGTTTTGGAGAGCAGCTAAAGGCTGCTTTCGGGACCTCTTGAAACGGTCACCAGCGACCGCAATGGGGTCGGTTGCGGTCGTTGACCCAAGCTAGCGCGTTTTCAGTCTATTCCCGTCCGGCGATTGCCCGCGCAAAATCCCGTGCCTCGAACGGTTCGAGGTCGGCCACCCCTTCACCCACCCCGATGAAATGCACTGGAAGGCCGAATTTTTTGGCGATGGCGACGAGGATGCCGCCGCGGGCGGTGCCGTCGAGCTTGGTCATGACGAGGCCGGTGACGCCGGCCCGGGCGCCGAAGATTTCCACCTGCTTGAGGGCATTCTGGCCGGTGGTGGCGTCGAGGGTGAGAAGGGTCGCGTGGGGCGCAGAGGGGTCGACCTTCTTAATGACGCGGATGACCTTTTCCAGTTCCCCCATCAGTTCCTCGCGGTTCTGCAGGCGCCCGGCAGTATCGATGATGAGGACGTCGCGGGCTTCGGCTTTTGCTTCCGTGACCGCATCAAACGCGAGGCCCGAGGCATCAGAGCCGGCGGGGCGGGCGATGACCGGGGCGCCGGTGCGCTGGCCCCAGACCTGCAATTGCTCGATGGCGGCGGCGCGGAAGGTGTCGCCGGCTGCCAGCATGACGGACTTGCCCTCAGCGGCAAATTTCTGTGCCAGCTTGCCGATCGTGGTGGTTTTGCCTGAGCCGTTGACCCCGATCATCAGGATGATGAAGGGTTTTTTGCTCGCATCAACGCGGAGCGGCAGGGCAACCGGGGCAAGGACTTTCTCGACCTCGGCGCCGAGCACGGCGCGCACATCCTCGCCCGAAATGTCCCTGTCGAAACGGTCGCGGCGCAGCGTCTCGGTGATGGCCATGGCGGTATCGATACCGAGATCGGCCTGAATCAGCACGTCTTCGAGTTCGTCGAGCATGGAAGCATCGAGCTTGCGCTTGGTGAAGACCGAGGTGATCGAGGTGGTGAGATTGTCGGAGGAGCGCCGGAGGCCGGAGGCGAGGCGCGAAAACCAGCCCTTTGGTTCTGCCGTTGCCGGGGCGGGAATGATCGGCGTCGAAACAGGCGTCAAGGCGGCCTGCTCCTCGACGTCCTCGATATAGTCGGGCGTGGTTTCGGGCGGGCCGGGCGGGGGCGGATGATCGGGTTCGATTGGGGCCGGCGTGGGCTCTGGATCTTGCTCCGGCTCTGGCTCGGGTTCCGGCACGGGCGGCACGGCGTCGGGCGTGATCGGGGTTTCGGGCAGGGTCTCGGGCGGCGCGGCCGGCTCGGGCTGGGTGCCGAAGAGGCGCTGGAAAAAGCCGGGCTTTTTATCGGTCATAGTCTGCCTTCACATCGGTGCCAGGAGGCGCTAAGCGATCACGCCGCCGCGCGCAGGACTTCGCCCATAAGGCTGTCGCCATCCATGCCCGTAATGCGCATGCTCAGCAACCTGCCTGCTTCACGCGCGTCAACGCGGACGGGAATGAAATGTTCAGTCCGCCCCATTCCGCCGCGCTCGACCAGCACGTTTTCTATTCGGCCGATCCGCGTAGCGCAGAGCGCCGCAACCTGGCGCTCGCCCTCGGCACGCAGCAGCGCAGCGCGCTGGCGGGCAATGGCTTTGTCCACCCGCGGCATGCGGGCGGCGGGGGTGCCGGGGCGCGGCGAATAGGGGAAGGCATGGATAAAAGTGAGGCCGGCCTCGGTGATGAAGCGCAGGGAATTGCCAAACATGGCGTCGGTTTCGGTGGGGAAGCCGGCGATGACATCGGCGCCAAAGACCATGTCGGGGCGGAAGGTACGCAACTTTTCGATCACCGCCAGCGCGTCGTCGCGCAGATGCCGGCGCTTCATGCGTTTGAGGATCAGGTCGTCGCCCGATTGCAGGGACAGATGCAGATGCGGCATCAGGCGGGGATCGGTGACGGCCTCATAGAGGGCCGGGTCGGCCTCGATGCTGTCGATGGAGGAGATGCGGAGGCGCGGCAGGTCAGGGACGTGGCGCAGGATGGACTGAGTAAGCGTGCCCAAAGTGGGCTCGCCGGGCAGGTCGGGACCGTAGGAGGTGATGTCGACGCCAGTGAGCACCACTTCGGAAACGCCATTGGCGACAAGCTTTTTCACCTGCTCAACAACGAGGCCCATGGGTACGGAGCGCGAAGGGCCGCGGCCAAAGGGAATGATGCAGAAGGTGCAGCGATGGTCGCAGCCGTTCTGCACCTGAACGAAGGCACGGGTGCGCCCGTCCATGCCCTCGATGAGGTGCAAGGCGGTTTCGCGCACGGCCATGATGTCATTGACTTGCACCTTGTCATTGAGGGGCGTGCCGAAGGTCATGGACGCGTAGCTTTCAGCCTTGAGCTTGTCATCATTGCCGAGGACGAGATCGACTTCGGTCATGTCGCCAAAGGAGCGCCCCTCGGTCTGGGCGGCGCAGCCGGTGACAATGATGCGCGCCGTCGGATTGTCGCGGCGCGCCCTGCGCACGGCCTGCCGGGCCTGCTTGACCGCCTCGGCGGTGACGGCGCAGGTATTGATGATCACGGCATTGTCGAGGCCCGCCTTTGCGGCCTCGGCCTTCATGATCTCGCCCTCATAGGCGTTAAGGCGGCAGCCGAAGGTCAGCGTTTGGACGCCCATCAGGCGGCCTCGCTGCGCGTCCAGGCGCCGGTCAACGGGTCGAGCATGCCGCGCCATTCAAACTCGGCGGGGCCGGTCAGGGTCACGTGGTCATCGGGCAGCCATTCCACGACCAGGTCACCGCCGGGAACGGTGATCGTCGCCTTGCGATTGGTGCGGCGGGTGCGGGCGCCATTGACCAGCGCCGCGCAGGCAGCGGTGCCGCAGGCTTCGGTCAGGCCCGCACCGCGCTCCCAGGTCCTGAGGATGACGCGGTCGGGCGTCAGCACTTGGGCGACGGAGATATTGGCCCGTTCGGGAAAGAGCGGATGATTTTCCAGGAGCGGCCCGAAGCGGTCCAGTGCGTAATCCCACACATCGTTCTTGACCCAGAAGGTGGCGTGCGGATTGCCCATGGAGGCGACGGAGGGCGAATGGAGCACCGGCGCGTCGATGGGGCCGATCTGCAGTTCGACGGCGCGGGTATCGGCAAATTCCTCGTTGAGGGGAATTTCATACCAGGCGAATTTGGGCGTGCCCATGTCAACGGTGATCAAGCCGTCCCCGGCCTCTTCGCCAAACAGGATGCCGGCCAATGTCTCGAAGGTGAAGCGCTGCCGACCCTGCTCGATCGAGAGCATTTGCACTACGCAGCGCATGCCATTGCCGCAGGCCTGGGCGCGGGAGCCATCAGAATTGATGATCTCGATGTAATTTACGGTGCCGGGGGTGCGGGGATCATGGATCGACATGACCTGGTCAAAGCGGGTTTCTGGACGCGCATTGATGGCGATGGCGGCGTCGGGCGTGACGCGTGCGCTGGTGCCGCGCAGATCGGCCACGATAATCTGGTTGCCCAGCCCGTTCATCTTCAAAAAGGGGACGTCGCTCACGCCGGTTTTCCAAGCTGACTATGCCGCCAAGGGCCCTATTGGCGACCTATATGGCGGAATTGGTGCGCAAATGCCAGTCCGGGCGCACGCATGGGGGCGATCCGCTTGTACGCAGGGGCGGCGGCACGCATCCAATTTTCTTTTAATCTTAACCACTTGCGCTAGGCTTGCTCTTAACCAGAGCGGCAGCTTTAATGTGCATTCAGCCCGCGATTGGCTAGTCTAGGACGCGAAGAAATCTTGTCCGTGCGACTTTGCGGGAGTCCGTCCATGAACATGCCACTCATCTCCGACCAGATCATCACCGACTGGCAGCCTCACTATCCTAAACTCTGGGGCAACCAGGCGCTGCGGCTGCAGCATGGCCTTGCAAATTCACCGCTCTTTACCGATGCGGCATTGGCGGCGCTGATCGAGCAAAGCCCGCGCGAGGCCTATCACGTCAATTATTCGCAGAAGACACCGGGCAATCCGCCCAAGCGCCGCGAAGGCGAGATCAAGGACCTCTCGGGCGCTGAGGTGATCGAGACGGTCAAGAACGGCAATATCTGGGTGAACCTGACCGCGCCTGCCAAGGTCAATCCGGCTTATGGCGAACTGCTCGACAGCCTCTATGACGAGTTCGAGGAAAGGGTGCCGGGCTTTGCGAGTTACAAGCGGAACCTCACCATCCTCATCTCCTCGCCCAATGTTTCGGTGAAATACCATTCGGACGTGCCGGGGCAGAGCCTGTGGCAGGTGCGCGGCACCAAGAAGGTCTATGTCTATCCAGCCCAGGCGCCGTTCATTTCGCAGCCGGCACTGGAAAAGCTGATCCTGGGGCAATTGCGCGAGACAGACATGCCGTTCGAACCCTGGTTCGACGATTTCGCGCAGGTCTATGACCTGGAGGAAGGGCAGATGCTGCACTGGCCTCTCAACGGGCCGCATCGCGTGGTCAATCACGGCATGCTCAATGTCAGCTTCACCACCGAGCACTGGACCGACGACCTGCGCAAGCATTACGCGGTCAACTATGCCAATGGTGTGCTGCGCAACAAGCTGGGGATGAAAAAGCTCAGCCAGCAGGTGACGGGTCTCTCCTATCTCACCAAGCTGGGCATTGCCGGGGCGGTGAAATTCTCCCCGCTCAACCCGCAGAAAAAGAAAGTCTATACCGTCGATTTCCAGGTCGATCCCGCTGCGCCCGAAGGGGTGCGGGACGTAGAAGCGAAAACCTTCGAAAAATGAATGCTATCGACACCCTTGCCGGACCCGAGGACCGCCGCGCCCGCAGCGCGGATGCGGTCAGCTATGGCCTCCGGGGCTCGGTTGTGCGGAGGCGTGACGAACTGGCGGCAATTGCGCATCGCTGGCAGGGGCTGGAGCGCTACGGCAATGGCTCTAACCTGTTCCAGAGCCTGGGTTGGGCGCAGGCCATTTTCGATTTCGAGGCCGCCCGCGAGAACGAGGATTTCGACCCGGTCATCGCCATGATCGAGGACGGGCAGCGGCTGGTCGGCATCCTGCCGCTCGAGCGGGTCAATACCGGCGCGCGGACGCTACTGGTGCCGCTGGGCCATGCCTATGCCCAGATAGCCGATGTCCTGCTCGACCCCGATACCGATCCGGCGGCAGCGGTGACGCGGCTCCTGCGCATTGCCATTGCCAAGGCGCCCAGCGACGGGGTGAGCCTGCTCAAGGTTCGTGACGGCTCGGCGCTGGCACTGGGCCTACCGAAGACCCGCGTGCGGACCGGCGAAGCGCTTGGCGCGCCCTATGTGGCGCTCGACGCCTTTCCCGATTTTGCCAGCTACTTTTCCACCGTGCGCCCCAAGACGCGCAAGAACATGCGCAATGCCCGCAATCGGCTGGAGCGCGACGGCCCGGTACACCATCAGGTCGTGGTGCGGCCATCCGAGCAGGTCGCGCTGATCGAGCGGACGCTGGGCGGCCGCGCTGATCGCCTCAAGGAACAGGGGCTGACCTCGCGCGCCTTCCGCGATGGCGATTTCACCGCCTTCTGCAAGAGCCTGGTGGGGCGCAGCGATCTCAATGTGCTGGCCTTTTCGCTCACCCACAATGAGAAGCCGCTGGCCGAGCAATGGGGCTTCGTGCATGGCGAGCGCTATTATGCCTTTGTGGCAAGCCGCGATTTTTCCCATTCCGACGAAAGCCCGGGCAAGCTGCACCTCGGCGAAATCATCCAGGCCTGCGCTGAGCGCGGGCTCAAGGGCTGCGATCTGGGCGTGCCGGTGATGCCCTACAAGCTTACCTTTGCCACCGAGACGGTGGCGCTGCATGACTATGCGTTGCCCATAACACCACGCGGCTGGGTAATGATCCGGCTCTGGGACAGGTGGCTGCGTCCAGGCCTGAAACGGTTGGTTCTGGCCATGCCGGCAGGGCTTCGGGCAAGATTGATGCGCGGCGTTGGCCTCGGTCATCACGATGAGGCCCTCGGGTCACAAGGTTAAGCCTTTCTTACCACATTGATCCGTAGTGTCCCCTTAGCTGACAGTTGGAGGGGACCATGCCAGCCAGTGCACCTGCTCGGGCCAGTGCGCCGTTGGGATACGGTACGCGCCTGGGCGATATAGGCGATCGGGCCGGACGGCTTGGGGTGGAGATTGCCGACGTCGCCGGATTGATCGGCGACCTGTCTTCCATCAGCCAGAGCCAGGCCTTGCAGGCGGAAGCGGCGCGCAGTTCAGCCCAGGAAATGGGGTCGGCGACGACGCGACTGGGCCAGTCCATGGGCGTCACGCGCGAGGCCGCCGCCGATGCGCGGCGGGTGCTCGACCAGAGCGCGGGACAAATCTCGGACGTGGTAACTCGCACCACCCAGACTATGACAGTGCTCTCGGAAAGTGCGCTGGGCTTCCGCTCGCGGCTCGACACGGTTTCGGACACAGTCAAGGGCGTGGAAAAGGCCAGCATGGCCATTGCCCAGATTGCGCGTGAGACCAAGCTGCTGGCGCTCAACGCGTCGGTCGAGGCAGCGCGGGCCGGCGATGCCGGGCGCGGCTTTGCCATCATTGCCAATGCGGTCAAGGGGCTGGCCGACCAGATCCAGCAATTTTCCGGCCAGACTGTCTCTCATCTGGGCGAGTTGACCGAGGCCCTCCGGGGCCTGCGGAGCCAGGCCGAGGGCAATGCGGAGGCGGCGCAACAGGCCATGACCGATTCCCGTGCGGCCGGCGAGGCTACGGCGACGCTGGAGGAACTGGTCGATTCGGTGGGGCGGCTGGTGACCGATATCGACACCATGGCCCAGCCGGTAGAGCAATCGATTGCTGGCTTCGAGACCATGCAGAGCGAACTCTCGGCGCTGGCAGATGGCGTCGCCGAATGCCGGACCTATCTCGAAAAAGCAGAGGCGCGGACCCAGACGATATTGGGCATATCCGAGGATTTCATGCTGTTCCTGGTCGAGGCCGGGGTGGAAACCGCCGATGCGCGCTTTATCGAACTGGCGCGGGCGAAGGCCGAGGAGATTTCCGCGCTGTTCGAGGGGGCGGTCAAGCGCGGCGAAATCGGCATGAGCGACCTGTTCGACGAGAATTATCGTGCCGTGCCGCACAGCAATCCCGGCCAAGTCACGACGCGCTTTACCGCCTTTACTGACAAGGTGCTGCCGGCCGTGCAGGAGCCAGTGCTGGCTTTCGACAAGCGCATCGCCTTTTGCGCCGCAGTGGACCGCAATGGCTATCTGCCGACCCACAACAAGGTCTATTCCCAGCCGCAGGGCGACGATCCGGTGTGGAACGCCGCCAATTGCCGGAACCGGCGCATTTTCAATGATCGCACGGGCCTGTCGGCCGGGCGCTCGACCAAGCCGTTCCTCTTGCAGACCTATCGGCGCGACATGGGCGGCGGGCAGTTTGCGCTGATGAAGGACTGTTCGGCGCCGATCATGGTCAATGGCCGACACTGGGGCGGCGTGCGCGTGGCGTTCAAGGTCTAGCTGCTGACAGGAATTGGCACGGACCGGGCGGACCATCAGGTCATGAGCAAGACCATTTCACCGCGAATAGTCCAGGCCATCGCCGCATTGCCGATTCGATCCGACATGCGCATCATTGAAATCGGCTGCGGGCCGGGCGTGGCGGCACGGGCCATCAGCCGCATGCTGACCACCGGCAAGATCGTGGCGATCGATCGCTCGGCCAAAGCGATTGCGCTGGCGCAGGCAGGGTCAGCAGAGGAACTGGCGGCTGGACAGCTGGAGTATCGGCACTGCGCCATCGAGGACTTTGTGCTGGAGGCAGACGAACCCTTATTCGACCTTGCCTTTGCCATGCGGGTCGGGGCGCTGGACGGGCGGCATCCAAAACTGCAGAAAGAGGCCATGGCGCGTCTCAAGGCGGCGCTCAGGCCCGATGGCCTGCTTTGCATCGACGATCGAGCACCTGTTCTAGCGCCAGATTTTGCCCTCTTTCCTTGACTCCACCACCGCTTTCCCCTAAAGCCAGCGCGTTCATCAGGCATTTGCTCCTGACCAGCCGACCGGGACCCCTCGAGGTATAAACCGATCCCGGAGGCCAACATCCGCCAGCGCGTTGCGCCCGCGGGTGGGTTTTGCATTTGGCCTTTTGAACCCTATCTCTTGCGGGATTGGCCCGTGAGCGAAAAGGACAGACAATGTTTGAGAGCTTAAGCGACCGGCTTGGCAAGATTTTCGATGGACTTCGCGGACGCGGCGCGCTCAACGCTGCCGATGTCGATGCGGCCATGCGCGAAATCCGCCGGGCGCTGATCGAGGCCGACGTTTCGCTCGAAGTGGTGCGCGCCTTTGTCGAGCAGGTGCGCGAACGCGCTGTCGGCGCCGAGGTCACCCGCTCGGTAACGCCGGGCCAGCAGGTGGTCAAGATCGTCAATGACGAGCTGGTCCAGGTGCTGGGTTCCGATGCCGTCACCATCGACCTCAACGCCCCGTCACCTGTCACGTTGCTGATGGTCGGCCTGCAGGGCTCGGGCAAGACCACGACCACGGCCAAGATCGCCAAGCGCCTCAAGGACCGGCAAAGGAAGAAGGTCCTCCTTGCCTCGCTCGATACGCGCCGTCCGGCCGCGATGGAGCAGCTTCGGGTGCTGGGCGAACAGGTGGGCGTCGAGACGCTGCCCATCGTTTCGAGCGAAACCCCGGTCGAGATCGCCCGCCGCGCCGAGCGCGAAGGCCGTCTCGGCGGCTATGACGTGCTCATTCTCGATACGGCGGGCCGCACCCATATCGACGACGAGTTGATGGCCGAGACGGTTGCCATCAAGGACATCGCCAAGCCGCATGAAATCCTGCTCGTGGTCGATGCACTGACCGGGCAGGACGCCATCAATGTGGCGCGCTCGTTCGATGGGCGTCTCGACGTCACCGGAATTGTCCTCACCCGCGTCGATGGTGACGGGCGTGGCGGCGCGGCGCTGTCGATGCGCGCGGCCACCGGCAAGCCGATCAAGCTGATCGGGGTGGGCGAAAAAATGGATGCGCTCGAGGATTTCCATCCCTCGCGCATCGCCGACCGCATCCTGGGCATGGGCGACATCGTGTCGCTGGTCGAAAAGGCCGCCGAACACGTCTCCGCCGAAGACGCCCAGAAGATGGCGAAAAAGCTCAAGAAGGGATCTTTCGACCTCGAGGACCTGAAATCCCAGCTGGTCCAGATGAAGAAGATGGGCGGCATGGGCGGGCTGATGGGCATGCTGCCCGGCGCGGGCCAGATCAAGAAAGCCATGGCCGGCGCCAATGTCGACGAAAGGGTGTTCGACCGGCAGATCGCCATCATCAATTCGATGACCAGGAAGGAACGGGAGAACCCGGACCTGCTCAATGCCAGCCGCCGCAAGCGCATCGCTGCCGGCGCCGGTGTCGAAGTCAGCGAAATCAACAAGCTGAGCAAGCAGCACCGCCAGATGGCGGACATGATGAAGAAGGTTAGCAAGGGCGGCATGGGCGCGCTGGGCGGGATGTTCGGCGGCAAGATGGGCTCGATGATGGGCGGCATGCCGGACCTCTCCAAGATGGATCCCAAGCAGCTCGAGCAGATGGCCCGCCAGGCCGGCATCAGTCCCGAGCAATTGAAGGGCCTGCCTTCGGCCGACCTTCCTGCGCAAAAGGCGCTGCCCAGCGACGTCAATGCGCTTCTGAAATCCTCCGGAGGACCGGCATTGCCCGGTCTTGGCGGAGCGCCGCGTTTCCCCGGCCTTCCCGGCCTGGGCAAGAAGAAATAATCCGAAAACTCAACCGAACTTACTCAACAGGACTGCAAAATGGCTCTCAAGATCCGCCTTGCCCGCGCTGGCACCAAGAAGCGCCCCTTCTACCACATCGTCATTGCCGACGCCCGTTCGCCGCGCGATGGCCGCTTCATCGAAAAGCTGGGCACCTTCAACCCGCTGCTGGCCAAGGACAATGAAGCTCGCGTCGTGCTCGACACCGAGCGCGCCAAGCACTGGCTGTCGCATGGGGCCCAGCCGACCGACCGCGTGCTGCGCTTCCTCGACGCTGCCGGCCTTGCCAAGCGCGATGCGCGCAACAATCCCGAGGCCGGCGTTCCGGGCGAGAAGGCAAAGGCACGCGCCGAGGAAAAGGCCGCCAAGGCCGCTGCCATCGAAGAAGCCAAGAACGCGCCGAAGGCCGCTCCTGTCGAAGAAGCGCCTGCCGAAGAAGCTCCTGCTGCTGAGGAAGCCGCTACCGAATAAGTCCGGCGCTTGCTGGAATGAAAAAAGCCCCGGTGGTGACACCGGGGCTTTTTATTGGGCTGGGGTTCTTAGGCCTTGAGCTTGGCCAGGATCGCAGCGCCCATGTCTTCGGTGCCGACCGTCTTGCGGTTGTCCTGAGCGATGTCGCCGGTGCGCAGGCCATCGCTGAGGACGGCGGAGATGGCGTCTTCGATGCGGGTGGCAAGCTCGATCATGCCGAAGCTGTAGCGCAGGGCCATGGCGAACGAAGCGATCATGGCGATGGGGTTGGCAATGCCCTTGCCGGCAATGTCGGGAGCCGAGCCATGCACGGGTTCGTAGAAGGCCTTGCGCTTGCCGGTGACCGGGTCGGGCGCGCCGAGCGAGGCCGAGGGCAGCATGCCCAGCGAGCCGGTCAGCATGGCGGCGACGTCGGAGAGGATATCGCCGAAGAGATTGTCGGTGACCATGACGTCGAACTGCTTGGGTGTGCGCACAAGCTGCATGGCGGCGTTATCGGCCAGGATGTGGTGCAGTTCCACATCGGGATAGTCTCTGGCGACGCCCTTGACCACTTCGTCCCAGAGCACGCCGGATTTCATGACATTCTTCTTGTCGGCGGAGTGCACCTTGCCGCCGCGGGTACGGGCGAGGTCGAAGGCGACGCGGGCGATGCGGTCGATCTCGTAGGTTTCATAGACCTGGGTGTCGATCGCGCGCTTCTGGCCGTCGCCGAGATCGGTGATGGTCTTCGGCTCGCCGAAATAGACCCCGCCGGTCAGTTCGCGCACGATGAGGATATCGAGGCCTTCCACCAGTTCTCGCTTGAGCGATGACGCTTCGGCCAGCGCCGGGTAGCAGATGGCGGGGCGCAGATTGGCGAAGACAGCCAGTTCTTTCCTGAGGCGCAGCAGGGCGGCTTCCGGGCGGTGCTCATAGGGGACATCGTCCCATTTGGGGCCACCCACGGCGGCGAAGATGACGGCGTCGGCGGCCTTGGCCTTGGCGACGTCCTCGTCGGTAATGGCGACGCCATGCGCGTCATAGGCGGCGCCGCCGGCAAGACCTGTGTCGGTCGAGAAATCGGTCAGACCCTCGGCATTGGTCCAGGCGATGAGCTTTTCCACCTCGACCATGATCTCGGTGCCAATGCCGTCGCCGGGCAGAAGGAAAAGGGAATGGGTGGCCATGATGGATCCTTGCCGTACTGGTGGTTACGCCCTGGCTGGCACATAGCGGGAAAATGCCGGTGAGCGCAAGGACGACAATGGTGGAACCCGTCCAGTGCCAGGCGGCCGCCTTTGCCGAAGCCGAGGCGGATCTGGTGACGGCCTATACTTTGACCAACACACCCGAAGCCATCGGCATTGCAAAGCTGGCCGAGGCAGCAGACTTGCGCTGCGTGCTGTCATTGACGCTCGAAACCGATGGGCGCCTGCCCGGCGGCAAGGCGCTGGGCCACGCCATTGGCGAAGTCGAGGCGGCAACCGGCGGGTCACCGGCCTATTACATGATCAATTGCGTGCATCCGATCCATTTTGCCAGCACCATAAGGCATGCCGGGCCGTGGGTGGACCGGATCGACGGGCTACAGGTCAATGCCTCGATGAAATGCCATGCCGAACTTGACGAGAGTGAGTCCCTCGATATCGGGGACTGGCTGGACCTGGCGCAACGCTACCAGCGCATCCTGCCGCTGCTGCCCTGATCGAGGCGGTGCGCCGGGGGCGTGTGATCCCGCCGGCGATCGACCCGATGCGCAGGGGTTGAACGACCATGCGGGCGCCCTCAGGCGCCCGCAAAGCCGTTTCGGTCGAACAACACCCAGAAGGCGAAGAGGTTGGTCAGCCCATGGGCCAGGCTCACATAAAAGACCGAGCCGGTGCGCCACGCGACCCAGTTCCACAACAGGCCCAACGCTGCGGCCCCACCGATGAGCGTGAGCGCGCCGCCATCAAAGATGATGCCGGCACTAAGGGCCAACGGCACATGCCAGGCAGAGAACAGGGCCCAACCCAGCCAGAAGCCCAGGCGCGGCTTGTCGCGGAAGGTGGCGAGGAAACCGCCGCGCCAGGCGATTTCTTCCAGGGGGCCGTTGATGGTGGCCAGGAGCAGGGCCAGATACATGCCGCCGCTGGTGAGAATTGAGGTGTTGGGCACGAAATTGACCAGCGCGACCAGACCGGCCTGAACCAGCAGCAGCGGAATGATCCACCAGTCCCGCCAGGGCAGTTTTTCGGAAAACAGGCGCCCGTCATTGCCGGCCAGGGCATGCCAGCCAATGACCGGCAGGCAGAAGAACAGCCAGTAGAAGGCCAGCGAAAACAGGTAACCGGCGCGACTGTCCCAGGTGGTCAGCCAGGGCACGATGAAAAACAGCGCCCCGATCAGGAGCGCTGCATGGATCGTCAGAGCAAGTTGTGGCCGCGTCATTGCCCGGCCTCAGTCGAAGCGTTTCTGAAAAAAAATTCGCCGGGATCCGGTGGGGTGATCTTCGATTGCGCCAAATTGGCTGAAGCCCAGCTTTCGGTAAAAGTCTGGAGATTGAAATGCAAAAGTATCGAGCCACATCCCGCGAAGGCCCTGCTTGCGCCCCCATTGCGTGCCCGCGTCGATGAGCTTTTCGCCGAGTCCCTGTCCGCGCAATTGCTCTGCGACAGACAAGAATTGCACGAACATCCAATCGTAGAGAACATAGCCGGTCATGCCGCCGACAATGGCTCCGCTGTCATCGCGGAGCATGAACCCATAATCGCGATAATCGCCGCCGGGCCGCTGCCCCTCGGCTGCTTCCGACAGGATAGCCAGCACCGCCTCGACCTGCTCGCCGCTCGGCTCCTCGACAAATTCGATGTTGGGACCTGTGGTCATGACCGCGACGCGCCGATGCGGGCGGTGACTTCGATCTCGATCTTCATGCCCTCTTCGATCATCTGGACGATGAGCATGGAGGCAGCCGGGCGGATGTCTTTGAATACCGGGCCGACGGCGGCGACCACCGCGTCGACCATCGACCGGTCGCCGACATAATAGACCACGCGGACGGTGTCGGCGATTGACGAACCGGCTTCCTGCAATGCCTTGTCGATGGTGGCCAGGGCGTTTTTCGCCTGCGCGCCAACGCTCTCGGGCATTTTCATGGTGGCATAGTCATAGCCGGTGGTGCCGGACACATAGATGGTGTCCTCGTGGCGCACGGCGCGGGAATATCCGAAGGTGGCTTCGAAGGGGGAGCCGGTGGAAACGCGTTGGACCAATTTTTTCTCGTGCTTTAGAGCCAGGGGCGATCAGCCGCCATCTTGCCTTCAAAGGCCGAGATGGAGGGATCGGATTTGAGCGTACCGGCGATATCGTCGAGCCCTTCGAGCAGGATCTGCTTGCGGGACGGGTCGATGTCGAAATGCAGCGTGCCGCCATCCGGTCCCTTGACGGTCTGGGTTTCGAGGTCGACTGTGAGGGTGGCGTTGGCGCCGCGCTCGGCATCATCAAGCAGGAGTTTGAGCTGTTCGGGCGACACGACAAGCGGCAGGATGCCGTTCTTGAAGCAGTTATTGTAAAAAATGTCGGCGAAGCTGGTGGAGATCACGCAGCGGATGCCGAAATCGAGCAGGGCCCAGGGGGCATGCTCGCGCGACGAGCCGCAGCCGAAATTGTCCCCGGCAATGATGATCTGCGCCCCGCGATAGGCGGGCTTGTTGAGCACGAAATCGGGGTTTTCCGAGCCATCCTCATTATACCGCATTTCCGAGAACAGGGCGGTGCCCAGGCCCGTGCGCTTGATGGTCTTGAGGTATTGCTTGGGGATGATCATGTCGGTGTCGATATTGATGATCGGCAGGGGCGCTGCGACACCGGTCAGGGTGGTGAACTTGTCCATGGGGCTTAGGAACCTCGCTATTGGGCACGGTCATCGCGCGAAAGCGGGGTTTCGGTCAAGGCCAAACCGTACCGAAGCGTACGGTTGGCGCCGAGGCGCCCTGCCTTTGTCCAGAATTTGCGCATGAAGGCGCGCCGGCCAGCCCTGCCGCCTCCGGTTAAAATGGACGTGTCCCGAGGCGCGTGCGTCTCAGTAAATCTAATGAATATAGAGACGTCGCCGCCTCGGGACACCGGTTTTTCGCATAGGTCTTGGACCCCATTGAACGCTCGTCGCAGGGTGACCGCTTCCTAATCGCGCAACTGGAGCGACCCAGTTCCGCCCGGCTCCCCCCGCAAAGTTCGCTGCAGTCCGTCCGCGCGGGAGTGATGGGAGGGAGTATGCTGGAGATTTTGGGGGTGGGGATTATTTTTCGATGACGGCCGGTTTCGACCCCATTGCGGCCGTTGCCAAGCGCGAAGTTCGTTCCCGATAGCTGCCGGTACCGAGCAAACATCCCGTGCTGGTCGGAACACGGGGAGATGGTTGGGAATGACGGCAGGGCACTCG